>NC_019966.1:2585966-3232458 GCF_000328565.1 Mycobacterium sp. JS623 | reverse complement strand
GCCCCTGGACTGCCGTGCCATGTCGTCCCCCACTGCGTCGTCAGCACGCCGCTGGCATCCGCAGTGCCGCCGACCAGGTTGACGCCGGCGAAGCGCGCCCCAAACCGACTTCGCGGTGTCGCCAAAACCGTTGCAGCCGAGCCGGATTCGACTATCCGGCCAGCGTCGAGCACCAGCACGCGATCCGCCAGCGTGAGCACATCGAGCAGGTCGTGGGTGATCAGCACCGCAGAGCGGCCGTCGCGGGCCAGCACGCGGCGCAGCACCTTGCGCATAGCGGTGGCCGCACCGACGTCCAGGCCGGCAAGCGGCTCGTCGAGCAGCAGCACGTCGGGTTCTGCGGCCAGCGCTCGGGCCAACGCCACCCGCTGGGCCTGTCCTCCCGACAACTGCCGCGGCATCCGGTCGCCGAGATCTGCCGCGTCGACCTCGGCGAGCCAATGTGCCGCTGCCGCACGGGAACTGCTCGGGGCGAACGCCACGTTGGCGGTGACGGTCAGATGGGGGAACAACAGCGGGTCCTGCAGCAGCAGACCGACGCGACGATCGTGGGTGGCGACGTGCACGCCTGCCGCCGTGTCGGTCAGCACGCGGTCCCCGACGCGCACGACGCCGCGGTCTGGTCGCACAAGCCCCGCGATCACATGCAGCGCCGTCGACTTGCCTGCCCCGTTCGGCCCGAGCACGGCCAGCACTTCGCCCGCAGCGACGTCGAATTCGATGTCTAAGCCGCGACTTTCGACGACCGCCCGCAGCGCAACCCCGGTCATCGTCGGCTACCACGCATTGGCGCCCCGCAACCGGCGAATGCCAAGTCCGACAACGACGACGGCGGCCACCGCGACGAGAAGCAGGGACAGCGCCACCGCCGCGTCGGCGTCGCTTTCGCGCTGCAGGTAAATCTCCAGTGGCAGTGTGCGCGTGACACCCTCACGGGATCCGGCGAAGGTCAGCGTCGCACCGAACTCCCCCAGCGACCGCGCGAACGCCAGCACTGCGCCGGAGATCAGACCAGGCGCCAGCAGCGGCAGCGACACCCGCCACCACACCGCCGTCGGCTTGGCCCCGAGCGTCGCGGCCACCACCTCGTAGTCGGCTCCGGCGGTGCGCGCGGCGCCTTCCAACGCGATGACTAGGAACGGCAGCGACACGAACGTCTGCGCCAGCACCACCGCCGTCGTCGTGAACGCGATCTGGATGCCCGCGGCGTTGAGGTACTGGCCGATCAACCCGAGCCTGCCGAATGCATACAGCAGCGCGATCCCGCCAACCACCGGCGGCAGCACCAGCGGCAACAAGATGAGCGGCCGTGCCATCCGCACCAGGCGGGCGTCGCTGCGCGCCAGCACCAGCGCCATCGGCACACCGAGCAGCAGGCAGAGCAGGGTGCTCGCGGCCGCGGTCTTGAGGCTGAGCAGCAGCGCCGTCGTCGACGACTCGCTGGAAATCAGCGACCAAAAGTGCGGCCAATCGACCTTGGCGGCGACCGCGATCAGCGGGAGGACCACGAAGAATGCGCCGATCGCTGCGGGCACATAAATCCAGCGGGGCAGCACAAATCACGACCCTATGGCACGTACACCGAACTGTTGTCGTGTCGAGTTTCACGCCCTAGCTACTGTCCAGTAACATGACCCTGGATCGCTGGGGTTCAGCGTTGAACGAAAGCAGGAGGTCCTTGTGATGGAGGTGCTCGTCACCGGCGGCGATACAGATCTGGGGCGCACGGTTGCGGAGAGCTTCCGCGACGCAGGCCACCGGGTCGTGATTGCAGGCGCACGCCGCGACGACCTCGAGGTCGCCGCCAAGGAGCTCGAAGTCGACGCGATCGTGTTCGACAACACCGATCCGGCCAGCCTCGAAGAGGCCCGCAGCCAATTCCCGCACCACCTCGACACCATCGTCAACGTGCCCGCGCCGCGGTGGGATGTAGGCGATCCGCGCACCTACACGCTGTCCGACCTGGCCGCTGCATGGCGCAACGCCCTCGACACGACCGTGCTGTCGGCGGTGTTGACCGTGCAGATCCTCGGCGATCATCTGCGCTCCGGTGGCTCGATCGTCAACGTCGTCCCCGAGCAGCCGCGCGAAGGCAGCGCCGAGGCCGCGGTGAAGGCCGCGATCGCCGACTGGACGGCCGGTCAGGCCACGCACTTCGGCACCCGCGGCATCACGGTCAATGCGGTGGCGTCCGGCCGCAACGCCGAGCCCGGCTACGACGGTCTGTCCCGCACGCCGGCTCCGGTCGCCGCGGAGATCGCCCGGCTGGCGTTGTTCCTGACCACGCCCGCCGCCCGGCACATCACCGGGCAGACGTTGCACGTCAGCCATGGTGCGCTGGCAAACTTCGGCTAAATATTCCGTCGTTCGCCCGAAGCTGAACCGGGGTGACCGCCCCGCTTAGTTGTGGTTACGTGAAGGCGTGACCATCAAACTCGGACTTCAAATCCCCAACTTCTCCTACGGCACCGGCGTCGAACAGCTCTTCCCGACGGTCATCGCGCAGGCGCAGGAGGCCGACGCTGCCGGCTTCGACTCCGTCTTCGTGATGGACCACTTCTATCAGCTGCCCGGCCTCGGCACGCCGGACCAGCCGATGCTCGAGGCGTACACCACCCTCGGCGGGCTGGCGACCGTGACCAAGAACGTGCAGCTTGGCACGCTGGTCACCGGCAACACCTACCGCAACCCGACATTGCTCGCCAAGGCCATCACCACCCTGGACGTCGCGAGCCAGGGCCGCGCCATTCTCGGCATCGGCACCGGATGGTTCGAACTCGAGCACGACTCACTGGGGTATGAGTTCGGTACCTTCACCGACCGCTTCAACAAACTCGACGAGGCGTTGCAGATCATCCTGCCGATGCTGAAGGGTGAGCGGCCGACATTCGAGGGTAAGTACTACCGCGCCAAGGAGGCGATGGCCGAGCCGCGGTTCCGTGACCACATCCCACTGATGATCGGCGGCAGCGGCGAGAAGAAGACAATTCCGTTGGCGGCCAAGTACTTTGACCACCTGAACATCATCGCCGGCTTCGACGAGCTGCCGCGCAAAGTGGCTGTGGTCAAGGAGCGCTGCGAGGAGATTGGCCGCGATCCGGCCACGCTGGAAACCAGCATGCTGGTGATCGCGATCATCGACGAGAACGTCACCCCCGATCTGATTCCTGATGACTTCAAGCAGCAGGCCGTAGTCGGTGGGCCCGAGCAGGTGGCCGACCAGATCAAGACGAAGGTCCTCGACGCGGGCGTCGACGGGGTCATCCTCAGCCCGGTGACGAGCCTGAACGGCTACCAGCCCGGCGGCATCACCGCGGTGGCCGAAAAGTTGAAGCCACTGCTCGGGTAATCCCCCGCGGGGTGGTAAATCTCACCGTTTTGCGGGGACGCACGGCGGCTACCGTAGTGTCTATGTAAGTGCACGTGTAGTCCGTCGAGGAGCCCAACATGAGCCATCCCGGAGCCACTGCAACCGATCGGCACAAGGTGGTGATCATCGGTTCGGGGTTCGGAGGGCTGAACGCCGCCAAGGCACTCAAGCACGCCGACGTCGACATCAAGATGATTGCCAGGACCACGCATCATCTGTTCCAGCCGCTGCTGTATCAGGTGGCCACCGGCATCATCTCGTCGGGCGAGATCGCTCCGCCCACCCGGATCATCCTGCGCAAGCAGAAGAACGCGCAGGTATTGCTGGGCAACGTCACACACATCGACCTGGCCAACCGGACGGTCAAGTCGGAGCTGCTCGGACACGACTACGTCACGCCCTACGACACCCTGATCGTGGCGGCCGGCGCTGGCCAGTCCTACTTCGGCAACGACCACTTCGCCGAATGGGCGCCGGGCATGAAGACGGTCGATGATGCGCTCGAACTGCGTGGCAGGATCCTCGGTGCGTTCGAACAGGCCGAGCGCTCCAGCGATCCCTCCCGCCGAGAGAAGCTGCTGACGTTCACCGTTGTCGGTGCCGGTCCCACCGGCGTCGAAATGGCAGGGCAGATCGCCGAACTCGCCGACCACACGCTCAAAGGTGCGTTCCGCCATATCGATTCGACGCAGGCGCGGGTGATCCTGCTCGATGCGGCTCCTGCGGTGCTACCGCCGATGGGCGAGAAGTTGGGCAACAAGGCGAAGGCCCGGCTGGAGAAGATGGGCGTCGAGATCCAGCTCGGTGCAATGGTCACCGATGTTGATCGCAACGGCATCACGGTGAAGGACGCAAACGGCATCCGCCGCATCGAATCCTCGACCAAGGTGTGGTCGGCCGGTGTCTCGGCCAGCCCGCTGGGCCGCACCCTCGCCGAGCAGTCCGAGGTGGAGCTTGACCGCGCGGGCCGGGTCAAGGTGCTGCCGGACTTGACGATCCCCGGTTATCCGAACGTCTTTGTCGTCGGCGATATGGCGGCAGTCGAAGGCGTGCCTGGCATGGCGCAGGGCGCTATCCAGGGCGCCAAGTACGCCGCTAAGGCCATCAAGGCCGAGCTGAAGGGCGCCGACCCGACCAAGCGCGAACCGTTCCAGTACTTCGACAAGGGCTCGATGGCGACGGTGTCGCGGTTCTCGGCGGTAGCTAAGGTCGGGCCGCTGGAGTTCGGCGGCTTCATCGCTTGGCTCGCGTGGCTCGTGCTGCACTTGGTGTATCTCGTCGGATTCAAGACGAAGATCACCACGCTGCTGTCGTGGACGGTGACGTTCCTGTCGACAGCTCGCGGCAACCTGACCATCACTGAGCAGCAGGCGTACGCGCGCACCCGGATTGAAGAGCTGCAGGAGATAGCGGCGTCCGTGCAGGACAAGGAGAAGGCGGCCAGCTAGAGCCGCTCCCCCTGCCAGGTCGACAGGCAGCCCCCACCGGCCAATGCCAGTGAGACGCCTGCCGTCTCGATATCCGTATCGGGATAGTGCAATTCGCTGATGCATGCCATCGGCGTTCCCAGTGCGTCGTCGGCCACCGCTCCGTGGCCAAGCTCGATGCGGTGTCGCAGTAGCGGTGACCCGTCCACATCGGCGTGCAGCGATCCCGACCAAAAGCCTTGCTGCTCATCTGATCTGCCGATCTGAACGCGCTCACGCATACGAACGCGGCCTGCTGGCGTCAACGCGAGCCGCGTCGAGGTGAAATGGCGCGACGTGGCGGCGACGACCGTCGGCTGCGGGTCGATGTCGAGATCGCCTGCCGATTCGACCGTCCAAAATGCGTGCGACTCCGTTGTTATCGCGCCGGGCAGCGTGACTGTCGCCGCCGCGGTGCGCACCCGCAGTCGCGCGCCCTCTTCCACCACCACGCGGATGTGGATCGCGTCGCCGCCGAGCGGGGTGGCGGCCGCCGAAACCAGGTGGACGGTCTCGGGTTCGGTACGCCGCGCCGCGACTCCGCCCCCGCATTCGATGCGCGGCGCACGGTCGCGGTGCGCGACGATCAGGACGTCGGAACGCACAGTTGCTCCCGCACCCACGCCAGCACGGCAGTCGCAGCCGGGTCTTCCGTCAACGAGATCAACACTGCCGGCCTGTCGCCGCGGACCTTGGCCGCGTCGCGGCGCATGACGTCCAGGTCGGCGCCAACCAGCGGAGCGAGGTCAGTCTTGTTGATTACCAACAGATCCGAGAAGGTGACGCCTGGGCCGCCCTTACGCGGCACCTTGTCACCACCGGCGACGTCGACGACGAAGATCTGCACGTCGACCAGACCCGACGAGAAGGTGGCGGTCAGATTGTCACCGCCGGACTCGACCAGAATCAGATCGAGGCGGTCATTGCGTGCAATCAGGTCGTCGATGGCGTCCAGATTCGCCGTGATGTCGTCGCGGATCGCCGTGTGCGGGCAGCCACCCGTTTGCACCGCGGCGATCCGCTCGTCCGGCAGCACTGCATGGCGGCGCAGGAAGTCGGCGTCCTCGGTGGTGTAGATGTCGTTGGTCAGCACCGCCAACGACAGTTTGTCGCGCAGTTGCCTGCACAGCGCAGCGACGAGCGCGGTCTTGCCGGAACCGACGGGGCCGCCGATGCCGATGCGCAGCGGCTCACCCGGCTGCCGCTCGCGGCGCGGACGCGCGGTGTGGGCATGGGGCTCGCCGTCGAGGTAATGCGGTGGCATGGTTTGCCTTTCAGGAGACGAACAACGGGCGCTCGCGTTCGCTGTGCCGCTGGGCAAGCACGTCGAGCAGCGGATCGGACAGGTCGGCCAGTTCCTTGCCGGCCACGGCGGCCGTGACCTCGCATAGCGGCGCCAGCTCAAAGGTCAGCGCTGCGACGTCGGCGGGATCGAGCGCCAGTAGTCGCTGCGCGGCCGTGGCTGAGCCGGTCATCGTGGTGTAGACGACCGACAGCGCGGTCTGGTCGGGATTCAGTCCGCTGGCGTTGCCGACGGCGCCTGCGGCAACCGCGAGGTGTGGTGTCGTCCCGAGCGGGTGCCAGTCATGGTCGGGCCATACCCGCCGCGCCAGCCGCGCAAGGCCCCGCCCTTGCGCGCGCGACGCCTGCCGCGCAGCGGCAGCCGGTGTGCGGGCGTCGGTTTCGCGATCGGCATCCGCGATGGTCAGGCTGCCCGCGTGCACCGCGGCGGCCACCGATGCCGTCACCAGACCGTGGGTGCGGATCCGGCGGCCCAGGTACGCCCGCAGCGTCGCGAGGTCAACCACGATACCCGAGGTAACCGCCTCCTCGACACCGCCGGAATGCACATGCCCGCCGGTCGGCAGTCGCGAATCGGCCAGCGTCAGCAGTGTCGAGAGGTTGGTCATCAGAACAGGAAATACCTTTGCGCCATCGGCAATTCGGCGGCGGGCTGCTCCTGCCACACATCGCCGTCGATGCGCACGGTGAAGGTGTCCGGATCGACCTCGATGCTCGGCAGTGCATCGTTGAGCGGCATCTGAGCTTTACCGACTTGCCGAACGTTTTTGACCGCAAACAGTTTTCGGTTGACAGCGAGTCGGTCGGCCAGTCCATCCTCGACGGCTTGCGGCGAAACGAAGTGGACTGACGTGGCCGCGGCTGCTGCGGGTGCGGCGCCGAACATCGGCCGCGGCAGCACCGGTTGCGGCGTCGGGATCGAGGCGTTGGCGTCTCCCATTGCGGCCCAGGCGATCATGCCGCCCTTGAGCACCGCGTGCGGGCGGACGCCGAAGAACGCAGGCTCCCACAGCACCAGGTCGGCGAGCTTGCCGACCTCGACCGAGCCGATGTGGTCGTCGAGGCCGTGGGCGACGGCCGGGCAGATCGTGTATTTCGCGACGTAACGCCGGGCCCGGTTGTTGTCGGCCTTCCCGTCGCCGTCCAGCGCACCGCGCCGACGCTTCATCACGTGCGCGGTCTGCCAGGTGCGCAGCACCACCTCACCGATGCGGCCCATCGCCTGCGCGTCGCTGCCGATCATCGAGATCGCGCCGATGTCGTGCAGCAGATCCTCGGCGGCAATGGTCGAGGGCCGGATGCGACTCTCGGCGAATGCGAGATCCTCAGGGACACTGGGGTTCAGGTGATGGCACACCATCAGCATGTCGAGGTGCTCGTCGAGCGTGTTGACCGTGTGCGGCCGGGTCGGGTTCGTCGAACTCGGTAGCACATTGCCGTGTGAGACCACGGTGATGATGTCGGGTGCGTGGCCACCGCCGGCGCCTTCGGTGTGATAGGCGTGTATCGAGCGTCCCTTGACCGCGGCCAGCGTGTCCTCGACGAAGCCTGCCTCGTTCAGCGTGTCGGTGTGGATGTTGACCTGCACGCCGGCAGATTCCGACACCGTCAGGCAAGCGTCGATTGCCGCAGGTGTCGTCCCCCAGTCCTCGTGCAGCTTGAATCCCGCTGCGCCACCACGCAATTGCTCCCACATCGAATCGGCGCTGACGGTGTTTCCCTTGCCGAGAAGCGCGATGTTCAGCGGCCACGAGTCGAGGGCTTCGAGCATGCGGGCTAGATGCCAGGACCCCGGGGTGACGGTGGTCGCCTTACTGCCTTCGGCGGGCCCGGTGCCGCCCGCGATGATGGTGGTGATGCCACCGCCCAGCGCCTCCTCCATGATCTGGGGGCAGATCAGGTGCACATGGCAGTCGATGGCGCCCGCGGTGACGATGCGGCCGTTGCCCGCGATGATCTCGGTCGACGGGCCGACCACGAGGTCGGGATGCACACCGGACATGATGTCCGGGTTACCGGCCTTGCCGATCGCGACGATGCGCCCGTCGCGAATTCCGATGTCGGCCTTGATGATTCCCCAGTAGTCGAGAATCACCACCCCGGTGATGACGGTGTCGGGTGCGCCGTCGGCGCGGCTGACGCGACCCTGCCCCATCGACTCGCGAAGCACCTTGCCGCCGCCGAACACCGCCTCGTCGCCCGCCAATCCGGGGCCGCCGCTGCGGTCTTCGGTGATCTCGATGACCAGGTCGGTGTCGGCGAGCCGGATCCGGTCGCCGGTGGTCGGGCCGAACAGCGTGGCGTAACGGGCGCGCGAAAGCTGAGTCATGACGCGTCCAACTTGCCGGGAGGATCGAGGGTAAGCCCATGCACCTCGCGCGAACCGCTCAGGGGTACGGCCGAAACCCGCTGGGCCACACCGGGTTCAAACCGGACTGCGGTACCGGCAGGGATGTCGAGCCGATGACCGTGCGCGGCATCTCGGTCGAACTGCAGCGCAGCGTTGGCCTGCGGCAGGTGCACATGGCTGCCGACCTGAACCGGGCGATCGCCGCTGTTGACGACGTCGAGCGTCAGCCGGGTGGCACCGGCGTTGATCTCGATATCGCCGTCGCCGTAGAAGACTTCACCCGGCTTCCACGGTGCGCGATCCGCCTTCGGCTTCTCGCTGGTCATGGGATCGGCTGGTGGACGGTGACGAGCTTGGTGCCGTCGGGGAAGGTGGCCTCCACCTGGACGTCGTCGAGCATCTCGGGTACGCCGTCCATGACCTCCTCGCGGGACAACACCTCGCGGCCGCTCACCATCAACTCCGCCACTGTGCGGCCGTCGCGGGCGCCCTCGAGGAGGTGGTCGGTGATCATGGCGACGGCCTCGGGATGATTGAGCCGCAGCCCGCGCGCCTGTCGGCGGCGCGCTAGCTCGGCGGCATACGAGATGAGCAGCCGGTCCTGCTCATGCGGGGTCAGACGCATAGCGAGCGATATTGCCACGGGTGGGGCCAGTCAGCAGCGCACGCGATCCGGCGCGAGGTCAGACTCTTCGCACGCGAATGGCCGTTTCGCGTGCCGGAATCTGATTTCGGCCTGTGAGGTGGCTGCTACTCGGGCGGAATGTTCTGCAGCCGCACCTGGCCGCGGGCGACGACGCGGTCGTCGTCGTCGGTGATGGTGACCAGCCACAGCTGCTGGCGGCGGCCCCGATGGATCGGCGTCGACTGCGCCGTCACGGTTCCCGACGAGATCGCGCGCAGGAAGTCGGTGTTGTTGTTGACGCCGACGACCGTGCCGCCGCCGTGTTCGGCCAGCCAGACTGCGCCGGACACGCTGGCCACGCTCTCGATCACGGCGCAGTACACGCCGCCGTGCACGATTCCGGCCATCTGCAGCAGTTTGTCGTGGATCTGTAACTGCGCCCGCAGGCCGTCGGGGCTGAATTCCAGGTACTCGAGCCCGAGCTCGTTGTCGAATCCCTTGCCCAGTTGGCCGGCTACGTCCGTCGTCACGCACTTGTGTCTACACGTCGTGGACCGGGCCACGGCCGCGGCCCCCGGCGTTATCGTCGGGCATGGCCAAGAGCGTGAAGGACTTGTTGGAAGCCGCCAATGCCGTTGTGCCGCGGATTTCGCCCGCACAGGGTCAGGAGTTGATCGCGAAGGGTAATGCCGTCGTCGTCGACGTACGCGACGCACCGGAGGTCGCGCAGAGCGGCAAGGTCGCGGGTGCGGTGCACATTCCACGGGGGCATGCTCGAATTCCGCGCTGACCCCGAAACCCCTTACCACGACCAGAATCTTGCGAAGGACAAGACCGTCATCCCGTACTGTGCATCGGGCGGCCGCTCGGCGTTGTCGGGTCAAACGCTCAAGGAACTTGGCTATACCGACGTCTACAACGTGGGGTCGTTCAAGGAGTAGACCGACGCGGCCGGCGCCGTCGAGCCCGCCTGAAGCTCGGAACATGGATGGGCCCCACGCCGATTGCGCGGGGCCCATCCTTCGAGCGGACCGGGAGTCTCTGCAGCCCTCAGGACTCCGGCGCGGTCCGGTGGTTCGTATTCATTCGTATTCAGTTGTGAACTTGTGCGGTAAGGATAGGCAAGGCTGCCCTAATTAAGCAAGGCCTTCCGTGCAGCCATCCGGCTGCAGCCGCGCACCGGCAAGCCGAAACCGACCAGCGCGTCGAGTACGGCCTGTGCGCGCCGCATGCTCGTCAGCTCGCTCGACCCGGCCAGCAGCGGTACCTGTGTCGCGGCGCTGACGACGGCACCGCCGACGATGTGCCACATCGACGCGACCGGCATGGCGCCAGCACACACGTCGAACAGCTTCGCGAACAGTGGATCGAGTGCGCGGTGGCAGCGGTGCGCGACCCAGGTGGTCAACGCCGCCTCGCTCGGCAGCGCAACGATGCCTGCACCGGACAGATCAGGATCATCGGGCAGCGCCCGCAGCTGCGGATCCGACACGCCCACCCAGTCGATCGCGCCCTCGGAATCCACGTGCACCCAGAGGTTCTCGAGGCCGGTGTCCCAGGCGCGGCCCTCGAGCACCAGCAGCGGCACGACGCGCCCGACCACGACGTGTGCCAGTGTGGCGGCCAGCTGCTGGGCGATCGCCCCGCGGCTGTCAGTCTCGGCGGCCGCGATGTCATACATCGCCTGCAGTCGATCGGCCGTCACCGCCTCGACCAACGGCCACCACCGCCGACGCGACAGGTCGCCCATCACGGCAACGCCGTAGACGCGAGGGCATTCGGGATAGAGCACGCGCAGCCTGCGGCTGGATTCGTGCAGCGGCAGTGTCCGCCTGATCGCCATGCTCGAGATGAGTGGATCCTCGATCAGAACCGTCATGAGGGCCTCCCGACATTGACTTAGGTTAGCCTTACTATAATCATTGCGTGCTGAAGCGATATCGCCTGTGACTGGACTCACAAGCGCGCGAGACGGGCCTGATGACCACTGCCGGAACAGTGCGCACCATCGGGGCCGTTGTTCTGAAGCGCTAGATACGACGCAACGTAGTAACGCCGTAGTACCCTGGATCTACTGCCCGTAGGAGATGAACGGAACATGGCAAAGTTGACGCGTCTTGGGGAACTTGAACGCGCTGTGATGGACCACCTGTGGTCGTCCGGTGAGCCCCAAACCGTGCGCCAGGTCCACGAGGCACTGTCGGCTCAGCGCGATCTGGCCTACACAACGATCATGACCGTGCTGCAGCGGCTGGCCAAAAAGAACCTCGTCGTGCAGCACCGCGATGACCGCGCTCATCGATACGCTCCAATGCACGGTCGCGATGAGCTGGTCGCCGGGCTGATGGTCGATGCGCTCGACCAGGTCTCGGACTCCGGCAGCAGAGAGGCCGCGCTGGTGCACTTCGTCGAACGCGTCGGCGCCGACGAGGCCGCAGCACTGCGCCGTGCGCTCGCCGAGTTGGAAAGTAAGCAGAGCGAATCCCCGCCCGCTGGTAATCCGGGCACCGGCTGAGAAATACTGACAGCGTGTCCGCGCTGGCCTTCACCATCGTCGCGCTGGTCCTGTCGGGACCAGTCCCGGCAGTGCTGGCGCGGGCGTCATGGCCGCAGCGCGCACCGCGGGCCGCGATCGTGCTCTGGCAGTCCATCGCCCTCGCCGCGGTGTTGTCGGCCTTTTCGGCAGGCATCGCAATCGCAAGCCGGCTGTTCGTCCCTGGCCCCGACGGCCGCCCCACCGCAACCGTCAGCAGTGAGATCGATGCGCTGGGCTGGCCGCTGTGGGGTGCCCTCCTCATCGTCTTCGCGCTCACCCTTGTGATCGGGGCGCGGCTGACCTACGCCGTCCTGCAGGTCGCCATCGCCACCCGTCGCAGGCGCGCACATCACCGGATGATGGTGGACCTGCTCGACATGTCGCACGAGTCGAACCCGCCCCAGGTCTGTACCAAGGCCAGCGGTCTGCGCATCCTCGATGTGAGGCAACCGCTGGCCTACTGCCTGCCGGGCGTGCGCAGTCGCGTGGTGGTCAGCGAGGGAACACTGAAATCCTTGTCCGACAGCGAGATTGACGCGATTCTCACCCACGAGCGCGCGCACCTGCGGGCCCGTCACGACCTGGTTCTGGAAATGTTCACCGCGGTGCACGCCGCGTTCCCCCGATTCGTCCGCAGCGGCAACGCCCTGGATGCCGTGCGCCTGCTCATCGAGATGCTTGCCGACGACGCCGCCGTGCGCGCCGCAGGGCCCACTCCCCTGGCGCGTGCACTGGTCGCCTGCGCGTCCGGTCGCACCCCGTCGGGTGCGCTTGCCGTCGGCGGTCCGACCACCCTGCTGCGGGTGCGCCGGCTCGGCGGGCAACCGAACAGCCGCGTACTCGCCGCGATCGCCTACCTCGCCGCCGCCGCCGTGCTTGTGGTGCCCACTCTGGCTCTGGCCGTGCCGTGGCTGACGGAACTACATCGACTGTTCATCGCGTAGTCACAGGTGTGGGTCGAAGACTGTCTGTCATAACCAAACAACGAAAGGCCGCCCGCATGAGCTCGTCTGCAAACCCTGACACGACCGGCACCGCTCAGATCGGGGTCACCGGTCTGGCCGTGATGGGCTCCAACATCGCACGCAACTTCGCCAGGCACGGCTACACCGTGGCGCTGCATAACCGATCGGTGGCCAAGACCGATGCACTGCTCAAAGACCACGGCTCCGAGGGAAAGTTCGTCCGCAGCGAAACCATCGCGGAATTCCTTGACGCGCTTGAGAAACCGCGGCGGGTGCTGATCATGGTCAAGGCGGGCGACCCCACGGACGCCGTCATCAACGAGCTCGCCGACGCGATGGAAGAAGGCGACATCATCATCGACGGCGGCAACGCGCTCTACACCGACACCATCCGCCGCGAGAAGGCGATGCGGGAGCGTGGGCTGCACTTCGTCGGCGCAGGCATCTCCGGCGGCGAGGAAGGCGCGCTGAACGGTCCGTCGATCATGCCAGGCGGTCCGGCCGAGTCCTACACATCGCTGGGCCCGCTGCTGGAGGAGATCTCCGCCCACGTCGACGGTGTGCCCTGCTGCACTCACATCGGCCCCGATGGCGCAGGGCATTTCGTGAAGATGGTGCACAACGGCATCGAGTACTCCGACATGCAGCTGATCGGCGAGGCCTATCAGCTGCTGCGCGACGGCCTCGGCAAGTCCGCCGGTGAGATCGCCGATGTCTTCGACGAATGGAACAAGGGCGACCTGGACAGTTTCCTGGTGGAGATTACCGCCAAGGTGCTGCGCCAGGTCGACGCGAAGACGGGCCAGCCGCTCGTCGACGTCATCGTCGACGAGGCCGAGCAGAAGGGCACGGGCCGCTGGACGGTGAAGTCCGCGCTCGACCTCGGCGTGCCGGTCACCGGTATCGCCGAGGCGGTGTTCGCCCGCGCGCTGTCGGGATCGGTGGCGCAGCGGAAGGCGACGACGGGCCTGGCGTCCGGTGATCTCGGCGAAAAGCCCAGCGACGCAGACAAATTCGTTGAGGACGTGCGCCAGGCGCTTTATGCGTCGAAGATCGTCGCCTACGCACAGGGCTTCAATCAGATCCAGGCGGGCAGCGCAGAGTACGACTGGGGCATCACACCCGGCGATCTGGCCACCATCTGGCGCGGCGGCTGCATCATTCGCGCGAAGTTCCTCAACAGGATCAAGGACGCGTTCGACGAGGACCCGAACCTGCCGACGCTGATCGCGGCGCCGTACTTCCGCAGCGCGGTGGAAAACGCCATCGACAGCTGGCGCCGCGTGGTGGTCACCGCGACACAGCTCGGCATCCCGATCCCAGGCTTCTCGTCCGCGCTGTCCTATTACGACGCGCTGCGCACCGAGCGGCTGCCCGCGGCGCTGATCCAGGGTCTGCGCGACTTCTTCGGCGCGCACACCTACGCGCGCACGGATGCTGACCGCGAGCAGAAGTTCCACACGCTGTGGAGCGGCGACGGCAGCGAGGTGCCCGCCTAGCCACACGCACATTTGCGCGGGAAGTACGAGTGGAAGCCGCCAAAACGTCGATCTCGGCGGGGTAGTTCTGTCCAACTAGAATCGCAGGTGATGCGATTTCTCGACGGCCACCAGCCTGCCTATGACCTGACCTACAACGACGTCTTCATCGTCCCTGGACACTCGGACGTCCAGTCACGCTTCGACGTCGACCTTTCGACGACGGACGGGTCGGGCACCACCATCCCCGTGGTGGTCGCGAACATGACCGCGGTGGCCGGTCGTCGGATGGCCGAGACCATCGCCCGCCGTGGCGGCATCGTCGTCCTCCCGCAAGACCTGCCCATTTCGGCGGTGAAGGAGACGGTCGACTTCGTCAAGAGCCGCGACCTGGTCGCTGACACGCCGGTCGTGCTGTCCCCCGACGACTCGGTCTCCGACGCGATGGCGCTGATCCACAAACGTGCACACGGCGCCGCGGTGGTGGTGTTCGAGGGCCGCCCCATCGGCCTGGTCACCGAGGCCAATTGCGACGGGGTCGACCGATTCACCCGAGTGCGTGACATCGCGATATCCGATTTCGTCACCGCACCAACCGGCACCGACCCGCGCAAGGTCTTCGACCTGCTCGACCATGCGCCGGTCGACGTGGCTGTACTGACCGAACCCGATGGCACGCTGGCCGGCGTGCTGACCCGCACCGGCGCGGTCCGGGCCGGCATCTACACCCCCAACGTCGACGCCAGCGGAAGGCTGCGGATCGCAGCGGCCGTCGGCATCAACGGCGACGTCGGCGCCAAGGCCCGTTCGCTCGCCGAAGTAGGTGTCGACCTGCTGGTGATCGACACTGCGCACGGCCATCAGCTCAAGATGCTCGACGCGATCAAATCGGTGTCGTCTCTCGACCTGGGGCTGCCCATTGCCGCGGGCAACGTCGTCTCCGCCGAAGGCACCCGCGACCTGATCACAGCGGGTGCGTCGATCGTCAAGGTCGGCGTCGGGCCCGGAGCGATGTGCACCACCCGAATGATGACCGGCGTCGGCCGACCGCAGTTCTCCGCAGTAGTCGAATGTGCTTCTGCAGCAAGGCAACTCGGCGGCCACGTGTGGGCCGACGGTGGTGTTCGTCACCCCCGCGACGTGGCCCTGGCGCTGGCGGCGGGCGCGGCCAACGTGATGATCGGCTCATGGTTCGCGGGTACCTACGAGTCGCCCGGCGACCTGATGCGCGACCGCGAGGACCAGCCGTACAAGGAGAGCTACGGCATGGCGTCCAAGCGCGCCGTTGCCGCCCGCACCGCAGGCGACAGCTCCTTCGACCGGGCCCGTAAGGCGTTGTTCGAGGAGGGCATCTCGACCTCACGGATGGGGCTGGATCCGTCGCGCGGCGGGGTCGAGGACCTGCTTGACCACATCACCTCCGGGGTACGCAGCACGTGCACATACGTCGGCGCCGCGACCATCGCCGAACTCCACGACAAGGTGGTTGTCGGGGTGCAGTCCGCTGCCGGATTCGCCGAAGGCCACCCACTGCCCACCGGATGGTGAGGCCCCGCGGCGGCCGAGACGGCTAACATAGGTTTTTCCTCACGCGCCTACTCGAAAGGGACCCCGTGCCGCAGGCACCCGTCGAGGCCGTCGGCTGCCCTGTCGAGCGGCCGGAGCCTTCCGACTCCGAGCCGTCCACTAGTCGGCCGGGCATGCGGCCCGGCGAACGTTTGGTGATGACGCGATGAGCGTCGTGTACTCCGTGCTCGCGCTGTTGGCCTTCGCCGTTCTGACCGCAGGCACCGCGGTGTTCGTCTCCGCCGAGTTCTCGCTGACCGCGCTCGAGCGCAGCACGGTCGACGCGAACGCGCGCAGCGGTGGGCGCCGCGACCAGCTCGTGCAGCGGGCGCATCGAACGTTGTCGTTCCAGCTCTCCGGCGCCCAGGTCGGCATTTCGATCACCACGCTGATCACCGGCTACCTGGCCGAGCCCCTCGTTGCGCATCTGCTCGAGCCGGTGTTCGCGGCGACGTCGTTGTCGCCCGACGTGTCCGGCGGCCTGGCGTTGGGGCTGGCGCTGCTGATCGCGACGTCGGTATCGATGGTGTTCGGTGAGCTCGTCGCGCAGTACCTGGCCGTGGCAAAGCCGCTGCCGGTCGCACGCGTGGTGGCAGGCCCGCAGGTGCTGTTCTCGATGCTGTTCACCCCGTTGATTCACCTGACCAACGGAAGCGCGAACTGGATCCTTCGTCGTCTCGGCATCGAGCCTGCAGAGGAGTTGCGCTCGGCCCGCTCGCCGCAGGAGCTGGTGTCGTTGGTGCGCAACTCGGCGCGGCGGGGTTCGTTGGATCCTGTCACCGCGACGCTGGTCGACCGCTCGCTGCAGTTCGGCTCCCGGACAGCCGAGGAGCTGATGACGCCACGGACGGAAATCGTCACGCTCGAGGTTGACGACACCGTCGCCGATCTGGTGGAAGCGGCCATCCAGAGCGGTTATTCGCGATTCCCGATCGTCGAGGGCGACCTCGACGAGACCGCCGGCATCGTGCACGTCAAGCAGGTCTTCGAAGTCCCGCCGCAGCGGCACAAGACAACCAAGCTGGCCGGCCTGGCGCAGCCCGTCGCTCGAGTGCCGTCAACCCTGGACGGCGATGACGTGATGGCGCAGTTGCGGGCCAACGGCCTGCAGACCGCATTGGTTGTCGACGAATACGGCGGGACAGCGGGCATGGTGACGGTCGAGGACGTCATCGAGGAGATCGTCGGCGACATCCGTGACGAACACGACGAGCCGACCGCCGACGTCGTGCAGGCCGGCCAGGGCTGGCAGGTATCCGGTCTGCTGCGCATCGACGAAGTGGCAGGAGCCACCGGATTCCGGGCCTCAGAAGGCGAATACGAGACCATCGGCGGCCTCGTGCTTCAGGAGCTGGGCCACATCCCCGAAGAAGGTGAGTCTGTCGAATTGACGGCCTTCGACCCCGACGCGCCGCTGGATGATCCGGTGCGCTGGCTTGCCACGGTGGTGCGGATGGACGGGCGGCGCATCGATCAGCTGGAGCTGACGCAGCTGGGCAGGCGCGACGACGAACCGGAGGGCACCGATGAGCACTAGCGCGAGGAGAGGTGGCTGCGATGGGTGACTTCCTCGGCGTGATCTTGACCTTGGTGCTGCTCGCGGCCAACGCGTTTTTCGTCGGCGCCGAGTTCGCGCTGATCTCGGCGCGGCGCGACCGGCTCGAGGCGCTGGCCGAGCAGGGCAAGCACAGCGCGGTGGCGGTGATCAGAGCCGGCGAGAACCTGCCGCTGATGCTGGCGGGCGCGCAGCTCGGCATCACGGTCTGTTCGATCCTGCTGGGCCGGGTTGGCGAACCGGCGGTGGCGCACCTGCTCGAGCGGCCGTTCCACTTGTTCGGCATTCCCGACACCGTGCTGCACACGGTGTCGTTCGTCATCGCGATCACGATCGTCGTGGTGCTGCACGTGCTCCTCGGTGAAATGGTGCCGAAGAACATCGCGATCGCGGGGCCCGAGTCGGCGGCCATGCTGCTGGTGCCGCCATACCTGCTGTGGGTGCGCGCCGCCAGGCCCGTCATCGCGGTGTACGACTGGTGTGCCCACGTGATCCTGCGGATGTTCGGGGTCGAGGCGAAGACCGAACTGGAAAACACGGTTTCGACCGTCGAACTCTCCGAGATGATCGCCGAATCGATGTCTGAGGGCCTGCTCGATCCCGAGGAGCACAACCGGCTGTCGCGGGCACTGCAGATTCGCAACCGAGTGGTCGCCGATGTCGCGGTACCGCTCAGCGCGGTGCACGCGGTGACGGCAAGCGGCGACGGGTCCGGACCGACAGTGGCGGCGATCCAGCGTGCATTGGCAGAGACTGGCTACTCGCGTTTCCCGGTCGTCGATTCATGGGGCAGCTTCGTCGGCTACGTGCACATCAAGGACGTGCTGGCGCTCGTCGATGATCCGGATGCCGTAGTGGACCCGACGTCGGTGCGGCCGCTTCCGGAGGTGCCCGACGCGACGCCGCTGCCCGATGCGTTGTCGCTGCTGCGGCGCAACAACAGCCATCTGGCTCTCGTTACCGCCGCCGACGGCGGGGTCTCGGCGATGGTCACGCTTGAAGATCTGGTGGAGGACGTGGTCGGCGCCGTGCGCGACAGGACGCACCGTGCCTGATGTCGTGCGCCGCACGACCGTGCCTGATGTAGTGCACCGCACGATCGTGCCTGAAATGGTCGTCCTCGACGAGGCCGACTGGACCATCCGCGAGCGCGTGCACCAGAACCGGGTGGACGAGTTTTGTGAGCCTCATCGCAGGCGAGCGCGGGTCGGTGAGACCCACCCGGTCTGGGACTTCCTGTTCACCTACTACAGCCTTCGGCCGCGGCACCTGCGGGTCTGGCACCCCGGCTTCGGTGTCGAGATCCGCGGCGATGCGGCGGAGCGCTATCTCGAGCGCAGCGGCTACGGGCGTGGACGCCACGGCGTGACAGTCACCGATGAGCACCTGGTGTCGCGCGCAGACACGGTGCGGTTCATCGCCAGGCTGCTGCGGGCGACGGCCGCACGCCCCGCCCGGATGAATTGCTTCGGGATGCACGAGTGGGCGATGGTCTACCGGGCGCCCGCGGTGCGCCACGGCCAGGTGCCGCTGCGCCTCGGCGCGGAAGGCACCAACGCCGTCGTCGAGTCGATGCCGTTGCGCTGCAGCCACTTTGACGCGTTCCGCTTCTTCACCGAGCCGGCCACCCGCCGCAACACCGAGCAGCTCACCCGCGACAGCCAGCTCGCGACCGAACAACCGGGCTGCGTGCACGCTGCGATGGATCTGTACAAGTGGGCCTTCAAACTCGGCCCGCTGGTTGATTCCGACGTCGTGATGGACTGTCTGCGACTCGCCGCCGATGCCCGTTCGCTGGACATGCGGGCGAGCCCCTATGATCTCCGCGACTACGGATTCGAGCCGATCGCCGTCGAAACGCCGGCCGGTCGCGCCGAGTACGTCCGTGCCCAGCAGCACATCGCTGAGCGGGCCACACCACTGCGGGCCACTCTGGCCGACCGGTGCGACCTGCTACTGACCGCGGTGAACCGCGGAGCAGCCAGCGTGGCTGCTGGCGAATAGCCCCAGTTACCGCTGGGTAAGCTGGATCGACGGCTTTAGGGAGGAAACATGGCCAGCGAGCGAGCAGCGAAGGCGGATCGCGCATGAGTAACCGTGTGACGGTGGGGAACCTGCGCGTCGACCAGGTGCTGTACGACTTCGTCAACAACGAGGCGCTTCCGGGCACCGACATCGACCCCGACAGCTTCTGGGCGGGCGTCGACAAGGTCGTCACCGACCTGTCTCCCCAGAATCAGGATCTGCTGGCTCGCCGCGACGACCTGCAGGCGCAGATCGACAAGTATCACCGCCAGCACGTCATCGAGCCGCTCGACCCGGACGGCTACAAGCAGTTCCTCACCGAGATCGGCTACCTGCAGCCCGAGCCTGACGACTTCACCATCACCACCGCAGGCGTGGATGACGAGATCACCACGACCGCGGGTCCGCAGTTGGTGGTGCCGATCCTCAACGCCCGGTTCGCACTGAACGCCGCCAACGCGCGCTGGGGTTCGCTCTATGACGCGCTCTACGGCACCGACGTCATCTCGGAAGAAGACGGCGCCGAAAAGGGCACCAGCTACAACAAGGTGCGCGGCGACAAGGTCATCGCGTACGCGCGCAAATTCCTCGACACCGCGGCGCCGCTGGCGTCCGGCTCGTGGAGTGAGGCCACCGGACTCAAGATCGAGGACGGCCAACTGGTCATCGAATTGGGCGAGGCCTCGACGGGCCTTGCGACGCCCGGGCAGTTCGTCGGCTACACCGGCGAACTCGGTTCGCCGCAGTGGTCGGTCTTACTGCGCAACCACGGCCTGCACGTCGAGATCCTGATCGACCCCGACTCCCCCGTCGGCTCGACCGACGACGCGGGCATCAAGGACGTGGTGCTGGAGTCTGCGATCACCACGATCATGGACTTCGAGGATTCGGTGGCCGCCGTCGACGCCGACGACAAGGTGCTCGGGTATCGCAACTGGCTCGGCCTGAACAAGGGCGATCTCACCGAAGAGGTCGCCAAGGGCGGCAAGACCTTCACCCGCGTCCTCAACCAGGACCGCACCTACACTCGGCCGAATCCGGGCCCTGACGGGCCTAGCGAGCTGACGCTGCCGGGGCGCAGCCTGCTGTTCGTCCGCAACGTGGGTCACCTGATGACCAACGACGCGATCGTCGACGCCGAGGGTAACGAGGTGTTCGAGGGCATTCAGGACGCCCTGTTCACCAGCCTGATCGCGATCCACGGCCTCAAGCAGGGCGACGGCAACGGGCCGCTGGTGAACAGCCGCACCGGTTCGGTGTACATCGTGAAGCCCAAGATGCACGGACCCGACGAGGTGGCCTACACGTGCGAGCTGTTCAGCCGGGTCGAGGACGTGCTCGGCCTGCCGCAGAACACGCTCAAGGTCGGCATCATGGACGAGGAGCGGCGCACGACGCTCAACCTGAAGGCCTGCATCAAGGCCGCCGCCGACCGGGTGGTGTTCATCAACACCGGATTCCTGGACCGCACCGGCGACGAGATCCACACCTCGATGGAGGCAGGGCCAATGATCCGCAAGGGTGCGATGAAGAGCACCCAGTGGATCAAGGCGTACGAAGACCAGAACGTCGACATCGGCTTGGAGACCGGCTTCTCCGGTAAGGCCCAGATCGGCAAGGGCATGTGGGCGATGACCGACCTGATGGCCGACATGGTCGAGCAGAAGATCGGTCAGCCCAAGGCCGGCGCGACCACCGCGTGGGTGCCGTCGCCGACCGCGGCCACCCTGCACGCCATGCACTACCACGAGGTCGACGTCTACGCGGTGCACAAGGAACTCGAGGGTAAGCGGCGCGCAGGAGTTGATGAGCTGTTGACCGTTCCACTGGCAAAGGAGCTGGCGTGGGCGCCTGAGGAGATCCGCGAAGAGGTCGACAACAATTGCCAGTCGATCCTCGGCTACGTGGTGCGCTGGATCGACGCGGGTGTCGGCTGCTCGAAGGTGCCCGACATCCACAACGTGGCATTGATGGAAGACCGTGCGACGCTGCGGATTTCGAGCCAGCTGCTGGCAAACTGGTTGCGCCACGGCGTGATCACCGAAGAGGACGTGAAGGCCAGCCTGCGCCGGATGGCTGCGGTGGTCGACGAGCAGAACGCCAAGGATCCCGAATTCCGGCCGATGGCACCGGATCCCGAGGGCAGCATCGCGTTCCAGGCCGCCCAGGAGTTGATCCTGTCCGGTGGTGCGCAGCCCAACGGCTACACCGAGCCGATCCTGCACCGACGTCGACGCGAATACAAGGCAGCTGCGCAGTGAGCACAAGGGGTTAAGTGGGTAGGCATAGCGCTCCCGATCCCGAGGACTCGGCTGACGAAGGCGTGCCCGAAGAGCCGCCTACACAACGCTTCGGTCGTCAGCCGCCGCCAGAGCCCGACGGTCCGGGCGCCGGCTACGACGAGCCCGCCGCCTACCCGTCCACCCCGTATCCCGACGGCGACTTCGACGAGCCGAGTTACGACGACGCGGGCTACGACTCCGGCTATGACGGGCCGGGCTATGACGAGCCCGACTACGGCGGCGATTACGGCCAAGCCGACTTCGACGAGCCCGCCGACGAGTACCCGCACCCGGAACCTGCACGCGGTGCCGGTCCGCCGCCCCGATCCGGACAGAAGCACAGCGGTGAATGGGAAGGCGGCGAGTGGACGGGTAGCCACCGCGCAATCACACCCGGCAGGCGGGGTGTCAGCGTTGGCGTGATCGCCGCTCTCGTGGCCGTCGTGGTGATCGTCGGTGCGTTCATTCTGTGGCGATTCTTCGGCGACGCTCTGTCCCATCGCAGCGATGCGCTCGCCGCGCGGTGCGTGGACGGCGATCTGGCGGTCAGTGTCGTCGCCGACCCGTCGATCGCCGATCAGGTCCACAAGCTGGCCGATGCCTACAACAAGAGCGCGGCGCCCGTCGCCGACAAATGCGTGAAGATCGGTGTCCGGCCCGCCGATTCCGACCAGGTCGTCAACGGCTTCATCGGCAAGTGGCCCCCCGAACTCGGTGAGCGGCCCGCGCTGTGGATCCCGGCCAGCTCGGTGTCGGAGGCCCGCCTCGAGGCAGCCGCCGGTGCGCAGACGGTCAGCGACAGCCGCTCCCTTGTCACCTCGCCCGTTCTGATCGCCACCAGGCCGCAGCTCAAAAATGCGCTGGCCCAACAGAATTGGGGAACGCTGCCGGGCCTGCAGACCAATCAGACAGCGTTGGACGGCCTGAATCTGCCCGGTTGGGGGCCGTTACGGCTGTCGTTGCCGCTGAGCGGCGACAGCGACGCCTCCTATTTGGCGGCAGAGGCCGTGGCGGCGGCGTCGGCGCCCGCGGGCCAACCGGCCAGTGCTGGAGCGGGAGCGGTCAACACGCTGGTGGGTGGCCAGCCCAGGCTCGCCGACAACAAGTGGACCACCGCGATGGACGCATTGGTGAATTCGTCCGATCCGGCGACTGCGCCGGTGCACGCCGTCGTCAGCACCGAACAACAGTTGTTCGCACGCGCCGCTTCGATGCCGAACGCCAAGGACAGGCTCGCCTCGTGGTTGCCGCCAGGCCCGACGGCCATCGCCGACTATCCGACGGTGCTGCTCAGCGGCAACTGGCTGTCGCAGGAACAGGTCAGCGCGGCCAGTGAATTCGCCCGGTTCATGCGCAAACCCGAACAGCTAGCCGAGTTGGCCAAGGCCGGTTTCCGGACCGAGGGCGCCACGCCGCCGAAGAGCGACGTGACGAGTTTTGCGCCGGTGTCGGCACCCCTTTCAATTGGTGACGCCTCGATGCGGGCGACGCTGGCCAACGCGTTGACCGCGCCGGCCGAGAGCCCTGCGGTGACCATCGTGCTCGACCAGTCGATGCCTACCGATGAGGGCGGCAAGTCGCGGCTGGCCAATGTGGTGGCTGCACTCAACGCGCGGCTGCGGGCCCTGCCGCAGAATGCCGCGGTCGGGCTGTGGACGTTCGACGGTGTCGAAGGCCGCTCGGAGGTGAGCACCGGTCCGCTGTCGGATCAGGTCAACGGTCAGCCGCGCTCGGCGGCGTTGACCAGTGCGCTGAACTCGCAGACCGCGTCGGGCGGCGGTGCGGTGTCATTCACCACGCTGCGGATGCTTTACGACCAGGCAAAGGCGAATTACCGTCAGGGCCAGAACAATTCGATTCTGCTCATCACCGCGGGGCCGCACACCGACCAGTCACTGGACGGCTCGGGCCTGCAGCAGTACATCCGCGGTGCCTTCGATCAGGGCCGCCCGATCGCGGTGAATGTGATCGACTTCGGCAACGATTCGGACCGCTCCACCTGGGAGGCCGTCGCACAGGCCAGCGGTGGCAGCTACCAGAACCTCGGCAGCTCGGCCTCGCCCGACCTCACCGCAGCGATCACGCAGTTCGTCGGTTAGTGCGACGCCGTCGTCAGCAGGCTCAGTGCTGCGCGGGTGAACACCTCGGGCACTTCCACTTGCGGATAGTGCCCGACGCTGGGTAACTCGACAACGTCTGCGGCGGGCCGCAATTCGCGTAGTCCGTCGAGCACATTCGTGGTCGCCACCGGATCGTCGAGCGCCCACAGGAAGCTCAGCGGTTTGGGCCAGTCGCGCACAGCGCCGTGCCACCGGTCGGCGTATCGCTCGCGCTCGTCGAGATACGAGATCAGCAGGTGCGCGATGCGGTGCCCGTCGTTGTTGGCGATCAGTGCCCACTGCGCGTCGGCTTCTTCCTTGCCCAGTGGATGGTTCGCGCTGAACAGTCGCCCGAACTCCTTGGTGAACCTGCCGCCGCTGGACAGGCGCGCGGCCAGCGGGCCGAGCGGGCCGCGCAGCAGCTTCTGGACGGGCCGCAGGCTGGCGCGACTCAGGATCACGCTGCCGTTGCTGAGCACGACGCGTTGGAGGTCAAAGGGCAAGGCGCCCTGAAGGTCTCGGGCCAACAGCTCCGTCGTCACCGATGTCCCCATGTCGTGCGCGATGAGAACGACCGACCCCGGCGCCTCGGCGGCGACGACGGCCTGCACGATGTCGGCCTGCTCCAGCAGGCTGTAGCGGTGCGGCCGAGGCTTGTCCGAGAGGCCGAAGCCCAGAAAATCCAGCGTCAGCCAGGCCCGGCCTGCGAGGTGCGGCACCACGCCGCGATAGTCATACGAACTCGACGGGTAGCCGTGCAGCAGCAGGATCGTCGGGCCGTCGCCGGGTGCCGAGCGGACGAATACCTTGCCGGCAGGCGTCGTCAGCCAGCTGCCGCCATCACGCCACTCGGCCACACTCGGGGGCACCACACCACGGACCCTAGCCGCCGAACGTGGATTACCCGCACGCTTCGGGCGCGCGGAACGTGCGTTAAGCCCACACTCGGTGGACCTGGGTTAGGCGAACGCCTCGACCGGCGGGCACGAGCACACCAGATTGCGGTCACCGTAGGCACCGTCGATGCGGCGCACCGGCGGCCACACCTTCGGCCGGAAGCCCTTGCCAAGCGGGTAGGCCGCCTGCTCACGGGTGTACGGATGATCCCAGTCGGCCACCAGCAGGCACTCCGCGGTATGCGGCGCACCGCGCAGCGGGTTGTCGTCAACCGTCCACGTGCCCGCGCCGACCTTGTCGATTTCGCTGCGGATCGCGATCATCGCGTCGCAGAACGCATCGACCTCGGCCAGGCTCTCGCTTTCCGTCGGCTCGACCATCAGGGTGCCCGCGACGGGAAAGCTCATCGTCGGCGCGTGAAAACCATAGTCCGCCAAGCGTTTTGCCACATCGTCCACGGTGACGCCGGTGTCTTTGGTGATACCGCGCAAATCAAGGATGCACTCGTGGGCCACCATGCCGTTCTCGCCCGTGTACAGCACCGGGTAGTACTCATCGAGGCGCCGCGCAATGTAGTTGGCCGACGCGATCGCCGTCAACGACGCCGCGCGCAGGCCGCCGGCGCCCATCATCCGGATGTATGCCCACGTGATCGGCAGGATCGAGGCAGACCCATACGGCGCCGACGACACGGTGTACTTGTCGGGTAGCTCCCCGGCCAGCGGATGGCCGGGCAGGTATTTGGCCAGATGCTCGCGCACCGCGACCGGCCCGACGCCAGGACCGCCGCCACCGTGCGGGATGCAGAACGTCTTGTGCAGATTGAGATGACTGACGTCGCCGCCGAACCGGCCAGGCCGGGCCAGCCCGACGAGCGCGTTGAGGTTCGCGCCGTCGACGTACACCTGGCCGCCGACGTCATGAACGGCCGCGCAGATATCTGCGATGTCGTGCTCATACACGCCGTGCGTCGACGGATACGTGATCATCAACGCCGACAACCGATCCGCGTGCTCGTTCACCTTGGCGCGCAGGTCGTCAAGGTCGACGTCGCCGTTCGTCCGGCACGCCACCACCACGACCCGCATGCCAACCAGCGCGGCCGACGCCGCATTGGTGCCGTGCGCACTCGACGGAATCAGGCACACGTCGCGGTCGGGCTGGCCGCGCTCGGCGTGATACGCCTGGATCGCCAGCAAGCCGGCGTACTCGCCCTGCGAACCGGCATTCGGCTGCAGCGACACCGCGTCATAGCCGGTGATCGCGGTCAGCCAGGTCTCCAGGTCGGCGATCAGCTTGCGCAGCCCCGGCGTGTCCGAGGCAGGTGCGAACGGGTGCTGACGGGAGAACTCCGGCCAGGTGATCGGCTCCATCTCGGCGGCCGCGTTGAGTTTCATCGTGCAGGACCCGAGCGGAATCATGCTGCGGTCCAACGCAATATCCTTGTCAGCCAACGACCGCAGGTAGCGCATCATCTCTGTTTCGGTGCGATACTGCGTGAACGCCGGATGGGTGAGGAATTCCGAAGTGCGCGTTGCGATTTCGGAGTGCAGCGACCCGGCGGGCGCCAACCCGAACGCCTCGATCACCCGGGCGACGTGTTCGTCGGTGGTGGCCTCGTCGCAGGACACCGACACGTGGTCGGCGTCCACGCGCCACAGGTTGATGCCGTTGGCCTTGGCCGCAGCGATCACCTCGTCGGCGCGCCCAGGAACGTTAGCGAGCACGGTGTCGAAGAACTTTTCGTGGACAAGCGCGTCGCCAAGCGCACCGGCGATCGCCTCCGCGCGCGCATGCACGCGGCGCGCGATGCCGGTCAGGCCGTCGGCGCCGTGGTAGCTGGCGTACATCGAGGCGATCACCGCAAGCAACACCTGCGCGGTACAGATGTTGCTGGTGGCCTTGTCGCGGCGGATGTGCTGTTCGCGGGTCTGCAACGCCAGCCTGAAGGCCGGCGACCCATCTGCATCGACCGAAACGCCGACCAGTCGACCGGGCAATTGGCGTGCGTGCTTCGCGTGGACCGCGAGGTAGCCCGCGTGCGGGCCGCCGAATCCCATTGGCACACCGAAACGTTGGGTGGTGCCGAACGCGACGTCGGCGCCGATGTCGCCCGGCGATGCGATCAACGTCAGCGCCAGCAGGTCGGCGCCGATCGCCACCAGCGTGCCGCGCTCGTGCGCAGCGGCCACCAACTCGGTCCAGTCGACGACCCCGCCGCTGGCGCCGGGAAGCTGGGTGATCACCCCGAAGAAGTCGCCGTCAGGCAGGCCTGCGCGCAGATCGGTGGTGACGATCTCGATGCCGAGCGGTTCGGCGCGGGTGGCCACGATGGCGGCCGTCTGCCTGTACACATCCGCGTCGATGACCAGCCGGTTCGACGGCCCACGCACGGCGCGGTGCATCAACGCCATCGCCTCGGCGGCCGCGGTGCCCTCGTCGAGCATCGAGGCGTTGGCGACCTCGAGTCCGGTCAGGTCGGCGACCATCGTCTGGAAGTTCAGCAGCGCCTCGAGCCGGCCCTGGCTGATCTCCGGCTGATACGGGGTGTAGGCGGTGTACCACGCCGGGTTCTCAAGTATGTTGCGGCGCAACACCGGTGGCGTCAGCGTGTCGAAGTAGCCCTGCCCGATCATCGAAACGGCAACGGTGTTCGAATCAGCAATGGCGCGCAACTCGGCCAGCGCTTCGTGCTCGCTGGCGGCGGGCAGCAGTTGATCGAGTCCCGGCGCGACGCCGTCGGCGGACAGCGCGTCGAGGATGCCCGCGGGCAACGCTATGTCGGCCAGTTCGTCCAGAGATCCCACGCCGATGATCTTGAGCATCGTCGCGACGGCGTCGGCGTCGGGTCCGATGTGACGATCCGCGAAGTTGGGCTGGTTGTGATCGAACACTGAGGTGCACTCCCGGAGAGGAACGTCCCTCCCCCTCAGTCGTCAACCCGGTCGGGTGTCTCCAGAGGCATCGGGGCCTTGCGCGGTCCTGGGTGCCTGAGAGGTTGACGGAGAGGTGTTGCTCCTTCGGCGTCCGTGGCTGGCGGTCACGGAACTCTCCCACACAAGGGCGATGCATAGGCGAGTTTACCGGCACCACCGCTGAGCGGCGATTTCGGCTGGCAAAGCAGGCGGCGTGTCAGCCGATTTTGCGGTCGCGATGCTTGCGGCGCGAGGCCAGCTCGTCCTCGGGCGTGGCGATCGACTCGCCGCCGTCGGCACGCTCGCCGGGGAATTCGGCGATCGCGCCGGTCAGCTCCCGCATGGCGCCGGACACCGCGATGCCGAACACGCCCTGGCCGCCCTGCAGCAGGTCGACAACCTCTTCGGCCGACGTGCACTCGTAGACCGTGGTGCCGTCGGAGAACAGCGTGATGTTGGCCAGATCGCGGACGCCGCGCTGACGCAAGTGGTCGACGGCGACGCGGATGTTGTGCAGCGAGATGCCGGTGTCCAGCAAGCGTTTGACGATCTTGAGGACCAGGATGTCCTTGAACGAGTAGAGCCGTTGGCTACCCGACCCGGCTGCGCCGCGGATGGACGGCACTACGAGCGAGGTCCGCGCCCAGTAATCCAGTTGTCGGTAAGTGATTCCGGCGATCTGGCAGGCGCTGGGACCGCGGTAGCCCACGAGTTCGTCGGGCACCGAGTCGTCGGGGAACAGACCGGCCTGCACGGGTTCGCTGGGGGCGGCTGCCGGCGATTCGGCGGGCCCGCTGCTGGTGGACAGGTCCAGCTGCTCTTGACGTGGCGTGTCTCCCACTCTGCCAATCCTCTCGCCGATCGAACTCGCGTCTGTGACCTGCATGGGCGCACGTTTGCCGAAGCTCGAATGTGTCGAGCATACGCTTCCCGTCGAGCCATTTCTGCTCGTCACGACCAAGTATGGCTGCCCAATTCATAGTTCGAAGAAACCCGCGCCGCGTGTCGGGCGCGACGAGACGTTTCCGTGACAAAACCCCAGCGGACAGGGCCCACGCGTCAGTTCTGGACTATGTCGCCTTGAAATCGTCGGGCGACACGCTGTCGAGAAACTCTTTGAACTTCTCGACTTCGTCCTCGCGCACCGCGCCCGCAGCCTCTTCGTCGTTTTCGTCGGGAATCAGCAGGCCCGCCTCGGCGAGCACCGCCTCCTCGACATAGATCGGAACGCCGACGCGCAGCGCGATGGCCACCGAATCCGACGGCCGCGCCGACACCTTGATGTCGCGGTCAAAGATCAAGTCCGCGTAGAAGGTGCCCTCCTGGAGGTCGACGATGCGCACCTCTTTGAGCGAATGACCAAGGGCCGTAATGAGATCTCGGATCAGATCGTGCGTCAGCGGCCGAGCGGGCTCATGGCCCTGCTGTTCGAGCGCGATCGCTGCAGCCTCCGGCTGGCCGATCCAGATCGGCAAGTAGCGGTCACCGTTGGCTTCCCGCAGCAGCAGCACCGGCTGGTTCTGCGGCTGCTCCACGCGAATGCCGACCACACGAACCTCACCCATCTGTGTCTGCCCTCCGCACAAAGAAGCCGTCAAAAAACGAGTCTAATCCTCAGCGATCCAGAACGTCGCGTACGGCGGACTTGATCAGCGACGTGTGCAACGTGATCGCCAGCGCGGCCACCTCGCGGGCCAGATCGTCGGCGCGGTCACGGGCGCCGGCCTTACCCGCCTTGACCACCGGACCGGCGATTTGGGCGATCAGATCGGACTGGCGGTCGGCCGCGGAGCGAAACGCCCGCAGATGCCGCGGCTCGACGCCGTACTCCGCCAGCGCCTTGGCGCACTGCGCGATCACGACCGAATGTTCGTCGAAGAAACCCGCTGCGCCGGGTTTGACGATGCCGCCCTTGACCAGCTCGTTGAGCAACGCGTCGTCAATGCCGGATCGCAACAGCAGATCCTCGCGGCGAAGACGCACCTGCGACTGTGCCACCGACACGCCGCCGTCCGGTGTGTCGGAATCAACGGGGACCAAACGCGGTACGCCGTAAGCGGATCCGCCCTGGGGCAGCTCGCCGTCGGGTTGAGCGTCCAGCTGGGCCTTGATGACCTTCAACGGCAGATACTGATCGCGCTGCGCGGTCAGGATGAACCGCAGCCGTGCGCAGTCGTAGGCGGTGAATCGCCGATACCCCGAGGGGGTGCGCTCGGGCGTGACCAGTCCCTCGGCCTCCAAAAAACGAATCTTGGAGATGGTCACGTCCGGGAAGTCCGGTCGCAGCAGATCCAGGACCGCTCCGATCGACATCCCGGCGAGGGATGAGCGGACGTCCGGCTGTGTCATCGGCTCTTCGCGCGCGCGCTCATCGCTTAGCTGCCTGGGCCGCTGTCGTCGTCGCCCTTGGGCCCGGTCAAGAACACCAGGCGGAACTTGCCGATCTGCACCTCGTCGCCATTGGCCAGCACCGCCGAATCGACGGGCTCCCGGTTGACGTAGGTGCCGTTGAGGCTGCCCACGTCGACCACCTGGAACTCGCCACCTTCCAGCCGGAACTCGGCGTGCCGACGGCTCACGGTGACGTCGTCGAGGAAGATGTCGCTGTCGGGATGGCGACCGGCCGAGGTGGTGGGCTGGTCGAGCAGGAATCGCGACCCTGCGTTGGGGCCGCGCTTGACGACCAGCAGGGCCGACCCGGCAGGTAGCCCCTCCACACCCGAGACCGCACCCTCGCTGCCGGCGGCGGGCGGAGCGTCCAGTTCGTTGAGGAAGTCGGCGCGGAAGACCGATGTCGTCTCCACGGTGACATCCTCAGACTGGTCAGCCCCAGAGTTGTGGTCCTTTTCCGTCACCCGCTGCTCCTCACTGGCTGCTGTGGCGATATCAGGCCGGGCCCCCAGCCGTCATTACACGTCTGGTGTTGACCGTACCGCGCAGTAGACATGATTGGGTCCACCACCGCCGGATCCGCCTGTGTTGGACTTTGGTCGCAAAAACCCTAACAACTCGTCATTCGGTTGTGGTGGCGCGGTAGCCGTCGGGATCCAGCAACCCGGACAGCGCGTCGTCCAGCGACGAGCCCTCGACCTTCAGATCGACGAGCCAACCTTCGCCGTAGGGGTCGGAGTTGACCAGTTGCGGGTTTGCTTCCAGATCACCGTTGACCGCAACGACTTTCGCGCTGACGGGCGCGTAAAGGTCGGACACCGACTTCGTCGATTCCACTTCGCCGAACGACTCGCCCGCCGTGACCTCGGCTCCGACGTCTGGCAACTGCACGAAAACCACGTCGCCGAGCGCCGACTGCGCGTAGTCGGTGATGCCGACCCGGACGGTGTCGTCACCGGTGCGCTGCACCCACTCGTGTTCCTCGGTATAGGACAGGTCGGCTGGGATTTCGCTCACGGCGCTCCTAGTTATCGGCGGCTGGCAAGTGCCTTCATTTGACTGGCTGAGCGTATTGGCGGGGTTTCGGTTGCCGCAAGGCGGTTACGTCGACGCGGTCGGACTGTTGTACCACCATCTTGCCGCCGACGCGCTCGACACTGTCCATGGCGCCGCCGGGGATGTTCATCGCCGCCGCCAGCGTCGCCGGATCCCCAATGGCCAGAACCGAATACGGCGGGCTGAGGGTCGCGTTGTCGACGACAAGCGCGCCTGGCGTGCCGACCACCCAAGTGTCGACACCGACGCGCACCGCCACCGACCCGCCCCGAATCTCCATCGCCTCGGCACCCGCCGCCCGCAACTCGTTGATCACGTCGAGCATGGTCTCGGCGGGCACACCCGGTGCGGTGTCCTCGATCGTCAGCGTCACGCCGGGGCCCGTCGCGGCGACAGTGCCGAGCTGGATTGACAGCGCGGCCAGCCGCGCCCGTGCGTTCTCGATCGCCGCCTGGTCGCTGCTCCCGGACGCCTGCAACTGCGCCAAGTTGCGCTGCAGGTCGGCCACTTCGGTGTTGAGCGCGGCCTCACGCTGCTGCAGCGAATCCAGCAGCACCAGCAGATCGGCCGGCCGCGCCGTCTCCAGCGCGTCGCCTGATTCGGTCTGCCGTGCCTGCGTGACGATCGCGATGCCGAGTATCACCAGCAGCACGATGGCTAGGGCGCCGAACGCGAGTTGCGATCGGCCCCTTCGCGCCACCCCCATCACTCCGTTGGAATGCAGCTCGCCGATCTCCGGCGCCGGTTCGTCGGGCGGCAACTCGTGCCGGCCGTGTTGTTCCGGCTCGGCCGCGTGTTGCGGTGGGTGGTCTTCACTCATGAGCTCTATGCGCCGAACAATCTGCGCCGCAAGGCGGCCGCGTTGCCGAAGATCCGGATACCGAGCACCACGATGATCGCCGTGGACAACTGGGTGCCGACGCCGAGCTGGTCGCCGACGTACACGATCAACGCGGCCACAAAGACGTTGAACACGAACGAGATCACGAACACCTTCGAGTCGAAGATGCGCTCCAGATAGGCCCGCAATCCGCCGAACACCGCGTCGAGCGCGGCCACCACCGCGATCGGCAGGTAGGGCTGGACGACCTCGGGGACGCTGGGGTGAAACACCAACCCCAACACGATCCCGACGACCAGTGCGGCAATTCCGATCATTTGTGTCCCGTCATTAGGGCCCAATCTGCTTGGCGAAGTTGACATCTCGAACCGAACCCGCGGGCAGCGTCAGGCCCTCGCCGGAGCTGACGTTGACCCCGACGCCATAGCTGGTCTCCAGCAACCGAAGTCGCTGTAGGCCCGGGCTGCGGTCGAACACCTCGGCCATGGCGTGCGGCGGTCCGATCGCGAGAATGACGTATGGGCTGCTGATCGGTTGATTGTCGACCAGGATGCCGCCGCCCGCCTGCCGGATCGTCACGTTCGGGCCGATCCGCACACCGCCAACCGAGACGGCCTCGGCTCCGCTGACCCACAGCGAGTTGACCACCAGCTGCAGGTCGCGGTCGAGGATCACTTGCTGGCTGCCGGGCAGACGCTCCTTCGAGACGTCGCTGAGGTCCTTCGACATTCCAGGGTCGGTGACCCTGATCGTCAGGCCGGGCCCGATCACGGCGGTGGTGGCCGCAGCGAAATTCGCCGCATCCAGACTGCCCAGCAACTGCTGGCCGCGTTCGTCGCCCTCGAGCCTGCTGCGCCGCTCGGCGTCCACCTGAGCGGCAAGGGCATTGCGACGGGCGGTGGCTTCGTTAGTGGTGGCTTCCGCGGACTTCACGCTTCCCGCCAGCACGTGCTGGCTCTCCCGCACACCCGGCGCTGTCGAACGCGCCTGCGCAACTGCCGCGGCGAACACCACCGCGATCATCAGCGCACCGCCGATCTGCCACGTCCACGCCTGCCACCACGTCCTGCGCTTGCCGGTGGCCTCTTTCGCGTGAGCCGCCGCGGCGTAGCCCGGATCGAGGTGATCGGATAGCAGTGAGCGCAGCAGCGATGGGACGGGGATCAGCGTCGGCGTGTTGGCCTCATGCGCGTTGCGGCCCGCGTGGGGGTCGTAACCGCCCAGGGTGCTCACGTCGACGACTTGGGTAGTTGGCGCGCCACCATGGACACCTGGATCAGGTACAGCACCGCGGACCACAGGTACATGGCCAGGCCCCAGATCAGGAACGCCCAGCCGCATGCCAGCACGACGCGGCTCCACAGTGCATCGAACTGGCCGAGCAGTATCAGCGGGAAACCCGACATCAGCGCGAAGGTGGCGGCCTTGCCGATGTAGGTCACCGGCAGCGCGGTCAACCCGCGGCTGCGCAGCACCGGCAGCGTCGCGGCCAAGACGACGTCACGACCGATCAGTGTCAGCACGATCCACCATGGCACCGCACCGTAAATCGCCAGCGCCACAGGCACTGTCACCATGTAGATGCGGTCGACGGCAGGGTCGAGCAGCTCGCCGAGCCGCGACGACTGGTTGTCGACGAGCCGGGCGATCTTGCCGTCAGCCCAGTCGGAGAAGCCGCTGAACATCAGCAGCGCCGTCGCCCAGCCGGTGGCATGAGCCACCAGCAGCAGGTAGAGGAACACCGGCACCAGCAGCAAGCGCAGCACCGACAGTGCGTTGGGCACCGTCAGCACCCGGGATTCTGACGTCAGCGCGGCCCCCGCCTGATGTTGCCGGCCGAGCGGCTCCTCCATGGGCTAAACCTATCGGAAGACTCCCGGCAGGCTCAGTGCCGACATGGTCTCGTCTGCCAGCGGATTGTCGTGCACCATGTATGTCCACGTCGACGTCGGCCGGGCCAGCTTGGACAGGTCGATGCCCGGCTCGTCCGCTATTGAGGGAGCGGTCTCGAACGTCTGCTGGGCCGCCTCGATCGCGTCGGCGGCCAGCGAGGCGAATGCGTCGACGGCCATCCGGTGGAACTCGTCGATCGGCGTCTGGTTGCCCAGTGCCCGCAGGTGAATGCTCTCGCGGATGTCGGCCAGGTACGCCAGATGGTCGGCCCAGCCGCGGTCAAGGTGATACAGCATGATCAGCCGGCAGATCTTCTCCAGCTTCTCCTCGCCGAGCTCGTCGACGATCTCCTCATAACGCTTGGGTGCGCGCTCGGCCAACTCCTCGCGGGCAGTTGCGGTGCGCAGCAACGTGTCTCGTCGTTCGACAATGATCGCGCGCTGCTGGGCGATCAGCTGGTTGTAGCGCCAGTTGTTGGCGTGGATGTCGAGCATCCGGCCCTCAGCGACGCGCTGTGCGTGATCAAGCAGTGTCGCGGCCTTGTTGCTGACGATGCGGCCGTCCCCTTTTTCCGGGTCGGTTTCCATCGGCAGCTTGCTGGGATCGAGGTGTGCGACGACCACGTCGTCTTCCCAGCTGGCGAAGAACACCGACGACCCAGGGTCGCCCTGGCGTCCGGCGCGGCCACGCAGTTGGTTGTCCAGCCTCTCGGTGTGGTGGCGGCCGGTGCCGATGACGTGTAGTCCGCCCAGCTCGGCGACCTCATCGTGATTGGCCTCATCGGAGCCGCCGAGCCGGATGTCGGTGCCGCGGCCCGCCATCTGGGTGGACACGGTGACGCTGCCGAGCTTGCCCGCCTCAGCGATGACGCGTGCTTCTTCTTCATCGTTCTTGGCGTTCAGCACGGCGGCGGGAACGCCGGCCTTGACCAGTTTTTCGTGCAGCTCCTCGGACTCGGCGACGTCGTGGGTGCCGACCAGCACGGGCTGATTGGTTTCGTGCACTTCCTTGATGTGGTCGACGATCGCGTCGGTCTTGGCTGCCGCGGTGATGTACACGCGGTCGATGTCGTCTTCGCGAATGTTAGGAGTATTCGGCGCAATTGGTGACACACCGAGCTTGTAGAACTGGCGCAGCTGTTCGCCTGCCGCAAGCGCGGTGCCCGTCATGCCGCACACCCGCGGGTACCGATTGATCAGCGCCTGGACCGTGATGGTGTCGAGCACCTCCCCCGTTTCGGTGGTCTCGATCCCCTCCTTCGCCTCTACGGCGGCCTGCAGCCCGTCGGGCCAGCGCTGCAATTGCGCGATGCGGCCGCGTGACGCGTTGATCAGATGCACGGCGTCGTCGCGGACGATGTAGTGGACGTCGCGCTGCAGCAGCACGTGCGCGTGCAATGCGACGTTGACCTCCGTGAGGGTGGTGCCGACGTGTTCCTCGGAGTAGAGATCGATGCCGCCGAGTTTTGCCTCGAGCTTCTGCGCGCCGGACTCGGTGAGGTGGACGTTGCGGTTGTCGGCGTCGGTGTCGTAGTCCTTGCCCGGGATCAACTCGCCGACGAGCCGGATGATCTCGACTTTCGGTGTCTCCCGGTGGGTGGTACCCGCGAGGACGAGCGGCACCAACGCCTCGTCGACGAGCACCGAGTCGGCCTCGTCGATCAGCGCGACGTCAGGGTTCGGCGACACCAGATCCTCGACGTCGGTGACCAGCTGGTCGCGCAGCACGTCGAAGCCGACCTCGTTGACCGAGGCGTAGGTGATGTTGCACCTGTAGGCCTTGCGGCGCTCTTCGGCCGTGGAGTCCGCGGTGATCCACCCGACCGTCAGTCCGAGCGCTTCGATCAGGGGGCCCATCCATTCGGCGTCGCGGCGGGCCAGGTAGTCGTTGATGGTGATGACGTGAACGTTGCGTCCGGCGATGGCGTATCCCGCGGCCGCGATCGCACCCGCCAGCGTCTTGCCTTCACCGGTCGCCATCTCGACCACGTCGCCCGCCAGCATCCGCAGCGCGCCCTGCAGCTGGACGTCGAACGGCTCCAAGGTGGTGGTCCGCTTGGCCGCCTCGCGGGCGATGGCGAGGAACTGCGGGATATCGGATGACTCGGCCAGGTCGTCCAGGTTCAGCAGCTGGGCAGCCTTGCGCAGCTGCTCATCGTCGAGGTCGGCCGCCTTCTCTTCGAACTCGGCCGACTTGCGCACGGACGACATCGACTGGGCCTGGTCGCGGTCGGTGCTGGCGCCGAGCAGCTTCCAGAACCGGTTGCTGACACGACCTGAGGTGCGGTTTTTGGTCTTCGCCACACATTTACCGTACCTGCGGCTTTTCCGACCGCGTGGGCACGCTCGCGTCAGTCGAGCGCGACGAAGTCGATCCGGACACTGTCAGCGACCGGTTGGAAGCCAATCCGTTGGTAAATGGCGTTCGACGTCGGATTTGCGAGATCGGCGAACAGCACAACGTCCGGCGTGCCGCTGCGGTGGGCGAGCCGCACGGCCGCGGCGGTGACGACCGAGCCGTAGCCGTGGCCGCGCAGCTCGCGGGGTGTGAACACCGGGCCGATCCGCGATACGCCCGCGGCGGGCACGCGCAGCATCGCCACGCTGACAGGCAAGCCGTCGACGTCCCAGAGCACGAACCGGTGTCCGACCTGGTTCGCGTTGTCGACGAACTCTTGGCTGCCATCGTGGCGCGCTGAGCCAAACGCGTCCTCGAAAAACCCCTGCACCCAGTCGATGAGAAGGCCGCGGTCGTCGTCGTTGGCGTCTCTCGGCGCGCCGGCAACGCCAGCGGGTGCCCTCAGCGTGCCCAATCGATACAGCCGTTCTTCGGTGCTGATCGACGCTTCGCGTCCCGTGATCGCCTGCCACGCATCCGCGAACGCCGTTGCGGACGATCTGTCTCCGCGCACGCTGGTCAGTTCGGGCCGCCCGGCGACAAGCTCGGCGGCGACGGCATCCATGGTGTCTACCGGAATTGCATTGCACGCCAACGGGTATGGCGGCGTCTGCAGAGCTGCACCCACGGGCGTGCCGTCGTCCCACACCGTGAGCAGGAGCGAGTCGGCAGGAAACGCTCCCGCCGACAGCAGGGTCAGCTCGATGGTGTTCGTGATCGGGTCGCGTCTGTACAACGGTTCCGCGATCTCGCGGAACTCGTCGACAGAGTCGTGCAATCTGACTGTCACGCCTTCAGGATGGTCGCCAATGCTCAAGGCGTCCAGTGATTTACAGCCCGCGAGCGTGCGCTTTGGTACAGACTTCTACGGCGTGTCGTGGGCAAACACGCGCGCGGCACTTGAAGCTAGGCCAGATTGGAGCGGCGGGGGTACGCGACGGTCGGGTCGGTCAGCGCATTCACCACAGCAGGCAAGCCCGACGAGAACGCCCGCTCCAGCGCCGGCCGAACCTGTGCCGGAGTCGACACCAGCTCCCCATGCCCGCCGAGCGCTGTCACCACCTGGTCGTAGCGGGTGCCCGGCCGCAATTCGGCGACCACCGAGTAGCCGTACAACATCTCCATCGGATGCTTCTCCAGCGCCCAGATGCCGTTGTTGCCGATCACCGAGACGACGTGAATACCGTGGCGCACCAACGTATCCCACTCCATACCGGAGAATCCGAAGGCGCCGTCGCCCTGGAGCAGCACCACCTGCCGATCCGGCCGGGCCAGCTTGGCGGCCAGCGCATAGCCAGGCCCGGAACCCAGGCAGCCGAACGGGCCGCTGTCCAGCCACGCGCCCGGCACGTAGCTGTCGATCACCCGCCCTGCATACGAGCCGAAGTCGCCAGCGTCGATGACGACGATCGCGTCGCGGTCCAGCAGCGGCCTGAGTTCGGCGTACAACCGCATTGGATGCAGCGGGGTGCGGTCGTCGTCCAACTCCGCCTGCTCGGCGGCCCGCGCAGCGTCCTCGACGGCACGCAATTCGCCGATCCAGCCCTCGTGCTCGCCCGCCGCAGCGGAAGCCAGCGCCGACAACGTGGCGCTCAAATCGCCGTAGAGTTCGGCCGCGACGTCGCGCGGATGCGCGCGGTCGGGTTCGACGCGATCGGCGACGATCAGCTTGGTCTGCACACCGAAAACCCCGCCGAAGCCCAGCCGAAAGTCCATCGGCACCCCGACGACGAGCGCAACATCAGCCTCCCCCAACGCTTTTGACCGTGCCCTTGAGAACGCCAACGCGTGGTCCGCCGGCACCGTGCCGCGGGCCATCCCGTTCATCAGTACCGGGATCCGCAGGGCCTCGGCCAACTCCAGCAAGGCCCTCTCTGCATGCCCCCACCACACGTTGGTGCCCGCCATGATGACCGGCCGCTGCGCCTGCGCCAACAGTCGCGTGGCCGCGTCCACCGCATTGCCGTCCGCGTCGGCCGCAACCGGACGCTGACTCAGCGCGCCGGGGCCGCCTGCGTCCTGCGCCTCGCTGAACACGTGGTCCATCGGGAAATCGATGAACGCAACACCCGACGGCGCACCAACCGCGGCGCGAAGCGCGTCGTCGATCAACCCGCCGACGGCATCCGCCGACTGCGCGGTGGCGGCGAAGCGGGTCAACGGCGCGACGAACGGCACGTGGTCGATCTCCTGCAGCGACCCCTGCCCCCACCGCAACGCGGGCGCCCGCCCGCCCAGCACCACCAGAGGTGACTGATTCTGCTGCGCGGCCGCCATCGCGCTCATCCCGTTGGTCACGCCGGGGCCCGCCGTCAGCACGGCCACCCCGGGCACCCTGGTCACTTTCGACCAGCCTTCGGCGGCAAACGCCGCGGTCTGCTCGTGGCGGGTATCGATCAGCCGGATGTTCTCGGCGCGGCATCCGTCGTAAATCGAGAACAGATGTCCACCGGACAAGGTGAAGATGGTGTCGATGCCGCTGGCGCGCAGCCGTCGAGCGACCAGATGCCCGGCATTGACGGTAACTGGAGCGTCGATGCTCATTTCCGCAGCATAATCACCGGGTGAATGACACCGATGTGCTCATCGCAGGCGCGGACCCGGGGCCGACATGAATCCGTTCCGGCCGTCGATCGACTGGAGTCACGAAGCCGTCAACTCGGCGGTGTGGGTGCTGCACGTATGGGTGATCACCGCGGCTGCCCTGCTGGCGGTGCTGTTGCTGGTCGGCCGGATGACGGAATGGGGACGGCAGTTCTGGCGCATCACCGGCGATTACTTCAAGGGCAGGCAGAGCGTGCCGGTGTGGGCTGTGGTGGGGCTGCTGTTGTTGTCGGCAATCCTGGTCGTCCGCATCAACGTGCTGCTCAGCTACTACGCCAACGACCTTTTCTCGTCGCTGCAACTGACGTTTCAGCCCGACTCGGCGAGAAGCGCGGGCATTCATGGCTTTTGGGTGACGATCCTGGTTTTCGCGGTGCTGGCCGTTTGTTATGTGGCGCGCACGCTTGCCGACCTCTGGTTGACTCAAACGTTCATCATGCGATGGCGAATCTGGTTGAGCCACCGCTTCATTGGTGACTGGCTCGGCGACTACGCCTACTTCCGCAGCCAATTCTCGCGACGGGCCATCGACAATCCTGATCAACGCATTCAGCAGGACATCGACATCTTCACCGCGGGCGTCGGCGGCGAGCCGAACAATCCGGCCTACACCTCGGATCGGCTGCTGCTGTTCGGCGCCGTCGAGGCGGTGGTGTCGGTCTTCTCGTTCGGCGCGATCCTCTGGCATCTCTCTGGCCCCCTGACGCTGGGCACCGTGACCCTGCCGAGGGCGCTGTTCGTGGTGGTGATCGGCTATGTGCTCGCGGCCACCGTCATCGCGTTCGTAATCGGCAGGCCGCTGATCCGATTGAGCTTCATGAACGAACTTCTCAATGCGGGCTTCCGGTACGCGCTCGTCCGCTTGAGAGATGCGAGCGCAGCCGTGGGCATGTACCGCGGTGAGAACGCCGAACGGTTTGTGCTCACTGGCCGCCTGTCGGCCGTCATGGACAACTACGGCAACTGGCGCAACCGGATGGTGTTGTTCACCGGATGGAATCTGTCCATGAGCCAGGCGATCGACCCGCTGCCGTTCATCGTCCAGGCACCGCGGCTTTTCGCAGGACAGATTTCACTTGGCGATATTTTCCAGTCCGCCGCCGCATTTCACACTATTCACAACTCGTTGTCGTTCTTCCGCGACGCATACGATTCGTTCGCGAGCTATCGGGCGGCGATCATCCGGCTGAATGGACTGGTCGACGAGAACTCGCTGGCACGCAGGTTCGGCCAGGTGACCACGATCAAGTCGCAGGACGGCGCCCTACAGGTCGACGGTCTAGCCGTTCGCACCCCCGAGGGTGAACCGCTCATCCGCGACCTCGACTTCCACCTGGCGCCGGGGGACGCGCTGCTGATCAGCGGACCGTCAGGCATTGGTAAGACCGTGCTGTTGCAGAGCCTCGCCGGGCTGTGGCCGTTCGTGTCCGGCAGCGTGCGGTTGCCGTCGGACCAGCGCGACGCGATGTTCGTGCCGCAACTGCCCTACATCCCGCTTGGCGACCTCCGTGCCGTCGCGTCGTATCCACACGAGGCGGGTTCCCTCGACGATCGCGACATTCAGCAGGCCCTCGTCAAGGTGGCCCTGCGACATCTGGCCATCCGGCTCAACGACGTCAAAGACTGGGCGAAGGTGCTCTCGGTCGGCGAGCAGCAGCGCATCGCGTTCGCGCGCATCCTGCTCGCCAAACCGCGGGCGGTCTTCCTCGACGAGTCGACCGCAGCGATGGACGAGGGGCTGGAGCTGATGCTCTACGAACTGCTGCGGACCGAGCTCTCCGACTCAGTTCTGGTCAGCGTGAGCCATCGCGGCACCATCGAGCAGTTCCACGGCCGGCACCTGCAGTTGGTCGGCGACGGCGAGTGGCGCCTCGACGCGCTTCCTACCAGGAGCTAGACCCTCCCAGGGGGCTCACAACAGATTGTCGAGGTACCTTGCCGGGATGAACCCGGACATGTTCACCCCAACGCTGGACTGGGGCAGCGAGCTGTTGAAATCGCTGTGGTGGATCGCCCGCTGGTGGACGTTCATGGCGGTCGGCACTTTTCTGGTGTTGCTGCTGATCGCCAGGTTCACCAAGTGGGGCAGGCAGTTCTGGCGTATCACCGGCGGCTACTTCACCGGTCGCGACAGCCTCAGAGTCTGGATCTGGCTGGGGGCACTGCTGCTGTCAGTAGTCGTCGGCGTTCGCATCGACGTGCTGTTGTCCTTCCAGGGCAATGACATGATGAGCAGCTTCCAGTCGGTCGCAGCAGGCCTCACTGGTGACGAGGCCGTTAAGAATTCGGGCAAGGACGGCTTTTGGTTCTCGATCATTGTGTTCGGCGTCCTGGCCACCATCCACGTCGCCCGCGTGATGGTGGACCTGTTCCTGATGCAGCGATTCATGCTTCGGTGGCGGGCGTGGCTGACCGATCGGCTCACCGGCGACTGGCTGGACGGCAAGGCCTACTACCGGTCCCGCTTTATCGATGACACGATCGACAACCCGGATCAACGCATCCAGACCGACATCGACATCTTCACCGCAGGTGTCGGTCCCCTGCCCAACACTCCGAACAACACGTCCGCGGCCACGCTGGTGTTCGGGGCGGTCTCAGCCATTCTGTCGATGATTTCGTTCACGAAGATCCTGTGGGACCTGTCGGGCCCGCTCACGCTGCCCATCATCGGGTTTCAGGTGCCCAAGGCGATGTTCATCATCCTGATTGTGTACGTCATCTTCGCGACGATCTTCGCGTTCTGGATCGGCAAACCAATTATCTGGCTCGCCTTCAACAACGAGAAGTTCAACGCGGCCTTCCGCTACGCGCTGGTGCGACTGCGCGACGCCTCGGAGGCGGTTGCTTTCTATCGCGGCGAGATCGCGGAGCGAACGGGGCTGCGACGCCTGTTCGCGCCGGTCGTCTCCAACTACAAGCGGTACGTCAATCGGATGATCGGCTTCTACGGGTGGAACCTGTCCATGAGCCAGATCATCGTGGTCGTGCCCTATATCTTGCAGTTCCCGCGATTCCTCGCCGGCGAGATCAAGCTCGGCGCCATGTCGCAGTCGGCGTCGGCCTTCGGCAGCATCCAAGACGGGCTGTCGTTCTTCCGAAATGCATACGACTCGTTCGCCGGCTATCGCGCGGCGATCATCCGTCTGCACGGCCTGGTCATCGCCAACGAAGAAGGAAGGGCGCTACCGGAAGTCACGACCACCCCATGCAAGGACGGCGCGGTTGTGCTCGACGACGTCGAGGTCCGCACCCCCGACGGCAAGCAGCTCATCAAGCCGCTCGACATGCGCCTGGAAATCGGCGACACGTTGGTGGTCACCGGGCCATCCGGCAGCGGGAAGACCACGCTGCTGCGCAGCCTGGCGGAGTTGTGGCCGTTCTGCTCCGGCACCCTGACCCGGCCGTGCGGCCCCAACGAAACGATGTTCCTTTCGCAGCTGCCGTACGTGCCGCTGGGTAATCTGCGCGCGGTCGTGAGCTATCCGAGTGAAGAGGGGTCGATCGACGATCGAACCCTGCAACAAATGCTGCACAAGGTTGCGCTGCAGCACCTCGTCCACCGGCTAGACGAGGTGCTGGATTGGGCCAAGGTGCTCTCTCCTGGCGAGCAGCAGCGCATCTCGTTCGCCCGCGTCTTGTTGACCAGGCCGAAGGCCGTCTTCCTCGACGAGGCCACCTCAGCGTTGGACGAAGGTTTGGAGTTCCTGCTGTACAACCTGGTGCGCACCGAGCTGCCGGAGACCATCCTGGTCAGCGTCAGCCACCGCAGCACTGTCGAGCAGCATCACACCCACGAACTCGAACTGCTCGGCGACGGCGAATGGCGTCTCGGCCGGGTGCAAGGCGACGAGCCCGTCCCTGTGTAACGCTGAGCCGGTAGCTTCCCGGCATGGAAACGTTCACGCCGTCCCTGAATTGGGGCGACGAGCTGATTACGTCCCTGTTGTGGGTGGCGCGGGCTTGGGCGATCGCAGCGGTGTCCACCCTCTTGGTGCTGGCGCTGCTCGCGCGGTTCACCACCTGGGGCCGGCAGTTCTGGCGGATCACCGGCGACTATTTCAAGGGCCGCCAAAGCATTCCGGTGTGGTCGTTGCTCGGCGTGCTACTGGCCTCAGTGATGATCGACGTGCGCCTCGGTGTGCTGTTCAGTTATCAGTCCAACGACCAGTTTTCGGCGTTGCAGGCTGCGTTTGACGGCGGCGGGACAGCGAAACAGGTTGCGATCGACGGCTTTTGGGCGGCGATGCTGCTCTACGTCGGGCTGGCCCTCTCCGACATCGTCCGCAACCTGCTTGATGTGTACCTGATGCAGCGATTCATCATCCGGTGGCGGGTGTGGCTGACGCACCGGCTCACCGGCGACTGGCTCGACGGTGACGCCTACTACCGGGGGCGATTCGTCGAGCCGCCGATCGACAACCCCGATCAGCGCATCCAGCAGGACATCGACGCGTTCACCACCGGCACCGGTCAGGGGACCAACGTGCCGACGGTTGGGACGTCGCAAACCCTGTTGTTCGGCACCGTCTTCGCCGTCGTCAACGTCGTTTCGTTCACGCCGATCCTGTGGGGCCTGGCCGGACCGCTCACCATCTTCGGTGTCATCGTGCCTAAGGCACTGTTCTGGATGGCGCTGGTGTACGTGTTCTTCACGACGGTCGTCGCGTTCTGGATCGGCAGGCCGCTGATCCGGCTGTCGTTCCGCAACGAGCGCACCAACGCCGCGTTCCGCTATGCGCTGGTGCGGCTTCGAGACGCCGCAGAGGCCGTTGGTTTGTACCGCGGCGAAGGCGCTGAACGTGGCCAGCTGGTAACGCGATTCGCCGCCGTCATCGCGAATTACCGCGCCTTCGTCCGGCGGACCCTGGTCTTTTTGGGGTGGAACCGGTCAATGAACCAGATCGTCAGCCCATTGCCGACCGTGGTGCAGGCCCCGCGGTTGTTCGCCGGCGAGATCCAGCTCGGAGACGTCACTCAATCGTCGAGCGCATTCATCTCGGTGCACGATTCGCTGGCGTTCTTTCGTGCCGTCTACGACTCGTTCGCCAACTACCGGGCGGTGGTCATCCGCCTCGACGGCTTGGTCACCGCCAACGAACAGGCAAGGGAGCTGCCGGCTTTGACGGCACTCCCCGCTACCGACGGCTTGCTGGAGCTCAGCGCCGTGGAAGTCCGAACCCCGCAGGGCGCACGGCTGGTCGAGCCCCTGGATGTCCGGCTGGACTCCGGCGAATCGTTGGTGATCACCGGAGGCTCGGGAACGGGTAAGACGACGCTGCTACGCAGCCTCGCACAGCTGTGGCCGTTCACCTCGGGCACGGTGCGGTGTCCAGCCGACGGGACCATGTTCCTGTCGCAGCTGCCCTACATGCCGCTTGGCGACCTTCGCACCGTGATTTCGTATCCGGCTGTCGCTGGCGAATTCGATGACGCGGCAATCCAATCCGTGCTCGACACCGCCGCGCTCGGCCATCTCGCCAGCCGCCTCGATGAGACAGCCGACTGGGCCAAGGTGCTCTCGCCGGGCGAACAGCAGCGCATCGCGTTCGCGCGGGTGCTGCTGGCCAAACCCAGAGTGGTGTTCCTCGACGAGTCGACCTCCGCGCTTGACGAGGGCCAGGAATTCGCGCTGTACCGGTCGTTGCGTACGGCGCTGCCCGACTGCATCGTGGTCAGCGTCAGCCATCGCAGCACCGTCGAACAGCACCACGACCGTCGTCTGGAACTTCTTGGCGGCGGCCAGTGGCGCCTTGCGCCGGTTTAGCTTGCGGCGGCGTGCGCTCCGGCGCGGCGGCCGAAGAACGAGCCCTCGCCGAGTTGGGTGCCACTGGCATAGCCCTTGCCGTCCTGGGCGATGTTCGACGCGCACGCGCCTGCGGCATAGAGGCCGGAAATCACGGTGCCGTCCTCCCTCAATACTTGGCCGTCGACGTTCGTCGCGAGACCACCGACCGTGAAGCCGGCGTACATCGCCTTGCCCAGTGACAGGTCGAACGCACCCCACGGTCCTTTATCCTGTGGGGCAAGGAATTCCGGCTGCTTGTGGAAATCTGGATCCTCGCCGCGGGCGGCGTGCTCGTTGTAGCGGTTCAGCGTTTCGACCAGCTTGCCCTTCGGAATGCCAAGGGCGGCTTCCATTTCCTCGACCGTTTCCCAGCCGTCGATCAGCGGCACCAGCGGCACCTCTGGTCGTTTCAGGTGGTCCTCGTCGACGATCAGGAACGCGGCGCTGTCGGGCTGATCCATCACGTATCCCGATGTGCGCGAATGGTAGGAGTCCTCGGTGACGAAGCGCTGGCCGTCCTTGTTGACGATGATGCCGGTGAGCAGAATCGACGGCGGGTATGCCGGCGCGGTGATGAAAACCTGATCCATGTGTTTGGTTGCGCCGCCTGCCGATTCACCGAGGCGGATGCCGAGGCCGTCGTCATAGGTGTTGCCCAACACGAACGGCTTTTCGGCCAGCTTCGGGGTGTAGTCGGCGACCATCTCCGGATTCATCACGAATCCGCCGGCGGCGATCACCACCGCCTTGGCGCGGATCGCGCCGGTGTCGTTGAAGTGCTTGAAGCTGACGCCGACGACGGCGCTGTCGTCTTGGATGAGCGCGGTCGCCCCTGTCTCATAACGGATCTGGACGCCGAGTTGTTCTGCCCGCTTGAGCAGTAGGTCGATCACCATGCTGGCTCCGCCGGTGTCGCCGGGCACCGGCACCTTGTGCCCGCGCGGCGCGGGTACCGCCCGGTCCTTGAAGGGCCAGACCTTCTCGTTGCCGGTGAACATCAGGCCCTCGGTGTTGGGCTGAATGACGGCCTTGCCGGGGAAATAGCTCCGTTCGAACTGAAAACCCAAGTCCTCCAACCAGTTGAAGTGCTCGACGCTGCCGTCGCAATAGGCTCGAATCTTGTCGTGCTCGGGTTCGCGGGACACTGCGACGAGGTATTTGTACATCTCGTCGGCGCTGTCGACATGTCCGGTGGCCTGCTGCACGGCGGTGCCCCCGCCGAGATAGAAATGCCCGCCCGCCATCGACGTCGTACCACCCGCGGCCGCAGCGCGTTCCAGCACCAGCACCCGTGCCCCCGCCGCCGCGGCGCTGACCGCTGCGCAGCCGCCCGCGATGCCGAAGCCGACCACCACGACGTCGGCCTCGTCGGACCACGCGGGCACGTCGGCGGCGTTGACGGTCTCCGGGATTTGGCTGCTCACTTCTGCTCCTGCTTGATGTAGTCGAAGAACGCCCGGATCTCGGGCGGGATATACGCGATCTCGACGTAGGGCACGCCGGCGTCCTTGGCTGTGACGTACGCGAACTCCATGCCGCCGGGCATCACACCGCGCTGGACCACCTCCGCACCGCGCTCGGCCACCGCGCGCTCGACGTCGTCGGCCTCGATACAGACGTGATGCAATCCGGGTCCGGCGCCGTCCAGAAACTCGGTATAGATGCTCTGGCCGGTCACCGGTGCGATGAGCTCGAGCTGGGTGTCGCCGGCATAGGACAGCGAGATGTCGGCGACGAAGTCCGCGGGGCCGCCTCGGTACGTGCACGCGTCGGGGCCGAAGTGAACCCCGGGCATGCGAATCCATTTCTTGGCGCCCAATAGCGTGGTCAGCGCCGTTTCGGTGGCATCGAGGTCTCGCGTGACCCACGCGATCTGGACAGGTGTCTGGTCAGGCATCGCCTCGAGAATATCCCCGGGCCGCGGCCGTGGCTAGAACGTGTTCTAGTTTGATTCCTCGCCGAGGTAGGCCGCCACGCAGCGATCCGCCATCGCGCGCGCCGCCGCGGGATCAGTTCCGAAAGCGACGTTCACCTCGTACCACGCCTCACCGGACAGCGCCATGAAGCGACGACCGTCCTCGGTGCCCACCCACTGTTGCCCTAACGAGGGGTCGATGGCTTCGCCCGTGGCCAGATGCAGGGCCAGCCCGAGCAGCATGGAATCCCAGCCCATGCCGACGGCGCCGGGGCCGAACTGACGCCAGATCTCGTCATCGGCCACCGGCATGATGTGCTCGAGCACCAGTCGCGCGCGGTCGGGGCCGTCGCTCTAGATGCTCACGTCGATCCAGCTGACGTTGCCGCCGAACTCCCACGTCGCGGTGAAGTTCTTCGGCGGGTCGCACGTCAGGACGGTTCCGCCCGCTTGGCCCTCCAACTGATAGGAGCCGCCGAGCTGCAGCTCACCGGAAATCGGCAGGAACCACCGCGGTATCCGCTCGATGTTGGTGACCGCATCCCAGAGGTCGGCTGCATCGGTGCGTAGGTCTGGCTGACGGTGACTACGTGCGCCTCCCCGACGTCGATCGTGCGGGTGCCGACGTTGCGCACAACCGCGTGGATCTGATGGTCGACGTCGATCTCGATCATGTCGCCTTCCTTCGTCGTTGCCGTTTGCCCCTGGCGATCTCGGTGGCCAGTGCGCCAAAGTGTGGGGTCCAAAACCGACGGAACCCGTCGAGCCACTCGTCCACGTCACGTAATGCCCTGCCGTCCACTGCGTACAGCCGTCGCTGGCCGTCGGGCCGCACCGAGGCAAAGCCGTTGTCGCGCAGCACCTTCAGATGCTGAGATACCGCGGGCTGAGTGATCGCGAACTCGCCCTGAATGGTGGCGCCGATCGCTCCCGCCGACATCTCGCCTCCAGCGAGCAGTTCCAGAATGCGGCGGCGCACTGGATCGCCAAGGACGTCGAACGCGTGCACTCGTCCAAAATAGAAGCTGCTACTTATATAAGTCAAGTCTACAATTAGGCGCTCAGCGTCTTGATCAGCAGCCGGACCTGGGAGTCGAACACTGCGCCCGGCTCTGTCAATGTGTCGGCGCCATATTGGCCGAACACCTCGAGGCTGATTGCGCCGACCACGCAGGCCCACAGCAGAAAGCATTTGGCGACCGCCGAGTCGTCGCCCGCAAACCCGAACTCCTCGCGAAGCCGGTCGAAATCTGACGACAATGGTTGGTCCACAGCAACATTCGACGGTGGTATGTCGCCGGCCGCAATTCCGCCTGCGACCGCGCCGAACAGTGCGCCGACCACTCTGGTGCCGGGGCCGACCGTGCTCTCGCGCGGCGCGTGGTATCCGGGCACGGGGCTGCCGTACAACAACGCCCAGCGGGCCGGTTGATCGACCGCCCACGCGCGGGCGGCATGCGTCATCGCCAGGAGTTGATCGCGCCACGTCCCGTTGGCGGCCGCCGCGGCGTCATCGACCGCGTCGGCCAGTTCCGAGTACGCGTCGACCAGCAGCAGCGTCAGCAGGTCGTCACGACTGGACACGTACCGGTACACCGCGGACGACACCATGCCGAGGTCGCGCGCGATCGCGCGCAGCGACAGTCCCGCCGCCCCTTCGGTCAGCAGGTGGTGCCGTCCGAGCTCGATGATCTGCGCCTCGATCATCTCGCGCGACTCCTGCCGCTTGCCCATCTGGCAAGTGTGACACAAAACGAGATCGGTGCTCTTGATTTCCCGCCCTGGGCGTGCCAACCTATTAGAGAGCACCGCTCTCCCTTAACCGAAAGGCACAACGATGACCGCTCGATACGACGAACCGAACGTCGCCGCCCGCGCAGGCAACGAGCTGATCCGCTGGCTGGCGGAAGCCGGCATCAGCATCGCCGGAACGCGAGCGCTGCGAGTGCGCGGCCGCAAGACCGGTAAGCGCCGCGGGGTTGTGATCAACCTGCTCACCGTCGACGGCCGCGACTACGTCGTGTCTCCGCGCGGCAATACGCAGTGGGCACGCAACGCCCGTGCGGCGGGTGCCGTCGAGATGGGTCCGCGCTGGCGCAGCAGAACCGTGCACATCGCGGAAGTGGCTGACGATGACAAGCCCCAGTTGTTGAAGCGCTATCTCGATAGGTGGTTCTGGGAGGTCAAGGGTCACGTCGGCGGGTTGACTCCACAGTCGACGGTCGACGAAATGCGTGCCGCCGCACCGGCTATCCCAGTGTTCGAACTTCTCCGCTAGGGCGATGGCGGCGCGGCGTTGACGCTACCCGCCGCGGCGGAGATGACGTCCTCGCGGGCCTCTTGGCTGGCGACTTGCCAGGACACCGCGGCCGGATACTGGCCCCACGTGCTGTTGAACATCCCGACTATCGCGGCCCTGCCGTCCGGCGTGAGGTTGTACACCGGCCCGCCAGAGTCGCCCTTCTGGCTCACGACACCGTTGGCCATCGTGAACCAGCCGTTGTTCACGGCCTGGATGGTGCCGCAGGTCTCCCCCGTGACAACACCGAAGTGGCACACCGGCAAGCCGGCGACGGGCGTAATACCGGGATCGGCGATCAGCGCACGTCCGCCCGGCAGGATGTTGTTGACCGCGACGTCGGGCGCGAGGCTGATCGCCTCCCAATCGGCGATCTGATGATTTGTGTCGATAGTGGCACCGTTTGGCGTGTTGTCGCGGAACAGAGAAAGACTGCCAACCACGTTGCCGTCTCTGTCGGTCACCTGGCCGCTGCCGCGGCAATGCCCTGCGGTGAACGCGATGCGCATCTGCGGGTCGACATAACCCAGCGTGCAAACGTTGGTGCCTTGCCGAATTTCCATCCCGGGGAACACGAGCACGCCGGGTGTTGCCTGGGCCGGTGCTGTGGACAACGTGAGCGCGAAAATCGGAGCAACCGCTGCAAGCATGCGCAAGCCTGGTCGGCGCACTGTGGTCTCCGATCTTGGAGTGTCAAGGCTGTCAAGCGTACCGGTGAGCTGCGATAACGGCATACGCAATTGGTCATCGGACTACGACGCTGTGACGTTACACAACCGAGATCTGTAAAACAGTGATGGCCCAGACCGTTCAGCCCGGGCCACTGCCGTGTGGGTCGGGAAGGGATCGTCAGCACCTGGCCCGGATAAATCAGGTCTGGGTTGGAGCCGCCGCTGGCGTCGGCGATCACCGGATACTTGCTGCAGCTGAGCCTACTGATCTCGGCTGTCTCCGTGGGGATTACGAGTCAAGAATCGAAGCCGAGGCCGAGCGCATCGAGTGCGCGCAGCAGGATGTTGCGCCGGCCCGCCGAGTGGTCGGCGCGATCCAGCGACCATCGCGTCGCCTGGATACCAATGCTGGCCAGTGGCTCCGGCGGGAACGGCAACGGCCGCTTGTGCACCATCTCCAATTCGGTGCGCGCGGTGGGCTTGCCGTCCAGCAGATCAAGACAGACGTCGGCGGCGAACCGCGTTGCGGCCACCCCGAGGCCAGTGAACCCGTTGACGTAGGCCACGCGCCCGTCACGAGCCAGCCCCCAGTGCGCACAGAACCGGGTGTTGGTGTCGATCGCACCGGCCCAGCGATGGGTGAACCGGACATCGTCGAGCGCAGGGAAGGTGACGAAGAAGTGCGCCGCCAGCCGCTGGTAGGTGGAGGCTCGGTCTTCGTAGCGCTCGTGGACCTTGCGGCCGAAGTGGTAGACAGCGTCGTAGCCGCCCCACACAATCCGGTTGTCCATCGTCAGCCGGTAATAGTGAAACTGGTTGGCGCAGTCGCCGATTCCCTGCCTGCGCCGCCAGCCGATCCGGTCCAGCTGCGCATCCGTGAGGGGCTCGGTGGCGAGCACGTAGTCATACACCGGCACGGTGTACAGCCGGTTGCGGCGCAGCAGGCTCGGGTAGACGTTGGTCGCAAGCACCGTGTTGCGGCAGGTGATGGCTGCGTCGCCGGCCTGGATGTGCAGCGCGACGCCTGCGGAGTCGAGATGCCGCGCATTGGTGTGCTCATAGATCTGAACTCCGGCCTCCTGGCAGGCGCGCGCCAGTTCGAACGCGAGCTTGGCCGGGTGCACGATGGCGCAGGAGTCGGGGTTGTACAGGCCCGCGAGGTAGGTCGGCGAATGCACCTCGTCGCGGACCTCACGCAGGCCGAGCAGCTGTCCCTCCCCTGCCGCGGCAGACTCGGTAAGCCAGTCGACTTGATGCGGTTCGGTCGCGACGGACAGCATGCCAGTGCGCTGCCATTCGGCGTCGAGCCCCAGAGACTCGATATCGGCCTGCATGCCGTCGAGGTTTTCCCTGCCCATCGCGTCGAGGGTGTCAATCTCGTTGGGCCAGCGTGTCTTTCCATTCTCGAAGCCGTGCGTCAGGCTGCCGTCGACGAAGCCGCCGTTGCGTCCCGATGCGGCCCAGCCGATCCGGTTTGCCTCGATCAGGACGATGCGGCGGTCCGGATTTCGCTGAGCGGCATGCAATGCGGTCCACAGCCCGGTATATCCGCCACCGATTACCAGCAGGTCGCAGATGATCGAACCGCCGGCTCGCGGGTATTCGGGGCGCGGGATGTCGAGCCACATCGAGCCGAACGTGCTTGCCGCAAGGGCACGTTCGATCAGCCCGGGATCGACGTGGGCATCAAACACCGTCTCCACATCGGCGACACTACGGGCTTCTCGCGGCGCGCGGCGAATATCCGCCGGTGAATCGGGCCAGCACCGGTCCGACCATCGCAAGGATGAACACGTATGGCGTGGCCACCGCCTCGACGGCCTCGTATGTCGTACCGACCAGCCCGATGATGACCAACGAGAATTCACCACGCGCGATCAGCGCTGTGCCCGCGCGCAACTGACCGGGCCTGGCCACTCTCTCACGGCGGGCGGCGAATTGACCCGTCAGCACCTTGGTGCCTGCAGTCACCGCCGCCAGCGCGGCTGCGGCAGGCAGCATCGGGATCAGTTCGGCTGGATCCACCGAGACGCCGATGGCCAGGAAGAAGATCGCCGCGAAAAGGTCACGCAACGGGCTGAGTACCGTTCGCGCGCGATGCGCGGACTCACCGGTCAGGGTGAGGCCGACGAGGAACGCTCCGACCGCCGCGGAGGCGTGTACGAATTCGGCGAGGGCAGCGACGATCAGCGTCAGGCCGAGGATGCGCAGCAGCATCTGCTCGTTGTCCGGGTGCGCGACGATCCGCCCGACGTGATGACCCCAGCGGTAGGAGGCGAAGAATGCGACGGACAGCGCGGCGATGGCGATCGCCATCCCGAACAGCGCCTGCGGCCACGTGCCGCCTGCGGCCAACACCGCCAGCAGCGGCAGGTACGCCGCCATCGCGAAGTCCTCGAGCACAAGGATCGACAGCACGGCCGGGGTCTCTCTGTTGCCGAGCCGGCGCAGGTCGGACAGCAGCCGCGAGATCACACCGGACGACGAGATGTAGGTGACGCCCGCAAGCGCCAAGATGCCGACGCCGCCAAGGCCGAGCAGCCACCCCGCGATCGCACCGGGAATCGCGTTGAGCAACAGGTCCACCCACGCCGACGGCAGGTGTCGCCGAAGGCTGCTGGCGAACTCCCCGATGGTGAACTCCAGCCCGAGAGTGAGCAGCAACAGCACCACGCCGATCGTCGCGCCGGTGCTGACGAACTGCGTGGCGGACGGAATCGGCGCGATGCCGCCCTCGCCCAGAGCGAGGCCGGCGACGAGGTACAGCGGAATCGGCGACAGAGCGAGTCGGCGCGCGGCGGTGCCCAGGATGGTGAGCACCGTCAGGATGACGCCGAGCTCGAGGAGCAGCGTCGCCGATACTTCCATCGGTCAGCCCGCGACGATGATTGCTTCGACGGCGCTGATGCCGTCTTCTGTGCCGATGACGACCAATACGTCGTTGGCCCGCAACATTTCTGCCGGACCCGGTGAGGCGAGGACTTCGTCGTCGCGGACGATCGCGACGATAGAGGCGCCGGTTCGGGTGCGCGTCCTGGTGTCGCCGAGAGGGCGGTCGACGAACGGGCTGCCGGGCCGGACGGTGACCTGGCCCGCGTTGAGGCCAGGCACTTCGCGGGTCAGGTCGGCGAAGCGTTCGGCGATCCGCGGTGCGCCGAGGATCTGGGCGAGCGCCTCGGCCTCTTCGTCGGAGAGCCGGAACACCTCCTGGGCCTGGTCCGGATCGTGCCTGGGATAGACAACGACTTCAAAGTCACCGGTGCGCCTGGCGACAACGCCGATGCGGTCGCCGTCGCGATTCTCGAACTCGAATCGCAGACCGACGCCGGGCAGCAGAACCTCTTTGACATCCATGGGGTTCATACTTCCCGGCCGCGCATCGACTTATGTGCGAACTTCTGCCGATTCGGTGGCGACTCGGCGTGCGGCGGGCTCCCATCCCGGCGGGCCGAAGATATAGCCCAGTCGGTCGCGCCAGCGCGTCGCGTGGCGCACATCGCGGGCAATCGCCACGTATTCGAACGTCTCCAGCTTCCAGATGTTGAAGGTGCCCACCTGTTTGGTCAGGCCGTAGTGCGGCCGGGTGGTCTCCGCCTGAAACGACCCGAACGCCCTGTCGAAGAGTATGAAGATCCCGCCGTAGTTGCGGTCCAAATACTGCTTGTCCATGCCGTGGTGCACGCGGTGGTGTGATGGCGTGTTGAAGACGAATTCGATTGGCCGCCAGAGCTTGTCGATGCGCTCGGTGTGAATCCAGAATTGGTAGACCAGATTGATCGAGAAGGACAGGAACACCAGCCACGGCGGAACGCCGAACAGCGGCAACAACGCCCGCAGAAACACATCGCCGCTGATGTTCCACTTCTGCCGCAACGCCGTGGCGAAATTGAAGTACTGACTTGAGTGATGGGCCTGATGGGTGGCCCAGAAGATGCGCACCCGATGGGCCATCCGGTGATACCAGTAATAGAGGAAGTCGACACCGACGATCGCGATCACCCACGTGTACCACTGGCCCGCGGGCAGATGCCACGGTGCGACGTAGGCATAGAGCGCCGCATATCCCAGCAGGGCGACAAAGTTCAGCACGCCGCTGGTTCCGACGGATACCAGCCCCATCCAGATGCTGGCCCACGCGTCGGCTCGGTGATACGCACCCGACGGTGGCCGCTCGGCCTCGATGTGGGCGAGCTTGCGGGCCGCGGTCCACTCGATGATCAGAAACAGGATGAAAAACGGGACCGCATACATCACGGGGTCGTGCATCAACGGCGGCAGCACATCCGAAAATGTCTTTGCCAAGTCCACGGCGGTACCTCCGCCATGAGTTTAGCTGGCGCGCCGCTAGCGGAAGCTCAGCACCTCAGTGCCCCATGCCGACCGGATGTGCAAGTCGACGTCGTTGACGACGGAGTCGTGCCGGTCGATCACCAGGCAGGCTCGATCAGCATCCTGATACGGCAGCCACTCCGGCTCACCGTCGAGCCCGAGCGGCTTGCCCTGTGTCGTGAAGTTGCGCCAGCGGGCCTGGATGCGCTGCGAAACCAGCTTGCCTGTCTTCATGCCGCCGAGCCTGAACGTGGGGTCCTTGGGGCCGGCGACGAGGTTGCCCCAGACGAAGGGCAGCTCGGTGGCATGCGCACCAGACAGTCGCAGTAGCCGCAACATCGGTGTGGCCCAATCGAATCGGTACAGATAGACCGGCGCGACAGTGCAGTGCCCCTCGGCCAGCCACACCGTTGGCATCCGGAATCCGACGTCGCGCGCAACGCCCATCCCGCGGGCCTTACCCTTCAGGCCTGGGTACGCCGTGTTGATCTGGTCGTCGCTCGGCAACACCAGATGTGGTTGCTCGGCGGCGATCTGGGTGAACATCGCGTTGATCGCCTCGGGAGTGATGGGCATCAGCGGTGACTTCATCCACCGGAACAGCGCCGCCTCGTGCTTGTTCGTGCCGATGATCAGCGGAACGGGATGCGACCGCCCCTCGCGCGCCAACTTGACCGGATGATCGGGCACCAGATCACCGTCGACGATCGGGGCGAAAGCCAGTGTGCCGGGACACTGCACCGGCACATCGTTGAATAACGAGCGCGACGCCTTAACGAGAACCTCAACGGGCGCATCGGTCAATCGGTCGATGTCGTTGTCCCCCAAGCCAAGTGCGGCCAAATACTGGCGGGCCACGCTGCGGGCGCGGATCGGGTCGTAGATCGAGGTGGCCGGTGAGCTCTGCGCGATCGCGCCTGCGAACAGTCCCTCGGCGGCGGGGCTCGTCAGCAGGGTGGTGATGATGCCTGCGCCCGCAGACTCGCCGAACACCGTGACGCGGTCGGGGTCGCCACCGAAGGCGGCGATGTTGTCGCGGACCCAATGTAGGGCGTGGAGCACGTCGCGCAGTCCGAGGTTGCTGTCGAACCGGCGTCGTGGCGTGGAAAACGACGACAGATCGAGGAATCCGAACGCGCCGAGGCGGTAGTTCACGGTGACGACGACCACATCGCCTGCCGCCGCCAGCACGCGGCCGTTATACAGCGGCTGATTGGCCGACCCCAGAACGTAGGCGCCGCCGTGGATCCACACCATCACCGGCCTGCGGGCGCCGTCCGTAATATCCGACGACGCCCAGATGTTCAGCGTGAGGCAGTCGTCGCCCTGCGGCGCGCCGAGGTCGATCGGAATCCGCGGATCGACGGGCTGCGGGCACACCGGTCCCAGGGCGCTTCCGTCTGCGACTTCGGTCCACGGTTCGGGCGGCTGTGGTGCGCGCCACCGAAGTTCGCCGGTCGGCGGGGCGGCGTAGCGCACCCCTAACCACGACGTCACGGCATCGTCGTCGACGCCGCGGACGGGTCCGTAAGCGGTATCCACAACGGTGCTCATATTTCGAGGTTACCCATGGCTAGTACAGCTAACCGGGAGATTCGCGTCACGTGTCGCGGGTAACCAATCCTCGGTTACGTTCGTTGCGTGCGGAAGTGGGTGCTGTTGATCGCGGCGATCGCGGTCGAGGTCGCGGCAACACTGTCTTTGCGGGCGTCGCAAGATCATTCGGCGTGGTTGGTGGTGGTGGCGGCCGGATACCTCGGGTCGTTCATCTTGCTGACGATGGTGCTGCGGACAGGCATGCCAGTCGGGGTGGCCTACGGCATCTGGGGCGCCTGCGGCACGGCGGCCACGGCGGTGCTGGCCGCCGTGATCTTCGGAGATCCGTTCACCTGGCCGATCGTGGTGGGCATCGGGCTAATCATCGCCGGTGTGCTGCTAGTGGAGTTCGGCTCGCAGCGAGCCGCCGCGGACGAATCGTGATGTGGCTGGCGCTTGGCGCCGCGATCATCGTCGAAGTCTTTGCCACGCTGTCGCTTCGCGCCTCCGACGGGTTCCGCAAGAAGGCGTGGATCGCCCCCGTCGTCGCGGGGTATCTCGCCTGCTTCTATCTGCTCTGGCTGTCCCTGTCGCTGGGCATGGCGGTTGGCATCGCCTACGGCGTATGGACGGCCTGCGGCGTCGCCCTGGTCGCCGTCATCGCCCGCTACCTGTTCGACGAACCCCTTACTCCGGTGATGATGCTAGGCATCGGGTTCATCATCGCCGGCGTACTCACGATCGAGATGGCTGCCGCCGTGCACTGAGCGCACCGGCCAGTGCCATCACCGTGAGCCCCGCGATTGGAACGCTCAGTAGACCGACGCGCAGGCTCGTCGCATCGGCAACGACACCGACAAGCAATGGCGCACCGAAGAAGCCGACCCGCATCAGCCACGTCACCACCGTCAACCCGGTGCCTGGGCGGATGCCTGGCAGCTGATCGGCGCCGTGCATGGCGGCAGGTATCAACGTCGCGACACCGAGGCCCGCTGCGGCGAAGCCGGCAATGGTGCCGGGCACACTGGGAAATGCCAGCGCGGCACCCATCCCCGCGGCCGACACGAAACCGCCCGCTCGCACTACCGCCCGCTCGCCGAAGCGATCGACCATCCGGTCGCCAATCGTTCTGCCGATGAACATGAAGCCCACCAACGCGATGTAGCCGAACACCGCGACCGCCCCCGGCGCATCGAGCGTGTCACGCAAATACAGTGTGGCCCAGGAACTTCCAGCATCCTCGACGGTGGCTCCCGCGATCGCTATCACCACCAGGGCAACAAGCGTCGCGTATACCGCGAGGCCCGCGCCTTCCCCGCCCGCTGAGCGCGCCGTCGGATGGTCGTCGTGGTCGGGGCCGCGGAGTAGATATGGATAGGCGACCAAGACAACCGCGCTGAAGACGACACCAGCGATCAACAGGTGCGTGGTCCTCGGCATGTGTATGGCGATCGCGCCTGCACCCATCAGACCGCCGAGGATCGCGCCGACCGCCCAGACCGCGTGGAAGGAGTTGATGATCGAGCGGCCGTAGTTGCGTTGCACGCGAAGGCCGTGCGCGTTCTGGGCGACGTCGGTGATCGCGTCCGAGGCGCCTGCGATGAACAGCGCGGCGGCCAGCATGGGGGGTGTAGTGGCTAGGCCCGCAACGACGACGAACGTTGCGATGCCGATGGTGCCGACCACCGCGACCCGAGATGAGTGGAACCGGCGGATCAGGGCCGCTGCCGCCAGCCCAGCGACCAGAGCGCCCCCAGAGAACGCCGCGATCGCCACGCCGTAGACCGCGTTCGACAGATGCAGGTCGGTCTTGATCTCGGGATAGCGCGGCAACAGGTTGGCGAAGAGCGCCCCGTTGGTCAGGAAAAGCGCCGCGACCGCGACCCGGGCCCGCCGGTCCTGCGCCACCCCGTCGACATTACTTGCACGCGTGGTTCAGCAGCGCCTCGCTGGTGTCCCATAGGTCGCGCGCCTTGTCGCGGTCGTAGGAGTCCGCCGACGACTTGATGGGCCGCTTGCCCTCGAAGTACTGGCCGCTGACCCCGTCAAAGCGCGCGTCGTTGACGAGCGAGGCGAGATGCCGTCCGGAGGCGCGAGTGCTGTTCACGTGCGGCAACACACGCAGCGCGGGGAACAGGTAACGCCACGCGAGGCGCCCCAGCGGCGAATAGTCGCGGGCCAGGCCGGAGCCCGGCATCAGGCCGGGGTCAAACGCGTTGACGGTCACCCCATCACGCCCGCAGCCGAGCCTACGGTCCAGTTCGTAGGTGAACAGCAGGTTGCACAGCTTCGAGGTGGTGTAGCGGCGGCGGCCGTCGGGGTCCGCCGACTTATCCGGACGTGCGAGGTCCTCGGCGGAACTATAGCGGGGATCGGGCATGCCGGTGAGCTTTGTCGGATCGTGAGTTCCGCTGCTGACGACCACGATTCGCGCCGGGGGCGTCAGTGTGTCGAGAAGGCCGTGCACCAACGCGAAATGGCCAAGGTGGTTGACGCCGAACGTCATCTCGACGCCGTCCTCGGTCCACTCGGTGCCCGACACCACCTGGAGGCCCGCGTTGCAGGCGATGGCCTGCAGTGGCGGAAGTGCCTCGGCCGCAACGTCATCGGTGAACGCACGCACCGACGTCAACGATGCGAGGTCCATCGGCATCACTGTGCAGCGCTCCGGCTCGCCTAATACCTCGACGGCCGCCGTGCCACGAACTATGTCTCGGACCGGCAGCACGATGTGCCAGGACGGGTCACTGCCCAGCAGTGCGCGCGCGCATTCCAGACCGAGGCCCGACGTGGCGCCGGTGATGATCGCTGTCCGCGTATTCACTTTTCCTCCAACAGAATTGGGATCAGAGCCGACACGGCCTGGACCAGCCGGCGGTACATCTTTGCGACATCGGTGCCGTCGGGTTCCAGATGTTCGGCGAAGTAGACGCCGTCCGACAGTGCCACGGCCACGGCGGTCAGCTCGGTGACCACGCGGTCGGCCTTCGCGTGCGGCACGCCCGCGGGCAGCAGCTGGGTGATCGCATCGCGGAACTGGCCGATGGCGGTGTCGCGTACGCGGCGGATCACATCGGCCACCGCCGGATCGTTGCCGCGCTCGAGCGACAACATGTAGAACAGCCGAAGAAAATCGGGATGCTGCGCTTGCAGCCTCGACACCACGGCCAGCTGCGCCTCGACGTCTTCTGCCGTTGGGATTGCCGCGAAGAACCGGTCGGCACCGCGCTGCATCACCGCTGCGAGCACGCCTTCCTTCGACCCGAAGTGCCAGTAGATCGAGCTCGGGGGCAGGCCACAGGCCCTCCGGATGTCGCTGATCGAGGTCGCGGCGTAGCCGCGCGTTGACATCAGTCGCTCGGTGGCGTCGAGGATGACCTCGCGGGACTGCTCGCCCTGCTGCTGTTTCTTCGTCAGGTGTGTCTCTGTAGGGATCATTACAGACAGACGGTAGCAGGTGGCCCAATATGAAGCCAGTGCGGATTTCGCGGACTTTTCTCGCAGTCAGTTCACGTTCGACGAAGCGATGGCAGGCTCATGGCTGTGTCTTTCAAGCCGACCGTCCACACCGACGTGTCCACCGACGAGTTGCTCGGCCTCTTCGCGCCGGGCAGCGCCCTCGACGGCGACGGCACGCTGACCGTTGGGGGGTGTCGCCTCGACGCGGTGGCCGAACAGTTCGGCACGCCGGCCATCGTCGTCTCCGAAGACGCCCTTCGGCAACGGGCCCGCGACTATCTCGCCGCGTTCCGCGACCGATGGCCGCGCTGCGACGTGGCGTTTGCGTCAAAGTCGTTCCCGTGCACCGCTGTTCAACGGGTAATGGTCGAAGAGGGATTACATCTCGATGTCGCGGGCGGAGGCGAAATCCTCACCGCACTGAAGGCAGGCGCCGACGCCGGCAAGCTCGTCCTGCACGGCAACGCCAAAAGCGACGAAGAACTCGAGCTGGCCGTCAAACACGGTGTCGGCCTGGTCGTGGTAGACAACTTCGACGACATCGACAGGCTCGAGCGCATCGTGCCCGTTGGGCATCAGCAACCGTGCCTGGTGCGGGTCATCCCCGGTGTCGAGGCCGCTACCCATGCCTCTCAGGCGACGGGCCACGCCGGTTCGAAGTTCGGCCTGATGCCCGACGACGCCCGCGACGCGATCGGCCGGATCGAGCGCAGTGCCAAGATGCGTCTCGACGGCGTGCACACCCACGTCGGGTCGCAGCTGCTCAACGTCGAACAGCTCGCCCAGGCCGTCGAACCCATCGCGAAGCTCGGCACTTTCGACGTCTACGACCTCGGCGGCGGCCTCGGCGTCCGCTACACCTACGACGAAACCCCGCCCAGCCTCGACGACTACGCCGACGCGATGGTCACCCAGGCGAAGGCGCTGTTGCCCGCCGGGGCACGCATCATCGTCGAGCCTGGCCGCAGCATGGTCGCCAACAGCGCGTGCACGGTCTACCGGATCACCACGGTCAAGCGCGGTGTGGTGACGCATGTGGCCGTCGACGGCGGCATGGGCGACAACCTGGAGGTGTCGCTGACCGGGCAGCGGTTTGAGGCCGCAATCGTCAACCGGGTCGGCGGCGGTGAAATGGTCAGCGTCGTCGGCAGGCACTGCGAATCCGGCGATCAGCTCGTCGACGGCGTCCCACTGCAACACCCGGCGATCGGCGACCTGCTCGCCATCCCTGTCACGGGGGCCTACTGCTACACAATGTCCAACCAGTACAACGGCGCGCGCCGAGTCCCGGTTGTATTCGCCCGCAACGGGTATGCCCGGCTTGTGGTGCGACGGGATACCTGGGACGACTTGTTGATGCGCGATGTCGATTAGAAGCGGGCAGGATGGGCGGAATGTCTGAGCTGCCTGCCTCGCTCGTCGAGTTGGCGCGCCGCTACGGCGTGGCAACCGAATACGAGAACTGGACCGGCAGGCAAACCGTCGTTGCCGACTCCACGCTGATCGCGGTGCTCGACGCACTCGGCGTGCCTGCCGCGACCGAGGACGAGCGCACCGCTGCGTTGCGGGCGCACGACCGCGACTACTGGGAACGCGCGCTGCCGCCGGCCATCATCGGTCGCTCGGGGGTGGCGTTGTCGTTCTGGGTCCATGTCACGCACGGCGACTCCGTCGGTCTGTGGCTGCGACTGGAAGACGGCAGCGTGCGGACCGGCCTTCGACAGCTCGAAAACAACAGGGCGCCTTATGATCTCGGTGATCGGCTGGTTGGCGAGGCCACCTTCGAGCTGCCTGCCGACCTGCCGCTCGGCTATCACCAACTGCATCTGCAGATCGGTGGCGCCGATACCAGCACGCTGGTCATCGTCTCCCCCGCGTCTCTCGAACTGCCTGCCAGGCTTGGCCCGAGCCGGGCGTGGGGACTGGCCACGCAGCTGTACAGCGTGCGCTCGCAAAGGTCTTGGGGCGTAGGCGATTTGACCGATCTGACCGACCTCGCGGTGTGGTCGGCATCGCAGCACGGCGCGGCTTTCGTTCTCGTCAACCCGCTACACGCGGCGGCTCCTACCCCGCCGATGGAGCCGTCGCCCTATCTGCCGACATCGCGGCGGTTCATCAACCCCTTGTATCTGCGTGTCGAGGCCATCGACGAATTCGCATACGTCCGCCAGCGCGGCACTGTCCGCAAGTTGCGCCTCGACGTGCAGGCGCTCGCCAAGAAGGCCAAACTGATCGATCGGGACGCCGCATGGAAAGCCAAACGCGCCGCGCTGGAAAGCGTGTACAAAGTCGAACGCTCGGCCGGGCGCGAACTGGCCTACGCCGCCTATCGTCAGCGCGAAGGCCGCAGCCTCGACGACTTCGCCACCTGGTGTGCGCTCGCCGAGCAGTACGGCAACGACTGGCACCAGTGGCCGGAAGAACTCCAGCACCCTTCGAGCCCTTCGGTCGCGGAGTTCGTCGCCAAACACGCCAAGGCCGTCGACTTCCATCGCTGGCTGCAATGGGAGCTCGATGACCAGCTCACCGCAGCGCAGGCCACCGCCGTCCAGGCCGGAATGGAACTCGGCATCATGCACGACCTCGCGGTCGGCGTGGATCCCAACGGCGCTGACGCATGGGCGTTGCAGGACGTGCTGGCGCTCGGCGTCACCGCAGGTGCGCCGCCCGATGCGTTCAACCAGCTCGGTCAGGACTGGTCGCAGCCGCCCTGGCGGCCCGACCAATTGGTAGACCACGCCTACGAGCCGTTTCGAGCATTGGTCAACGCCGTACTGCGGCACGCGGGTGGCGTTCGGATCGACCACATCATCGGCCTGTTCCGGCTGTGGTGGATTCCCAAGGGCGCCCCGCCGACCGAGGGCACCTATGTGCGCTACGACCACGAGGCGATGATCGGTGTCGTGGCGCTCGAGGCGCACCGGGCCGGCGCTGTGGTGGTCGGCGAAGATCTCGGCACGGTCGAGCCCTGGGTGCGCGATTACCTGCGCGAACGCGGGTTGTTCGGCACCTCCATTCTGTGGTTCGAGGCCGACCGCGACGGTGCAGGCGGACCGCTGGCCGCCGAGAAGTGGCGCGAGTACTGCCTGTCGGCGGTGACGACGCACGACTTGCCGCCGACGGCAGGCTACCTGGCTGGCGAACATGTGCGGCTGCGAGAGGAGCTCGGCCTGTTGACCCGGCCTGCTGCCGAGGAACTCGCCGCCGACCAGGCCCAACAGGGAGCGTGGCTGGGCGAGCTGCGCCGGGTGGGCCTACTCGGTGCGGATCCGAGCGTCGACGAGATCGTCCTCGCCCTACACCGATATCTCGGGCGCACCCCCTCCAAGTTGTTGGCGTTGTCGCTCGCCGACGCGGTCGGCGATTTGCGCACCCAGAATCAACCGGGCACCACCGATGAATATCCAAATTGGCGGGTGCCGCTGCGGGGCCCCAACGGGCGAAAACTCCAGCTCGAGGACGTTTTCACCGACTCTCGGGCGGCGGAGCTGGCCGAGGCGATGAAACAGATCGTGCATCCCCCGGTGTAACGCTGAGCGACCCGTCACCGGTTTCACAATTGTCACGGCTGCGATATGTTCGCACCGCACCGACTTAGGGAGAGATCACGTGAAGAAGCTCGTTGCGCTCAGCGGTGGCCTCGTCGCCGCAGGCTCGGTTGCTCTGATCGGCGCTGGTGTCGCTCTCTCGCAGCCCGCACCGGACCCGAGCTCGATGAACGTGGTCGGCGAGCCGTACCAGAAGGCGTTGATGATCCTGAAAAGCCAGGGCGTGAAGGCGTATTTCGGCGGTTCGTTCGGCAGCGTGCTCCCGCAGGCGCAGTGCCTGGTGAATGAGCAGAAGATCACCGCGGGCCACCGGATGCTGTTGATGCTCGACTGCAGCCAGAAGGCGGCCGACGAGCTGGCGGCCATGGGTCCGTCCGGTGGGCCGACCGTCGGCTCCAACGGCGTCACCACGGTGACCCCGACGCCCGTCGTGCCGATTCAGGGCGCCCCCGGCGCGGGCACTCCTCCGGGCTGAGGTTCAACAAGCCTTTTCAGATTCTTCAGCGTCTGGGTCATGTTGCGCCCGACCTGACGTGCCGCCACGCGATCGGCGATGATCCCGAGCAGGTTGCCCGCAGATTCGTAAGCCAGCCGGAAGACGACCTTAGTGCGACCGTCGCCCGTGTCGCGGATCCGGAACCGGCCGCGCAGCGAGACGCCTGAGACTCCGATCCACGCCAGGTCGTGGGCCGGGTCGAACTCCGAAACCTCGACCAGCCCACCGATCGGCACCGAGCCGATCTTCCAGTGCACGGTGTACCGCCCGCCCTTGCCGGCCGGACCGTCGGTGACGCGCTCCCAGCGCTCGAGGCTGGCCATGAACTCCGGATAGCAGTCCGGGTCGCTGACCACCTTCCACACGGTGTCGGGGTCGGCGTCGATGACGCAGTGCCGTTGGACCCTCATCAAGCACCTCGCTTCTTCGCGCAAGCGCTCATCAGCCGATCACCGGGAATCGACGTTCATCAGCGAGCCGGTCGACGCCGGCCTGAAGACTCTCAAGGACCTGCTTGTGCACGACCTCGTCGTCGCCATCGACCTCAATCGGGTCCTGCACCTCGATGGCGATCTTCGTCGGCAGCGGTAACCGCGGCACCATGTCACTGACGACAAGACCCCACGGTGGAGCCAACAGAATGGGGACGCTCTTCAGGCGCGCCAGTTTGTCGACCATCAGCAGCTTGGCGAGCCACTGCCCGCGGTCGAGGAAGAGGGCCGCTTCCTGGCCGCCGATGGAGGCGACGGGCACTATCGGCACACCGGCCTCTCGCGCGAGTTTCACGTAACCCTTACGACCACCGAAGTCGACCTCGTGGCGTTTCCACGATGGCCGGAACACCTCGTAGTCGCCGCCCGGGTACACCAGCAATGCAGCGCCGGATTCCAGTGCCAGCATGGCGTTGTCATGATTGGCGGCGACGGTGCCGAACTTGCGCAGCGAGCCCAGTCCTGGCATCGATACGACCAGATTGTGCGCGAGTTGGTAGAACGGACGCTCAACACCGAAGTACGAGCAGAACGCCAGCGTGAAGACGAACGTGTCGGGCGGAAGGTTGCCGCCGCTGTGATTGCCGACCAGCAACACCGGTCCCTCGCGCGGGATCCGGTCAAGGCCGCGGACCTCGGCGCGGAAATACAGCGACGCCAGCAGCCAGAGGCCGGGTAGCTGCTCGCGGATGTAGTCCGCGTCCCGCTGGTCCAGATCAGCCTTCGGCACCCGCGACGAAACCTGGCGCTTTGTCCATTCGAGTACATCGCCCATCCCCACCATGACGCAGACGTATACCCAGCCGGGTGCGTGCTCAGTCGCGATAATTCGCTTCGGCACTACCTGCTACCCGCGTTCCCACATACTTCCCTAGACTCCCGACGCACGCTGCGGCCACATCGCACCGATGAGGAAATCGACCCTGGTCCCGTCCAGATCCAGGCGCGCGACGTTGCCCCCACCGCCGGAGCCAGTGCCGCCACCGACCGTCGTCATCGGCGCCAACTGCACTCCCGCAGGCAGCACGGCAACGACTGCCGATGGCACCACCGCGTACTGCTCCATCCTGCAGCCAAGCGGAACCACCGGTGGTCATTGCAACAAGGCGACATCCCCAGTCCCACGGTGACAACCCAGGCGAGCGAGACACCACTGCCGACCGAGGACGAGTCTGCGATACGCACGTGCATGCAGCAGACCGGGAAGACACGGATTCAATGCTGGGAAGAAATCCGACGCAGCAATGGTCGTCCGGTCCCGTGAAGTTCGCCGTCATAGCGCCCGCCGCGGCCCGTGTGAGCCCTACACCCTCCCGAGGCGTGCCCGCTCCACACACTCAAAAGGGTTAGCCCGGGTAGTTCTGGCACTCGGTAATAACGGTTTCGACCGTAGATTGCTTGCCATGACCAGCTCTCGAGCGCGTCGAGGACTTTTTACCGCCTGCCGCGATCACGGGTGCAAAGCGGGCGATGCCGGTCGGACGGTCCATGTCGTCGTAGATCGCATCAATGCCACCCCGGGCAAAATAGGCTTCGTGCCAGAAGCCGGTTCCGCCAGAGTCTTTGATGAACTGCTGCCACCAGAGCCTGTGTGGCTCCGAGCGGGTCCACCGTTCCAGGCTGTCTAGGTCGCGCCAGTATTGGCGCATCCCGAGGTGGGGCGGGACCAGCGACCAGATCAGATCGTCGTGTAATAGTAGGCCGTCGGGTTGCTGTTTCCAGGACTTCTGGATCTCTGGTCCGAGCCCGAGCATGCGGACCAGCCCACGCAGACTCCGAGCGCGCATCCCCAGGTAAACCACAACAAGGTCCGGAAACCCGCTTAGGTCAACTGTCTGCCGTTCTACGGTCATTGGTCCTCCTAACCAATCTTGTCCGTGCAATCGCCAGAGCCGGCCGATTCTGCGTCGGTGGCGAAAATGGCTGCGGTTGTGAAGGGTTCGATGTACTGCCGTAGTTCGATTAGGAAGAGGGCGTGCTGATCGAGTCGGGTGTCTTGGTCGGAGGCGGGTTCCCACTTCTGGACGAGCCGCGCTCCACCGTGATCGCCGACGGCAACAACAACGACCACTCCATGTGCCACAACGCAGGATCGGCCGCCGACCGTGTCGGCGTTGGTGACATGGATGCTGGCGTGGACGCTACGCGGCCCGGTGTGAATGATTCGTGCGCCGGCTTCGATGGCGTCGCCGACGAAAACGGGTTGGTGGAACCGGATCCCGGCGATGTAGGACGTGATGACTTCGCTGCCGGTCCAACCGACTCCGCACGCGTAGGCCGCTTCGTCGATCCAGCGCATGACTCGGCCGCCGCGGACGTTGCCGTCGCTGTCGACGTCGGCAGCAGCAGCGCGGAAGCGCAGCGTGGTGCGGGGGGCGGTGCTCCCGTCGGTATAGCTCATGGCATCCATGGCGCCTTCGATGCGTCGGCGCATCCGTACCCGCGCGCGCGCCTGCCGGTGTCGTTGGAGGTCAAGCATCGTGACCGGCGTCCACCGAGGGACTTCGACGGGGTTACCGCCGGTATCGACGGCCACGAAAACGATTGAGCACTGCGCAGTTTGACCTGCTTTGGCGAGGCTGGGGTCACCGGAGCAGATGGTAACGAGGATGTGCATGCTGCTTCGCCCCGTATAGACGAGGTCGGCATGCAGTTCGACGAGTTCGCCGAGGCCGATGGGCCGTTCGAGGTGCAGGTTGCCCACGGACGCGGCAACGCAGTGACCGGCACACCACTGCGCGGCGGTGGCGTAGGCGGCGGTGTCGATCCACTCCAGCAGCGTGCCGCCATCGACGAAGCCGACGTCGCCGACGTCAACGGATTCGACGTGAAAGCGATGGATTATCTTGTGGCAGAAAGCTTTCTGCTGACAGTGCTGCGCGGTTAGCTCTGTCAAGTCGATCCATCGGTCGTGTCCTGCATGTGTCGCCTGCATCTTGATGACCCCCTCTTACCGTGGTTGAAGCCATGATGCATGGGCGCCACGGCGCACGGAATAGAAGCGGTTCGAATCCTGACGTTTCCTTGCATGATTCACAGATATCGTGAGCCGATTCCGGGGTGTCGCCGGTCGGCTAGACGCGAATCTGAGGATTGCGCGAGGAAGCACAGCGATGACGGCGGGTAGAGACCTTGTCGAGATGCCTGGTGGATAAAGCGATTCGGCCCCTCGGCGACCGGCTGCACCGCTGAGCCGACCTGACCGGTCGGAGTCGCGGTCGTCGCCGGCCAGCTGTACGCGCGGTAGAACAACTCTTCGAGCGAAAACCGCCCCCGTCAGGTCCACATCAGGGCCCAACGGCCTCGCACGTACCCGGCGCTGGGACGCAAATATGTGGATTGTGCAAGGAATCGTCGTGATAGGGACGGTTGGGCTTTCCTGGCTGTGACCGCACCCACAAGATCAGCAGCACTGCAGGCCAACAAAGGGGATGGAGAATCATGCAGACAGAACAGCGTCACACCGGTGAAGCGCCGACCAGGTCGGTGGCCGGCAACGTGATTCGGGGTTCACTCGGCAATTTGATCGAGTGGTATGACTGGTATGCCTACGCGGCGTTCAGCATCTACTTCGCGAGCGTGTTCTTCCCGTCGGGAAATCAGACCGCGCAACTGTTGAACACCGCAGGCATTTTCGCGGTCGGCTTCCTCGTCCGGCCGCTCGGCGGCTGGATGTTCGGTAGATACGCCGACCGATTCGGCCGCCGCGCGGCGTTGACGCTTTCGGTGACGCTGATGGGCATCGGTTCTCTCGGGATCGCCGTCCTGCCGGGGTACGCCCAGATCGGCGCCCTGGCGCCGATCCTGCTGGTCGAACTCCGGCTGCTGCAAGGGCTGTCGCTGGGAGGCGAATACGGCACCTCTGCAACGTATTTGAGCGAAGTCGCCACCCCGCACCGTCGCGGCTATTACTCCTCATTCCAATACGTGACGCTGACGAGCGGCCAGCTTCTGGCGCTGGGTGTGCAGATCATCTTGCAGCAGTTCCTCACCTCGGCGCAGATGCACGGCTGGGGTTGGCGGATCGCGTTCGTCATCGGAGCGGCGGCCGCGGTGACCGTGATGTGGCTACGGCGCACGATGGACGAGTCGGAGAACTACAAACTCGCCGTCCGGGAGAGCGCCGCGGACGGCGAACGCGGCAGCCTGAAGCTGTTGCTCTGCTATCCGCGGGAGTGCCTGACCGTCGTCGGTCTTACGCTTGGCGGCACCATCGCGTTCTACACGTTCACGACGTACATGCAGAAGTTCATGATCAACACGGCCGGCTTGCCGAAAGAGCAGGTGACGTGGATCAACTTCGTCGCGCTACTGATCTTTGTGTGCATTCAGCCGGCGTTCGGCGCATTGTCGGACCGGATCGGCCGGCGACCGCTGCTGATCGCGTTCGGGGTCGGCGCGACGCTGTGCACCGTCCCGCTGCTCACCGCCGTATCGCACGCGCGCTCCGCGCTGCCCGCGTTCGGGCTGATGATGATCGGCCTGTTCATCGTGTCGGGCTATACGTCGATCAATGCCGTGGTGAAGGCGGAGTTGTTCCCCGCCCGGATCCGCGCGCTGGGCGTCGGCGTGCCCTATGCCCTCACGGTCGCGATCTTCGGTGGCAGCACGGAGTACGTCGCGTTGGGCTTGAAGAACATCGGTCACGAAAGCTGGTTCTTCTTCTACGTCGCCGGCGCTGCGCTGATCTCGCTGTTGGTCTATGTCTTCATGGGCGAATCGTCGCGGCGCTCGCAGTTGGAGCGCGAAACCCGTGAGCTCGATCCCCGGACACGAGAACAGGCCAAAGTCGATGAGGTTGTGGCCGACCCTGCTTAGCATCAGCGCCATGCAGGTGCTGCTTGTCGAGGATGACGAGGGGGTCGCGTCGGCGCTGGCCGAACTTCTCGGCCACGCCGGCGCGTCGGTCATCCACACCGTGCGTGGCTCCGATGCCCTGCATCGGGTCAAGGGTTGCGATCTGGTGTTGCTGGATTTGGGACTGCCCGATATGGACGGCCTGGATGTGCTGCGTACGCTGCGGCGGGCGTCGGCGGTACCGGTGATCATCATGACCGCCCGAGACAGCGACGGCGCGGTGGTGCTCGGGCTACGCGCCGGGGCCGACGACTACCTCGTCAAGCCCGTCCGTAAAGCCGTGCTGCTGGCCCGGATTGAGGCCGTCATGCGACGCATGCGCCGCGTCGGGGGCGACGCCTCGGTCTCACCGGGTCCGGTGGTTGCCGGTCCCGTCACCATCGACCGCGAGCGCCATGAGGTGACGGTTGACGGAACCCGGCAACCGCTGACCAAGACCGAGTACCAGATTCTTGTCACACTGGCCGCCCGCCAAGGGGAGGCGGTGAGTCGCGAGGAGTTGATGCTCGAAGTGTGGGGCACCGCGGTGGTTGGCCGGTCGCGGTCATTGGACTTCTTCATTGGGCAGATCAGGGCAAAGCTGACGGGGCTTCCGCTGCAGACGGTGCGCGGGTTCGGTTTTCGGCTGGACGCCTGACATGGGCCTGCGGGTTCGCGCCATCCTCGTCGTGCTGTTGCTTGCGGCGGTGGCGGCACTGGCCGTACCTCTGACACTGAGTCTGGCGGATCGCCGCACCGCGGCCCTCGCCGCCGAACGCGACCGCCAGCTCGCCGCGCTGGCCGACGCGGCCGCCAGTCCAGATACGCCGTTGCAGCGCCTGGTCGACCGCTACTCCGAGGTGTACGGGGAAGGTCTGCTCATCGTCGACTCCGATGGGCACACCCTGGCATCACGCGGACTTGACGTCTCCGACCCTGGCGTCTCGACAGCGACAACCCACGCTCTCGTCGACGCGCCTGCGTCGCAGTGGGATCCCGTTCTTCCCTGGGACAGAGACCGGCTTCTGGCCACCGCGGGCCTGCGACGCGATGGGGAACTTGTCGGCGCCGTCGTGTTGGCGGTCGACCCGAAGGTGGCAGCGCGCAACGTCGCGGTCGGCTGGCTCTGGGTGGCAGCCGGCTGTCTGGTCTTGCTCGTGCTGGCCGTGGTGGTCGGACGCTCACTTACCCGGTGGGTGCTGCGCCCACTGGACGGGCTGGAGCGCGCCGTCGCCGAGATGACCGAAGGGATCGCCGGGCCGCCCGCAGATGTGGCGGGGCCACCTGAACTGCGTCACTTCACCGCGGCGTTCAACACGATGGCACAGGTGGTGTGGGCGTCGCTGGACCGTCAACGGCGGCTGATTGCCGACGCGTCGCACCAGTTGCGCAATCCCCTCGCGGCGGTTCGTCTGCGCGCCGACACCCTCGAAAACTACCTGATCGAGGACGGGTGGCCGACGTACAGCGCGCTGTCCGCGGAGCTGGACCGTTTTGAAAACCTGCTGGAACAGCTGTTGCGCCTGGCCCGCGCTGAGCAGGTAAGCGGCAGCCGCAAAGTCGGTCTAGCCACCACGGCAGCAGGGTCGGCCGACCTCGCGGATGTGATCGCCGAACGCGTGGCGTACTGGCAGCCGATTCTCGACAGTGAAGACCAGCTACTGGACAACCGTTCGAATCATCCTGGGCCGGTTGTGCAACTGGCTCGCCATGATGTGGAGCAGTTGCTTGATGTTGCGCTGGAGAACGCGCTGCGCTACGCCGGATCGGGCGCCACGGTCACCGTGTCAACTGCACATGCCGGCGATGCCGTCGAGTTGATCGTGAGCGACGACGGCTGCGGACTGCCCGACGAGGACCTTGCGCGGGCTGCTACCCGCTTCTGGCGAGCCGAAAACGACGGCGGCGGGACCGGCCTCGGACTGGCGATCGCCGCCGAGATCACCGCGGGACACGGTGGGACGATCTCGGTGGAAAAGGCTCCAGAGGGTGGCGTTCTGGTCCGTTACCGGCTTCCAGCGGCAGGTGAATCAGCATGAGGTACAACCGGTCTGGGGAGTTGAGTCGTCGCACATTCATCGCCGCGACAGCGGCGTTGGTCGCCGCATGCAGCATCCGAGGCGACCCCAGCGGACGCGTGCGGCTCGCCGCAGGACAACGGGGTGGACTCTATCTGGCGTTCGCCCAGATTCTCGCCGACCGCGTCCAGGCCCGCTACCCGGGCATTACCGTCGACGTGGTCTCGACAGAGGGCAGTGTCGACAACATCGCGCTGCTCCGCACAGGGGATGTCGACATGGGGCTTTCGCTGGGCGACGTTGCCGAGCGGGACCGCGCCGCCAGCCACGTCGGCACCGCACCGCTGGCGGTGGCCCGGGTATACGAGAACTATCTGCAGGTGATCGTGCGCGAATCCGCTGCAGCGAAACAGCTTTCAGACCTCGAGGGCCGGCACGTCTCTATAGGCGCCCCTGGAACCGGCGCCGCGGTGACCGGCCAGGTGCTCTTCGATGCTGCTGGCCTGACCGGGCGCGTAGACACCCGAGGATATCGCCTGCAGGAGGGACTATCTGGGCTCGCGGACGGCACTCTTGACGCAATGGTGTGGTCGGGCGGCGTACCGACACCGGCGATCGCCGACCTCGACGCGACATTGCCGCTGCGAATGCTCGACATCGGCACACTGGCAGTACCGATGGCCGACAGCTCCGGTTATCCCTACCTCGCGCGCCGAGTACCCAGCGGCGAGTACGTGCCTCCCGGCATACGGACCATCGGTGTGCCCGACCTGCTGCTGTGCCGCCAAGACACTGCCGCCGACCTGGTGGGCGCAGTCGTGGACGTACTCGCCACTGACGCACCGCAATTAGTACCGCCCTACGTTCGAGGGCTGCAGTACCTCGCCCCTCCCACGATGATCCAGACCGGTCTCATCCAACTGCATCCGGCCGCCGTCGACGAGTACCGCAGGCTGCATGGTTGAACGTGAATCTGTGAATCGTGCAAGGAAATTCGCCGTAGGACCCATCTTCTCTTCCTGGCCGAGGTGATTGGCGACACCATAGGGATTAGACAGCACGACCGAGGGGGAGACAATGATCAAGAAAGCGTTGACGTGTGCCACGTGAACCTGGCGAATCTACCGATTGCACAAGGCTTCCGGCTCGCAGAAATCATGTCCATTTCTCGGCAGCGATGATCGCACGACACACGGCGATGACGATGCCGACGCCCCGACGGGAGACACCACATGGCCACCAACGGAAAGGCATTACTGGCCGGGGCAATCGCCGGGCTGATGGTCATCGGCGTGGCCTACTGGTGGAACCGGAGCGACGACCATGCCCCGCGACAAGGCTGTGCCACCGTTGTGGTGATGGCGTCGGTCGAAAAGGCTGACCTGATGGGCGAAGCCGCCAACCGATACAACACCTCCGATCGCCGCGTGAATGGAAGCTGCTACGGAATCACCATCACTGCAACGGCTTCCGGCATCGCGGAGTCCAGGCTTGCCGAGGCCGGCTGGGACACGGCCTGGGGTCCGGCACCGGACGCCTGGTCACCGGCGGCGTCGACGTGGTTGCAACTGCTCCGCCACGACCGCACCGCCCACGACCGACCCGACGTCCTGCCCGCCAAGGCGGAGTCGGTGGTCTCCACACCGATCGTCGTGGCGATGCCCGAGCCGATGGCGTCTGCGCTGGGCTGGCCCGATACCGCGATCGGCTGGGCCGACCTGCTCAACCTCGCCAATCACCCTGAAGGGTGGGGCGTTAAAGGCCATCCGGAATGGGGAGCCTTCAAGTTGGGCAAGACCAACCCCAACATCTCCACCACAGGCCTGTCCGCCACCGTCGGGGTATTCGTAGCTGCCACCGGCATGTCCGGCGACCTGACCCTGGACACCCTGAAAGATCCGCGCGTGCGCAGTTTTGTTGCCGGCGTGGAGAATTCGGTCACACACTACGGCGACACCGCGCTCACATTCCTGACCAACTTACAACGCGCCGACGACGCCGGGTCGGCGCTCGGCTACGTCGGCGCGGTAACCGTCGAAGAGAAGTCCGTCGCGGACTACAACAACGGCAACCCCACCGGCAATCTCGAGGCCGCCGGCCAGCACGGCAGGCCGCGAGTCCCACTGGTCGCGATCTATCCCAAAGAGGGAACGCTCAACAGCGACAACCCGTTAGCGGCGCTGCAAGCGCCGTGGTCAGATGCGGGTAAGCAGGCCGGCGCCAAGGACTTCCTGGCATTCCTGCGCGAGCCCGCGCAGCAACAACTATTTACCGACGCCGGATTCCGCAGCTACGACGGCCATCCCGGTAAGGCCATCTCCGATGCCAACTATTTGCACGCAGACATTGGCGTTCCCATACTCGCCCCGCCGAGCCCGCCGGTCCTGGCGGCGGTCCGCGCCACCTGGGCCGAACTGCGAAAGAAGGCGCACCTGTTGCTCGTGCTGGATGTCTCAGGGTCAATGGGACAGTCGACCGGCGGCGGCAAGACCAGGCTGGAGCTCGCGCAGGCCGCGGCGGTACATGGCCTGGGCCAGTTGTCCGACACCGATGAGGTCGGGTTGTGGATATTCCCGGACGAAGGCCAGGTGTATTGGCAATACCTGCCTATCGAGCCGCTTGGCCCACAGCGAACGGAGATGACCAACCGCATCCAGCAGCTGATCCCGTCGGGCGGCACACCGCTATACGCCGTCACACGCAAGGCAGCCGAACAGGCCCGCACGACCGCGCGTGCGGACACGATCAACGCCATCGTGGTCATGACCGACGGCAAGAATGAGAATCCGGACGACACCGATCTCGACGGACTGATCCGCCAACTCACTGACGATGCTTCCGAGGACGGCGTTCGGGTCTTCACCATCGCGTACGGAAAGGACGCCGACCTGGACACTCTTAAACGCATCTCCGAGGCCTCGCGAGCCGCCGCATACGACGCCTCCGACCCGCTGACGATCGACACCGTGTTCACCAACGTCCTGTCGAACTTCTAATGGCGAACAACGGCTTTCGGACACGCTTGCTGGTGAGCATGCGCGACCCGTGGGTACTGCTCTGGTCGATTTTCGACGGCGCAATGACGTGGGCGTGTGGTGTTCCCATTCCGTTGGCCGCGGCCAGCGCAGCCGTGACGCTCGGCACGGCAGCAGGGTTCACTGCTCTGGGAACGAAATATCGCAAGACACCTGCCCGGACGCTGCGCGTCGGCACAGGGCAGCACCGGCTGATCGACCTGCTCGACGGTCACGTGCGCTCACTGCAGGCACTGCAGCGCAACGGCCTACCGGTTGTCGCGCAGCCGAAGGCGCAAGACGCACTTGGTGCCGCCGACGCCGCCCGCCCCTCCTTACTGAAGATGGCCGGAGCGGTGGACACCCTCGACGAGGCCATCTCGGCCGCCCGCAAAGTAACCGGCCAGGGCGAACACGCGGCAGAGACGATCAACAACACGGTCGGCCGACTGACGGAACGGCGGGCCAAACTCATTGGAAAGCTCACTGCTGCGGTAGATGAGGTTGCCACCGTATACGCCGGGCTACTAGAACTGTCGGCCACAGCACTCACCATGGACGTTTCGTTGGACGACGAAGACCTCGGCGCGATCAACGACTCAGTGACCGTGCTCCAGATGACCCTGGCCGAACTGGAGGCCGACGCGACGAAGCTATCGAACGAAGCCCTGCGTCAGGCCTCTGCGTAGAACGAACTGATCGCCACCAAACCGGACCGAACAGTTCCGCCGGCGACTCGACACGGGTTAAGTTCATCGGTCATCCGCCAGAACTTGAATCCATCCCCGTCATCCGGAGTCGCATTTGACCAGCAACAGTCCATCTCATGCCGACCATCTTGGCCTGACGTGAAGTTCGCCGTCGTCGCCCCCGTCGCGGCGGGCATCACCGCCGATCCTGGCTGGATGTCTGCCTTCGCCCGACATGTCGAAGCCTGTGGATTCGAGTCGATCGTGGCGGTGGAGCACACCGTTCTGATGGCGCAGTACGACAGCCTGTACCCCTATGACGAATCCGGGCGGGTCGAACTGCCCGCGGACTGTCCAGTCCCCGATCCACTAGGCCTGCTCGCGTTCATAGCCGGCCAAACGGAGAGCCTGGGCCTTGCCACAGGTGTTCTGGTGCTGCCCAATCACCATCCCGTTGGTCTGGCCAAGCGTGTGGCCACGGTTGATGCGCTGTCGGGCGGACGGCTTCGGCTCTGCGTCGGAGTGGGTTGGCTCAAGGAAGAGATCGAGGCCTGCGGCGCGGAGTTCGCCAGCCGCGGGCGTCGCGCGGATGAACAGATCGAGGTGATGCGGCTGTTGTGGGACGACCGACCGCAGGGCGCGAGCTTTCACGGTGAGTTCTTTGAATTCGACTACGCCGCTTGCTATCCCAAACCCGTCGGTCGGGTACCGATTCACATCGGCGGGCACAGCACCGCGGCCGCCCGCCGGGCGGGGCGGCTGGGTGACGGCTTCCAGCCGCTCGGCGTCGGCGGACCCCGATTGGCCGAACTGATCCGGATCATGCGCGACGAGGCGACAACGGCCCGCCGCGACCCGAATGCGCTCGAACTGTCGCTCGGCCACCTGGTCACCAAGATCGACGGTGACCGCGCCGACAAACTCGCGGGACTCGGCGCTGACAGAATCGTGCTCGCCATGCCGCCCGCAACCGATCTCGGGGAGGCGTGTGACGAGTTGTCGGCGTGCGCCCAACGGTTGGGGCTGATGTCATGAGCCTCAACGCTTTTGATCGGCTCGCCCTGGCCGATCTGGTGCACCTGTACGCATCGGCAGTGGACGACCGGCGGTTCGACGATGTGGTCGAGTTGTTCACGGAGACTGCGGAACTACGACTGCCCGATCCGCCTCGATCGCTCGAGCCGGTGCATCGTCACCACGGGCGCGACGGTGTTCGCGCAGCGATGGCCGCACTGGCCGCGGTGAACCGAACAGAGCATGCCATCGTCGGCGAGGTGTACGCCGCAAGGGATGACGACAGTGACTACGCGCTGGGGCGGATCACCTGTATCGCTCATCATTGGTCGGTCAGCGGCGAGCAGATCACCGACCTGGTCTGGCATCTGCGCTACGACGACGAGTATCTGCGCACCCGCGCGGGTTGGCGCATCCATGGCCGAGCCCTGACCATCAACGCTATCGAGACCCGTTCGGTGCGCCGTCTTCGAGGGCGGCCATGAGGCGGTCGAGCAGGGGCCGCTGACCCTTCAGCAGCTTCACATTGGCCTCGGCAACGGAAAACCAACCGACACGGTCGATTTCGGGAAATTCGCGGATGTTGCCCGATCCTTTCGGCCACTCGAGTTCGAAGGTGTTGCTGACCGTGCCGTCGAGGTCGAGGTCGCCGCGAACGGCGAACGCCGTGATCACCTTGCCGCTCGGCTGCTTCAACGGCGCGAAGTCGATGCGCGGCCCGTCGGGCGGCGTCTTGCCGAGTTCCTCCTCGAACTCGCGCTGCGCGACGGTCCACGGATCCTCACCGTCGACATACTCCCCCTTCGGAATCGACCATGCCCCTTCGTCTTTGCGTGCCCAGAACGGGCCGCCGGGATGGCCGATCAGCACCTCGACGCCGCCGTGGGTATTCCGGTACAGCAGCAGCCCCGCACTCAGCTTCGGCATCAGACCGGCGTCGGCTCGCTGATCTTGACCAATGTCTTTCCGATGTTGGCCCCGGTGAACAACCCGTTGAGGGCGTCGACGCATGATTCGATGCCTTCGAAGATGGTCTGGCGGTGCACGAGCTTGCCGTCGGCCTCCCACTGTCGCAACGAGGCGAACGCTTCGTCGAAGCGGCCCCACTCGTCGAGGGCGTTGAAGCCCTGCATGGTCGCCGTCCTCGACAGCAGGTTGACGTAGTTGGCAGGGCCGGGGTGCTCTCCGGTCAAATAGCTGGAGATGACGCCGCACAGCACGACCCGCGCCTTCGGCGCCAGCCGGCCGAGCACCGCGTCGAGGATCGGCCCGCCCACGTTGTCGAAGTACACGTTGACGCCCTTAGGGCAGTGCTCCTTGAGCGCGCCGGCGACATCGCCGGCCTTGTAGTCGATGCACGCGTCGAACCCGAAGTCCTCCACAACCGCCTTGCACTTGCGCGGTCCGCCTGCGATTCCCACCACCCGCGCACCGGCGATTTTAGCGATCTGCCCGGCCACCGACCCCGTCGCGCCTGCCGCCGCCGACACCACCACGGTCTCCCCCGGTTGGGGCTTGCCGATGTCGGTCATGCCGAAGTAGGCGGTGGCACCGGTTGGGCCGTAGACGGACATGATCGCGAGTTGGTCGGTCTCCCCTGGGATGGGTGTGGTGAAGATGTCATCGCGGATGAGCACGTACTCCTGGAATCCGGTCAGTGTGGTGACGACGTCGCCGACGGCGTACGCATCGCAACGCGACTCGACCACCTCACCGATCCCGGCCGCGCGGATGATGTCGCCGAGTTGCAGGGCGGGCAGGTAGCCGGGCTGGCCGTCGAGCCAGGTGCGGGCGGCGGCATCGATGCCGACGTAGGTGGTGCGCACCAGCGCCTCGCCGTCGGCCGGCTCGGGTGCGGGTGTGGCGACCAGCTCGGTGTCGTCGGGCTGTACCAGACCGGACGGGCGGCGGCGCAGCAGGATCTGGCGGTTCGTCAGCTCAGGCACATGGCGAACCTACCGAACGCTAGGCCCGTTTTTGCAGCGCTTCCTGACCAAACTGTCCGACTGTCAGCGAGCCGTCCGGCAACACCAGCTCGCCCGCCTCGACGCGGTTGCGCAGATACGCGAACGTCTGCGCGGTCTGAGCGAACAGGTGCTCACCGGCGCGCAGGGTGGGCCGGGCCTTGCCGTCGCGAGAAGCGAACTGCGGCAACGGTTTCACCTCGGTGTGGTAGTCGACGTTGAAGAACAGCGGGAACGAGTAGCGCTCCTCGGCCACTTTGCGGACGCGGTGGCTGGTCGCCACGTAGGCACCGTTGGTCCACAGTTCCAGCATGTCGCCGATGTTCACGACGAAGGTGTCGGGCACCGGCGGCACATCGATCCACTCGCCGGCGCCATTGAGCACCTCCAGGCCGGGCGCGGTGGGTTTGAGCAGCGTGAAGCATTCGTAGTCGGTGTGCGCGCCGATCCCCTCGCCGTCCACGGCGTCGGGGTTGTACGGGTAGTGGATGAGCCGCAGCTGGCTCGGCGTCTTGGTCGCGTGCTTGGCGAACGTGTCGGGGTCCTCACCGAGCGCCACTGCGAATGCCCACAACAGTCGGTGCCCGACATCGAGCACGGCTTGGTAGTAGGCGGTGACCGCGTCGGCGAACCCCGGCAGGTTCGGCCAGGTGTTGGGACCGAGCATCGGGTTGCCCGCGACATAGTCGGGGTCGTCGGCCGGCAGATCCAGCGCGGTGTCGAATGCCTCCTTCATCTCAGGCATTCCGGTTGCGAGGCCTTCTTCGCCGGCGGGCACATAACCGCGATGACATTTCGACAGCCCGATGTAGTGCCGCATCTTCTCCTCGAGCGGCAACGCGAAGAACTGCTTCGTCGCCGCGAGCATGTGCTCGAACAGCGCGTCTTCGACGCCGGCGCCGCTGATGTAGAGGAATCCGACTTCGGCCGCCGCCTTGCCGATCTCACTGGCCACCCGCTCGCGCTCGGCCGGTTCCGGCGAGCTCAGCCCGCTGATGTCAACAATCGGCACTGACGTGAATGACGTTGCGCCACTCATAGATCCACTTCTCCTTCGCTATCCTCAATGCACCATCGGACACCGTTGGCCGTCAGATCACTACCGTTGAGCTGCGGATCAAGCGCCGTCCATTGAGGGTCGCCGATTGTGCCGACGACCACACCGCGCCGATCTGCCCAGCCGAACTGCGAGCCGGCACCCAGCAGGATCGCCTCCCTCGCGAACAGTGCCCAGCAAGCCTCAGCCGGACCGTCCTGGCGGACCCAGTGTTCGACGTAGTCCTCGTGCACGCCGACTTCAATCAATACGCCTGCCTCCCAATGCATTCGCCCCGCATCGGGAAACGGCCCAGGCGGCTCGACATCGATGAGGCGTTGCCATTCGAACACTTCGTCCACCTGGCCGAGTCGGCCGGCGAAACCGCGGGTGTCGACGTAGCCGGTGATGCCCTGCAACCAAACGACTTCGGTGCCGGTGTCGCGTGCGCCGTCGGCCGTGATCAACAGGGTGCGTCGCCACAGGCCGGCGCATTCGGCCATCAGAACGGTCATGCCGATGCCTCCCAGTTGGTTTGCAGCTGGGCCATTCCGTCGGCGGTGGGCGTGCCGAACGCCCGGACGCGCGCGAGGCCGCCGTCCGGATACGCCTGCACCCGCAGTGCCGTGATGTCCGTCGCGTCCACCACGAACACCTGACGAGCGTCGGCTGCGACACGGGTGCGGGCCAGCACAGGCACGTCGAACGGCACCAACGCCCAGCCGTGTTCGCCGCAGGGCCTGGCTCGGCTGCCCAGCACCGCCACCTCCGGTGAGGCGTTGAACACGAAGCGGCTGGTGTCGATCTCGATCCGCCGCAAGTCGGCCGGCACGGCGAACGAGATCATCACCGCGTCGTGGGTGTCGGGACCGATGTCTCGGCGGCGTCGGGTCTCCCACCCGTCGCCCATGGTGTGTGGCCGGTCCGGCGCGATCAGCGAGCTCGCGTTGGAATAGAAACTGTCAGAAGACCATTCGACGCGACCGCCATGCTCGACACAAGAAACCTCGACGGTGACACCTGCCCAGAGCGCCGGGTCAGGAATGACCTCGCCGTACACCCGCAACCGTGCGACTCCCCCGTCGGATTCCAAGTTCAGCCGCACGTGCGTGTATCGGCGTGGATCGTCGACGGCAAAGGTGTTGTGGGAGTCGGACTTCAGAGCGACGGTGCCGACGACCGTCGTCCACTGCACGGCCTGCGCAATGGGATCGACGACTGGATCGAGGACACACGCCTCGATGCGGCAACCGGTTGGATGGTTTCCGGTGAAGAAGCGGGTGTCGACGTCGATCGCATGCAACCGGCCACCGACTCCGAGCCGCACGATCGCCCAATCGCCGCCGGTGTGTCGGCGGGTCTCCCAGCCGTCGACGACCTCACCGCGCAAGTCGTATGTGCCTGCGACGAAAGCGGGTTCGCTCGGGTCGATCAACCGCTCCTTGAACCCGAATGATTCGTCGCTGGCGGCCACAACACTGCCACCCATGGTGCGCGAGGCGAGATCCAGATCCATCGGTCACATGCCCAATGACGACGACAGCGGCCAGTGGCTGCGTGGGTTATCCGGGCCCGCCGCATATGCGCCGACCTTGCTGGTGCTCAGCCCAAGTCCGACCAACGCCTGGGCAAGCGCAACCGCGGCGGCCACTCCATCGACGGCGGGCACGCCGAGTTTGGCTGTGATCGCTCCGGTGACACCGGCCATTCCGGCGCAGCCGAGGCAAATAACGTCGGCGCCGTCCTCGGCGATGGCCTTCGCCGCCTCGTCGAGGATCGCCTGCACGGCGCCTGCTGGGTTCGCGTCCACCTCAGCGGTGCCGAGCCCGCAGGCCCGCACCGACGCGCAGTGCGCATCGAGGCCCGCGACCATCAGTCTGTCCTCGATCGGCGGGATCGAGCGGCCCAGCGTGGTCACAACCGAGAACCGCCGGCCGATCAGATGCGCGACATGCGCGGCGGCTTCCGCGATGTCCAGCACGGGCACCGTCAGCATCTCCTGCAGTGCGTCCTTGCCGTGCTCGCCGAAACCCGCCAGCACCACCGCGTCGTAGTCGAATTCGCCTGCCGCGAGCATCGTCGCCACGACGTCCATCACCCCGACCGCCGACAGGTAGCTCTCGCCAGCGGAGTCGATGGCCGTCGATCCGAAGCGCGGGTTGAGCGCGAGGATCTCGGTGCCCACGCTGGCTGCGGATGTTGCCGCCGCGGCAATCTCGGCCGTCATCGACTCCGACGTATTCGGGTTGAGGACAAGGATTCTCATGCGCGCTGGCTTACTCGCTCGTAGATCAGCCTGCCGGCGAGCCAGGTCTGCGCCACCGAACCGCGCAGCACCGCACCGTCGTACGGAGTGACCGCATGGCGGTGTCGCAGCACGGACGCGTGCACGGTCTGCTCGACGTCCGGCTCGAATGCGCACAGATCCGCCCGCTGACCCACCGCGATCCGTCCCCGGTCGGCCAGCCCGGCAAGGCCCGCAGGGCGTTCCGACATCCAGGCACAGAGCTGCGCAAGCCCGAACCCGCGGTCGGCAGCATGCGTCCACACGGCGCGTGGTCCGACCTCGAGAGAACTGATGCCGCCGAACACACAACCGAAATCACCGGCCGCCTTCATCGTCTGCGCACACGGCGAGTGATCCGACACGATCATGTCCAGCGTGCCGTCGGCCAGCCCCTGCCACAGCAGTCCGCGGTTGTCTGCGTCACGAATCGGCGGGCACGACGCGAACTGTGTCGCCCCGTCCGGGATGTCTTCCGCGGCGAAAGTCAGGTAGTGCGGGCAGGTTTCGGCGGTGATGCGCACACCGGATCGCTTGGCCTCGGCGAGCATCGGGAGCACGAGGGCACTGGACACGTGCACGACGTGCATCCGGACCCCTGTCTCGATCGCGGCGTCGATGATAAGAGCGACCGCGTCTTCCTCGGATGCGTCGGGCCGTGACCTCAGGAATGATTCGTAGCGCCGTCCGTACGGTGCAGGACTGTCAGCGATGACGTGCTGGCTCTCCGCGTGCACCAGCAACACCGCGCCGATGTCGGCGATGCGCGAGGCCGCACGACGGAACTCGTCGGCGTCCAGATGCGGGAAGTTCGGGTTGCCCGAGTCGGTGAGAAAGCACTTGAAGCCACGCACTCCTGCGGCGGCCAGGTCGGCGAGCTCATCGAGATTGCCGGGCACCACTCCGCCCCAGAACTCCACATCGACTTCGCAGTTGCCTTGCGCCGCTTCGCGTTTGCGCCGCAGTGCCGCGACGGTCGTGGTCACCGGCTCGCTGTCCAGAGGCATGTCCACCAGGGTGGTGATGCCGGCTGCCACCGCTGCCGCCGTCGCTGTGGCAAAGCCCTCCCAATCGGTGCCCGGCTCGTTGATGTGCACGTGGGTGTCGACGAAGCCCGGCATGAGCACGGTGGAATGCGGCAACCGAATCTGCTCACGGCCGTCGAACTCGTCGGGAAAACCAATCGCACGGATCACGCCATCGGCTACGGCCACCGCGGCGGGCCGGATCCGGCCGTCGATCACCGCCTTCTCGGCGCGGATGACCAGATCCACTACGCGAATCTGTCGTGAAAGTGACGAGTCAATTCCGGCCACACATGTGGATCGTGCCCTGGAATCAGTTGGTAGCCCTTCTCTTTGGCCAGCTTCTTCAGTTTGCGGATCGGCTCGATGGTCTCCTCCGGCTGCACGCCGATGAAGCCGCCGATGGCCAACTCGTGCTCGATGTTCTCCGTGAGGTCGGCGGCGTCGAACGCGAATACGAAGCCGTCGCCACCGACCGATTCGTCGAGTTCGACCACGAAGCTCTGGTGCCCAGGGGTGTGCCCGTACGTCGGCACCGCGGTGATTCCCGGGGCGATCTCCGCTTCGCCGTCGGCCAGCCGCCACTCGATGCGTGGATCGTCGAAGTCGATCCTGGCGATCGCGTGGTGCTCGGGTTCGGGATGGTTGGACAGTCCGTACTCGAGCTCGCGTCGCTGCGCATGCACCGGTACCTTGCCTGCGAACAGCTTCAGGCCGCCTGCGTGGTCGTGGTGCAGGTGGCTGACCGCGACCGTGTGGATGTCGTCGATGTCGACGCCGATGTCGTGCAGCGACTGTTCGATCGGTTCACCCGGGCCCGGCAGCACCGGGATGTACTCGACTGTCGGGTAGAACCGCCGGTACAGCGCGGGATCCCGGATCAGCGCGGTGTTGAACCCGGTGTCGAGCAACACCCAGCCGCCGTCGGTCGCCAGCAGCACACCCGGTACGGGCTCGCGCAAGCGCTCCTCGGGTGGAGTGCCGTAGACCGAGATGGCCTTCGGCAGCTCCTCCCAGCCCAGTGTCAGCAGGACGATCCGATGTACTTTGCCCATCGGATCACCCTACGGACAGCGCAGCGATCCGCAGCGAGTTTGGATTCGACACCGCGTGTGCCTGTTCCACGCCCTTCAGCCATGGTTGGGCGACCACGAAGTCGTCGACATCGGCGACGTTCAACCAGCAGCCGGTCTCCTCGGCTGCAGCGCCCGCATCCGAATACGGTTGTGGCGCACCGTTCGGTAGGCCTTGGGCCAGCGCGGCGCTCACCTTCGGTGACGAGCAGCCCAGGTAATTGATGCCGCCGTCCTTGTCCCACGAAATGTGGCCCCATGTGTAGGGCGACGGCGCGTCCGGCCAGACCAGGTTGGCGAAGATGTCGGGAGCCGACTTCATGTCGGTGCCGATCCAGCCGTAGATCTCCGAGGTCGGGTATCCCTGCACCTTCGCGGTGATACCCGCCGCCGCGAGCTGGGTCTGCACCAGATTGCTGACCAACTGCATGTCCGGGTTACTGGTGTCGTAGCCGATGGTGATCGACTTCTGGTCGGCAGGCAGCCCGGCGGCGATCTTCGTCAACGCCGCGGGGTCGTGCTTCGGGTTCTGTTTCCCGTACTCGGCGGCCAGCACGTACGGCGGATACATCTGCGCGCCGACCTTGCCGCGCCCGAAATACGTCTGCTTGACCAACTGGTCGACGTCGATGGTGTCCATCACCGCGGTGCGGGTGGCCTGGTCGGCCATGATGCCCTTGTTCGGATTGATGTAGAGGAAGCCCGACATCATCGTTGGCAACGAATAGTGCGAATATTTCGAGTTGTTCAGATACTGCTCGACCGCCGACGACGGCAGGTCATGCAGGATTGCGGCGAGCTGACCGTTGTTGAACTGCAGCTGCTGCGCGGAAGTGTCGGTGATCACCGGCAGTTCGACCTTCTCGAAATACGGCTTCGGGCCCCAGTAGTCGGGGAATGACGCCAGCCCGTAGTGCGACCCGACCTGCGCGTCGGTCAGCGTGTACGGACCGGTGCCGAGGTCGTGAGTGGTCAGATAATTCTGTGCGAAGTCCGAGCCTGCGTTCTTCTGCAGTCCGGTCGGGCTCATCATGCGCGGGCCGTACGGCGAAGCGAGATAGTCGAGGAACTCAGAGTTCGGATTCTTCAGGGTGATTGTGACGCCGTAATCCCCTTGCGTCGTAATCGATTCGATGTCCTTGACCATGTACGCGGGCCCACCGTTGACGGCCAGCCGGCGGTCGAAAGACGCCTTGACGGCGTCCGACTTGAACGGAGTTCCGTCATGGAACTTCACGCCCTCACGCAGTTTGAGAGTGAACACCTTGTTGTCGGGCGACGCGGTGTACTCGGTGGCCAGCAGCGGTTCCAGTTCGGCCTTGGCCTGCCCACCCTTGAACTGCAGCAGACCCTCGTACAGGTTTGTCGTCAGCAGCAACCCCTGCCCGGCGTAGTAGATGTCGGGGTCCGGCGGCTGGCCCGGGTCCTGCAGGAACGACAGGTGCAGCACCTTGTCGGTCGGTGCCGCGTTGGGGGTGCTAGATCCGGAATCCGAACCGCCGCAGGCCGATAGGGTCAACATCGCGGCTGCCGCCACCGCCAGTAGTCGCTTGTTCATTGAGCTGCTCCTTCGAGGACGGGTTCTTCCAGCTGTGCAAACGCGGCGAGGATCTCCTCGGTGGTGCGCATCGCGCCGGTCTGCAGGTATTCCATGGCGGCCAATGCCGCGTCGTGCAGGTATTGCGACGATCCACCGACGCAATCGGTGACGACGCGGACGTAGTAGTCACGCTGATGCGCATCGGCGAAGGTGTAATGCACGCACACATCGGTCAGGCCGCCGATCAAAATCAGCGTCGATGCCCGCAAACCGCGGAGCACGATCTCGAAATCCGTTCCGATGAAACCCGAGTAGCGCCGCTTGACGATGTGAAACTCGTCAGGCAGCGGCCGCAGCGACGGTTCGAGGTCGGTGCCGGGTCGGCCTTCGACGCAGTGCACCCCTTCGGTGCCGTCCAGTTCGCGGCCGAAGTCCACCCCGCTGGGCCGGTGTACCTCCTGGAAGAACACCACCGGCACGCCGGCAGCGCGCGCCGCCGCGACGAGTTTCTCGGCGCGCTCGACCCGCTCGGCATGGCCGGGCATGTGTGGAATTCCCACGTCCGCCACGGGCATTGCGCCGCTCTGTTGAATATCGACGACAACCAGCACGGGATTGCCCACGATCAGTGGCTGTGTTGGCACCTAACCTCCTCCTACCGCTATTCGTGGATCGGCCGCCGCCTGCAAGAGGTCGACCGCAGTGTTGATGGCGACATACAGCACGCCCAGCATCAAGGTGACGCCCGCGATCGCAGGAAAATCCGCGACCGGGATGCTCTGGGCGATGTATTGACCGATGCCGGGCCAGCCGAAGACCTGCTCGACCACCAGCACGCCTGAGAACATCAAGCCGACCTGAAGACCGGTCATCGACAGCGCCCCGCTGACGGAATTGCGCAGCACGTGTCCGACCATGATCCGACCCTCTGAAAGGCCTTTGGCCCGAGCCGTTCTCGCGTAGTCGCTGTCGGCCTCGGTCAGAAGACTCGACCGCAGCACCCGGCCGATCGCCACCGCAGGGCCGAGCGCGATCACCACCGCGGGAAGGATGAGGTGGTGCAGCGCGTCCGCGAAAACGTCGAACCGTCCCGCCAGTAGCCCGTCGACGGTCAGCATTCCGGTCGGTCCGGTCGGCGGATTGGCCACGCTGATCCTGCCGTTCGCGGGCACCCAGCCAAGTTTTTGGTAGAACACGATCAGGCCGAGGATGCCGAGCAGGAACATCGGTGCAGACGCGCCGGTGAACAGCACCGCCCGAAGCACACCTGCGCCAGGCCATTTCAGCGTCGTGCCGAAAGCCAGCAGCCCAGCCAGGATCAGCGCGAGGCCGAGGCCTGACAGTGCCAGTTCGAGCGTCGCAGGGAAGAAGTCACCAAGGTCGCTGCTCACTGGGTGCCTGGTGCGAAACGACTGGCCCAGATCGCCGCGAACGGCCGAGGTCAGGTAATTCCAGAACTGGTTGATCATCGGCTGATCTAGGCCCAGCGTGTGGCGTCGGGCGGCGACGGCGTCAGCGGAGGCGTTCGCGCCGAGTTGCGCCTTCACCGGATCCATCGGCGAAATGTGCTGCAGCACAAACATCACCGCGATGAGCGCGACGAGAATAGCGACCATCGCGCCTACTCGATACAGGATGAATTTCTGCATGACCTAGCTCGTCTTCATCAGGTTGCGCAGACCGTCGCCCGCGAGGTTGGCGGCGAGGGCGAGGACCAGGACGGCGACGCCCGGCATCACGGGCACCCACCACTGTTGGAGGAAGTAGGTCAGGTTGCGGGCGGTGTCCGCGCCGAGCTCAGGTGCCGGTGCGGCCTGGCCGAGGCCGAGGAACGACAGCGCGGCCAGTGTGAGGATCAGGTTGCCGATGTCGAGGCTGGCGGCCACCAATGAGTTCGGCACCGCGCCCGGCAGTAGATGTCTGCTGGCCAATCGAATTGGCCCGACACCCGCCAGTCGGGCGGCCTCGACGTGTGGGCGAGCGGCGAGGCGAGCAACCTCACCGCGCACTAGCCTCGCGTAGAACGGCCACCAGACGATCGACACCGCGATCAGCGTGTGCACGAATCCCGGTCCGAGGGCCGCGACTACAGCGATCGCCAGCACCGGCGCGGGCAGCGACAGGAACGCGTCGGTGATCCGCATCAGCAGGCTGTCGACCCAACCGCCCGTCGCGCCTGCGATCAGCCCGACAAGGCCTCCGATCAGCAGCCCGACCGCGACTACCACCAGGGCCGCGAACCAACTGGCCCGCACGCCGTACAGCACGCGGCTGAGGATGTCGCGGCCGATCGCGTCGCTGCCGAGCAAGAAGCCGTCCTTGCCGGGCGCCTGCAGCGGCATACCCGCCGGCACCAGCGGGTCATGCGGCGAAATCACGGGCACCGCGACCGCTACGATCGTCACGATCACAACCAGACTGACGGCGGCCCAATTCATCAGCGTGGGTGACGATTTCGGCAACGAAAAGCTGCGTATCCGACCGCGCGTCAACACGCCTGCTGGCAGTGCAATGGCCATCTCAGCTCGCCTTCCGCTCGATACAGGCGATTTGGTGCGGACTTCCCGGCGCCCCCTCGAGCCGCACGTCGAGTTGGCTCTCGGAGCAGGTGTCGATGGCGACCGGGCAGCGTGGGTGGAAGGCGCAGCCGCTGGGCGGAGACAGCGGGCTCGCGGGTTCACCTGGGAGCACCCGCGATTCGCGACCAAGGTCAGGAATCGAGTCGACGAGCGCCCTGGTGTAGGGATGCACAGGATTGTTGATGACGTCGTCGGCGGGGCCGATCTCGACGATGCGGCCGAGATACATCACCGCGATGCGGTCGGCAACGACCCGCGCGACCGACAGGTCATGCGTCACGAATACCACTGACATGTCCAACGTCCGCCGAAGGTCGCCGATGAGGTTGAGTACCGAAGCCGCCAACGACACGTCGAGGGCGCTGGTCGGTTCGTCGCACAGCAGCACCGCCGGCGGCACCACAGTTGCCCGCGCCAGCGACACCCGTTGGCGCTGACCGCCTGACAGCTGGCCAGCCCGTGACTTCGCGATGTCCAGTGGCAGGCCGACGCGTTGCAGCACCTCGGCGACCGCGTCCTGTCTTTGGCTGCGGGACAACCCGTTTCCACGCAGCCGTTCGGTGATCAGCTCTCCGACCGACAGCCACGGCGTCAGCGATGCGCCCGCGTCCTGGAACACCATCTGCGGTCGCTGGCCGCCGGCCAGATCGACGGTCCCGGATGTGGCTTTCTCGAGACTCGCGATGACACGTAGCAGGGTGGACTTCCCCGATCCGCTTTCGCCGACCAGCGCGACCGATTCGCCGTGCCCGACGGTCAATGAAATGCCGCGCAGCGCTTGAAGTTTGCCGAATGACTTGATCACTTCGTGCAGCACCACCGCGGGTGGCTCGGAGGATTCGGTGACCTCCGACTCCGGCTCGATGTCCTCGGTGGTGGTCGTCAGGCGCGAGCCGAGTTCCGTCGACACCGCATCGAACGGCAGAATGCAGGCGCTGACCCTGCCAGGTGCGATCGTGATCGGGCCGGGCGGCGTCGCCTCACACGCCGGGGTGGCGAGCACACAACGTGGCGCGAACGCGCATCCCGGCAGTGGCGCCACCGGACTGGGCACCGAACCGGCCAGTGCCGCGAGCTTGCGATGCCTGGCGGTGTCCAGAGTCAGCCGGGAGCGCAGTAGGCCATGCGTGTATGGGTGTGCCGGTCGACCGAGAACATCTGCGGTAGGCCCGATTTCGGCGACCCGACCGGCATAGAGCACCGCGATGCGGTCGGAGATCTGTGCGGCCACGCCAAGGTCATGGGTGATGAACACGATGCTGCAACCGATTTCGTCGCGCAGTCGCAGCAGCAGCCGCAGGACCTGCGCCTGCACCGTGACGTCGAGCGCGGTGGTCGGTTCGTCGGCGATGATCAGCTCGGGATTGCCTGAGATCGCGATCGCGATCATCACCCGCTGCCGCAGCCCTCCGGAGAGCTCGTGCGGGTAGGCCCTAAACCGCCGCTTGGGTTCCGGGATCCCGACCGCGGTGAGCAGCTTGAGCGCTTCCTCGTCGCTGCCCGCCGCCTCGGCAACCTGCTTGCCGATCCGCATCGTAGGGTTCAGCGACGTCATCGGGTCCTGAAAGATGGCGCCGAGGTCGAGGCGGCGGACCTTGCGCAGCGTCTTCGCGTCGCCGTTCACCATGTCGGTGCCCGTCACCGTCACCGAGCCCTGCACCCGGGCGCGCGGCAGCAGCCCGAGCAGGGTGAACCCGAGGACGCTCTTTCCTGACCCCGATTCGCCGACCAGACCCAGGATCTCGCCGGGCGCGATGTCCAGGGACACGCCGCGCAGGGCATGTACGTCCTTGCCGTTACGGCGGAACGTGACGTGCAGATCGGTGATTGCCGCGACCCGCGCAACATCAGCCGAGGCCTCGGCGTCGACCTCAGATACAGCGCTACTCATCCACAGCTCCTGCCACCCCCGCCTGTCACTTGACAGTTTTCAGTGGGCGCCCCGGTGGTGGGTGTCGCTGCTGTAACCAATCTGGTGCGCTGCGTAACCGATTCGTGTCACGCGTTTCTGTCGTGTGACAGAAACGCATATCCGCTGTTCAGTAGGTCACGATGGGACCATGTCGATCACTCGTGCGGGCCGCCCACGGCTGACGACCCAGCGCCGGCCCGGCACTACCGCCCGCGACGAGATCCTCGATGCCGCGGGCGAACTCTTTACCACCCTCGGTTATACGGGCACCTCGACCCGCACCATCGCCGAAGCCGTCGGCATCCGGCAGGCATCGCTGTATCACTACTTCAAGACCAAGGACGACATCCTGTGCGCCTTGCTCAGCCAGACCGTGACGCCGACGCTGACGATCGTCGACAGCCTGTCGGCGGCCGAGCCTGCGCTCAGCGCTGCCGAGCACCTGCATGCGCTGGCGTTGTTTGACGGCAGGCAGTTGTTGGACGGCCGCTGGAATCTCGGCGCGCTATACCTGCAGCCCGAACTGCGCGGGGCGCGACTCGAGCCGTTCTGGTCGGACCGCGAGCGACTGCGCCTGCATTACCTGGCTGTGAGCAAGGCAATCGTCGCGGACACCGGCGTGGATGAGGCAGCCGCCGATCTGCCGTTCCGGTTGGTGGAGTCGTTGGTCAACATGTGGGCTAAACAGCCCAGACCGGACCGAGCGCGGTTACCGGAACATGTTGCGGATGCCTGTATTCGGGTGCTGGGCATGCCGGAGAGCGCCACGCAGGCACTGCGCGCGCGTAGTCGGCTCGAACTGGGCAGGCACGCCCGCTAGTACTTGCGGTCGCCCTCACTGTCATCGAAGAACGCCCAGTGACCGTCGTCGGCCTTGACCTCCATGCGCCAGCCGAGTTCGGGGTCGGCCTTCTGGTCGACGAACCAGGCATGCGCGTCATCGGCGCTTTCGATGTCTTTGGTGTCGACAACCTCACCCTTGGGGTTCAACACGCGATACGTAGCCATGCCCGTAGCGTTCCCGCTTCGACGGACTTGAATCAGTCCGGTTTCGGCATCGGGATGCCTTCACTGGCGTGGAACCGCGCCTCCTCCTCGGACGCCAGCCCCATCGACACCACCGAACGATCGAAGAACACGTCGGTGAGATAGGCCAGGGACACGGCCCAGCGGTTGACGAACCGCGGGATCGCGTACAGGTGGTAGGCGCGGGTGACGGTCTTGGCGGGCAACCCGGACAACTGGATGTTGAGCGGGTTGGCGACGGCGTGGCGCGGTCCGAGATCGACCACCAAGCCCATGTTGCGGTGCTTGTAGTTCTTCGGCTTCCCGTAGCCAAGGCTCGCGGCGACGTTGTGCGCCAACACCTTTCCCTGCCGGATGGCGTGCTGTGCCGTCGGCGGGGTGATGTTGCCTGGCTGCGTGACGTCGGGCACCGCTGCGGCATCGCCCGCGGAGAACACGTCGGGATGGCCGGGTACCGTAAGATTCGTCCCGACCGTCAGCCTGCCCTTCTCCGTTGGCAGGCCGAGCTTTTCGATCAGTGGAGCACCGGTCACCCCGGTCACCCATGCCACGGTGTGTGTGCGGAGCAGTGAATCATCACTGAGCACAACGTGTTCGGCGTGAACTTCCTTCAGCGTGACGCCGAGCCGGACGTCGATGCCACGCGATCTCAACACCCGCATCGCCGCAGCGCCCAGCTTCTCCCCCACCTCGGGCATCACCTGTTCGGCAAGATCGAGCAACACGAATTTGACGTCAGCCGGGTCGAAATCCATTTGTCTGGCCGCCGAGTCGGCGAGTGCGCGCAGCTGCACGACGAGTTCGGTGCCCGAATACGACGCGCCGACGACGACGATCGTTCTGCGCGCCGCGGCGCGACCGGGATCGTCATCGACATCGGCGAGTTCGAGCTGCTCCAGCACGTGGTCGCGCAGGTATAGCGCTTCGGCCGTCGACTTCAGCCCGCGGGCGTGCTCGGCGAGACCGGGCACGTCGAACAAGCGGGTCACCGAACCCGGGGTCAGGACAAGGCGATCCCACGGCAGGCTGCGGGCGCGCTCCTCGGGGTCGGTGAACGTGACGGTGCGATCCTCGAAGTCGATGCCATCGACCCTGCCGCGAATGTGCTGCACGCCGTGCAACGCGTTGGCAAGTGGAATCGCCACGAACCGGGCGTCGACCACGCCGCCGGCTACATCGGGCAACAGCGGGGTGTACAGCATGTAGTCGGCAGGGGAGATGATCGAGATGTCGACCGACGCATTGTGTCTGCGCAGTTTTCTCGACAGGTGCCGAGCGCATTCGAAGCCAGTGAATCCGCTGCCGACGATTACCACAGAGGCCATTGCCCCCAACTGTACGACTACGGGCTATAGAGCAGCGTGCTGAACTTCATCGCGAGCCAGGGCTTGCGGCCGCCGGGCCGTAGCTGTCCGCGCAGCACGGGTGACAGCTGCCCGATCCTGCCGTAGCCGAGCAACAGGAAGGCGACGGGGTCCGCGGTGATCACGCAGTCGGCCCTCTCACCGGCCGCGGTGACGACCGCGGTGCCGTCGGCCACTGCCAGCCGGTAGCTGGGCCCGCCGCGCATCCGCAACTCGAAGCTGATGCGGGTGCCCGCAGCGCGCTGCGGTCGCAGGTATTGCGGCGCGACGGCCAGCACGCCGGGTATCACCAGGAACGCGTCGGCCTTGTCGATCGGCCATTCAAGCTTGGCCGTCCGCGAGATGTCGAGGCCGTGGATGAGCTGCTCGCCGAGCAGCAGGGTAGCCATAGTCGCGGGCCCGATCACCAAACCGTTTGGTGTTTGGATCTCGACGCCCGGATTGGCGGTGGCGGCCGCGTTCAGGTAGGCGTCGGCGGCGACCTCGAGCATGTCGGCCAACGTGTGCAGGTTGCGCTCGGGCACCTCCTCGAGATGACGGGCGTTGACCTTCGCGCTGAGCGCCGAGGGTGATTCGGTCGGTCGATTGGGGTGGGTCATATAGCCGTTGGCGTGACGTGTCAGTGCCTGGGTGTAGTCACGGAGATCACCGACGACGTGTGCGGCGGTCTCCGCGGCGGTCCAGATCAGACCGGGCGCGGGTGCATCGGGCTTGTCGATGCGACGCCAGAGGTCGGCGCTTCTCGCGATGGCGCCGCGCAGCGCGTTCAGAGTCGGGCCGTACGCGTGACGGGCGTCCTCGCACGGGCCGGTGAGTTGCGCGGGGGCTGATGTCATAGAGCAACTATTTCACATAACGTCACTATGTCAATAGGGTATTCTCGGTCTACCGAGGAGGAGGACTAGATGTCGGACCAGCCCGCTACCTTGCGCGGCGAACAGGTCGCGCAAACGCGAGCGGCGCTGATCGCGGCAGGACGCAGGCTGTTCGGTGAAAACGGGTTCCGCGCGACGTCGGTCGAAGACTTGGCGCGCGAAGCCCGTGTCACAACGGGGGCGCTGTATCACCACTTCCCCACGAAGACAGCGCTTTTCGAGGCGGTGTTCGTGCAGGCGCACACCGATCTGATGACGGCGTCTGCAAAGGCGGCGCACGGAGCGTCGGACGGCATCGACGAACTGGCGCGTGCCTTTGAGGCATTCCTCGATGGCGTGCTGCAGCCGGATCTGCAGCGCATCTTGATCGTCGACGGTCCCGCGGTGCTTGGTCTGGCACGCTACACCGAACTCGACGAGCGCTATGCGCACGCGGCGATCGTGCATTCGCTGACCGACGCCGCGCGGGCGGGCACCATCACCGTCGAGGACCCCGAAACCGCGACTCGGCTGCTGCTCGGCGCGCTGACCCGCGGCGCGATGCTGATTGCCAACTCGCCCGATCCGGTCGAGACGCGACACGCAGTCGCTAAGTCCATGCGGGCACTGTTATCGAGCTTCACTCCGTCACGCTGATGAGGGAGGCTGGACGCATGACGCGTCCGCTGCGCCGGTTCGACCCGTTCCGGCCGCTCGACATGCTGACGTCGCTGTGGTCGACGGCGGCGGTCGCGCCGGTCAGCACCGGGGCGGCGGCGGCCTACCGGACGTTGTTCATGACGGTGCGCCGGCTGGTGGTGGGGCGTCGGCTGGCGGTGCGGCTGGATGACGGCGATCTGATGCTGACGGTCACCGAATTCGACTCTCGGCTCGACATCCGCGGGTTGTCGGTGGGCCAGCTCAACGATGTCCGGCTTGCCGCGCGTGACATCTATTGGAATGGACATCGATTCGACCAGGCGACTGCGGTGATGCATAACGTGCACATGAAGCCGACAGCGCCACCGGTGCTGGTGGCCGCGCCGGTCGAGTTGACCTTGGAGATCCCCACCCCGGTGCTCGACGATTTGTTTCGGTGGGCGGTGCCGCGGCTGTCCGGTGAGGTCGGCGCTGATGGGGTCGCTCGACTGCGGTTGTCCCGCAGACCGCTGCTGGGACACGTGGAGGTCGATGCGCACCTCGACGGGTCGACGCTGTGGCTCAAGCCGCGCGGTCTGGCTGTGCGGCGGTCCCAGTGGAGGCTGCCTGTGCGGACACCTGCGTATCCGGTGCGGCTGCCGGAGCTTCCGCATGGCCTCACCCTGACGGGCATCAGCTTTGCGCCAGGGGTTGTGCGTCTGGAAGGCACGCTGCCGGAGTGGCGGATGGATGTCCCGCGAAAACGCTTGGAGGACATCCTCAATCAGCTCAGCGTCGTCGGCGTGCCGCTGAATCTTGCCAGGGTGGGCCGGTTCTTCTAGGAGCGGGAGCGCGAAATGCGTTGCGGGCATTGCGTTCGGCGCATTCCTTGCCGTCGCCTTCCTGCAGCGCTACGCCAAGCATCCCTGAATCCGAACGGTGCGTTGACCGCTTGCGGGCGCCTCTTTGCCGTCACGTCGCGGTAGCGACATCTGCGGTCAGAACGGTGGAGGGTCGTCGTCCCCTGGAGGCGGTGGGCGTGTCGGGAAATAGGCGTCGTCGCAATTGTTTTCGAGGTTTTGGCGGAGTTCGTGGTTGCGGGCGCGTTCTTCGTCGATGCGGTTGGCCCGGTCTTGGGCCCGGGTGCTCCTGCGGCGCGGCATCTTCAGTCCACGACTGGGCTGGGCGCTAGGCGCATTGGTCGGTGTGTCGACCGGCGCGGTGGGTCGGCACAGAGATGGAAACAGCAGCCGGCTACCCGGGTACGTAGTTGAGGTCTGCCCGCTTGGGCTGGTCCAGATGACGGTGCCATCAGGTAGTTGTCGGTCTGACCAGCCGCAGAATGTCTTGAGCAGGTGGTGTTTTCGACAGAGGCATTTGATGTTCGACGCACACGTCGGCCCGTCCGGATACGGGATCGTGTGGTCCAAGTCGCAATGATCTGCCGGTTCGTTGCAGCCGGGGAATCGACATGTCAGATCGCGACAGCGGACAAACCGCGCCAACGCCGCCGAGGGCGCATACCGGGGCTCGGGCTGGCTGTCACCGGGATGAATCACCGGCCGAATCGTCGCGGTGGCAGCCAGTTTGGCCGCCAGTAACGGTGCGGGCAGAATCCCGCCACCCATCACCACAGCCGGGTTGGTGTTCGGGCTGCCCGTCGGCGCGGGCTGCGCCAACGCCTGGGCAATGCTCATCTTCCGCAGCTCTGCGGTGCTGGGCCCGGGCGCCTCGGCCCCATCCAGCTGCGCGTCGGTGTCGTCGGTGAGGCTGTGCTGGTCGGCGATCACGTTCACCACCACCGCGCTGGGCGTCTTGGCTGCCGCAGTGCACTCAGCGTCCCCGCACAGGCACCGCAGCCGGTCAGCACCGTGCCCCAGCGCGCCCAATGCGTCGCTGCGGCGCTGATCGAGCGTGCGCGGATCGGCCGCACACACCGCGCCTGCCATCGCCTCCAACCGATGATCCAGCGCGGCGCCGTCCTGGCTCAATAACGTGGCCTGCAGATAGGACACCCCCGCTGCCGTTGGCGGCGTCCACGACATCCACATGCCGGCCCCGGGCACTGGTTTCAATGCGGCGCACCGCATCGGGGTCAACCCGATCCACCCAGTAATCGATGGCGGCCTCGACCGTGGCCACCGACATCGACCCCCAGCCCACCGCCGCCCCGGCCAACTCCACATCCACCTTGGCCGCCGCTTCGGCGTCGCGGATCAGCGCGGTGCGATACACGATCGCATTGACCTGCCGGTAGGAAATCCGGCCGGTGGCAAACACCTCGGCCACCCGCGGCAGCCGCTCGCGCAGCGCCATGGCGATCAGCAACTGATGTGAGGCCACCCCCAGGGACACGTCGTGGGCCGCCGCCACCTCAGCAGCCACCGCGTCCCAATTGTCGACACACCACTGTTCCCGCTCGGCGCAATCATCGGCCGACATCCGCGCGGCAAGCACATCGGCGATCGCGAACAACCGCCGAGCACACGCGGCGTTTTCTACCCGCGCCCACGCCCCCACCGCGCCGGCACCACAGGCACCGGCGGCAGCCTCCGCGAGTTGATCGAACATATGAGCGAAGCTACCCACCCCCCGCGACGCGGAGCGGGTGAAACCTCGGCGCCTATCTCAATCTGTGGATGAATTCGCGCCTGGGGATAACCGGCCGCGAAACCTGCTGCCTAAGCACGCCGGACGTGATAGCTGTCACCGGCATGTGCATAGCCGAAATTTATCCGCTGACCAGCCGCTTTAAAGGTCTAGACATTATGAAAGGACATCAAGATGAAGAAGTTCGGACTCACAACAGCGGTGGTCGCTGGCGCAGGTGCCGCGATCATCGGGCTGGCGGCTCCGGCAGCCGCCGCGCCGACCGGCCCCGGCAACGCTCAACAGACAATCAACGAGCTGCGGGCCCAGGGTTACACCGTGATCGTGAACCGGATCGGCACCGGCCCGCTCGACCAGGCCGCCGTCGTCGCCGTTCGGCCCGGCCAGACTTATTCGCGCACGGACACTGGCGTTCCCGGTGCCGGAAATGACATCTACACCACCGTCACCGGCATGACGGTATTCGTGGACGTGAAGTAAGTCATATCGGCGAGGAGGGGCATCCAATTGGGTGCCCCTCCTTCGTATTTGGGCGATGCTGTAGCCGTGATCGAACTGGCGCGCTACCAGGAGGGGCCGTCAGAAGGGCGGCGACCGCGGGAGCGTCGCAGGTCGAAGCCGCGGTTCGTCGCTAGAGTCGCGGTGTGCCCGGGTACTCCCGATACGTCGCGATAGGCGATAGCCAAACCGAAGGGCTCTGGGACGGCGACGACGCAGTCGGCCTGAGAGGATTCGCTGACCGACTCGCCGAGATCGTCGACGCGCACCACCCTGGTCTGGAGTACGCCAACCTCGCCGTGCGCGGCAGGCGGATCCGCGACCTCCTCGACGACCAACTGCCGAAGGCGCTGGAGATGCAGCCTGACCTCGTGACGGTCTGCATCGGCATGAACGACGTGACGCGGCCGGGCCCCTACTTCGACGATGCCCTCGCCGAACTCGAAGATTTGTATGCCCAACTCGCCCTGTCGCGCGCAACCGTCGTCACCACGACATTCCCCGACATCGCGCAGATCATCCCGATCGGCCGCCTGCTCGTGGCGCGGGTCCTGCGCATCAACGCCGAGATCAGGCGGGCCTCAGATTGGTACGACTTCCGGCTCGTCGATCTCTTTCATGCGCCGTCCATGGCGGACCCCGACACGTGGAGCGCCGATCGCGTACACGGCTCGCCGCGGGGCCACGCATTGTTCGCCGCCGCGGCCGCTGAAGCGTTGAATTTGCCTGGGAGCAACCATGATTGGGCCGAACTTGGAAATAGACCCCGACGCCAGACGCTGCGGTCGAAGGCGTACTCACAGGTGCTGTGGACCCAGAACATGCTCATGCCGTGGTTGTGGCGGCATGTGCGCGGCCGGTCGGCGGGCGATGGCCGGGGCCCGAGAAGGCCATTGCTCGAATCCGTCGCGACCTAGCGCCCAAAGCCTTAGAAGCCGAGAAGCCCCAGCGGGATCGGCGACTCGCCGTTGGCGATCGAGGACACAGCGGTCGGGCAGAACGGCGAAATCGCGATGCCCGTGAACATGGTCGCCGGGCCCAGCGACATACCGCCCGCGTCCGCGACCTTGGCGGCGACGTCGGCGGCGTCCTGGCCGGGCTCGGCAAGCATCGGGCACACCTGCTGGCCAAGAGCGGCCGCATTCGTCGGGTCCGCGGCGCCGATCCCGGCGTCCGTCAGCGCGGAAAGAAACGCGTCATCAGTGGTGTCGGCCTGCGCAGGCGCCGCCCATATCAGGCCGGAAGCCATCACGCCGGCGGATAGGACGAGGGCGATTCCTTTGCGGAACACCGCTGAAGCGTAGCCTCAAACGCCGGTCCAGGCCGCATCGATACTGTTCGCGACGTCGATGACCTTGGCTTTTTGCGACGCCGGGCTGTCGATCTCGCCCGAGACGTGCGCTGCGATGAACCGCCTGACCTCGGCGTCGATGTTGCCCAAGACCCGTACCACCTCCGCGCGCAGCGACTTGGACGTCACGTGGATGGAGATGTCGGACGAGCGCGGCTTCTCCACGTCGAGAATCAATAGCAGCGGTTCAGCGGCACGTGCCGTGGCACACAGCGTGATCTCACCGAACACCATGAACTTCGGCTTGTCGATCCGCAGGTCGACGACCATGTCGATCTCGAGTGGGATCCGGATATCGAAGGTGATCTCTTCGCCCATCGTGCGGGTCACCCGGGGATCCATGATCCTGACCTTCGCGGTGACCTTCGCGATCTTGCCCGGGCCTTGACCCATCGGGCCCATCTCGAACGCGTCTCCCGCGATCGCGGCGATCGCGTTGCAGACCCGCTCCTCGCTGACGGCGATCTCGAAGAACTTCCGCCCGAACTGCTCATAGGTCATGTAGTTATCGACGTCCATGGTCCTGTAACCGTCTCACGTCCTACTCAAGCCGCCTCGCTGAACACGCGGATCCTCGTGATCGCTACGGGTTCAGTACCCACTTCCGCAAAGATCACGCTGCGCTGCCCGGCGCGTTCGACGGCGGCGACGACGGCATGCCCGGATCCGATGAGCTTGCGCCAGCGCGCCCCGGACAAATGCTTGAGCAGGTCGCCCGCGCTCAGCGGACGGTCGTCGCCGCTGGAAATGCGCACCTGTGCGGCGAGCCGCCTGCGCACGCCGACCTCGTCGCCAGCGCACGCCGCGTCCAGGAATCGCGCGACGGCGCCCTTGGCGCCGCTGCCGAAACCTCGGAAACCGCCGAGGAATCCGAGGGCGCCGACCAGACCCTGGTTGCGCAGCAGCAGGTTTGACAGCTGTAGGCCTGCGGGCACAGCGCGGACGCCACCGCGCAGAAATTGGCCGACCATTGCCGGCAACTCCCAAAAAGCCGACAGCGCAGCGATTTTCAGCTCGCCGCCCTCGTCGGTCAGGTCGTAGCGGATGTACACAGGCACCCGCAACGTCAGCGTCGAGGCCATCGTCACCTCGAGCTCGCCGTCGCGGACCACGGTCGGGCCGACGACGATGTCGAACTCCGGGTGATAGCGGATCACCCGGGGACCGATGAACGTGTCGTAGAAGGCGCCGATCGCCCCCACCCCCGTGTGCGGCGTCGACCCGACCGGGTCCTCGATCCGACCGGCGGAGGTAAACAGCCCGACCCAGGCCTTGCGATCGCGCGCGCCCGCAGCCGCCGGCGATCGCTCGGCAGTCGCCAGCATGTCGGCGCGCGTGAAGGTCATATGGGTTGCCTACCACCTGGCCTTGGCCTCAGTCGACTACTTGACGATGCGCAGGCACACTGTGATTACCGCAATGTCGCGGGGCATGGCTAGCAGGAGGAACCGCAATGAGCAGCAACGGGCCTTTCGGGTTCGACCCCGATGAATTTGATCGGGTGGTCCGCGAGGCCGGTGAGGGCCTGCGCGACGCGCTCGAAGGAGTGAGCAGGTTCTTCACGACGTCCGGAGAACGTGCCGGGTGGGCCACGATGTTCGACGAGTTCGCGCGCCATTCGCGCGGCAGGGCCGAGCCGGAGACGACTGGCGAGACCGGCGACGGTGTCTGGGCGATCTACACCGTCGACGACGATGGCGGTGCCCACATCGAGCAGGTCTATCCGACCGAACTGGATGCGCTGAGAGCGAACAAGAGCAACACCGATGCGACGCGGAAAGTGCGCTTCCTTCCGTACGGCATCGCGGTCAGCGTGCTCGACGCCGACGGCGCCCCTGACGACACCGAGTAACTACTCGAAGCACCGGCGCATGCCCGCCAGCATCGTGGTGTGTGCGTGGACCGCTTCGCGTACCGTCATCGCCGCCAGAGCGCGGGGCGCCTCGATGCGCATCCGTTCGGTGATCCGCGTTCCCGCGCTGATCGGCTCAAAGCTCACCGTCGTACGCAGCCGGACCCGCGGGAATTGACGCGCCTCAGCGGTGATGGGGCCCACGTTTGGTACCCGCAGCCGCGCCACGTAGCTGATCCGTAAGTTCAACGGCCCCAGCGGAATCCGGTCCTGCACCCGATAGCTCTGACTGTACCCGTCCGCGGTCTGATGCCGATCGGTCGCGCGCACCGCCACCACTAGGGGGTGCACCAATTTGATGTTTTCGAGGTCGACGTAGAACTCACGGACCTCCTGGGGTGGCGCGGGGATCTCCTCCGAGACAGTGCGCTCCGCGTGCGCCACCCACCAACTCACGTCTGGGCGGCCGGCGTCGCGCCAAGCACCCGCTGGATATCGGGCCTCATCTGCTGCAGCTGCTGCCCCGCATAACCCCAGGCGTGGATGCCCTCGGGGAAGTTGAACACGGCGTTGTTCCCGCCCGCGGCGAGGTAGGCGTCGGCGAACGCCTTGTTCGAGTCGGTCGCCATGCCCTCGAGGAAGCCGAGTCCGCCGATTGGAGCGTCCGGGCTGGCCAGTGCGGGATCTGTCGGTGTGCCGTTGCCGCAGTAGATCCACAGCCGGGTGCCGTTGGCGGCCAGCCTGCCGGCCTGGACCGTGGGATCGTTGCGGGCCCAGGCCGGGTCGCCGGGCGGACCCCACATGGCGTCGCGACCGAAGCCGCCGTTCCACGTCATGGCGATGCCGACTTGGCCGGGATCCGCCGAAAGGTTCAGGAAGCCCGACAACGATCCGGCGTAGATGAACTGCTGCGGGTGATAGGCGGCGAGCACTAGTGCCGAGGATCCGCCCATCGAGAAGCCCACGATCGCGTTGCCGGTCGGCGGCGTGCCCTTATGCGCGGAGAGCCAGGCCGGCAATTCCTGGGTCAGAAAGGTCTCCCACTTGTAGGTGTAGGTCCCGTTGTTGCCGACGGCCGGTCCGTACCAGTCGCTGTAGAAGCTCGACTTGCCGCCGACAGGCATTACAAGCGACATGCCTGATCCGTTGAACCAGTCGAACGCCTGGGTGTTGATGTCCCAGCCGTTGAGGTCGTCGCCAGCCTCCATGCTGTCCAACAGGTACACCGCATGGGCGGCCGGACCGCCGCTGAGGAATTCGACTTTGATGTTGCGGCCCATGCCCTGCGATGGCACCTCAAAGTATTCGATCGGCAGCGCCGGATTTGAGAAGGCATGTGCTGTCGCGGTACCGCCCGCGACATTGACCAACCCCGGCACCAGCACGGTCGCGAACGCTGCGCTGGCGAGCCATTTCACCCAGCCGCTGGACTTCCCTCCCATGAACGCCATGGCTCCCCTTCACCTCGGCCCCGACCCCCAATGAGCGGACGATACGCGCAGCAGGTGCATCACCAGCCACTTTTCGGCCACGGTTGGCGATTGTTATAAAAACAACAACAATGGCGGTATGGATCGCGACCAGCTCATCGACCTGGCCCGCCGCGCGGTGAAACTCGCACGTGACAAGACGACTGACCTCACCCCGACGGAGCACATCGTCGCCGCGAACACCTACACCTCACCCCAGCGCCACGCGCAGGACAGGGCGCTACTGATGGCCAGCCCCCAGCTCGTCGGATATGTGTCCGAACTCCCCCGCCCGGGCACGTATTGCACCAAGACGGTGATGGGCCGTTCGGTTCTGCTGACCCGCAGCGCCGACAACACCGTGCGGGCGTTCGACAACGTGTGCCTGCACCGCCAGTCACGTATCACCGAGGGCTGCGGCGCCGCGCGACGACTCGCCTGTCCGTACCACTCGTGGACCTACGACCTCGACGGCAACCTCGTCGGCGTCCCAGGAAAGGAAGGGTTTCCCGAAACAGGCTCGGGCCCTGGGAAACTCGCCGAGTTCCCCGCTGCCGAGTGTGCGGGCTTCCTCTGGATGTCACTGGACCGCGAAGCAACCCTCGATATCCCGGCGTTCCTCGGACCGTTGGCCGACGAACTCGAATCCTGGGGCATCGGGCGATGGGCGCCGTTGGGTGAGAAGGTGCTCGACTGCCCGATCAACTGGAAACTCGCGATCGATACGTTTGCCGAGAACTACCACTTCGCTACCGTGCACAAGACGACTTTCGCGACCATCGCGCGCAGCAACTGCACGGTGTTCGATTCGTTCGGTCCGCATCATCGACTTGTTTTCCCCCTCAACGGAATTCTCGACCTCGAGAACCTTCCCGAGGAGCAGTGGGATCCGCTGCAGGCGATGGTCGTCATCTACGCGCTGTTCCCCAACATCGTGCTGTCGTGCACGATCGCCAATGGGGAACTGTTCCGGGTCTATCCCGCCGACGTGCCGGGCCGCTCAATCACCGTGCACCAGAACTCAACACCGCTGGACCTGTCCGACGAGGCGACGGCCGCCGGTGCGGCCGCGGTGTTCGATTATGCGCACGCCACGGTCCGCGACGAGGACTACGCTCTTGTGGCGGGCCTTCAGGCCAACCTCGAGTCAGGGGCCCGCAAACATCTGGTGTTCGGCCGCAACGAACCCGGGCTACAGCACCGCCATCAGACGTGGGAGGAGGCGCTGCCCCGCCGAACGTGAACCTATGTGCGAGATTTCGCGATCTCTTCGAGCACAAGGTCTCGTTCGGCGGGGTCTGCCACCGCGGCAATCTCGGCCAGTTCCCAGTCGCGGTAGAGTGCCAGCGATCGCTCGTAGAACGCAAAGCCGCTCACCGGGTTTCCGCGGAACGTCCCGCGGTATCGATAGGGCCCTTCCATGTACTCCAGTGGCAACGCGTGCGCGGGCGCAGGCACCAACGGCTCGCCGACCAGGTCCAGCTCGAGCTGACGCGACGTCAATCGATGCCGATCGGGCATGTAACGCACGGTCGACGGCGGCGGAACCAGCGTCTTGACTTCGTCGGGCCAGCGCACGTAACTGTAGACGGCGACCTCGATGTCATCGGCGTACTCGGGATCACTGTCGGGTGAACACGTCGTCGCACCCGAAAAAGGTTGCAGCGCATTGTGGTCAGTGCGGTCGAACTGCCGCCAGATCGACAGGTCGACGCCGTTGTCGAGGTTGATCGTGCGCCACTCGTGCGCCCGTGACCGAATATCGCCTGTTGGCCCTCCACTGTTGGCGACCAACGGAAACCACTGGCGATCGACGTGACCCGCACTCCCGGCGACCTTTTCGTCCACCGCCCCCCAACGAAGCGTGCCGGTCATGGCCATCCGCGTCTGGAAGTAGGAGTACGTCGCGGCTTGGCCGAAGCACTCGATCTTTCCGTTGTACCTCGCGCCGCCCAGCGGGACCGGGGCCCGCGACGGCGTGATGTGCAGGTCCAGTCTCATGGCGTCGCCTCGCGCATCCGCGCCAACCAGCGTGACGTCATACGTGTACGGCACCAAATGACCGTGCTCATCGCGACACGTCCGCCACACGGCCTGGCCCGCGTCGCTGTCGTACGTCAGCTCCAGGTGGCCGTCCTCAACCGACATCTTGGGCTGCGCCCCCGGCGCCATGTTTGCAGGCGGCATGTCGTAGTCGGTGTAGGTGCCGTACTCGCCGGTGTCGAGATCAAACAGCGCGAACGTGTGAAAGTCGGCGACGATCGACTGGCCCGGCCGGTTCTTGTTGAAGATCGTCAGAAACGCGAATTGGCGGCCACTGCCGGCAGTCAACTCCCCCGCGATGAACCAGGTATCCGACTCGCAATCGGAGTGATTGCCTTCGGCCGCCGGGAAGTTGAGCTGCGGGTCTCCCGGCACCAAGTCGAACGGATACGCGCACCAATCCGGGTTGTCCACGGCACACCTGCCTTTTTTGCTATGTTTACAGCAATAGCAACTTTAGCGGTCCAGACGGGCGGTGACGCCGTGATGAGTGACATCGGCAAGCGCTTTCCGTTCGACGCCTACCCGAAGGGCTGGTTTCAGGTCGCGTACAGCCGAGAGGTCGTGGCGGGTCGAGTCGTCGCGCTTCACTATTTCGGCCGACGGCTGATCTGTTATCGCGGCAACTCCGGTAACCCGTTTGTGCTCGACGCGTACTGCCCGCACCTTGGTGCCGACATCGCCGTCGGCGGTACGGTGACCGACGACTGCATCACCTGTCCGTTTCACGGCTGGCGCTTCGACGGCACCGGTTCGAATGTCGAGATCCCGTACGCGAAGACGGTGAACCGCACGGCCCGGCTGCGGGCGTGGCCGACCGTCGAGCGGGCAGGCACAATCTTCGTCTGGCACTCGGAAGCGCCGACCGAACCGGAATGGGAACTGCCGAAAATCCCCGAGAGTGAGGACGCCGCCTTCACCTTCCATGCACCCGACTCCGCCCGCTGGCGCTTCCGGTCCCATCCGCAGGAGGTATTCGAAAACACCGTCGACATCGCGCATTTCGCGACCGTGCACGGAGTATCCGGATTCGGCAAGCTCGATCTTGAGACCGATGCGCATCGGCTGCGGGCGGTCGCCGAGGTGACGTTTCAGACCCCGCGCGGTCCCGTGTCGGGGGCAGTCGACTCCGAGCTGTTTGGGTTGGGGCTCGACGTGGTCCGGCATCGCGGGCTCGGCCGGTCGTGCACGCTGTTGACCGTCACCCCGATCGACGGAGAATTCGTGGACGCCCGCTACACCTTCTTCGTGCAGACCGAGCCGGAGACCGGTGAGATGACGCGAATGGGTCTTGGCTTCGCCCGCGATTTCTGCAAGCAGATCGAACAGGACATCCCCGTTTGGGAGAACAAGATTTACCGCGACCGTCCGCAGCTGGCTCGCGGCGAAGGCGCGATCACTGAGTTCCGCGCGTGGGCGCGGCAGTCCTATGAGGAGGCGTACGCGTGAGATCCCTTGTCTACGAAAAGCTCTACATCGGGGGCACTTGGCAGGAGCCAGCCACCGGGCAGCGGCTCTCGGTGATCTCGCCGCACAGTGAAGAGCCGATCGGTGAGACGCCGGAAGCGTCTCCCGAAGATGTCGACAAGGCGGTGACGGCCGCAAGGAACGCGTTCGACCACGGGCCGTGGCCGCGGATGACGCCCGCCGAGCGGATGGAGAAGATCGAGAAGCTGGCGGCGGTCTACAGCGGTCACACCGACGAGATGGCCGACCTGATCACCGCGGAGATGGGCTCGCCGCGCAGTTTCAGCAGGCTCGGACAGGCCGCAGGCGCGGTCGCACAGATGCATCTGAACCTGGCAACAGCACGCGAATTCCCGTGGGCCGAGCGCCGGCAGGGGTTGTTCGGTGAGGTGCATGTGCGCCGGGCTCCCGTCGGCGTCGTCGGCGCCATCGTCCCGTGGAACGTGCCGCAGTTTCTGATCATGCCGAAGCTCGTCCCCGCCCTCATCGCCGGCTGCACGGTGGTAGTCAAACCGGCGCCCGAAACACCTTTGGATGCAATGTGGTTGGCGGAGATGCTGGACGAAATCGACTTGCCTGAGGGGGTGGTCTCGATCGTTCCCGGCGGCCGCGAGACGGGTGAGGCGCTGGTCTGCCATCCCGAGGTGGACAAGATCTCATTCACCGGCTCCTCGGCGACCGGCAGGCGCATCGCGGCCCTGTGCGGTGAACAGCTCAAGCGGGTGAGCCTGGAGCTCGGTGGCAAATCTGCGGCGATCATCCTCGATGATGCTGACATCGACCGCACCGTCAAGCATCTGAAGACGGCGAGCCTGATGAACAACGGGCAAGCGTGCGTCGCACAAACCCGGATTCTGGTCAGCGAACGCCGACACGATGACGTCGTCGATGCGCTCGCGGAGATGATGGCGGGGCTACAGGTCGGTGATCCCGCCGACGACGCCACCGACATCGGACCGCTCGTGGCGCAGCGACAGCAGGATCGCGTGCAGGGCTACATCAAGAAAGGCGTTGACGAAGGCGCGCGAATCGTGTTGGGCGGCACCGACAAACCGCGCGATCGTGGTTGGTATGTCCAGCCGACGTTGTTCGCGGATGCGAACAACGAGATGCGCATCGCGCGTGAGGAGATCTTCGGTCCGGTGCTGACGGTGCTGAAGTACACCGACGAGAAGGACGCTGTCCGCATCGCCAATGACAGCGACTACGGGTTGGCTGGTTCGGTGTGGACGGCCGACGCGGCGCACGGCCTGGAGATTGCCGCCGAGATCCGTGCGGGCACCTACGGCATCAACATGTACACACTCGACACCAGCGCTCCGTTCGGCGGATTCAAGCAGTCCGGCATCGGGCGCGAGTTCGGCTCCGAAGGCCTGTCCGAATACGTCGAGCTGCAGTCGACCGTAAGCGCGGACAAGCTGCCAGAGTTCTAGCCCCGCAGTTCAAGCGTAACCTCTGCGGGACAGCACAATTCGTCGCGCTGATTGAAGACACCGATCTCGAGAGCGACCAGGTACCGCGGCCCATCGCCGGAGGTGTCGATGCGCTTGCCGGCCACCCTGCTGCGCGCCACCATCGAATCGCCCGCATAGATCGACCCCAGCAATGACACCTTGCGCCTGACCACCCTGCTGTACGGTCCGCCGAAGTCGGTGGCGATCCGATCGATGAACCCCGCGATGTGCATCGTGTTGACGAAAATCGTTGGGTGGCCATGGTCTTTCGCATACTCCGGGTTGAAGTGCCACGGCACGTAATCCCACGTCGTACCGGCGTTCATCACCACTCGTTCGTAGCTGATCTGGTCAACCACCTCGGGCAGCTGCGCCTGCACGGCGACCTCGTCCCACGTCATCGGTCGGCCGCCGGCGTGAATCGGAACAAAGAGTTCGTGCAGGCGGCGACGACGGCGCCGTCGCCCCGGCGATAGGTCTCCAGCGTCTCGATGAAATGCCCTGCGCCGACGCGGGTCTTCTTCTCCGGCGACACCGACACCACCTCCTCGACCACGCTGAGCATGTCGCCCTCCAGCACCGGCAACAAGTACTCGGCGTCGTTGGAGGCATTGATGATCGCGGTGCCGGGCAACGGAACCCGGACGGCTATCGACGCCGTCGGAGGTTGGCCATTCGGCACCCACGGCGGCGGCATCAGCAGACCGATCAGCAAGGCAGGAGGCGCGACCAGGCCACCCCACGCCGATTTCGCGAATTCGGCATCCCAGTACGACGGGTTGGGGTCGCGCACCATCGATGCGAAGTGCTGGATGCGCGCGCCACTCACCGCGGTGCCCGCGAACCTCGGCTCGGTACGCGTGCCGACCATCTGAACTGCGTCTTCGTATGTGCCGAACGCGAATTCGTAGGAAAGGTCTGCTGTCACACCGGCAGCGCGCTCTCCCGCGCCGCGAGATCCCATTCGAGTTCGCGCGACGTGAAGTACCAGCCACCGCGTTCGTAGATGAGCTGATCGGTATACGTCCCGGTGGCGCGAAGTTCGGCGCCGACGAACACCAACCCGACGCATCGCTGCGTGGCGTCAACCCCGTCGACGGTGATCTCATGGTCGACGGTGACGAGTCGCTTGCCGTCGCCACCGTTGAACGCCGCGCGCAGGTCGGTGAATTTCTCCCCGCCCCGAACGACCGTGGCACCGGAGTGACGAAAAGTCGTGATCCACCCGTCCAGGTCACCCGTCGAGTACGCCCGGTTATATCGGGCGTTCAAGTTCAGGATGGCCGCACGTCCTGCCAGGCCGTCCAGTACGAACTGCTGTTGGTATGTCAACGTCATGTTGTCTCCCGTCCTACCGGCTCAACACGTAGCCGTGCGCTTCGCGGTCCCAGGCGCCTGCGCCCAGCCCCCTGTTGCGGAGCACGTCCTTGCGCACGCGCCCGATCGCGTTCTTCGGAATCTGCTCGAGCACTTCCAGGTACCGCGGCACGCAGAAGTACGGCATCCGGACCGAGCAGAAGTCGAGCAACTCGGCGTAGTCCATCACCGCGTCGGGTCGCAACGTCACGACCACCAGGATGTCGTCTTCGCCGAGATCGCTCGGGATTCCAACGGCGGCGGCCTCCACTACGGCCGGATGACGCATCACTGCCTGTTCGACTTCGACTGAGGACACGTTCTCACCGCGCCGTCGCAGGGAATCCTTCACGCGGTCGACATAGGTCAGGTTGTTGTCGCTGTCCAGAAAACCGAGATCGCCGGTCCGGAACCACTCCGCGTGGGGGTCGACCTGCAGTGGGGGCCCGCCGGACACCGACGCCACATACCCCTCGCTCATCGCATGCGGTCTCCGCGCCCGGCAGGCAATCTCCCCTACCATACCCTCGGGTACGGGTTGATCGAGCAAATCGACAATCCGCACCTCGAAATCAGGATTGACCCGACCAGATGTCCCCGGTTTGCCGTCGTCCGACACCGCCTTGTAGGCGACCGGAAAGGCCTCGGTCATGCCGTACATCGTCACGACCCGGCAGCGGTATCGCGCCTCGATGGCGCGATACATGTCGGCCGCGATGGGCGCCGCCGAGATGAACCGAAGGCCGATCTCGGCGTCGCGCGGATCGGGCGGCAGGTTCCACAGCATGGACACCATCGCGCCCGCGCCCGCGAAACCGATCGCGCCGCACGACCGTATCTCGTCCCACACCTCGCTCGGGTGAAACGCTGCGGCCAGCACGCTGGTCCCGCCGACCAACATGGGCGCCAGCACCGTCGGTGCCGCGCTGAGATGGAAAAGCGGCATGGCGGTCCACACCACATCACCAGCCGCGAGTTCCCACGTCGACGCGACGGTGGACGCTGCGGTGAACAGGTAGCCCCACGTGGTGACGACCGCCTTCGACGGCCCGGTGGTGCCCGACGTGAAGAACAGCGCGATGTCGTCGGGGCCCGCGGCGGCTCGTGACGGTGGCTCGGTCGACGCGGCCTCCAGCGCATCAGCGAGCGAATCACCTTGCACCAGAATTGATCTCAACGTGTCAACCTCGCCTGCCACTTCGTCGAGACGGGTCCTCCGCTCGTCGGTGATGGCCACCGCGGCCCGCGACAGCCGCAGCGTGTGCAGGAGGAACTCACCCTTGCTCGCCGCGTTGACCGCCGCGGGGACGGCGCCGATGCGCGCAGCGCCGAGCCAGAAGTACACCCATTCCGGGCACGTGCCGGTGAACAGCGCGACAGTCTCGCCCCGCTCGACACCGAGATCGACAAGCACATTGGCCGCAGCACATGACCGGTCGCGCATCTGCGCGAAAGTTACGGGCGTTCCCGCAATCGACATCATCACGCGATCGCCGAATTGTTGCGCGCGCAGATCGAGGACTGCGGGAACGGTCAAGCCCGCGTCGGGCATTACACCCTCGCTGCGGCCGGGTCGGGCTCGCCGTCGGCGGTGTAGCCGAAATCGGTCGCGGCCGGCTCCTCGCCGGGATAGAACCGGTGCGCCCACCGCCGCAACGCGGCGTAGTCCCGCGCCTCCTCAGGAGCAAGATTGGGCTTCTCCAGGTACTTCATGTTCTCCCAGGTGAAGAAGTCCTGCTTGATGACTTCCTGTTGTAGCTGCAGGAATTTCGCGGCGCGTCCAGTTGGCTTGTCCCCGGTGTCACCGGATTCGCGGATCGAGGCCTGCGTGTAGAAGTAATCGGTGTAGTCCTCATCGACAGGAGTCTGACCGGTCACCTGGACCGTCGCCACCAGATCCGACGGGAAGCGCACGACACCAAGCCCCAACGAGTAGTTGTCGTAGATGATTTTGGCTTCCACGGGACCATTCGGCGTCAGCCACGTCTTCGCCCGTCCCCCACCGAAATCCGCGTTGACCGTCGCGTGCAGGTGGTAACCGCTGACTTCGAACGATGCCGTATTGGCCGGATTGGCCGCCTTGTGCACATATTGCACGTGATACGGGTCGGCGGCGTTCTCGATGATCATCTGTGCATGCACCTTGACCCGGTTGACCATCCGGGTGTGCGGGTGCAGTGGGTAGTACTCGTCGGTCTCCAACTCGGGCAGCACCGGAGGCTGCCAGTAGGGGGCACGGCCATGCCGCTCGTGCCAGACCAGGATGAAGCCGTACCACTCGGTGACCGGGTAGGTCTTGATGCGGACGTTCTGCTTGCAGCCGATCTTGCTGTACGGGATCAGAGCGTTCGTGCCGTCGCCGTTCCAACGCCAGCCGTGCCACGGGCAGACGATCCGCTCACCCTCGACCGTGCCGCCGACGCCCATGTTTGCGCCCAGGTGTTGGCAATACGCGTCGAGGACATTGACCTGACCGGACTCGGTACGGAAGATCACCAGCTCTTCGCCGAAGTAGTGGGCGCGCTTGACCTGGCCGGCGGCCAGGTCTGAGGCGAACCCGACGATGAACCATCCGGTTGGGAATCGGTAGGTCGACAGGCTGATGCCGCTGGGCCCGAACTCGCGTTCCGACGGGTCCGTGGTGTCCGCAACTGTGTCCGCCACTGCTCTCTCCGTCCGCGCACCAACCGGGCAGGTCAGACCCTGTCCATTGCCTATTTTTACTATTTTAGGCATTCTAGGTCAAGGACAGCCAAGCGAGGAGCCTGCATGCCGATCACGACTCCCGTCGATTTGTCGGATTCTGCGTTGTGGCAGAACGGTTTTCCCGATGAACTATTCGCCGAGTTGCGTCGCGAACGGCCGATCTTCCACCACGAGCGGACCGACGGCGTCGCCAAGACCGTGCATCGCGACTTCTGGATGACCACCAAGCACCGACACGCGCAGCGGATTCACCGGGATACCGACTCGTTCACCGCTGTGGACGGGCCGCTCATTCAGACCATCGGCGTGATGACGGACTTTCCGACGATCATCCACATGGATCCGCCGGAGTTGACCAAGCGGCGCAGAGTGATGTCCCACGCCTTCACTCCGAAGGCGATCGCCAGGCTCGAGGAAGGCATTCGGACGCGTGCGACGTCGTTGGTCGACCGGTTGCTTACGGCGGGCAGCGGGGACTGGATCGAAGACGTCGCCGACGTGCTTCCGATGTCGGTGATCGGCGACATCATCGGCATCCCCGACGGCGACCGACCGCAGATTTTCGACACGCTGGACCGGATCCTGAAGTCCGCCAACGGGCAAGACGCGACGGCGACCGAACAGGAGCAGCTCGAACTATTCGGCAAGGTTTTCACCTACGCACTCGAGCTCACCGCCGAGAAGCGGCGCAACCCAACCGACGATATCTGGAGCACGCTGGCCACCGCGGTCGTCACGGACGAGAACGGCGAGCAGCTGTCCATCCCCGCAAACGAGCTCGAGATCTTCTTCTACGTGCTGACGTTCGCGGGCAGTGATACGACGAAGAACGCGTTGGCTTTTGGGCTGCAGGCATTCGTCGCCAACCCCAGCGAGATTGCGCGGTATCGCGCTGATGAGGCTATCCGGTCCAGCGCAGTCGAAGAGGTACTGCGCTGGGCGACGCCGGTGGCGTTCTGGACACGCAGCACCAAGGTCGACGTTCAGATGGACGGTGTCACCATCCCGAAGGGCGAGCGGGTGGTGTCGATGCTGCGTTCGGCCAACCGCGACGAGGAAGTCTTCGACGATCCGTTCACCTTTGATATCGGCCGTGCGGAGAACCAGCATGTGACATTCGGCGGCGGTGGACCGCACCACTGCCTCGGCGCGATGCTGGCACGCGCCGAGATACGTGCCGTGCTCGACGAGTTGCTCTGTCGCGCAGACGATATCGAGCTAGGTCAGCCGACAGTCAGCTATCCGAACCTGACCAACAACATGTCGATCTTCGATGCGATGCCGATCTCGTTACGGGCACGCTAGTCACAAGCCTTTCGGCCGGGTGCCGATCACGCCCTCGGCGGCCAACCTGTCGAGATCACCGGCCGTCAGTCCGCAGAGCTCAGCCAGCACCTCACTGTTGTGCTGCCCCAGTGTCGGCGGTGTGCGGTGTAGCCATTTCTCGGTGCCCTCGAGCAGTGCGAAAGGCGGTGTCGGATAAAGGCCCTCACCGGTCCGCGGGTGGTCGAGGCGTTCGAAGAAGCCGCGATCCCGCAACTGCGGATTCTCGGTCACCACCGACGGCGAGACGACGGCGGCGCCCGGAATCCCGGCGGACGCAAGGGCATCGACAACAGCGTCGAGCTCTTGTCCGGCGAGCCATTCACTGAGCTCGACGCCGCCCGTTAACTCTGCCAATGCCGTCAACTGCGCCTCGGTGTGCGCGCAGATCGCGATCCAGTTGTCGTCGCCCGCGCAGCGGTAGAGATCCTGCGTCGTGCCGGGTAGACCGCGGTTGCCTCGCCGCGCCAGTATCTCGCCGAACACCTCGTATTCGATTGTCTGCGCTGCGGTCACGTTCAGCACCGTCTCGATCATCGGCACTTCGACCAGCTGGCCGCGACCGGCGCGGTCACGGAATTCCAACGCTGCCAGAAGCGCGAACGCGGCGTGTGCGCCTGCCAACGGGTCGCAGGCGCCCCGCGGTGGCACCGGCGGTCCGTCGGGCAGGCCGGTCACCCAAGCCAACCCCGCGATCTGCTCCATCGTCGGCGCGAAGCCAACGCGATCCCGCCACGGCCCCGTCAGGCCGAACGCGGGCATCCGCACCACCACCAGGTCGGTCTTGATCGCGAGCAATGCGTCTGCGCCAAGCCCGAATTGGTCCATCACCCGGGGCGAGAAGTTTTCGATGACCGCATCGGCCTGGCTTACGAGCTGCTTGAGCAGCCGGATGCCGTCCTGAGATTCCAGATCCAGCGTCACCGAGCGCTTGTTGGTATTCATGGCGTGAAAGACCCAGCCGTACTCCCACCAATCGTCGACATCAGTGCGCATGCCACCCGAATACCGGATGCCGTCGGGCCGCTGGATCGATTCGATCTTGATGACGTCCGCGCCGAGCGCGGCCAATGCATGCGTAGCCGCCGGCCCTGCCCAAAACGCGGTCAGATCGACGATCCGCACCCCGGCCAGTGGCAGGTCCGAAGCTGCGATAGTAATGGACTCCCTTGGCTCCCAAGCGGTTTCACCGTCAGCTTCGCCGACGGCCGGTGCTGGCCGCACAGGGGCGGGTGCCGCGGCCGACATCAGCCAGGGTGCTCGCGGCTGGCGGAAACCCGACGGGTTGTCGACGTAAACTCCGCGCTCGCGTAGGTGATCCATCTGCGGGATGGTCGAGCCGTTGCCCAGCGGGGCGATCGGCAATCGGAACAACTGGCCGAGCTCGACGATCTCGTCAACGGTGCGTTCGCGCATCCACGGCCCGATGCGTTCGCGGATCCAGTCCCGGTAAGCCCAGCGCCCGAGCTGGAACCGAAGATCCGGAATCTCGGTCAGCTCCTGGCAATCCACCATCGCGGCGAAGTCGAGCCACTGCTGCCCGGTGACCATGCTGATGCCGACGTAACCGTCAGAGGCTTCCTCGATCGACGGGACTTCGATCGAGCGCTTGATCGAAGGCACTTGCAATAGCTGCGAATGCAACCACTCACTGCTTTGCATCAGGGTGATCGCCTCGAGCATCGACATGTCGAGGTGCCCACCCGGCCCGCCGCGGCGGACCCGCCGCATCAGGGCCAGCGCCCCGTACGCGGCGCACGCCCCGCCCATGTACTCCCCCAGCTCGCCGCCGATCGAGATCGGCGGGCCCGCAGGATCACCGCGGAATCCGGTCAGCCCTGATGCGGCCTGCAGCGTGAACTCCGTCGCCGGGCGGTTCGACCAGGGGCCGGTCAATCCGAAGTCGGAGATGGATACCACGACGCACTGCGGTGACGTGTCGACAAGATCGGCCCTCGGCGTGGTGATCACGACGTCCGCGCTCGACATAAGCTCACCGGATGCGGCTGTCACGCTGCGCTTCCCAGCATTGAGATAACTGAACAGTGGCGAATTGGCGCCCTCAGAGACCACAGCGCCGGTTGCGGTGAAGCGGCGCAACGGATCTCCCGCGGGGGGCTCGACCTTCACCACCTCAGCGCCCGCGTCGACGAACAACTTGCCGCAATAAGCGCCGGCGATCCGGTCGCTGATCTCGACGACGCGAAGGTCATCCAGCGGGGTAGGCGAATCGCCGCTCAACCGCACATCCTCCCTGGTTTCTTTATCATCTTAGTAACTTTTGTCGGATAGCGGCGCCTGCTAGCAGGCCAATCACTGTTAATATTGCCAAGACATGACAACACTGGGAATCGGCCCCGAGGCCCGCCGCAGGTTGTCGGCGCGCCGGACTGCCGAGATCGTGGCCGACGAGCTTCGGCGGCAAATCATCGACGGCGAACTCGCAGACGGCGACCTGCTGCCGCGCCAAGAGGTGCTTGTCGAGCAATTCAACGTCAGCCTGGTGTCGTTACGCGAAGCCCTGCGAATCCTCGAGACCGAGGGACTGGTGTCGGTGCGTCGCGGCAATCGCGGCGGCGCCGTCGTGCATGCACCCGCCAAGGCCAGCGCGGCCTACATGATCGGACTGTTGCTGCAAAGCGACACTGTGCCGTTGGCCGATCTCGGCACCGCGCTGCAGGAACTCGACCCGATGTGTGCGGCCCTCGCGGCCAAGCGTCCGGACCGCAGCGAGACGCTGATTCCCAAGCTCAAGGAACTCAACGACGCGATGGCCGAGCACATCGAGGACGGCGCCCGCTTCACAGAGATCGGCGGGAAGTTCCACGACGAGATCGTGCGCGGCTGCGGCAATCACACGATGATCGCGGTCGTCGGCAGCCTGGAGACGCTGTGGAGCAGCCACCTGCAGTGGTGGGCAGACGAGACCGCGGCCAAAGGTGAGTACCCGGCGCTGAGCAAGCGCCGCATCGCGTTGAGCATTCACACGAAGATCGCCGAGGCGATCGAAGCAGGCGACGCCGAACGCGCTCGCAAACTGTCGGCGCGCCATTTGGCGGACACTCAGGCCTATTTCATGGCAGAGGATCCCGAGCGGCGCATCGTCGCACTCTCGCCACAGGCGCTGGCGCGGCGGCAACGCTGAAAGGTGTTGTGTGCGGACGGCTTTGATTACCGGCGGCAGCGGTGGCATCGGCAAAGCCTGCGGCCGTAAGCTCGCCGAACTCGGCTACAACGTCATCCTGACCGCACGCCGCGAGGAGCCCCTGCGGGCCGCGGCCGTAGAGATGGGCGCGCGCTACGTCGTCGCCGACGCGGCCGATCCGGACAAGTTCCAGCCCGCAGTTCAGGCGGCAGGCGAGATCGACCTCGTGGTGCACGCGGCAGGCGTTCTCGGCGGAACGTACGCGCGCAAGCAGACTTTCGATCAGTGGCGCGCGACGATGTCAGCGAACCTCGACTCATGCTTCGTCGTCACGTCGGCCGCCCTGCCCCACATGAAGGCAGGCTCGCGGTTCGTGTTCGTCTCGTCATCGGCAGCACATGAGCCGATGCCCGCGCGCACCGCGTACTCGGCGTCGAAGGCCGGCATGAACGCTTTCGCGCTGGCGTTGGCGCAGGAGGTCGACCGCGACGGCATCAACGTCCACATCGTCACGCCGGGGCCCGTCGAAACCGAGATGCTGCAGGACGTCCCCTTCGAGATGTATGCGATCCGGGCCGCCGACGTGGCCGAAGCCGTCGCTTGGCTGGACACCGTCGACCCATCGGTCGACGTACCCGAGATCCGGCTGCACGCGATCACGCGCGGTCCGTCAGCGCGAGAACCCGTGGTGCCACTGGAAGTTGAGCGCCGGGGTGCTAGTCCGCCTCGCCGTCACTGAGATATACCTCGGACTCCATCTGATGAAAGATGCGCAACCGCTCGCCGCGGCGGACGAGCAGCCACGTGACCCAGCTGGAACCCGTGCGCCGGATATCGGACTCCCGGCCCGTCAGGGTCCAGCGGCTGAGCAGCAACGCCCGCACGACGGTGTCGTCGACGACGTCACACTCATGCAGTGTCGAGTTGACCGATGCCGCCTTGAGCCTGCTGGCGACGCGCGCCCAATGGCGATCCAGCTCGTCCACCCCGATCAGCGGTGCTGCGTATTCATCACCGACGTAGATCGGCTGAGGATCGTCACGCTCCCAAAGATCGCCAAGGCAGGCGAAATCCAGGCTCGACCAACACTTGTCGTACTGCCGGACCAAGTCAGAGACGTCAGGCAGAGGGTGGCTGTTCACCGGGCAGCGCCTTGACCGTCGACGGCAGGCCGTAGAGCGCGGTGGCGTTGCCTCGCATGATCCGCTCACGCTGATCAGCGGGGAAGCGCCGCACGGCCCACTCGGGCGAGTCATAGCTCCAGTGCGGGTAGTCCGTCGAGAACATCAGGCAGTCACCGAGATCCATCATCTCGAGGTATTCGCGGTAGGTCGCGACATTGACGTCCTCGAGCGGTTGCGTGGTGAACCGCACATGTTCGCGGACATACTCCGACGGCTTGCGGCGCACATGCGGCAGGTCGGCTTTGCGCCGCTCCCAGATCCGGTCCATCCGCCACATCATCGGCATCGCCCAGGTGAAGCCGCCTTCGACGAACACGATCCGCAATTCGGGGTGCCTGTCGAAGGCGCCATCGAACACCAGGCTCATCAGATGCGACACATACAGCAGCGGCCAGGAGGCAAAGAAGTCGTGCCAATGCGCTGGGTTGCCCACCGGGTAGATCGGGATCAACTCGAACGGCGTCTGTCCCATCAGGTGCGTGGCGACGGGAAGCCTGTTGCGTGCCGCGGCCGCGTAGAGCGGATCGAAATGCGGGCTGCCGAAGGGGATCCCACGGGTCTGCGGCGTCATCAACACCTCGGCCATGTACGGGTGGCCGGCCCACCGCTCGATCTCGCGAGCGGCAGCATGTGGATCCTGCGCGGTGACGCTGATCGCACCGCGCCAGCGGCCGTGCCAGTTGTTCTCGCCGAGCCACACGTCTGCCAGCCAGTCGTTGTAAGTGGCCTTGAGCACGTGCTCGGCGTGCGGCAGCTGGGCGTCGCACATCGGCTCCAACATCGCGATGCTGACTCCAGCGTCGACCAGCAGTTGCTTGGCGGCGAACTCGGGGTCGCTGCCCGCGGCTCCCCCGCGCGGCGGTGCGGCGTCGACCCGAAGTGACATCGTCTTGTACGAGTCCGGCGTGTCATAGAAATGCGGTACCGGCGAGACGGCGTTACCCGTCGGCCACAGCTTGTCTTTCCACTCCGCAGGCGCATACGACTTGAGCACCTCACCCGATACAGGCAGCGGGTGCACGTCGGTGTCGACGATCGTCACGGCAATGTCTTGGGCTACCGGTGTGCGTCCTTCCACAGTCGTCATGCGAGGCTTCTTTCCGTGACCCCGTAGAGGTCACTTGCGTTGTGCCACAACACCTTTTCACGTTGTTCAGTGTTGAGCCCGGCCACCACATCGTCAGGCTCCGACGTCGACCAATGCGGATAGCTCGATCCGTACATCAGCAGGTCTGCCTTGTCGTTGAAATCCAGCCACCGCTCGGCCAGCCCGGTATCTGTCGGCCCATCGAATGCCGATGAGCAGAACCGGACGTGGTCACGCAGATATTCACTGGGATAGCGGTCCACCCAAGGGGTTTGGTCGCGCATCGACATCCAGAACGTGTCCAGGCGCCAAATCAACGGCGTGAGGATGTCGTAGCCGCCGTCGGCGAAGACGAATCGCAAACCGGGGATTCGCCCGAACGTGCCCTCGACGATCAGCGTTGCCAGGTGCACGAACGAGTTCAGCGGCATGAACGCGGCGTATCCGGGATAGGTGTAGGAGTGCCCCGCGAACGTCGGCGCATGGTCGACGCCGTTGCCGCCGTTGATGTGCACCGCAACCGGCAGTCCATGAGCCGCCGCGGCCTCCCAAATCGGCTCGAACATCGGCTTGCCGTAGGGCTCTCGCGACTGCAGCGGGACGCCGACCTGAACCATCTTCGGATGGTCGGCCAGCCGCTCGATCTCCGCGACCGCACCCTTGACGTCCTCGGGGTTGACCCTGATGGTGCCGAGGAACCGGCCGGGCTCGTCGGGCTCGAGCCAGCGCTCGAGCAGCCAGTCGTTGACGGCCGCACAGATGCGGCTGTTGAGCAGGTAATCGGCGATGTTGCCACGGGTGAGCGGGTTGAGAATCGCGAAATCGACGCCGTCGCCGTCAAACAGGTGGCAGGCCACGGTGTCGGGGTCGGACCCCGGATAGCCGTTGCCGTAGAGGTCCTGGCGATAGTCGCCGCCGGGCGCCTGGTACCACTGCTGCTCGACATCAGGGATCGAACGCAACTTGTGCGCAGGCGCAAGAAACTTCCGGATCTCCGCGTTGTAGCGGAAATGCGGTTGCACATTCGCATCGATGATCATGCGCCGACCTCGCAGGCGTGGCCGGCGCATTCGGTGTTGAAGATTCGCTCGCAAGCTTCGCTCATGCGGTGAGATACACCTGCCCGTCACTCACGTCGACCTCATAGGTGCGAACCCGCTTTTGGGGATCGGCGAGGTTCACACCCGTCGTGATGTCGAACTCCCAGTTGTGCCAGGGGCAGCGCGCGATCCGGCCCTCGCGGACGCGGCGCAACTGATCGGGCATCTCCGGTGCGTATTCATTGGTGCCGACGACATACCCGGCACACAACGGTGCACCCTCATGCGAGCAATAGTTCGCGATCGCGTACAACGCACCATCGATGTTGTAGACACCCACACCGAACTTGCCGGCCTGAACCAGCTTCATGCTCCCGGGAGGCAGGTCTTCGATGGCACACACCGGTCGGCGCAGCATCATGTCCCTTCGGTTTCCTTGACCTAGAATACCTAAAATAGTAAAGATAGGGCGACAGAGCCGCTAGATGCCCTGCCAGGGAGGCATAGGTGACGACCAGCACGGATCCCCAGAGCGCCCCCGATCTTGCGACTGATCCCTACGCATACTTCAACTACATGCGCAACTCGGCGCCCGTATGGCGCGGCACGCTCATGGAGAGCGACTTGATGCCGGAAGAGCTGAAGAACCCGGAAAACTGGACTCTGTTCGACTTCGAGAGCGTGTTCACCGCGTTCCGCGAGGACACCGTGTTCGCGTCGGAGATGTACAACCAGACGATCGGCCTCGTGTTCGGCCCGACGATTCTCGGCATGGCGGGCAAGCAGCATCACGACCATCGCAGCCTGGTGGCGAAGGCCTTCCGGCAGAGCGCGCTCACGGCGTGGGAACCGGAGGTGATCGACCCGATCTGCGACCAGTTGGTCGACGAGTTCAAGAACGAGGGCCAAGTCGATCTCGTCAAGGCGGTGACGTTCGAGTTTCCGACCCGGGTGACCGCGGCGCTGTTGGGCTTACCGCAGCAGGACCTGGAGATGTTCCGGCGGCTTTCGCTGCAACTGATCTCGATCACCGAGGACATCGAGGCCGGCCTCAACGCGTCTGTCCAACTCGGTACCTACTTCCAGGAACAGGTAGACCAGAGGCGCCGAAAACTCACCGACGACGTCATCGGCGACCTGGTTGGCGCCGAGATCGACGGCGAAAAGCTGACCGACGAAGCCATCATCTCGTTCCTCAGGTTGCTGTTGCCCGCAGGCCTCGAGACCACCTATCGGTCGTCGGGAAACCTGCTGCAGCTTCTGCTGACACACCCGGACCAACTCGCGACGCTCCAGCAGAATCGCGACCTCATTCCGGCCGCGATCGAAGAGGGCATCAGGTACGAGACCCCGTTGGTTCTGGTGACGCGCAACACCACCCGCGATGTCGAGATGCACGGCAACACAATTCCGAAGGGGGCCCAGGTCAACCTCTGCATGGGCGCGGCCAATCGCGACGACAAGCGATGGGAGAACCCCGACGTGTTCGACATTCGCCGTCCGCGTCGGGCGCACATTTCGTTCGCCGGCGGCATCCACAGCTGCCTTGGCATGCACCTGGCCCGCGTGGAAACTAAGGCGATGCTGACGAGCCTGTTCGATCGGGTGACTGACCTGCAGCTCTTAGAGGACGACGACACCAAAATCACCGGCATGCCGTTTCGCTCGCCGAAGCACCTGCCCGTGACCTTCCGTCCGGTCGCATGAAAAGTCGCGCCGCGATCCTGCACGACGTCGGCGGACCGTGGTCGGTCGAAGAGTTCGAGCTGGATCCGCCTCGCGCTGGCGAGGTGCTGATCGAGATGGTGGCCGCCGGACTGTGCCATTCCGACGAACACATCCTCAACGGCGACATGTCGGCAAGTAACGAAGTGATGCAGTCTTTCGGCCTGCCATCGATGTTCCCGATGATCGGCGGCCACGAAGGCTCGGCAGTGGTTGTGGAAGTCGGCGACGGCGTGACCGAGTTCGCGCCAGGCGATCACGTGGTGACGTCGTTCGTCGCGGTGTGCGGCCGGTGCAGGTGGTGCAACTCCGGGATGGAGTACATCTGCGACATGGGTGCGCAGGTGATGGTTCCGGGCATGCCGACCGACGGCACCTTCCGTCATCACACCGCTGATGGCCGCCAGCTCGGCCACCTGTCGAAGGTCGGCGCGTTCTCGAAACACACTGTGGTGTCGACAGATTCGATCGTCAAGATCGACCCGCACCTACCGCTGTTGCCGATGGCCCTGCTGTCCTGTGGAGTGCCGACGGGATATGGCTCTGCGGAGAACCGGGCCAAGGTGAGAACTGGCGACACCGTCGTGGTCATCGGTGTCGGGGGCATCGGCACAGCTGCGGTCCAAGGCGCGCGCATCAACGGTGCCGCGCATATCATCGCGGTCGATCCCGTTGAGTTCAAACAGAAGTCCGCGTTGCGGTTTGGCGCCACTCATACCGCGGCCGACACCGACGAAGCTGCGGCGGTCGTTCGGGAGCTGACCCATGGAGTGATGGCCGACGGCGTGGTCGTGTCGCCGTCGTTGATCTCAGAGCACGACGTACAGGCGGCGCTGAGCCTGACGCGCAAGGGTGGCACGTGTGTGCTGACCGGAATGACCAAGCAGACCACCAGTTCCATCGCGATCAACCTGCAGGAGTTCATTCTGTGGAACAAGAGCCTGGTCGGCACCGTGTACGGGTCGTGCAATCCGCGGGTGGACGTGGCCCGCTTCGCCCGGCTCTACGAGGCGGGCCAGTTGCAGCTCGATGAGATGATCACCCGACGGTATGCCCTCGACGACATCAATGACGGTTACCGCGATCTGCTGAACGGCGAAATTATCCGCGGCGTCATCGATTTCAGCCTCTAGTTCAGTCTGTAGAAGCGCTTGGCGTTGCTGCCGGCGATCTTCTCCCGGGTCTGCTCGCTGATGTCGGGTCGGGACCGCAGATGCTTGGTGCTCTCCGGCCATTCACCGTCCCAGTGCGGATAGTCACTGGCGAACATGATGAAGTCGTCACCGAGCACGTCGATGACGCCCGGCAGTATCGGCTCCTCCGGCTCGCAGGTGGTCCAGATGTTGCCTGCCTGAAGGTATTCCTGCGGGTCGCGTTGCCACCCGTTCTCGATCCAATCGCCACGCTTCTCGAAGTGTTCGTGCAAACGGTCGATGAAGAACGGCACCCAGCCGACGCCCGCCTCCAGGAACGCGACGCGCAACTTCGGATGCCGGTCGAAGACACCGCCGGAGATCATCGCCGTCATCGCAGTCATCTGGTCGAACGGGAAGCTGATGCAGTGCACCTGAATGTAGTTGGTGAAGCGGTCGACGCCGAGCTTCGGCAGGTGCATGCCCGGTGCGCCGTGAATGCCGAGCGGCATGTCCAATTCCTCAGCGGCGGCGTAGAACCGGTCGAGATCAGGGTGATCGAGGTTGCGGGTCTTCAGCGCGGGCGGGATGTGGGTGGCGACCAGTCCGAGGTCCTTTGCTTCACGCATCACGTCGATCGCGGCCTCACCGTGTTCGATCGGGGTCACCGCGATGCCGCGCAGCCGTCCGTTGGAGTCTGCACAATAGTCCGCGATCCACTGGTTGTAGAGCCGCGCGAATCCTGCTGCGAATTCCGGATCTTCGAGGCTTGGCGCGCACAGCCCCAGGCTCGGATACAGCACCATCGTGTCGATGTGATCGCGGTCGGCGTCGCCGAGAACGCCCTGCGCCGACGAATAGTCGATGCCGTCGGCCGTGGACAGGCCGTGCTCGCGGGGACAGCCCGCGCCGGGTCCGTCGGCTTCTGGATAGTTGCGGCCCTCGATGACCAGGGCCCTGCCGTCCGGGCGTGGCGTGATGTGTTCGGGCCAGCGTTTCATCGCCTCGATCGCTAGCGAAGGCCCCTCTGCGACGTGCCCGTCAGCATCAATGATCCACATACCCCACCTTAGGAGACTGTTTGCTAAAACTAACAGGATGGCGGGTGAAACCATCCAGCAATTGCTTCGAGAACGTGCTGCCTCCGACGCGGTTGCGGTGAAGTACGACGAGCGGCAGTGGACGTGGCGCGAACACCTGCGCGAGGCATCCGCACGTGCGGCCGCGCTGCTCGCGCTGGTCGACCGCGACCGGCCCGTCCACGTCGGCGTGCTCCTGGGCAATACGCCCGAATTCCTCCATCAGATGGCCGCCGCGGGCCTCGGCGGCTATGTGCTGTGCGGGCTCAATACCACCAGGCGCGGCGCCGCGCTGGCCGCGGACATCCGTCGTTCCGACTGCCAGATCGTGGTGACCGACGCTGAGCATCGGACGCTGCTGGAGGGTGTCGACCTCGAAGGCGTCACGGTGTTGAACTCCTCGTCCAATGAGTGGATGCGTCTTGTGGAGTCCGCCGGCGAGTTGACGCCTTACCGCGAGGTCGACGCGCTCGACCCGTTCATGCTGATCTTCACCTCGGGCACCAGCGGTGATCCGAAGGCGGTGAAGGTGTCGCACTTCATGGTGCTGATGTCGGGCGCGAATTTGGTACAGCGATTCGACGTCACCGCCGATGACACCTGCTACCTGTCGATGCCGCTGTTTCATTCCAATGCGTTGGTGGCGGGTTGGGGGGTGGCGATCGCGACCGGGGCGGCGATGGCCCCGGCGAAGTTCAGCGCGTCGCAGTTCCTCTCCGACATCCGCCGGTACGGCGCCACCTACATGAACTACGTCGGCAAGCCGCTGGCTTACATCCTGGCCACGCCTGAGCAGCCCGACGACGCCGACAATCCGCTGCGCGTGGCCTTCGGAAACGAGGCAAGCGACCGCGACATCGAGGAGTTCACCCGCCGATTCGACACCTTGGTGTGGGACGGCTTCGGCTCGAGTGAGAACGCCGTCATCATCACCCGTGAAGAGGGCACGCCGAAAGGCTCTCTCGGCAAGGGCTTTCCGGGTGTCGCGATCTACAACCCGGACACCGTGACGGAGTGCCCTGTGGCCCGCTTCGATGCGGACGGTGCGCTGATCAATGCCGACGAGGCGGTCGGCGAGCTGGTCAACACGTCGGGCGCCGGGTTCTTCACCGGGTATTACAACAGCGAGGATGCCACGGCCGAACGCATGCGGGGCGGCATGTACTGGTCGGGCGATCTGGCGTATCGCGACGAACAGGGCTGGATCTACCTGGCGGGGCGCACGGCCGACTGGATGCGCGTCGACGGCGAGAACCTCGCGGCCGCACCCATCGAACGCATCCTGGTGCGGCTCCCCGACATCAGCCGGGTCGCCGTCTACGCGGTGCCCGACGAGAACGTCGGCGACCAGATCATGGCCGCGGTGGTGTTGCGCGATGAATCTCATTTGACACCAGAGGATTTCGAGGCGTTTTTGGCCGAGCAGCCCGACCTGTCGCCGAAGGCGTGGCCGCGATACGTGCGCATCACAACCGATCTGCCGACCACTGCGACGCACAAGGTGCTCAAGCGTGAACTCGCCGCGCAAGGCCCCACCGCCGGTGACGGCGAGCTGTGGGTGCGCGAGCCGCGGGGCACGCGGTATCACAGGATTCGTGACGCTCGCCCTTCCCAATAGCGCTCCCTGATCCGCCGCTTGTACAGCTTGCCGTTGGGATCACGCGGCAGGTCGGGATCGAATTCGACTGTGCGCGGGCATTTGTAGGACGCGAGATGCGCCTTGCAATACGCGATCAGTTCGGCTTCCAGGTCGGGACCGGCCACCACGCCGGGGGCCGGCTGCACGACGGCCTTGACCTCTTCGCCGAATTCCTCGTTGGGTACGCCGAATACCGCCGCGTCGACCAGCTTGGGATGCATGACCAGAAGGTTCTCGGCCTCCTGCGGATAGATGTTCACCCCACCCGACACGATCATGAACGTCGACCGATCGGTGAGGTACAGATAGCCGTCTTCGTCGACGTAGCCCATGTCCCCCAGTGACCGCCAACCCTTCTCGTTGGAAACCGATGCGGTCTTCACGGGATCCTTGAAGTACTCAAAGGCCGGCCCGCCCTCGAAGTACAACTCCCCCGACTCGCCGACGGGGCATTCCGACCCGTCCGCGCCGACGACATGCACCGCGGCGAACGGTTTGCCGACCGACCCGGGATGGGCCAGCCACTCCTGCGCGTCGATCGTCGTGCCCGCGAATCCCTCTGTCCCGCCGTAGTACTCGTGGATGATCGGGCCGAACCACTTCATCATCCGGTGCTTGACATCCACTGGGCACGGTGCCGCCGCGTGGATCACGCACTGCAGGCTCGACACGTCGTATGACTCGCGGACCCTGTCCGGCAGTTTCAGCATCCGCACGAACATCGTCGGCACGAACTGCGCATGCGTGACGCGGTGCGTCTCGATCAGCCGCAACACGGCCTCGGCGTCGAACTTGGGCATCAGGACCGACGCCGCACCGACGCGATGCACCGCCATCGTGTAGTTGACTCCGGCCGCGTGATACAGCGGCGCGGGCGAAAGGTACACACTCGACGGGGTCATGCCGTAACGGTGAGTCAGCGTGTACTCCAACACCTTTTGCGCCCATGACCCGTTGCCATCCTCCGGCAGTGGCCTGCGCACAGCCTTCGGCCGACCCGTGGTGCCCGACGAGTACAGCATCTCCGAGCCGTCCGATATCGGCGGCGGGTCACCCGCACCGGCGAGCGCATCCTCGTATGAGCGGACCTCACCTCCGACGTGGATGCGGATCTCCTCACCCACTTCAACGAACACCGCTGTGGCCTCGGAGTCGTCGATGACATAAGCCACTTCGTCCGGGGTGAAGTGGGTGTTGATCGCGCTGTAGTAGAGCCCGGAAAGCTGGCAGCCCCAGGTGATTTCGAGGAACTCAGGCCGGTTCGGCAGCACCAGCGCGACCCCGTCGCCGCGCCGCAGGCCCACATCGTGAAGCATGGCCGCGACCCGTTGGCTCCTCGCGTACAGCTCGCCGTACGAGATGGCCGGACCGTCCGCGACGATCAGGGCCGTCGACTGCGGGCAGGTGATCGCGTGGTCGGCAATGTGCACGACGGCCCTAGGTTGCCTTGCCGTCGGTGGATGCCGCCGCCTGACGCTTCGCCATCTCCGACGGCAGAATCTTGTCGGCGAACACCCGCTGGATCAACTCCTGGACGTCCCTGCTGACCGACGCGAGCGCAACGAGGTCGTTGGAACTCTGCCAGTGCACGCGCATGCCCATCATCTCCCACGCCCGCTTGATGTTTGCCTTGGTGGCCAGCAGCGTGGTCAGCGGCGCCTGCGCGATGTGGCGGGCGATCGCCTCCACCCGAGCGTCCAGATCTTCACGCTTGACCACCTCGTTGATGAGGCCGTACTCGAGTGCCTTTTTCGCGTCGACGGTTTCGGCGGTATAGAGGTAATAGGATGCGCGCCGCCAGTTCATGAACACCCACGGCTCAATCGAGCATTCACCCGATGGCATGCCGAAGCCCTGCAGAGGCGGATACGAGAAGTACGCGTCCTCAGAGGCGATGACGATGTCGGTAGTGAGGCCGTAATGAGTGCCGCCGCCGACGCAGTAACCATGAACCTGGGAGATGGTCGGTTTGGAGAACTCCCACAAGTTGAGGATCGGTTTGACGAACAGGTCGGTCTGCGGCTTCCACGGCATGCCAGTGGCTTTGAAGCCTTCGACGAACTCTGGATAGTCGACCGCGTTGTTGCCGATGGCGTGCCCCGAGCAGAACCCCGGCCCGTTGGCCTTGAGAACCAGAACCTTGATGTCGTAGTCGCGGTCGGCATCCCGCAGTGCGTCGTCGATCTCCTCGACCTGTTTTTGATCCTGCGCGTTCGCCTTCTCCGGCCAGTTCAGCGTGATCTTCGCGATCGGACCGTTCTTTTCGAAGATGATCCGTTCGCGGGTCTCGTTGAGATCCATTCCCTCTCCTATGACTTGATGACGCCGATCTCGACGCCGATGTCGTACATGGTGCCGACCTCGCCGGTCCATCGGACGGTGCCCGATGCACCGGCCTCAATCTCCTGTTCCACCTTCTCCGTTGCAATCACATAGATCGGTGCGCCTTCCTCAACGTGCTGGCCGTCCTCCACAAGGAACTCGATGAGCTCCGCTTCAGAGACGGCGACCGAGACGCGCGGAATGCGAATGACGAAGTCAGCCACGGACTCTCGCTTCTTGGAGGGTCCGCGCAACGGCCGCGACCACGCGGGCGGGCGACGGGTATACCTCGGCTTCGAGCGCGGCGGCCGCGGGCGTCGGGACGAACCGCGCTCCGACTCTCTCGATGGGCGCGACGAGTTCGCCGAAGCACTCGGCCTGTAGCGTCGCCACAATTTCGGCGCCTGGGCCCGCAAATTGGACGGCGTCATGCACGACGACCGCCCGTCGGGTGCGGCGCACCGACTCGACCATGGTCTCGACGTCGAGCGGTAACAGCGTGCGCAGGTCAACGACCTCTGCGCTGATCCCCTGCTGCTCCAACGTCGCGGCGGCCTTCAGCGAGTCAAGGACGCCTCGCCCGTAGCTGATGATCGTGACGTCAGACCCCGGTCGCTTCACGTCGGCCCGTCCGAGCGGAATCGAAAACCCGGGATCGGTTGGTACCAGGCCCTTTTGGCCCTGCAGACGGATGGTCTCGACGAACAGGCAGGGATCCTCGTCGAAGATGGCCGACGTCAGCAGTCCTTTACCGTCTCGCGGGGTCGACGGCACGATCACCTTCATCCCCGGAATGTGCATGAACCAGGCCTCGAGCGTCTGCGAGTGCGTCGCGCCGGTGGCGAGGCCGCCGTACACCTGGGTACGAACCGTCAGCGGTGCCGTCGTCCGGCCCGCGGTCATGAACCGCAGCTTGGCGGCGTTGTTGATCAACTGATCGGCAGCGATGCCGATGAAGTCCATGATCATGATCTCGGCAACGGGCAGCAGACCGTCAATCGCGGCGCCGACCGCCGCACCGAGTATCGCCGCTTCCGAGATAGGAGTGTCCAACACGCGCTCGTGGCCGTACTTCGTCGACAGGCCCGCGGTCGGGCCGGACGCACCGGGGTCGGCAATGTCCTCGCCGAGCAGGAACACCCGCTCGTCGGCCGCCAGCGCTTGGTCGAGCGCGAGGTTCAGCGCCTCGCGCATCGTCATCTCTTTCTCATCCATCTACGGAGTCCTTGCGTAGACGTCACGATCGAGTTCGTCGACTGATGGCGCCGGAGCGTCCATCACCGTCTTCAGCGCCATTTCGACCTTGGTGAGCGCGCCCTCATCGATCCGGCTCAGCTCCTCGTCGGTGCAGAGGCCGCTATCGATCAGCTGCCTGCGGAATCTCGGCACCGGGTCCGCGGCCATCGCCTTATGGAGCTGCTCCTTCGGGATGTAGGGCATCCGGTCGCCGAAGTAGTGGCCGCGGAAGCGGAACGTCACGCATTCGAGGAAGGTGGGGCCGTCACCGCGGCGGGCCCGGCCAAGCGCCTCGTCGAGCGCCGCCGCGACGGCCAGCGGATCGTTGCCGTCGACGCGGACCCCCGGCATGCCGTAACCGGCCGCCCGGTCCGCGACCTTGTCGAGTTTCATCGTCTCGGTGGTCGGCGTCATCTCGGCGTACTGGTTGTTCTGGCACACGAAGACGATCGGCAGATCCCAGAGCGCCGCCATGTTCGCCGCCTCGTGGAACGAACCGGTGTTGGTGGCGCCGTCGCCGAAGCTGACCACCGTGACGCGGTCGAGCCCCTTGTGCTTGGCCGCCAGCGCAAGCCCGACGCCCACCGGCGGTCCGGCCCCGACGATTCCCGTCGAGAGCATCACACCCTTTTCGGGTTTCGCTATGTGCATGGGGCCGCCCTTGCCGCGGCTCGCGCCGACGGTGCGGCCCATCATCTCGCCGTAGATCTCTTCCAGCGGAACGCCTTTGCCGATCAGGTCATGCAGGCCGCGATACGTCGTCACCAGCTGGTCGTCTTCACGCAGCGAGACACCCATCGCGGCGGCAACCGCTTCCTGACCACGCGACGGCCAGTACACGCACATGAACTCACCGGTACCGATGCCCTTGGACAGCCGGTCGTCGGCGGCCTTCATCAACACCATCAACGCGTACATGCGCCGCTGGACGTCAGCCGGATACGTCATGGGCCAAGCGATCCGATCTCGCGGTAGACGTGGGGAATCGGCTTGGGGTCCATGGCGATGTTGTCGAGCCCGGTCAGATTGACTTCGCTCATTCGCTTCGCGGCCGCATCCAAGTCGTCGCAGTCAAGCTCGTAGATCGCGATGAACGGACCGTCGCCGCTTGTCGGCGCGAACCGGCGGGCCGAAACGATCCCGTCCACCGACAGGATCTGCTCGAGATGCGTGCCGTTGTACCACTTGTGGTACTCCGCTTCCCTGTCCGGCGACGCCGGCCTGGTCTCCACATAGATGATCCCTTTGGTCATGCCACGCCTTCCCTACGGTCCCGACCACGGCTTGATCTTCAGGAAGCCGCCCGCATCGACGCGTAACTGTTGGCCGGTGACGTACCGGGCGGCGTCGCTGGCCAGGAACAGCACGGCCTCGCTGATGTCCTCGGGCTCGACGTAGGGAATCGGAAAGCCCTGGATCATCGGGAAGACGACTTCGGCTTCCTCGCGGGTCGGGTTCTGCAGATCCGGCCGGAACGCCTTGTACATCGGCGGGCTGTGCAGCATGTCGGTGTTGCAGTTGGTGGGGTGAATCGCGTTCACCCGGATCTGCTCGGGCGCCAATGTCCGGGCTAGATCGTTGACATAATGTGCGACAACCTGTTTCGCGAACGCGTAACCCGCGCCGCCAGGTCCGCCGTCCATCCCTGCGGTGTTGACGGCGGTCGCCATGAAGGCGGCCACCGAGCCCGTTGCGATGATCGAAGCACCGGCCTGGAGGTGTTTGATGCTCGCGTGGATGAGGTTCATGACGCCGAGCAGGTCGACGTCGACCGCGTCGACGAATGCCTGCGGCGGCAGGCCCGCGGTCATCGGGCAGATGCCGGCATTGGCGACCACGATGTCGAGCTGACCGAACTCGGCAACGCCGCGGTCGATCGCCGCCGCCAGTGCCGCGCGGTCGCGCACGTCGGCGATCTCGGTGTGGGCGCGCTGGCCTTCCTTCTCCACCAACCGGGCCGTCTCGTCGAGGTCCTCCGGCCGCGCCAGCGGATACTCGTTGGTCTCGATGTCCTCGCAGATGTCCACCGCGATGATGTCGGCGCCCTCAGCGGCGAGCAATCGTGCATGCGACCGGCCTTGGCCGCGAGCGGCTCCGCTGATCAGCGCTACTTTCCCCGCTACTCGGCCCACGACCGAACCTCCCTGAAGTGACCATTCCGAGACGCAATGTGGCAACCCCAACTGTAACGTGTTGCAGTAGCTATACTACCTAAAATTATAAAGAAACGATCCCGACAGGAAGCCCGTGGACTTCTCGTACCCGCCGGAGGTCGAACAGTTCCGCAAGGAGCTGCGCGCATGGTTGGCCGCGAACCTGACCGAAGAAGTGGTGGCCGCCGGTCGTAGGCGTGGGCGTGACCCGGAAACCTTCGAAACCTTGCGCGCGTGGGATGCCACGTTGGCCGACGCGGGCTGGGGCGCGGTGTCGTGGCCGCAGGAGTACGGCGGCCGCGGAGCGGGCGTGCTCGAGCAACTCGCCTACGCCGAGGAAACCATTCACGCGCGAGCTCCGGTGCCGCTCAATGTGATCGGGTTGAATAACATCGCGCCGGCGATCATGCAGTACGGCACCGATGCGCAGAAGCGCGACCTGCTCCCCCGGATGGTGCGCGCTGACGACATCTGGTGTCAGGGCATGTCCGAGCCGGAAGCGGGATCCGACCTCGCGTCGCTGCGCACCCGCGCGGTGCGCGATGGCGACGACTATGTGGTCAACGGCCAGAAGATCTGGACGTCGCTGGGGCACCGCGCCGACTGGTGTCAGCTGTATGTGCGCACCGATCCCGATGCGCCCAAGCACAAGGGCATCTCGTGTCTGATTGTCGACATGACTTTGCCCGGCATCGAGGTGCGGCCGCTGGTCACCATCAACGGCGCAAGCGACTTCGCGGAGATCTTCTTCACCGACGTCCGGGTGCCTGCCGACGCGTTGCTCGGCCCGCTCAACGCGGGTTGGCAGGTCGCCACCACCACGCTCAGCCATGAGCGCGCCGGCGCCGCCCGGCTGTATGCCCAGCTGGAGATGCAGCTGCGCGACCTGGTGGCCGACCTCACCGACAACGACCTGATCGAGGATGCGGTGACCTTGCAGCGCGTCGGCGAGGTAGCGGTGCGGATCAAGTATCTCGAGGTGCTGTGTCTGCGGTCGATATCGGCGACGCTGCACGGCGGCGACGCGCTGGGGTCGGCCAGCCTGGCCAAAAGCGTGTGGGCCGAGATCGGCCAGGAGCTCGCGGCGTTGGCCTTCGACGCGCTCGGCCCGCTCGACGGTTCCCGGCGATGGACCGAGTATCGATTGACGTCGCGTTCATTGACCATCGCGGGCGGCACCACGCAGATCAACAAGAGCGTCACCGCAACACGAGTGTTAGGGCTGCCGCGGCGATGAGCGCGAAGAGCAGAGGACACCGTTGAACCTCGAACTCACCGACGAACAGCTGGCCCTGCGTGACACAGTGCGCCGATTTCTTGCTGAAAAGGCAAGCCTGTCAACCCATGTGCGCGCGATGCTCGATAGCGACCAGGGCATCACCGGCGAGGTGTGGCGGGGTTTGGCCGACCTCGGCGCCATCGGTGTGCTGGTGCCGCAGGAGTTCGGCGGTGCGGGCATGACGATGGTCGAAGCCGGCGTCGTCGCCGAGGAACTCGGCGCCGCGTTGCATTCCGGGCCGTGGCTGTCGACTGCGGTCGCCGCGACGCGCGCACTGACGCGCATGGTTGACCCAGCAGTCGCCGGACCGCTGCTGACCCGCATCGCTGACGGCACCAGCATCGCCACGTTCGGTCCGCTGGACGGCGCACGAGCGGTAATCGAAAGAGGGCTTGTCTGCGGCTGGGTCGACCCGTTACCGGATGCGATAGCTGCAGACGTGGCACTGGTGCTGGTCGACGACGGCGGCCGGACAGCACTTTTCGCGGTCGACGCGAATCAAGACGGTATATGTGCGGCGAAGCGGCTCCACGTCGATCCGACGCGCAAGTTGTTCAATGCCACGTTCGACGCCGTGCCGGGCGAGCGCCTGGCCTTGGTCAGTCGAGAGGACATCGAAGCGACCGTCGACGATGTGCTGATCGCGTACGCCGCCGACGCACTAGGGGCGGCGACCGCGGTGATGACCATGGCCGTCGAATACGCCAAGGTTCGACGGCAGTTCGACCAGCCGATTGGAAGCTTTCAGGCGGTCCAGCACATGTGTGTCGACATGTACGAGACCGTCGAACTCGCGCGCAGCGGCGTGATACACGGACTGTGGGCGGCGGATGCAGCGCAGCCAGGCGAGCGCCATCTGGCCGCGGTGCGCGCCAAGGCATTCGCAGGGCAACTGGCGAGCGTCGCCGACACCGCGATCCAGATCTTCGGTGGCATCGGCTACACCTGGGAACACGACGCTCACCTGTATCTCAAGCGCTTGCTCGGCTGGAGCATATTCCTGGGCCGCTCGGATAAGTATCTGCAAGAAGTGGGGAGAGCATTGCGATGACCGGAGTCCTGAGCGGGGTGCGCGTCGTCGAATTGGCGTCGTGGACGTATGTGCCGTCTGCCGGTGCGGCGCTTGCGGATTGGGGTGCGGACGTCATCAAGGTCGAGGACGTCAAGGGTGGTGACCCCGGCCGGGCCTTGGTGATCGGTGGCTTCACCCGCCAGAACGCGCGCGCCGACGTCGACTTCATCCTCGAAATCGGTAACCGCGGTAAGCGCAGCATCGGCATCGACATCAAAACCGATACCGGTCGCGAATACCTCGGTCGCCTGCTGGCCACCGCCGACGTGTTCCTGACCAACTGGCTGCCAGGCGCGCTGGAACGAGCCCGGCTCACTGTTGAGGACCTGCGCTCGTTCAACCCGAACCTCATCATCGCCCGCGGCACCGGCACGGGCGTGCGGGGGCCGGATGCGAACAAGGGCGGATTCGACGCCGCCACATACCTTTCCCGCGGCGGCGTGTCGTACACCATGACGCCATTCGGCACCGAGACCCCAGCCGTGCAGGGCCCTGGGTTCGGCGACCTTCAGGGCGGGATCACACTGGCCGGCGGGGTCTGCGCCGCACTGTTTCACCGGGAACGTACCGGCGAGCCCTCCGTCGTCGATTCGTCGCTGCTGGCCCAGGCGATGTGGTCAATTGCGCCGTCGATCTCGGTGGCCGACCTCTTCGGCATCGACGGTATCCCAGGCGCACCACCCGGGTTGGCGATCAACCCACTGGTCAATCGCTACAAGACCAAGGACAACAGGTGGCTTCAGTTGGTGTTTCTGCAACCCGACCGGTATTGGGCGGGGTTCTGCGAGCGGATCGGCCTGCCGGAGCTTGCCACCGACGAACGTTTCGTACCGTCGAGCAACCTGATCGCCAACGCCTCCGAGGCGTGCGCGCTTGTCGGCGCGGCGATCGCGAGTCAGGACCTCGAGCACTGGCGCAAGGCACTCGCCGACGAACCCGGGGTGTGGGCGCCGCTCGCGACGCCGAAGGAGACGTTGAATGATCCTCAGGTCGCACCAAACGGACTGACCATCCCGAACGTCGACGACAAGGGTGTCGAATACCAGATCGTCGCCGCTCCAGTGCAATTCAATGAAACTCCCCCGGGACCCGCACGCGCACCCGAACATGGACAGCACACCGAGGAGATCCTGTTGGAGCTCGACCTCGACTGGGACGACATCTCCGCGGCCAAGGACAGCGGCGCGATTCTCTAGGAGGCCGGATGACGGAGCGTGAGCGACAAGACACACCAGAGCGGCGGGAACTCGAATCGGTCATCTATGAGCGGGAGCCGCCGATAGCGCGGATCATCCTCAACCGGGCCGACAAGGCCAACACGAAGGACGCGCAACTGGTCCAAGAGGTCGACGCCTGCCTGCATGAGGCCGACCGCGACAGGGACATCAAGGTGGTCATCCTCAAGGCCAATGGAAAAGGCTTCTGCGGCGGGCACGTAGCGCGCTGGGGTCCCGACGAGAACCCGTATCCGGACTTCGGCGACAGCTTTGAGGATCTGTACAAGGGCACCGCCGACCTTTTTCTATGGCCGACGTTGTATCTGTGGGAGTTCCCGAAGATCACGATCTCGGCGATCCACGGATATTGCATGGGCGGCGGCATCTACCTTGGCCTGCTGACGGATTTCAGCGTTGCATCTGACGACGCGTACTTCCAGATGCCGCTGGCCCAGAGCCTCGGTGAACCCGGTGGGCACACGATGATCGAGCCGTGGCTGATGATGAACTGGCATCGCACCATGGACTGGTTACTGTTGGCGCCAACACTTTCCGCGCAGGAGGCACTCGAGTGGGGGCTGCTCAACAAAGTCGTGCCGCGCGAGGACCTCGAGGACGCCGTCGAGGAGATGGCCCGCAAGATCGGGCAGATCCCCTTGACCACGCTGATGGCCGTGAAGAACAACGTGAAGCGGGCGTGGGAGCTGATGGGTATGCGCGTACATCTTCAGGTCAGCCACATCCTGACCAACATGGTCGGCGCGGCGTCCGATGTGCAGGAGCGGCGCCGACAGCTCATCGAGTCCGGTTTGAAGCCAAGGGATTTCGTTGAGGGCGAGCAGACGTAAAGTGCCCCGACACGCCGATAAAATCGGGTAATTTGCGTCTGTTCGCGCTAGGAACCGGCCGCGTGACGGGCGGCGACATAGCCGAAGACCATCGTGTTGGCGATGCTGCCACCCGCGCCGAGGTAGGTGCGACCCATCACGGTGGCCGTGATGTTGCCCGTCGCGTAGAGACCGTCGATCACGTCGTCGTTCTCGTTGAGCACCTGCGCGTGCTCGTTGGTGATCACTCCCCCGCACGTGCCGACGTCGGCCGGGAACACCCGCGTCGCATAGAACGGCGCACGATCGATCGGCCCAAGGGCGGCATTGGGTTTGTGTCCCGGATCGCCGAGGCAGATGTTGTATGCCGACTGACCGCGTCCGAAGTCGGGATCTTGCCCCTTGCCGGCGAACTCGTTGAATCGGCGGACCGTCTGCTCCAATGCCTCTGCGGGGACATCCATCTGGCGTGCCAGGTCGGCGACGGTATTGCCGCGCAGGATGGCGCCCGTCTCGATCACCTCTTCGGGCAGACCCCGCTTGGCGAACGGGTTTGCGCCTGAAACGTATCGGCGGAGATATCCCTCGTCGAAGACCTGCCAGCACGGCACCGCCTTGTTTGCGTACATCGCCTTGCCAACCTCGACATACGAGTTCGACTCGTTGCAGAACCGCTTGCCGGTCCCGCCGACATAGATCGCTCCTGGCCGCTGCCGGCCAGACCCGACTACACGGGCCCGCGGGTCTGCGACGAAAACCGATGGGAGCCACCAGGCTTCATCCAACAGATCGGTCTTCGCGCCGAGCCGCATCGCGGTCTCCAGCACTTCGCCGGTGTCGCCCGGGTTCGCGAGTGACCACTTCGCATCGTTGGGCTGGTCGCCGCTGTACCGACGGCGCATTTCGGGGTTGCGGCTGAATCCTCCCGCTGCGAGCAGAACCCCTTTGCGCGCTTCGATATTCAGCGAGGTGCCGTCTCGGGTGACTCGGGCACCGGCGACACGACCGTCCTCGACGATGAGATCATCCATCGCGGTGCCCGTCCAGATCGGCGGCTCGCCACCGGCGAGGCCGATCAGCACATTGAGCATCTGTCCGATGACCGAGGCCCCGTTGGTGAGCATGTCGCGACGCGCGAGCCGAGCGGCTTGGGTACGCAGAAACACCCTCAGGGCCAAGGCGAACGCTCGCGGCGAGCGATTGAAGTACTGCACCACCACCAGCTCGCTGGTCTTCACCACGAATCCGCGGTTCCAGTTCTTGTCCATCCGTTGGAGCTTGTCGCTCCAGCCCCCTAATGCAGCCGCATCGTAGGGAATGCCCTCGATGGACCGTCCAGCCGCGTTGCCGCCCTTGTGATTCGGGTAATAGTCGCTGTACCCGGGGCATCGGACGAAGCGAACACCCTTATCGACGAGGAAATTGATCATCTCGCTGCCTGCGGTGAGGAATGCCTCGCGGCGCGCAACCGACGACGCCTCCCCGATGTCGCCGACAACGTCGTCGAAGTACGCCAAGCCGTCCTCGTGAGAATCGGGGACACCGTCCGCCTGCATCAGCGGGTTGTTCGGCAGCCACACCATGCCACCTGACATGCCGGTCGCCCCGCCGATGAGGGTCTGCTTCTCAATGACCAGCGGCTCGATGCCTGAGTCAAGTGCCGCCAGCGCAGCGACCATTCCGCCGCCGCCGGTTCCCGCGATGAGGAGGTCAACGGACTTGTCCCAGATCGTCATGCTTGAACTCTTTTTGACAGGTCGAGGTCGGCGACGGGCACGTCGATCGTCGTGTTCGTTTTCTGGATCGCCCCCACAAGCTGCTCGTAGGGCAGGCCCGCAAGGAAGCCGTCGATGACGCGCTCGAAGTTCGAAATCAGCCCTTCGACGTCCGTTGACAACCGCATGTACTCGAATCCCTTGGTGTGCAATCCCTTCTGCTGCCGCGGTAAGTTCGAAAAGTCTTGCGCGGGGATCGTCGGCCAGCTCGGATCGTCAGGGGCGAGCGGTTCGGGCGGGGTGGGTCTTCCAGGCGAGCGGTCACCGGGATAGCGGGTGAGCGACCAGATTTCGAAGAGCGTCTGTTCTGGCCCGAGCGGTCGGATCCGGTACGAGGATGCACTGCTGTATTGCGGCAGCAGGAAGTAGTGCGGGAAGCAAAATCCGATCGGGTCGATCACGCCACGGCGATCGAGGTCGTTGAGGTCGGGGAAGTCGCAGTCGCGGGCCCGGTGCCATGTGGTGACAGCGTCGTTGACCGCGCCGCGCCATGCGGCCATCGCCTCGGCCGGATCGTCGGGCAGCGACATGTGTTGCAGCCCTTCGGCAATGCGGACGTCGTTCTCGTGGGTCATGCCGCCCATGCCGGAGCCGAGGGTACGCATGAAGTGCAGGCTCATCTCGATGAGTGGATGCACGGACGCCGTGTCCGGACTGTGCGACGACGGCAGCAGTTGCGGGTGGGTCTGCGGGACGTGATAACCCTCCATGAAGGCTTCGGTCGCCAGTTTCCAGTTGACAGGCAACAGGCACGACTTCCACCACTCGGTGCGCAACGCGCCGACTTTCCATTCGTCGTGTTTGGACGCGAACGGTTCGATGCAATCGCGCAGCGGCGGCGCGGTGTCGTCGAAGTTGATCCACACGCAGCCGCCCCACAGCTCACACCGAACGGACACGAGGCGCAGATCGTCGGCGCCGAGGTTACTTTCGTCGAAGATCTCGGGCCGCAGCACAAACGAATTGGCGCCGTCGAGTCCCCAGCACCATCCGTGGAACGGGCAGACGAAACTGCGGCGCGACCCGCTGCCCTCGACGATCTTCATCCCGCGGTGGCGACATGAGTTGTAGAAGGCGCGAATGTTGTCGTCGTCCACCCGGACGACGATCACGGACTGGTCGAGGATCTCGTACTCGACGAAGTCGCCGCGCGCCGGAATCTCCTCGAGCCGGCACGCCATCTGCCACACCCGGGGCCAGAACAACTCGGCCTCGAGCGCGTAGAACTCCTTGTCGTAGTAGCGCTGCTTGGGGATCCGGTCCACAGCCTGGACTGCCCACGGAACGGGAAGCGGTGTCCAGTTCACGAGTTCGTATCTTAGCAAAAATAGCAAGTTCGCCGGAGGAGTAAAGAGGACGACATGGACAACTGGATCGACGAGCTCGCCCGCAGCCTTGGTGAGGTGCCCTTGACGTCCGCCGAGATGTCGCGGCTGCTCGACGCGGCGGGCGACGTCGCGCATCGCGTCGAGCGCAAGATGACTCCGCTCTCGACGTTCGTCATCGGCTGCGCGGTCGGTCGAACGCTCGCGGGCGGGGTAGAACGCACGGAGGCGCTCAATGACGCGCTCGGACGGCTCGAGGCGCTACTGCCGCCCGCCACGCCCGATAACACGTAGCGGTTGTTGGGCGGTCGCCCAACCGTTAGTCTGCCTTCATGATCAGACGCCCCGCTGACGAGCGGCCACGAATTGGTCGGGAGGCGACGCGCGAGGCTCTGATCGAGGCGACCGCCCAAATCATGCTCGAAGAGGGTTATGCAGCCGCGACGTCGCGGCGGGTCGCCGCCAAGGCGGGCGTCAAGCCCGCGTTGGTGCACTACTACTTCCCCAGCATGGACGACCTGTTCATCGCGGTGCTGCGCGATAAGGCCGAGAGCAATCTGGAACATCAACGCCAGGCGATCGCCCAGGCGAAGCCACTGCACGCGCTGTGGCTGCTCAACAGTGCGACCGACGCCCAACTGTTCACCGAGTTCTTGGCGATGGCCAACCATCGCAAGGCGATCCGCAGCGAGATCTCGGCCTACGCAATGCGATTCCGCGACCTTGAAGAAGGCGTCGTGACCCTGGCATTGAAGGCCCGTGGCATCGACCTCGAACAGTTCCCGCCGGTGGTCATGTCGATGATCATGGGCGGGCTGGCGCGCATGGTGATCCACGAGCAGGGCCTCGGCATCACCCGCGGCCACGATCAGGCATTGGCTTTCATCGAGCGCTGCCTCGACCAATTCGAAATGCCGTCATGGGAGCGGCCCAGTGACCCAGTCCGCCCCCCTGACCAGGAGGTGACCAGCAACACAGTTACTTGAGGTAATGGTCTCGCGATGAGAAGTTATACCGGCTAAGTTATAGCCGCGACTGCCTTGAACACACGGGAGCGAATCGTCTGATGTTGCGTTTTGCAAAGCGCATTTGGGTGCTGCTGGTGATCCTGCTTGTAGTGGTCATCGCAGTGTTCGTGGTGGACCGCTTCCGCGGGTTCTTCGGCCACACGGTGCTGACCAAGCCGGGTGCCGGCCTGGTCAACGACCCCGAGCCGTTCAACCCCAAGGTCGTCAAATACGAGATCTTCGGCGACGGGGCCATCGCCACCATCAACTATCTCGATCTCGACGCGCAGCCTCAGAAGGTCCTCGATACAGCGATCCCGTGGCAGTTGACCCTGACCACGACGGCCCCCGCAGCTAGCCCGAACATCGTCGCCCAGAGCGACGGCAGTTCCATCACGTGCCGCATCACCGTCGATGGTGTCATCAAGGACGAGAGGACGACCGACGGCGTGAACGCCCAGACCTTCTGCTTGGTGAAGTCGGCATGAGCAATACCCACATTGGGGCCCACCCGATAATTCCGCGCTTCATCCGGCTGTTCTCCGTGCCGATCTTCCTCGGCTGGATAGCGATCGTCGTGGTAGTCAACGTCATCGCCCCGCAGCTGGAGAAGGTCGGCGAGGCGCACGCGGTGTCGTTGGCGCCCAACGATGCACCGTCGCTGGAGGCGATGCAGCGCATCGGTAAGACGTTCCAGGAGTTCGACTCGAACAGCTCGGCGATGATCGTCCTCGAGGGCGACCAGGCGCTCGGCGATTCCGCGCACAAGTACTACGACAGCCTGATCGACAAGCTGCGAGCCGACAAGAAGCACGTCGAACACATTCAAGACTTCTGGGGCGACCCACTCACCGCGTCGGGGGCGCAGAGCGCCGACGGCAAGGCCGCCTACGTCCAGGTCTATCTGTCGGGTAACCAGGGCGAGAGCCTGGCGAACGATTCCGTGCAAGCGGTCCGCGACATCGTCGACAAATCTTCTCCGCCACCGGGTCTCAAGGCTTACGTCACGGGGCCGGCGCCTCTGACCAACGATCAGCACCACGCCGGCGACAAGAGCATCCAGCTGATCACTGGCATCACCATCTTGGTCATCTTGGTGATGCTGCTGTTTGTCTACCGATCCATCGTCACCGTCCTACTCGTCTTGGTAATGATGTTCATCGAGCTGGCGGCTGCCCGAGGAATCGTTGCTGCCCTTGGTTATTACGACTTGATCGGATTGTCGACGTTCGCCGTCAATCTGCTCACGACGCTAGCGATAGCCGCGGGAACGGACTATGCGATCTTCCTCGTCGGCAGATATCACGAAGCCCGTGAGAACGGCGAAGATCGCGAAACCGCTTTCTACACCATGTATCACGGCACCGCCCACGTCATTCTCGGGTCGGGTCTGACCATTGCGGGTGCGACCTTCTGTCTGCACTTCACGAGGTTGCCCTACTTCCAGACGCTGGGCATTCCATTGGCGATCGGCATGCTCGTCGCAGTGGCCGCAGCACTGACGATGGCGCCTGCGCTGTTGACGATCTGCAGCCGATTCGGTCTGTTCGATCCCAAGCGGGCGATGAAGACTCGCGGCTGGCGCCGGATGGGTACCGCCGTGGTGCGTTGGCCGGGACCGATCCTGGCGGCATCCGTTGCGCTGGCACTGATCGGGCTGCTTGCACTGCCGTCGTACAAGCCGAGCTACAACGACCGCAATTATCTGCCCAAGGACATCCCCGCGAATCTCGGGTATGCCGCGGCAGACCGGCATTTCCCGCAGGCCCGGATGAACCCGGAGATGCTGCTGGTGGAAACCGACCACGATGTGCGCAACTCGGCGGACATGTTGGTGATCGACCGAATTGCCAAGGGCATCTTCCACATTCCCGGCGTCGGCAGGGTGCAGTCGATTACCCGGCCTGAGGGCACCCCGATCGAGCACACCTCGATCCCGTTCCTGATCAGCATGCAGGGCACTACCCAGCAGATGAATCAGGACTACATGGACAAGGTCATGGCCAACATGCTCAAGCAGGCCAATGACATGCAGACCTCCATCGACACGATGCAGCGAATGCAGAGCATAACCGTGCAGATGGCGGCCACCACGCACAGCATGGTCGAGAAGATGAAAGGCATGACGGTCGACATCGAGGAATTGCGCGATCACATCGCCGATTTCGACGACTTCTTCCGACCGCTGCGCAACTACTTCTACTGGGAACCGCACTGCTTCGACATTCCCGTCTGCTGGTCGATCAGATCGATCTTCGACACCCTTGACGGCATCGACACGATGACCGACGACATCAAAAACCTGCTTCCCGACATGGAGCGCCTGGACACCTTGATGCCTCAGATGGTCGCTCTGATGCCGTCGATGATCGAGACGATGCAGAGCATGAAGAACATCTCGTTGACGATGTACCAGAGCCAGAAGAGTCAGCAGGACCAGATGAAGGCGATGCAAGAGAACCAAGGGGCCATGGGCCAGGCGTTCGATGCATCGAAGAACGACGATTCGTTCTATCTGCCACCCGAGGTCTTCGACAACGCGGATTTCAAGCGGGGCATGAAGATGTTCGTCTCGCCGGATGGAAAAGCCGTGCGGTTCATCATCTCTCACGAAGGTGACCCTGCGACCCCTGAGGGCATCAAGCTGATTCCGCAGATCAAGAATGCGGCGTTCGAGGCCATCAAGGGCACGCCATTGGAGGGCTCGAAGATTTATCTGGCGGGCACCGCGTCCACCTATAAGGACATGCAGGAGGGTTCGAACTGGGACCTTCTGATCGCCGGCATATCCTCGCTCTGTTTGATTTTCATCATCATGCTGTTGCTCACCCGAGCGGTGATCGCCTCGGCGGTCATCGTCGGCACCGTGCTGTTGTCCTTGGGCACTTCGTTCGGTCTATCCGTGCTGATCTGGGAGCACATCCTCGGCATGCCGCTGCACTGGATGATCCTGGCGATGTCGGTGATCATCCTGCTGGCGGTCGGGTCGGACTACAACCTATTGTTGGTGTCCAGATTCAAGGAAGAGATACACGCCGGCATCAAGACTGGCATCATCAGATCGATGGCGGGTACCGGTGCGGTGGTCACGTCTGCCGGACTGGTGTTCGCATTCACCATGATGTCGATGGTGGTCAGCGATCTGGTCGTGGTCGGTCAGGTGGGCACGACGATCGGCCTGGGCTTGCTGTTCGACACGCTTGTGATCCGCTCGTTCATGACGCCGTCGATCGCGGCGATGATGGGCCGCTGGTTCTGGTGGCCGCAGAACGTACGCACCCGGCCAAAGCCGGTGCCGTGGCCGAAACCGGCGCGACACTCGGCCGACACCCCGATCAGCGTCGGCAGTGGCGGTACTGCTGATGAAAACCCAACGGGCCCAATTAGATAGGTGTGTGATGAAGGGATTTAGACTCGCTTCGGTTGCCGTGGCAGCGATAGCACCTGCGTTGGTTTTTGCCGCGCCGGCGTACGCCGATCCGGATACGGATTTCTCTAACGAGCTCCACACGTATGGCATTTACGGCCAGAAGGACTACAACGCGTGGATCGGCAAGATCACGTGTAAGCGGCTGTACAACGGGCTGGACCAGGATGCCGACAAGTCCGCGAAGTTCGTCTTCCTTCAGCTGCCGAAGGGCAGCACCACCGAGCAGGCGTGGCAGTTCCTCGGGGCTTCGCTTCGGTATTACTGCCCCGATAAACTGCCGGTACTCGACGCAGCCGCCCACCAGTAAGGAGCCAGATGATGTGGATCAAAGCGAGTGTCGCGGCGGCTGTGGTGAGCGTGGCGGCGACGATAGTTCCCGCGGTCGCCTCGGCTGACGCCAGTGACGACTACCCGATCCCGAATCGGATCCTGAAGACCACCTGTACCGTCGACCAGTACATGGCCGCCGTGCGCGACGTCGAGCCGGTCTACTACGAGCGTTACATGACCGACTACAAGAACCGGCCCGTCGACGTCCAAGACGCCGCCCGAGACCGCATCTACTGGTTCTTCTCCCTCGATTACGCCGCACGGCGCCAATATTCAGAAGACACCGCGACCAACGTCTACTACGAGCAGATGGCCACCCACTGGGGCAACTGGGCCAAACTGTTCTTCAACAACAAGGGCGTCGCCGCTCACGGCACCGACATCTGCATGAACTATCCGCCAACCGACCCCACGGTCTGGAACTGGTGACGTCAGTGCCGCGCCGGACGCTCAACGACGCGGTCACACAGTTCTGGAGCATCGCCGCTCCGTTGTACGATCTGCCGTTTCTTCAGCAGTGGGTATACCGGCCGGCGCAAGATGAGGTGATCGCCGCGCTGAGGGCCAGCGACGCCCGGCGGGCGGCCGATATCGCTTGTGGCACAGGTATTCTCGCCGCCCGTATCGCGAGCGAGCTGCACCTTGACGAGGTCTACGGCGTTGACATGTCTGACGGCATGCTCGCTCAGGCCAAGGTCCGCTCGTCAGACGTGCAGTGGTGCAAGGGACCTGCCGAGCATCTCCCGTTCGAGGACGGCACGCTGGACGCGGTCGTGACCACTTCGGCGTTTCATTTCTTCGACCAACCCGCCGCGCTGCGTGATTTTTACCGAGTTCTTGCCCCAGGCGGTCTGGCGGCGGTGACGACCTTGAGTCCGCGCCAGGTGCTCCCCTTGCATCGGCTGTCTGCCAACCGGCTCAACCCCGCGCACAACCCGTCTCCCTCGGAGATGCGGGCACTATTCGAGGACGCGGGCTTTGCGGTCAGCGATCAACACCGTGTCCGCCGGCCTGCGTGGACGCTGGTGCTGTCGGACTTGATCACCATCGGCGTCAAGCACTAACTGTCAGGGCAGCCCGCCGAACAACGGGCTCAACACCTGCTGCAACGGGTCCGGTGGCGGCGGCTCGGCACCCTCCGCCGGCGGAGGTGGCGGCACGGTCGGTGGCGGCGCTGCAGGTGGTGGCGCGATGGGTGCCGGCGCTGCAGGTGGCGGCACCGTCGGTGCCGGCCCTGCAGGTGGTGGCGCAAAGGGTGCCGGCGCTGCAGTCGGCGGCGCAACGGGCGCTGCTAGCGGCGCGACTGTCGGCGGCGCAACGGGCGTCGGTGCCGGAACTGCGTGGGGCACAGCCGTAGCCGCCGACACCGGAGCTGGGACGGCTACCGGCTCGGGTGCCATGGACGCAACGGGCTCCGCTGGGGGCGGCAGCGGTTCAAGCGGTGGAGGCGGTGGAGGAACGGACGGCGGTGGTTCGGCGGCCAGCGGTTGAAGCTGGGGAACGTGCTGCGGAGGAACCGTGTGGACACTGACCGACGTTACCGAGGTGTCCTCGGCGGCAGTGTCTGCGGCTTGTGCGGAGGAGTTCTCGACATTGAGCGCCGAACCGGCTGCGAGAAACAGTGCGGCCCCGAAAACCGCGATGGCCGCGGCACCGATCGTCAGCTTCTTCGTGTGCGCCACCAGCCACGGTCGTTGCCTGGTCGATGAACCGGCTTTCGGTTCGATTCGCGGCTTCTCGATCACCCGAGTAGCGGCGGTGCCGCTGGCCGTCGCTGCCGTAACGGTTTCTGCCGTCGCAAAGGCCGGTTTCTTGACAAGCGATATCCGCCAAGGCGGCTCGGTAGCCGCCGGCGAAGTCGTTTCGCCCTGGCTGACCGTCGCCAGTGCCGCCCCACGCGCAAGCGCGACCTGGGTGTCGACGGAGTCGGAGACGGCTATCGGCAGAGCCTCGGCGATCGGCCGGGTGACCTCATCGAGATCGGCACGCGCCCCGACGAGATACAGACACTCCGGTAGCCAGCCATCCTTGCTAAAGACGGTTCTCAGCCACTCGACAAGGTCGTCAGTGGATTCGCGGGTATCGGTGACGGCGGTGAGCACCGTGCCCGCCCCGGTGGCGATGATCATGACCGTTGCCAGATCAGGCTCGAGGACACACAGCCCCGTCTTGGCATGCGCACCTTCGCGCCCGACCTCGATCCCCCACGCCTGCGCGGCATTGCTCAAGGAGATCGAGTGCGCGTTGTCGAACCCCAAGCCCGCCAACGACTTCAGCAGTGCCGTGGCGTCGCTCTCGACGTCGTCGGTCCACGTGACGTGGACGGCATCGACGTTGTGGCCGCTCGCGGTGGCGATGGTCTGCGCGCCGCGGGCTGCCGCGGCATGCGGGGAGGTAGCACCTTCGCCACCATCTCCGGCGGACAGAATGTCGAATGCGTCGTGATCGAGAATGGCGGCGTCAGGACCCTGTCCGTCGAGAAGCACCCACCCAACACTGGTGGATGTCATCGACAGTCCCAACACCGATTGCACTTGATGCCCCACTCTCGTCGCGTAACCGACGCCGCCGTCGCGGGTCAGGCCCTCACCCGAAGCGAGCATAGTTTGCCCGCTCCTGCGCGTCATCTCGTGAAGATGAGAAAGCGCACAGCACCGACTCTGGGACCTTATCGGCGTGGCCACCAGCGCTGTTACCACCTATTGACCTGTTGAATACAGACGTACCGCATGGAAACTCCTGAAAATCCGCCGCAGGGGCTGGCGTTGCGTGCCTGCCTGCCCATGCGGTTCACCGTCCCGACCTGCCGGGGATGGCTCCTGTTTACTGTTTGCTGGACACGCGCAGGTCGACACCGTTTGACGACCGCGGGGTGTCCGTCGGCGCCCACCCGTACGGCACGGCTTGCGACCGACCGCCGGCGGGCATCGAGGGTTGAATTCTCAGCGATCCGGCCAGCCCGCAAATTAGCGCCGAACCCAGGCGCGACCATCGCGGCAAACTTAGTCGCGTCACGGTGGACGGTCCGATCGCCGGCCGCTCGCCAGGTATGCATCAATACCACCGCGGTGCAATACCACGATATTCCGACCGATGGGGGTCAACGCTGGGCTGGCGTCAATGACCCGCCAGGTCGACCTCCTCCGGGAAACGCAGGGCCTCAACCAATGTCAGCAAACCCAATTCGTATGCTCCCCGCGGCAAGCGAGAAAGATCATTTTGGGTGGCTTTCAGAAATCGTTTGCTGCCCATTTCCTTTGAGCCGGTTTCACTGCAGAATCGTCTTAGTTAAACACCGAAACTGTGCGAGAATACCCTTCGTTACCTACCGACGAGATCGCTTGCTGGTGGGAGGAGACCAAGATTTCGACGCAACTGCGCCTCGCAGCGGGTGTCTTCATGCTGACGACAGGCCTCCTCATCGGGAGCGCCGGTGGAGCGATCGCCGCAGCTGACACCACCGACGCGGCTGGTCCGTCCACCTCCACCAGCGAGGGGGCTGGCGGGACGGCCAAAGACGTCAACGCGCCTGCGTCGGTCGCTAGTAGCGCTAATAAACCGCTGTCATCGATCAGTAGCACCCTTCAGAACGTTCTCCAGACGCTCGGTTCACTCGGCAAACCAGGCGTAAAGCCCCCCGTCGGGCAGAAACCCGTGACGCCCGACGTGAAACCGACGACGCCCGAAGACGTGAAACCGACGACGCCCGCCGTGGCACCGGACACCGGCGCCGCCAGCACCGAGTCCTCAGAGGTCACTCCCGCGGTGATCACCACCGCCCCTGCTGAGTCGGGCGAGAAAGCCGGGACCGCCAATCCCAACCCAACTCCGCTGACCATGAACGTCACCGGATCGGATCCAAATGGCCCCCCACCGTCCACCGTAGTGCTCACGCCGGCCCTCGAAGCGTTCCGGCCATTGACCAACACAATCGCGAGTGTCGCCGGAGTTGCGCTGATGCTGCCCGGGGCCCTCGCGGCACTGCCTAACTCCGGGAATCCGCTTGGCGACGTCATGGCGTCGCTTCAAATCATGCTCGGCATAGTCAATGCCGCCGTCGCGCCGCTAGCGCTCATACCAGGCGACCTCTACTCCCTGATGGTCGCCGCGGCCGGGTCGACAGCCGAACCCGTCGGCGTCACCTCCGGTCCGGGTCTTTCGGCCGCAGCAAGCGCGGGCCTGATGCTGCCAACGACAACGTTCACCGGGCCGATCCTTCCGATCGGTCCCGGCGGAGGCATGCCGTTGCTTGGCGACGTCATCGCGCCTGCAACGCTCGGTGGACTTGCAGTCGCAGGCTTGAGCGCGGACCTGTCGCTGTCCGGGACTGCCCCGCTGGCGATTGGCGGCGCCGGTCCGGCGGACGCGCTGTCGTTCCTTGAGCACACCGTGAAGGCGGTGCTGGCACCCGCTTCATTGACCGCGCTTGCCGCATTCGCGCTGCCGGGCATGGCCGGGCTTCTGATCATCTGCGCGGCGGGCATGCGGCTCGGATACCGCCAGGCAAAGGCAGCGCTCGCCGTACGGGCAAGCGCGATCTCGTGCTTCGCCCGCCAGGGGCCGTTGGGCGTCGTTCGGTCCGGTTCGCTTGTCGCGCTGCACACGCGGCATCCGCGCGCGTTGCGCGTCGTCCGGCCTGCGGCCTCTCGGGTCACGCCACTTTTCGAACAGGCCGCCTGACACGCCAGCCGGAATTCGGCTATTACGCGGGGGATCTCACGTCAGGCCTGCATTCGCAGCGCACTCGGCACTGTCGCAGCGGGCGCATTGGCCTCGTGCCGGGATCCCGCGCAAGGACCGCAGGCGCAGCCGACAACGTCGGCCTCACCGAAGCCGTCTAAGTCATCCGATCCGCAGAATTGGACAGCGCTCGACGACGCCATCGACGGCCACGTCGTGGTGCCCTCGAATGCCGACTAGGCCGGGGCCGTCACCGACCTCGATCCGGCCAGGTACGGCGTTTCCGTGGCGTCGTCAGGCCGCGTGCCTGCAGTGGTATACCGAGCCTTCGCCTGACCGAATCGGCACCGCAAACCGGTGGCTGACCAGTGCGCATGCCGCGGTCCAGGCGCATTCGGTTGGGCGTTATGTCAACTACGCGGAGCCGGACACGCCTGCGTCGCGCGACTTCGGAGCAAACCTGGAACGGCTAGTCGCAGTCCGTCAGAAAACGACCCTGCGGGCCTGATGTATTCGGCGCTGTGACATTCGCTGGTCGTCGGGCGACATACGAGCGTGGGCAGGCGTGCATCGAGACCGCAATGGTCAATCAGTCCGCAACTTTCGAGGCGAGTCGAATCCAGGAAAGCGAAACGTCAACGCGGGCAGAAGAACCTGCGCCAGCTTCGCTAGCGTCCGATTAGCAAGCTCTAAGGAGGCATTAAGAGATTAGGTGTTCAGCGGTGGGTTTACGTAGTATTCACCGCAATCCACTTCGGCCAGGCTGGCAGCATCTGGGTGTCGCGTAATACTTGGCGGCTGTCTCACGACATAGATGACATCGTTGCGAGCGGGGAGGTCAGTCATGGCGAAGCTGCAGTCTGTCGCTATTGCTGCTGTGCTGCGAAAATGGGGCAAACCCAGGGCGCACGAAGGGTTTTCCGCTCGGGGCGCATCACCCGCCGCGGTGTGCAAGCATAGGTCCGTGAAGCCACGTCATATCGCCGTATCGATTGGCGCTGCGGCACTGGCGACTTGCGGCCTGTCGAGTGCACCGACTCCATCCGCGCAGGCCGAGCCGTGCCCGGACGCCGAAGTTGTTTTCGCTCGAGGCACCACTGAGGCGCCCGGCGTAGGGCCGACGGGAGAAGCGTTCGTCGAGGCACTGCGCGCGCGTGTCGCGCCGAAGTGGGTTGGCGTGTACGCCGTCGACTATCCGGCGACCATCGAATTCTCTACCGCCCTCGACGGCATCAACGACGCGCGCACACACATCCTTGCCACCGCGGCGAATTGCCCCAAGACCAAGATGGTGCTCGGCGGATTCTCGCAGGGTGCCGCGGTCATGGGCTTCGTCACCGCGAGCGTTGTGCCCGACGGGGTTTCGCCGGCGGAAGTGCCGGCACCAATGCCGCCCGAGGTGTCCAACCACATCGCGGCGGTTGCATTGTTCGGCAAGCCGTCGACACGCTTCATGCGTGCGATCAATGACCCGGCCGTCACCATCGGCCCGCAGTACGTGGGCAAAACCATCGACCTGTGCGTCGACAACGACCTTGTCTGCGATACCGGCGGCCGGAGCTTCTCGGCACACAACACGTACGTCGACGCCGGAATGACCGATCAGGCAGCGACTTTCGCCGCGAATCAACTGCAAGCCAGTTGGGCCGCCGACGTGCTAGCGCAGCCACCCGCGACGGGAGCGGCGCCGGGACCGCAAGCAACGCCTGCGCCTTCGCCGCTGTCCGCACCTGTCGCTCCAGCACCGCAGGCACCCGTGGTCGCGGCCGCCGGACCCACACCGCATCTGGATACCGCGCCCGTGCCTCCGGGCCCGCCCCCGGGTCCGGTCGCACCGCCTATTGCGCCTCTCGCCTGACGTAAAACAGACCCGGCGCCCGTCCACGTCGTGACGAGCGCCAGGCCAAGACATGAGGGGTTAGGTTCCCTTGGCGTAACGCGTCAGGAAGCCGAAGGCGGCGATCCCCGCGACCACACCGACCACCCCCCAGATCACGAACGGGAAGACCAGTGAAATCGGCGACCAGCCGACGCTGGAGAACGTCACTGCCGTGTAGATCAGCCAGAGCAGCCGGTAGGCGCACCAGAGTGCCGTCAGACCAGTCGCGATCCCGATACCCAATGCCGTACGGCGGTCGACGCGGTTGATCTGTTCCTCGAGCTGGGTGGGCACGAGCTTCATTGCGGTAGTCCTTTCGTTGTGCGCAGCCAGGTTTGGCGTCGTCATTGCGATAAGTAGAGGCGCCATCGGCGGCTACCGATCCCAACAAATGCCGTCGGCGAATGGATCAGTTAGCTCGACGGGTGGTCTCTTCGGTTGGGATGCAACGGGAGTCGCGCCTTCTGACATCCACATTCATTTTGCGAACCCACTGGTCACAGCGGGGTCGACGAAACCGGACGACACGCAACATTTGAATCCGGAAACGGTTGCCTGTGGATTCGCTGAACTACATAATCACCCCGTGACCCAACTGAACAGTCGTATCCGTGCGTTCGTCGTCGTCCTGATCTCGGTAATTCCGTTCCTGGCAACCCCGGTCGCGGCGGCGGATCCGCCGAGTGGAGCACCAGGCGGTGGCCCACACATCACCGACATTCAGCACGTCAACGACCGTTGGGACAAGGTCTCGGTGTACTCGCCGGCGATGAACACGGTGATCGTCAACGATGTCTTCAAGGCCCCGAAGTCCGGAGCGCCCACCTTCTATCTGCTGCCCGGCATCGACGGCGGCGACGACATGGACGGCGGGGGCATTGCTCCCGGCGGCAAGAGCTGGTTCGGGATGACCGACATTCAAGGCTTCTTCGCCACCAAGAACGTCAACGTCGTGTCCCCGCTGGGCGGTGCCTTCAGCTGGTGGACCAACTGGGTCGCTGATGGCAGCAAGCAGTACCAGACCTATATGACCCAGGAGCTGCCCCCGCTGATCAACAAGCAGTACAACACCAACGGCCGCAACGCCGTTGGAGGCTTGTCCAGCACCGGTGGCACCGCGGTGGATTACGCGGTGCAGGCACCGGGGCTCTATCGCGCAGTGGGTTCCTACAGTGGTCTGCTCAACCCCGCGGATCAGCCCCAGCAGGTGTCGATGACGCTGATGAGTGGCGGTGCGAGTGCCGATGCGATGTGGGGTCCGGCGGGTGGTCCGGTGTGGGTGGCCCACGATCCGTCGAAAAACGTCGCCAAGCTCAAGGGCGTGGCGGTCTATGCCGCCGCGTCGACCAGCGGCGGGGAGGGCGCGGTCGACCGGCTGCCCGAGGGCTTCGGCCCCAACTTCACCGGCGGGTTGATCGAGCGCATCGTCGCCGACAGCACCAAGGCGTTCGCCGACGCGGCAGCCGCCGCAGGCGTGCCGGTCAACTATGTCGCGCGGCCCGAGGGCTCCCACACCTGGGGCCTGTTCGAGTCGGAGATGCAGGAATCCTGGAACACCACTATCGGACCCGCGCTCGGGGCGTAGCCGCTACGCGCGCGACGGCCAAGGCAGCGATGAAGCTGCCAACGGCCGTCGCGCCGATGGCATCGTCAAGCCCGTTCTTGGCGAGCAACAGGACCGCGGCGCCTGAGAAACACACCAGCGCACCGGCGACGGTCGCACGGGTGCCGTTGGCGCCGACGGGCGCATCCCACCACGGCAGTCGGCGATGTTCGAGCGGTGAGAGCAGTCGGAACATCAGGGCCATGACGACCGCGAAGACGACCGCTCGCAGCGCTAAGTGGGTCCAAAACCCTTGCGCATGAACGTCATACGCGTCAACTCCGAAGGAGTTGAGCGTAAACGCTGCGATTGCGATGGCGGGGATGTGCCACAGGTAGAGAGTCATCGCTCCCCCGTTGCCGACGACGACCGCCCGCCAGATTCGAGGCCGCGTAGTCCATCGGCGGATCACGCTGGCGGTAGCGACGAACGCGAACGACATCCACGTGCAGTGCAGAGCGAGCAGGAACGTCGGCGGAGATACATTCGACATCCGCTCGGCGCCGGTCACGACCAAAGACACGTCGTAGGGGCCGGTGATCGCCAGCACCACCTGCGCGGTGAATGCCGAGGCAGCCACGGCCCATGCCAAGCGGACAGTGATCAGCCGACGCGCGTAGGCCACCCCGATCACAACGGGGATGAGCCAGACGATCAAGAAGTTGGCGACGGCGGACATGGGCACGCCGACAGCGATCCGGACAGCGTCGAATGCCGCTGCGGCGGTCAGAAGCAATGCGATTGCGGCCGCGACTCCGCCACCCGTGCGCAACCGGGTCAGGGCGGGGACGAACGCGAGCGCGACAAGGTAGACGCCGAGAAACCACAGCAGCGCGACGCACTCGCGGCCGAGCCCCTCTGCTGATTCAGCGCCGAGGGTCATGCGCGCGATCACAAGGCCGGCCGACCATGCCGCGAGGTACCAGAACACGGGTCGGCAGAGGCGCTGGGCCCTGGTGAATAGCCATGTGCCCCATCGGGTTCCGGTATGCCAGCCGTAAGCGGCAGCAGCGCCGCCCGCGAGAAAGAACAGGGGCATCACCTGGACGACCCAGGTGATCGGCGCGATCGCGGGGAGCTCGCCGAGTAGGTTGCCGATGCGCAGTCCGCCGGTGTCGATCGTGGCGAGCAGCAGCGCGCAATGTCCGAACATGACAACGAAGAGTGCCGCGATGCGGATGAAGTCGACGGCGCGGTCGCGGCCGGCCGGTGTGTTGTCGACGACCTGGCGGGCATCGGATGCGGGCGTGGTGAGCGGCATGTTGCAAGCATGCCTGGCCAGGGCGCTTAGCGGTTGAGTAGTACTACGCGCTAATCTCTCGTCCGCGGCGTCGTGCCGCAGTTTGCCAGGAGGGAATTCGGGATGCGCATCTTCAATGTGGCCGTGCTCGTCGCGGCCGTCGCCATCTTCGGCTCTTCGGGCGTGGCGTCGGCCGCGCCGAAGGACTACTGCGCCGATCTGAAGGGCGGCAACACGGGCCGGACGTGTGAGATCCAGCTCGCCGACGCCGGCTACAACGTCAACATCAGCATCCCGCTGGACTACCCCGACCAGAAGTCGGTGGCCGACTACATCGCCCAAACGCGCGACGGGTTCCTCAACGTGGCCAAATCCGGCGCGCCGCGCGACACGCCGTATGAGCTGAACATCACGCCAACGGAATACAACTCGGCAGTGCCGCCGCGGGGCACGCAGGCCGTGGTGTTCAAGGTGTACCAAAACGTCGGCGGTGCGCATCCGCAGACGATGTACAAGGCGTTCAACTGGGACCAGAGCTATCGCAAGGCGATCATCTGGACGGCTGCACCGGACGATAAGAACAACACGCCGTTGTGGCGCGTCGACGATCCGCTGAAGGTCGTGGGCCCGATCGTGCAGGCTGAGCTGCAGAAGCAGATGGCACCGCCGCCGCCGGCCGCGCCGCCCGCGGCGCCTGCGCAGCCCGGTCAGCCAGCGCCGACCACCTCGCCCGTGGCGACTCCGCCGCCCGCGCCCGCGGCGCCGCCGGTGGCGATCGCACCTGCGGCGCTGTACAACCCGAACAACTATCAGAATTTCGCGATAGTCAACGACGGGGTGATTTTCTTCTTCGATCAGGGGACGCTGCTGCCGGAGGCGGCTGGCGCCACGCAGGTGCTGGTGCCCCGGTCGGCGATCGACCCGATGATTGCGTAACGCTCAACCTTTGGTAAAGCTAGCCATTTCGCAGCGGATGCCGCAGTAAGGTGCTGGTCGTGCGCAAGCACCTGTTAGCCAACGGCCGGGCTCGCTGGTTGGCGCTCGGGGCGTCGGTTGTTCTTGCAGGCGGCATGTTCTACGCCCAAGGTGCCGCGCCGCGGCACAGCCCTGCGATGTAGCGGTAGTGCCGTCGACGCAGGAAGCTGCGCCGCCGCCGAGTGCGGCGAAGGTGGCGGCTCCGTCGGAGGCGGAGTTGTTGGCGGCGAGCGCACCGGTGTCTGGGCAGGATTTCCAATTCTCGTTGCCTGCTGGCAACGCACCGGAGGGCGGGTTGCAGATCCACCCGATCTGGGTGGCCCGTGCGATCAGCGTGATGTTCCCGGAGATCAAGACGATCGGTGGGTATCGGCAGGATCCGTTGCCGTGGCATCCCAACGGGTTGGCGATCGACGTGATGATTCCGGACCATCACTCCGATGCGGGCATCGTATTGGGTAACCAGATCGCGGGTTATGCGTTGGCGATCGCGAAGACATGGGGCGTCATCCACGTGATATGCCGGCAGGGCTTCTACCCGGCTCAGGCGGCGCCGAGTTGGACCGCGAACTATGGCAACGAAACCGCAAATCACATGGACCATGTTCATATCGCGACGGACGGTGGCGGCTATCCGACGGGGAAAGAAAGCTACTTCCTCGATTCAATGCGTTCTTGAGAAAAGAACTGCCACACGCGTTTCCAATCCTCCGTAAGACGTTTGTCCTTCTAGCGGCCGGGGACCCGCGCGCAATCTCTTGATGGCGCAACGACGTGTTTGGCCATGTCTGCAGAGGGCTTATCGGCGCGGCGGTCGAAGACTATGCTCCGCGCTTGGGGAGGAAGGCATACGCCTGCAACACATTAGGGGGTCAAAATGACTGTTGTCTCGTTCGTACTGCTTCGCCCGAAACCAGGCACCAATTGGGACGCTATCCAAAAGCACATCAAGAAAGGGTGCGATCTCGCCCGCAAGCATGGTGCTGAGAACGTCACCACATTGTGGAACGTGGCTGGTGGACCCGCTACCGGCACACTAGCCGTGCTCTCTAGCACTGCTGATTGGACAAGCTACGGCAAGGTTCAGGAATCGATGATGGCCGACGCCGATATGCAGGCGCTCATGTCCGATCCGAAGAGCCCGATCGCCAGCTGGGAAACGTACCTCAGCCAGACGATCCCTGACATTTGATCTGCGACCGGATCATGTTGGCGGGCAACGTGACCCGTCTATACGACGCTGCTCATGTGTGACGCCGAGTCACCAATCTTCGCTTCGGCATCGCCGATGATGGTGTGCAGCAACGTTTTTTGCTCTCGCTGACCGCGGGATGCCGCACGATTCCTACCGCCGGGCAATATCAATGCCGCGACGCTGCGGCCGACGTTGACCGGAATCCGTAACAGCGGATACCAGGGCGGCATGTAGGCCAGGCCGAGCGTGCGCATCGCCCGCGGCCCAAGGAAACCGCTCGTCACCGACAGGTGCTGGGCCCATGCCAGGCGACGGCGCAGGCCTGACACGCTGCGGTAGTGCCACGACAGCGGGTCCTCGGCCATCGGCACCGACAACTGCTGCGTAGAGTCGTCGGGCTTCGAGAGTGCGGTAGCCGTATGAAAGAGCACGCGGATGCCATCGCGGAAGTTATGGGGCAACCATTCGTCCTGCACGCCGATCAGCCAGCCGACATAGCGAGTCAGGTGCGCGATGGCGTCAAGGTCGCCAGGCCCGGGCAGGAGCCCCATCCCCATCGCGCCCGCAGGCGGGGCGACGAGCGCGCCGACCAGCGTCGCGGCCATATCGGTCTGATTCACCGGCAGACCCCACTCGTCGGTGCGCCAGTCCGGCATGGCCGCGATATGCCGGCGCACCAACGCGTGGATCAGCCGCACACGCAGCGTGGAACGGTAACCGATTCCGAACGGGACCAGGCCACCGTCGGAGATGACGTCCATCGCCCACTGCATCGTCTCAGCGAACCGCCGGTTCGAGCCCTTCTCCAGCGCACCCGTCCGCAGCAGGGTCTTGTTGAATCCGGAGAACTGATAGCCGCCGAGCAGTGATACGTCGCGCGCGACGTACATGCCGTCGGCGCCACCGATCCGCAGCGCGCGTTGCCCTTTGCGCACCTTGTCCCAGTCGACCCATTCGGGTGCTGACTCAACGCGAATGAAGAACTCGCGCAACGGCTCTGGCGCTTCGGGCACGTTCTCGATGCCCACGGCGCTCGCCCTCTCGAACAGGGCCCGCGCCTCATGCATGCCCGCAGTCGGCATCCACTCGACGAGTCGATCCATCGGTTCGTCGCCGGCAGTCAGCTGCTCGCCGAGCCTGCGCCACTGCTCCGGTGTCGGCTCGCGCAAACCCAGGAGCAGTGCGAACAACCGAACAAGGGCCGGAACCGCGAGCGGCCGTTCGGGATGGCGAGCCGGAATGGTCATCGCTGCTCCCCTTTGAGCAATTGGATAACGCTTGTAGTCAGAATCTAGGCTGCGGGTATGGTGCTGTCAATGAAGCGCGCGGAGGTGGTGCGCGAATACGGCGGTATCAGCGCAACCGACCGCCGCGCCGAACGCCGCCGAAAGCTGCTCGCTGCCGGCCGGCGCACCTGGGGCGAGTCGGGAGTCACCGAGGTGACGGTCCGCGGGGTTTGCAATGAGGCGGGGTTGACCTCGCGCTATTTCTACGAGCAGTTCCCGAACCGCGAGGCGCTGCTATTTGCGATCTCCGACGACGTGCGGGATCAACTGCTCGAGGCGCTCCTTGTCGCCGGGATCGGCGACCCAGGGACGCTCGGCGACAAACTTCGATCAGCGCTGACGGCGTTCCTGGACATCATCGCCGCCGACCCGCACGTGCACCGCATCGCTACCGGCGACGTGAGCAGCGTTCCGGGCCTGGCGCAGCACCGCACGCAAATCCTCGACATGATCACCGATCTGGTCATCCAGCATGCCCCTGACGTCTTGAGCGGGGAAACCCCGAATCCCGCCGACTTGCGGCGAAGCGCGTTGTTCATGGTCGGCGGCGTGAACCAACTCATCGAAGCGTGGCTGGAGAATCCGCAGGAGACCACGGACGAAGTGGCGGCCGTGTGCGCTGACCTCTGCGTGGCCGTGGTTCGCGGCATCACCCGGTCGATCTGACAGGACTTATTGTGCTGCAACGACTTTCAGCTCTTGCATTTACCGCAACCTTGCTTGCATTAGCCGGTTGTTCGATGTCGAGACCGCCGGACACTGCAGCGCCTGTGACGTCGCCCGGCGGTGGGCCGGTCAGCGCAACCATGCTCGACGAACCGAGGGAGCCGGGGCCTACGGGCGCGCAACCCAGGCTGGCGGCGGATCCGGCGCAGTTGGCCGACGATCTGGTCGCCGACGAACAGGTCCTGCATGACCCGTCGGCGTCGGGGGCGGCTTTGGTGGAAGCGGCTCGCCGACAGCAGGCGGCTTATCGCGCCATTGGGCGCCACCCCGAGTGGGACGAGGTCACGCGCGCGCGAATTCCGGCGTCGATGCTTGGGGTTTACGACCTCAATGTGGATGCCCGTCGGCAGCTTGGGACGTTGGCACATGCGACGGACACCGTGCCGGCGTGGCGCATTGAGGCTCCGGCCCCGGCTGCGGAGCTCTTGAGTGACTACCGCGAGGCGGAGTCGGCGTCGGGTGTGGGCTGGAACTACTTGGCGGCGATCAATCTGATCGAGACGCGCTTGGGGCGAATCAACGGTGTGAGCACGGCTGGCGCACAAGGTCCCATGCAGTTCATGCCGTCGACGTTCGCGGCTTATGGAGAAGGCGGCGACATCAACTCGCCCCGAGACAGCATCATGGCGGCCGGTCGAATGTTGGCCGCCAATGGCTTTGCCACCGACCGTGATCACGCGATCTACCGGTACAACAACGCGAACGCGTACGTGCAGGCGGTCAACGACTACGCGGCGGTGCTCGCGGCCGACCCGACAGCATTCACCGGCTATTACCGGTGGGAGGTCTACTACCCGACGACCGCCGGTGACGTGCTGCTGCCGATCGGTTTCGTTGCGACCGAGCCGATCCCGGCCGGCGAGTACCTGGCGACGCACCCGCAGTAAGTTCGTGCGAATCTTCTCTCGCACTGGCATCCACGCCGTGCAGCGCGCTCGGCCGCGAAATCTCGGCCTTGCTCATCGGATAGAAAACCCTTCCTTCTCGGCTAACCAAATCAGACTTCGTGGCGATTACGCGGCGGCTTCCTGTAGCGCGAATATGCAAATGCGCCCAGCTGGGCGACGCTACTGGCACAGGAAGAAACCCCATGAAGCATTCCAAGATCGCGACGCTCATCGGCAGCGCCGCCATCATCGCAGGAGCGCTGTTCGGCGCCATCCCCGCCGCGCCTGCTTTTGCTGTCTGCAACGAGGGCACGCCGAACTGCCTGCAGGTCGACGCCGGGCACCAGAAGGTGCAAGACCAACTCAACGATGCAGAGACCAGTGGTCAATGTGCCGGGCCGGACGGGTTCTGCGACGACGACATACCGGGCAGCGACGTGGAACTCTCGTCGGGCGCCGCGAAATCCACGACCAAGCCGGTTATTTCGAAGACTCTCACCCCGTGGCGGGCCCAACCCTAGACCCCGCGAGCGGGTCCGACAGCCTCGGCGAGAGGTGCCTCAGCGCCGGCGATAGTAGCCGGGCTTCGGCTGTGCCTCGGTGTGTTTCACGGTGCAACGGCGGGAGGGAGGTGCGTCAGTTCGAAGTGTCGAATCGCTGGCGTTGCCGAACGCCATATGCCGCCGCCTTGACGGCCTCGTCGTCTTCCATCCCCGATCCCAGGGCACCGCCCAATGTGGCGACTGCCGCTACCAACCACGCCATGAGCAACAGGGTTGAGAGCTCGACGGGATGGCCGATGTTTTGTGCGACCATATTCGGCGGCAGGGTCCACCAGGCGGTCAGCAACAGCAAGATGAACAGCGCGGCGTGGAAAATGATGACGCCGATTGTCAGGGTGACGACAGTTGCTGCGTTGTACAGGACCGCGCGGTCGCGTGCCTCGGCCGAGTCGGGGCGTTCCCACAGGTTGTGTTCAACGATGAGCCACGCGATCAGAGCTGTGCTGGCCAAGATCGTTGCCGCGGTCAGCCGCCAGGGGCCCATGGTGGCCGACAACTGCCAAATCGTCGGGTATGCAAGGCTTACGGCCCCAGCGGCGAACGCCGCCATCATCACTTTCGACATGCCGGTAACCAATCGCCACGGTCGATTGGCGTAAACCATCCCTGCCAGAAGCCGTAGGCGTGACAGGGCTGACGGCCCGACGTAGCGGACAACGTCGTCGTCCTGTATCCGCGTCAGCCGCTTCACCGACTGGCTGTGGTTCCTCGACCGTTCCGTCACCTCGGCCACGACGGTCTGCGCCAAGTTCCTCACCCGGCGATCGACAAGTACACCGCCTACCCCGGGTATGGAAATCACAGCGAGCCGGTCAGGCACGCTGATGTCGGCTAATACCGGCGTCGTTCCCCGGCGTCGGGGCAAATCGGTGAGGTAGATGACGATGTCTTCCGTCTCGCCACCCGGGTCGATGATGTCGACCACGGCGGAGACTTCGGCGTGCTCGTCGATGGGGTAGGCGTGACGACGCACAGACACCTCCCACGAGTCATCTGCGGGCGTCCCGTCAGTCAGCGCGTCCGGCAGCGAATCGGACAGCCGTTGGGCGATCACCGCCGGGGCGCCGGGATCGGCGACCAACAAGATCGATGACGCCGCGCCCTGCATGGTCCGAGACGTACCCGCGCAGAACGGCGTCAAACTTTTGCGGTGGATCACGCTGAGCTCGTCTGTCTGCGCGACAGCCTGGTCGACCTTGATGGCGTCAGGAACCAGATCCGACGATGGCGATGCCTATCGACAGTGAGGCTGTGGTCGCGCCGATGCCCGCTGCCGCCCGAGGGTGCTGTCCTGAACGTCCAGCGGCACCGGAATCCGTTGCGCTGCAATGGCGTGGATGAGATCGGCGGCCGTTCGTCGATCATGAACGCGGCCGCATTCGTGTTCACTGGCGCGGTCTGCGGCATGACCGACGCGTCGGCCACCCGCACCCCCGGTCAGTCCGTGTACCCGCAGATCGGGTCCGACGACTGCACCGGGTCCGGTGCCCATCGCGCATGTGCCGACCGGATGGTAGTAGGTGCCGGTCAGGCCGACGACGCGGCAAGGAGCGCTAAGTTCTGCAGTGCGGACAGTCCGGCCTTCCCGGCGGGGACAAGGAGGAATTTGGTCATGGGTTCCCAACTGACCATCGGCGAGTTCGCGACGGTGACGCACCTGAGCGTGCGGACGTTGCGGCGCTACCACGAGGCCGCACTCCTCGAACCCGCGACTGTCGACCCCTTCTCGGGCTACCGCTATTACGAGCCCGAGCAGATCCCGATCGCGCAGGTCATTCATCAGCTCCGGCGGCTCGACGTGCCGCTGGCAGAGGTTCGTTCGATCCTGGCCACCGACGATCCGCAGCAGCGGGCCGAGGTGATCGCCAGCCACCTCCGCCGCCTGGAAGCCGAGCTGAACCGAACCCAGGCCGCCGTGGTATCGCTACGTCGGCTTTTGCGCCCGGATCCAGCCGACATTCACGTCGAGCTCCGGTCGATGCCCGCTCGGACCGTCGCCGCGATCAGTGATCATGTGCGCCTGAATGATTCGCTCAGCTGGTACGACGCAGCGATGACGGAACTGGACCGGCGTTCCCGCCCGAGGAACGCACAGGACCCCCCGGCGGACACTATGCGAACGCGCTGTTCGCGCACGGCGCTGGGGTGATGACGGTCTTCCGGCCGGTGCGTATGCCCCGGCCATCCGGTCGGATCGGCGTCCTGGAGCTCCCGGCAGCCGACCTCGCCATCACCGCCCATGCCGGGCCCCACGACGACATCGATGTCACCTATGGCCGCCTCGGTTCCTGGGTCGTCACTCATGCGTTGGCCGTCGACGGACCGATACAGGAGACCTACCGGGTCGGGCCTCGTGACACCGACGACCCGTCCAGGTGGCGAACAGAGATCGGCTGGCCCGTCTTTCGGCTCGCCCCGGCTGGCGCGGACCGGCGCCTCGGTGGCCATGAGACGGAGAGGCGCGCGGCTTCGCCGACCAGATCGGCGACTGCCTCGGGCTGAGAGACCTACACGGCGTGCGACGTCTCGACCTGCACCGTCTGCGATTCCAGCTCGAGAAGTCGGCGAAAGCTGCGCGCACCAGCACCACCGTGGGCCGGACCGCCGAAGGGCGCTGCTCAGTCTCCCGGCGCGAAGTCGGCGCCGCGGGACAACGCTTCGTTCGCTCGAACGTCGGCCAGCACGCCCTCGAGTGCGGAGACGACGGCGTCGAATCCGGCACTGCCCAATACCAGTCGGTTGGGCGGCGGATCCTGCCTCATAGCGGCGATGACGGCGCGCGCGCCGCGCCGCGGATCGCCGGGCTGCGCACCGTTCTCGTCGACCATCGTCGCGCGGACACCCTCCAGCATCGGCCGGTAGTCGGCGATGGACTCTGCGATGGGCTAGTCGACGAAACCCGCGTAAGCCCGGGTTCGGAATGCTCCCGGCTCCACGGCCATCACCCGGATGCCCAGCGGCGCAACCTCTTCGCGGAGGACCTCGGAAACCGTCCAACTCCGCGGGGCGGCGTGCGGTGAGCACTACCCGGTCGCCGATCTCCAATGCCGCCTCGGCGTAAGCCATTCCGAATCCACCGGGGGTGCCTCCGGTGATGAACCAAATCTGCGATGCCATATCAGGGCTCGATCACGAGTCCGCTGATCAGATCGCCGTCCAGGGTGAACCGGTAATGCAGATCGACCACCCCACCCGGGAAGTCGCCTTCCAGGCGCTGGACTACGTCTACATGCTCAGGATCGGGCACATCGGCGCCGGCGAAGTTGGTGGTGAAAATGTACCCGCTGCCTGCGCTGTGCAGCCAGGCGCCGATGTCCCGCCGTCCCTGGACGGTGCGACCCTCGTCGGTGACGGCGACGTCGGCGGTGAAGGTGCTGATGGCAGTGGCCACATCCCGAGTCTGGTGAGCGGTCAGGTACGTGGTCACCACGGCGGGCAACGCATCCCAAGTGGTGTCGGTGTTGGTCATACCGCCACAGTGGAGTTTCCCCCAGGGGGAGGGTCAAGCGCCTTTCAATGAGCGCTCCGGATATCGCGCCGGGCCGATCGTTCAGCCCCGGCGGTGAGTCGGCGGCGATGTCGGCTTTTATAGCTGGCCCGCGCGTCGGCGGCCATGGCGACCTGGTCACCGCAGCGCAGCCTGCCGTGGGTGCGGTACCAGCCGATCGCACGACGCACGGAGGCCGGTCCTCCCCTGCGCAGCGCCAGCGAGATTTGTTTGGTCGGGCTGACAGGATTTGAACCTGCGACCACTTGACCCCCAGTCAAGTGCGCTACCAAACTGCGCCACAGCCCGCGGTGCTGCTGGGGTCGCCAGCAGCAGGTCGAAAGCCTACCGCAGACTGCCCTCGCTCCCTAAACGGTTACCAGTCGATAGAGCCCGATCGCGCCGACCATCACAATCGCCGTCCGCAGTGCCGTCGGCGACAGCCGCCGCCCGTAATGTGCGCCCAAGAACCCACCGATCAACGAACCCGCCGCAATCAATCCCGCCGCCGCCCAGCTGATCCGGTCGAATGCGACCACCGTGTACGCCACCGCCGCCACGATGTTCACCAACAGCGAGAGCAGGTTTTTCGCCGCATTCATCCGCTGCATGTCTTCCGGCAGCAGCGCACTCATAGCCGCGATCAGCATGATGCCCTGCGCCGCCGTGAAGTAGCCGCCGTAGATCCCGATCGCGAACGTCCCGAACACCAGCGCCGCCATCCGCCGGCCGCTCACATGTTCCGGGGACTGGCCGGACAACTCGGCTCGCCGCCGCGCCCACTCCTGGATCTTCGGCCCGATCACGACGAGTCCTAAGGCCAGCACCAGGAGCACCGGCACGACCTTCTCGAACACCGTCTCCGGCAGGTGCAGCAGCAGCCAGGACCCCAACAACGCGCCAATCAACGACGCCGGGATCTGCCACCGCAGCCGATGCCACTGCCCACGCAGCTCGCGCCGATACCCCCACGTGCCCGACACACCGCCTGCCACCAGCCCGACCGCATTCGACATCGTCGCCGTCACCGGCGGATAGCCCAGGGCCACCAAAGTCGGGAAGGTGATCAGCGTGCCCGAGCCGACGATCGCGTTGATGGCTCCCGCCCCGACGCCTGCCAGGGCGATCAGGATCATGTGGGAGACGGGCATTTGCCCAACCCTATCGAGACTTAGCGATGGATCCCAAAGTCGCTCAGCGAGACCTAGCCCCGCGCTTCTCCCGAACCCTTACGTTGATCCTGATCGGGCTGCCCTCGAAGCCGAACGTCTCGCGTAACCGCCGCTCAAGGAACCGCCGGTAGCCAGCCTCGAGAAAACCTGTGGTGAACAACACAAACGTCGGCGGGCGCGCAGTCGCCTGCGTGGCGAACAGAATTCGCGGCTGCTTACCTCCGCGCACAGGCGGCGGCGTCGCCGCCACGACCTCCTTGAAGAACGTGTTCAGCCGGCCCGTCGGCACCCGGGTGTCCCACGAATGCAGCGATGTCTCCAGCGCGGGCACCAGCTTCTGCACCGCCCGGCCCGTCTTCGCCGAAATGTTGACCCTCGGTGCCCACTGCAACTGCGACAGCTGCAAGTCGATCTCGCGGTCCAGCAGATAGCGCCGGTCCTCGTCGACCAGATCCCACTTGTTGAACGCCAACACCAGCGCCCGGCCCGCTTCGATCACCATCGTCAGCACGCGCTGGTCCTGCTCGGTCAGCGGCTGCGACGCATCGATCAACACGATCGCCACCTCGGCGGCGTCGATCGCGCCGTGCGTGCGCACCGACGCATAGAACTCGTGCCCGCTGGCCTGCCCGACTTTGCGGCGCAACCCCGCGGTGTCAACGAAACGCCAGACCTTGCCGTCCATTTCGATCAGCGAGTCCACCGGGTCGACCGTTGTGCCCGCCACGTCGTGCACCACCGAGCGTTCGTCGCCGGCCAGCCGGTTCAGCAGCGAGCTCTTGCCAACATTTGGCTTGCCTATCAATGCAACTCGACGTGGGCCCCCGCCGCCCGACGCCATCTCGGACACCGCGGGCAGCGCCTCGGTCACCTTGTCGAGCAGATCGGCTACGCCGCGGCCGTGTATCGCACTGACAGGATTGGGCTCCCCCAGCCCCAACGACCACAGCTCCGCCGCATCGGCCTCACCGCGTTCGTTGTCAACTTTATTGGCCGCCAAGAAGACTGGCTTGCCCGACCGCTGCAGCAGGCGAGCCGCGGCCTCGTCCGCCGTCGTCGCCCCCACCGTCGAATCGACCACGAAGACGATCGCATCAGCGGTCCGCATCGCGACAGACGCCTGCTCGGCTACCAACTGCTGCAAGCCTTTTGCGTCCGGCTCCCAGCCGCCGGTGTCCTGCACGACGAACCGCCGCCCAGACCACAGCGCGTCATATGACACTCGGTCGCGCGTTACACCAGGAACGTCCTGCACCACGGCTTCGCGACGGCCAAGAATCCGGTTCACCAACGTCGACTTGCCGACGTTCGGACGACCAACGATCGCCACCACGGGTGGTGGTGCCGCAGCCTCTTCGATCGCCTCGGCAACCTCTTCCGCGCCGAGCTCCCAATCGGATTCATCGGCCCAGGTGCCCTCGCTCATCGCGACGCCCCGGCCCGCTGCTTGACCAGTTCCAGCAGATGAATCACGACCTGCGACTCGGTCATGTCGCTGGTGTCGACCACCACCGCATCGTCTGCGGCACGCAACGGCGACACCGCCCGCGTCGAATCCAGATGATCACGCCGCTCGACGTCGGCCAGCACCGCGTCGTAGTCGGAGGCCAGCCCGGACGCGATGTTCTGGTCGTTGCGGCGTCGCGCACGCTCCTCGGCCGACGCGGTCAGGAAGATCTTCACGTCGGCGTTGGGCAGCACGACCGTCCCGATGTCGCGGCCCTCGACCACGACGCTGCCCTGGCCCGCCGCCAACTCGCGCTGCAATTGCACCAACCGCGTCCGCACGACGGGAACCGCTGACACCGCCGATACCGCCTTGGTCACTTCGTCGCCACGGATCTCGACCGAAACGTCTTCTCCTGCAAGATAAGAGCGGTCTTCATCCGGGTCATACCCGACGGCAAGGTCCGCCGACGCCGCTGCCGCACCGATGGCTTCGACGTCCTCCAGCGAGACTCCGGCGCGCAAAACCGCCAGTGTCACGATCCGGTACATCGCGCCGGTGTCCAGGTAGCGGGCATCCAGCGATCGGGCTAAACCCCTTGACACTGAAGACTTTCCAGTGCCCGCAGGTCCGTCGACTGCGACCACCAATGAGGAGCTCACAGGCCCACCGCCTTGTACAACTCCCCTACCTCCTTGCGGCTCAACACCCGGATGCTTCCCGGCCGCTGGTCGCCTAAAGACACCGACCCGATGTCGGTGCGCACCAACTCCAGCACCGGATGGCCGACCGCAGCCAGCATCCGTCGCACGATCCGCTTGCGGCCCTCGTGCAGCGTCACCCGCACCAGCGTCTTGCCGGGCACCTTGTCCACCAACGCGAAATCGTCGACCCGTGCAGGCCCGTCGTCCAACTCGATCCCGTCGCGCAGCTTACGGCCCAGCCCGCGCGGCACGGCGCCGTCGACCGTCGCCAGGTACGTCTTGGGCACCTCGAACGACGGGTGCATCAACCGGTGCGCCAGCTCGCCGTCGTTGGTCAGCAACATCAGCCCTTCGGTGTCGGCGTCGAGCCGACCGACGTGAAACAACCTTTTGTTGCCCCGGACTCGATGCTCGACAAGGTCGCCGATACATGGCCGCCCCCGGTCGTCGGACATGGTCGAGTGCATTCCGCGAGGCTTGTTGATCGCCAGATGCACCAACGTGTCATCGAGAGTCACCCGTGCCCCGTCGACGCGGATCACCGACACATCTGGGTCCACGCGCGTGCCCAGTTCGGTGACGATCCTGTCGTCGACTTCTACACGCCCGTCGAGAATCATCTTCTCGGCGACGCGGCGCGACGCAATTCCGGCCTGCGACAACACTTTCTGCAGACGCACGCCTTCAGAGGCGCCCATGTCACTCCTGGTCTACGTCGAACGACATGGGTGTATCGCCAGCAGGCGCCCCGCCGTTCAGCTTCATGAAACGTGGCTCCTCGGCCAGCGTTTCGCTCAGATCGTCGATCACGTCGACGTCCGGCAACAGCGGCGCAATGTCCGGCAGGTCCGTCAGCGACGTCAGACCTAGTCGCTCAAGAAACAGCTCGGTGGTGGCGAACGTCACTGCGCCGGTATCCGGATCGGCGCCCGCCTCGGTGATCAGCCCGCGCGCCAGCAGCGTGCGCATCACCGCATCGACATTGACTCCGCGCACCGCGCTGACCCGTGCCCGAGTCACCGGCTGCCGATAGGCGACCACCGCCAACGTCTCCAGCGCTGCTCTCGTCAGCTTCGATCGAGCGCCGTCGAGCAGCAACCGCTCCACGTACGGCGCGAACCGCGCGCGGGTGTACATCCGCCAGCCGCCGCCGGCCTCGCGCAGATCGATACCGCTCTCCCGAGCCGACAGCTCCTCGGCCATCACCTGCAGCTTGGCCGCCACCCGATAGGCCGGCTGGTCAGTCGCGGCGGCCAACTGGTCGACGGTCACCGGAGTGTCCACCACCAGCAGCAGCGCCTCCAGCGCCGCGCCGAGTTCGCCGTCTTCGAGCTCCGGCGCCGTCGCGACGTCAATACCCAGGTCCAGATCGGCGGGAAGGTCGGTGGTGATGTCGTTGGGGACTTCGTCAGTCATATTGGTCTACTTCCGCCGCGAGGTGGTCGTTGGTCGGCCGCTCTCCGGTCCACGAAACCTGGAGCACACCAAGCGGTTCTGATTGGTCGAATGCTACCGCCCGCGCGCGATACAGCTCGAGCAGCGCCAGGAAGCGCCCCACGATCTCAATCGAGGCCCCACAGTCGGCAACCAGCTCGGAGAACGACGCCCACTGCCCGATGCCGCGACTCTCCAGCAGGTTCATCAGATTGGTGACCTGCTCGGGCACCGACACCCCCACTTCGTGCAAGTGGTCGGTGCGTATGGTCGGCACGGGCCGTGGTGTGAACGCCGCCGCGGCGATCTCGGCGAAGCTCTCGGCGTCGACGCCCAGCATCACCTCGGGCAGCAGGTCCTCATAGCGCTTCTCCAACGCCACCGACCGCGGATAACTGCGCAGCGCCGCAGCCTCGAGTTCGGCGAACATCTCCGCGACATGCTTGAACGCCCGATACTGCAGAAGGCGCGCGAACAGCAGGTCGCGGACCTCGAGCAGCGCGAGATCGTCCTCGTCGTGTATCTCCCCCGCGGGCAGCAGCCGCGCGGCCTTGAGGTCGAGAAGCGTGGCCGCGACGACGAGGAACGCCGTCGTCTCGTCCAGCTCCATCTGCGGGCCAATCGCCTTGGTGTACGCGATGAATTCGTCGGTTACCTGATGCAGCGCCACCTCGGTGACGTCGAGGCGGTGCGCGAAGATCAGCTGCAGCAGCAGATCGAACGGACCCTCGAAATTGCTCAGCCGGACCTGGAAGCCGCTCTGTTGGGTCTGCTCCTCCGGCGTTGATTGGACGTCGTTCACGCGCCGAACCGGTCGATGACCTCGCGCGCCAACGACCGATACGCTTCGGCCCCACCGGATTTCGGCGCCCATGTGGTGATCGGCTCGCCTGCGACGCTGGTCTCGGGGAACCGCACCGTGCGGGTGATCACGGTGTCGAACACCAGATCGCCGAACCTCTCGATCACGCGGGCCATCACCTCGCGGGCGTTGACGGTTCGGGTGTCGAAGCGGGTGATCAGGATGCCGCTGATCGACAGCTTCGGGTTCAGCCGGTCACGGACCTTGTCGACCGTGTCGGTCAGCAGCGCCAGGCCGCGCAGCGAGAAGAACTCGCATTCGGTCGGGATGATCACGCCGTCGCTGCACGCCAGCCCATTTACGGTGAGCAGACCCAGCGACGGCTGGCAGTCGATCAGCACGTAGTCGTAGCGGTCCAGCACGGGATACAGCGCGCGGGCCAGTGATTGCTCGCGGCCCACCTCGTTGACCAGCTGGATCTCCGCGGCCGACAGGTCGATATTGCTTGGCACCAGGTCCATGCCGGGCACCCGGGTGTGGATCAGCACAGTGTCGATCGACACCCGCGGTTCGACCAGCAGGTTGTGGATCGTGTGCTCCAGCTCGTAGTGCGGCACGCCCAGCCCGGCTGACAGCGCACCCTGCGGATCGAGGTCCACGAGCAGCACGCGGCGACCGTACTCGGCCAGGCTGGCGCCCAGATTGATGGTCGACGTCGTCTTGCCGACCCCGCCTTTCTGGTTGCACATCGCGATGACCTTGGCGGGCCCGTGCACGTTCTTCGGCTTGGGCTCGGGAATGGTCCGTGGCGTGCGGCCGGTCAGACCGAACTCGGAGCCGCCCCCCTCGTCGGTCATGCCCGACCGTCGCTGGTCATCCACGCTGGAGGCATTCCGAACATCCGGGCAAGTTTAACGGTGCGCGGCTGCCTGGTCTGGCAGACCCGCGGGCAACGTAGAACCCAATCCCGGTGGTCGCGCTAATAGGCTGACGGCTATGAGCCTGAAGCAGCGCGTACCGTTCCTGCGCTGGTCGTTTTGGCGGCTGGCGCTCGGGGCCCGCAACATCACCAAGACCGGGCAGATCGGCGACGGACGCGAGGCTGCCGCCGCCGACTATGTGGTCGCCAACGCACGCAAGGGCGACATCGACGACGTGATCGCCAAGGTGGACCAGTTCGCGTACGAGAAGTCTTTCCTGATCAATGTCGGCGACGAGAAAGGCGAGCTGCTCGACGCCGCCGTCCGCCGCGCCAACCCCGGCCTCGTGCTGGAGCTGGGCACCTACTGCGGCTACGGCTCCCTGCGGATCGCGCGCGCTGCGCCGTCGGCGAAGGTGTTCTCCGTCGAGCTGTCCGACGCCAATGCCGAAGTGGCGCGGCGCATTTGGGCCCACGCCGGCGTCGACGACCGGGTCACGTGTGTGGTCGGCACGATCGGCGACGGCGGCTTCACGCTCGACGCGCTGGCCGATCAGCACGGGTTCGCCGGCGGGAAGTTGGACCTGTTGTTCATCGACCACGACAAGGCCGCCTACCTGGCCGACCTGCAGAGCATCATCGACCGGGGCTGGCTGCACCGCGGGTCGATCGTCGTCGCCGACAACATCCTGATACCCGGCGCGCCGAGGTACCGCGAATTCATGAAGCTGCAGCAGGGCAAGCTGTTCGACAGCGTCGAGCACAAGACGCACGGCGAGTACCAGACGCTGATACCCGACCTCGTGCTGGAGTCGGAGTACCTAGCCGGCTAGGCGCTCGCGATCTTCTTCGCGATCCGCAGTGACTGGATGCCGACGAAGCGGATCAGCGCAGGCCGCGCCGAGAACCCGAGGAACCACAGCCGCGCACGGCGGGTGCCTCTCCGCTGATCTGCGGTGCGCCGCGGCCATCGAGCACGCCCAGGTGCCCGACCATCTGCTCGAGTCCCTGCCGATAACGGTCGCGCACACCATCACGTCGGGGTCGAGCCGGCGCCCGTCGACTAGCCGACCCTAACCTAGCGGTCAGGTCATATGTTGTCTGGAATTGACGCTGCTATCGCGCCCGCGGATGGGCGCCGGCCCACACCTCGCGCAGCACGTTCACCGTCACCATGGTGTAGATCTGCGTCGTCGTGACCGACGCGTGGCCAAGCAATTCCTGCACAACGCGAACGTCTGCGCCGCCATCGAGCAGATGTGTGGCGAACGAGTGACGCAGCACGTGCGGCGACACCGCAGCCTTGATACCTGCACGCTCGGCGGAGTCCTGCAGTACCTGCCACGCGCTCTGCCGCGACAGCCGCCCGCCGCGCGCATTGAGGAAGATCGCCGGGGTGCCACGGCCGCGGCGGGCGAGCTCGGGCCTGCCGCGCACCAGGTAGGCGTCGAGCGCAGTGACGGCCGGACGGCCGATCGGCACCAGTCGCTGCTTGCCGCCCTTGCCGCGTAACAGCACCGACCGTGCCTGGGTGTCGATGTCGTCGATGTCGAGGCCGACCGCCTCGGAGATGCGCGCGCCCGTCGAATACAGCAGCTCCAACAGCGCGCGGTTGCGTAGGGTCAGCGGACCGTCGGCCTCGCTGTCGCCGCCTGCGCCGTCGAGTAGGGCCAGCACCTCGTCGATGGTCAGGCTCTTTGGCAGCCGCCGACTCGGCGTCGGTGGCTTCACCTCGCGCGCGACGTCGACCTCGGTCAGCCCCTCCGCGACCGCGAACTTGTGCAGGCCCCGGACGGCGACCACGGCGCGGGCGGCCGAAACCGCGGACAGCGGAACGGTTTTCGCATCAGGATCGCCACGGCGCAGCGCCACCAGGAAATCGCTGACGTCTGTCTCGGTGACCTTGGTGAGATCGTCGATGCCGCGTTCTGTCAGGTGCTCGGCGTAGCGGCGCAGATCGCGGCGGTACGAACTCAATGTATTGGCGGCGACTCCGCGTTCGATGGTGAGGTGGTCGAGGTAGCCCTGCAACTGGTCATCCAGAGCCGATCGAAACGTGGTCATGTGTGTGCCTGTCGAGCGGCGAACGCTTTCGACCTGTCGATCCATGGTGCCTCGACAGGTCGCAGCGACGACGGATCCTCGACGTCGTGGGCGGCCAGAATGCCCGCTATCGCAATGGAATTGACGATCTCGCCAGCCAGCACCATGCGCCTGGCCTCCTCGAGTGAAAACCACTTCACCTGCAGGTCGGCTTCTTCGTCATGAGCTTCCGGCCGGCCGACGTCGGTTATTCCGGTCGCGAGGTACACCCGCACGCTTTCGTCGCTGAAGCCCGGCGCCGATATCAGGTCAACCAGCACCCGCCATTCGGTGGCCTCTAGCCCGGCTTCCTCCTTGAGTTCGCGGGCGGCGGTGACATGCGGTGCTTCACCGCCGAGGTCGAGCAGACCCGCCGGCAGTTCCCACAACCGCCGACCGACGGGATGCCGGTATTGATAGACCATGACGACATTGCTTTGTTCGTCCATCGCGAGAATGGCCACCGCGCCGTAGTGCTCGACCACTTCGCGGCGTGCGGTGTTGCCGTGCGGCATGCGGACCTCGTCGGCGCGCAACGCGAAAATCTTGCCGACGTAGATGGTTTCGCTGGAGACGGTGTCGAACTCGTGTTCAGCCACGGGTCGCGGGCTCTTGCAGCAGTTGCGAAACCTTGTCGTCGTGCTCGACGCCATTCGCGTGCTGCTCGGGAATGTCCATGCCCGGCAAGCGTTCTTCGGCCTTGTAGTTCAGCGACGCGCCGATGAACGCGACGAACAGCGGATGCGGCCGGGTGGGCCGACTCTTGAGTTCGGGGTGTGCCTGGGTGCCGACGATGAACGGGTGGACGTCGGCGGAGTACTCGACGAACTCCACGAGATGCCCGTCGGGCGAGGTGCCGGAGAACTTCAGTCCGCTTTCGGCGATGCGGTCGCGGTATTCGTTGTTGACCTCATAGCGGTGGCGGTGTCGCTCGGAGACTTCGGTGGCCTGATATGCCTCTGCCACAATCGAACCCGCCTCCAGCACAGCCGGATACGCGCCCAGTCGCATGGTGCCCCCCAGGTCTGCTTCGCCGGCGACGGCGTCGCGCTGATCGGCCATTGTGGAGATGACGGGATCAGGGGTCTTCGGGTCGAACTCCGCGGAGTTGGCGCCGGCCAGCCCGACCGAACGCGCCGCCTCGATGACGATGCACTGCAACCCCAGGCACAGCCCGAGCACCGGCAGCCCGCGCTTGCGGGCATATGAGATGGCGCCGATCTTGCCCTCGATGCCGCGGATGCCGAACCCGCCTGGAATGAGTACACCGTGCACGTCGGCGAGCGCAGCCGCGGCGCCGGCTTCCGTCTCGCAGTCGTCGGAGGCAACCCAGCGCATCTCGACCTTGGCGCGGTGCTTGAAACCGCCGGCCCGCAGCGCCTCCGCCACCGACAGATATGCGTCGGAGAGGTCGATGTACTTGCCCACCAACGCGATTCGCACCGTCTCCTGCGGTTCGTGCACCCGCTGCAGGAGGTCGTTCCACTGCGTCCAGTCGACATCACGGAACGGCAGGCTCAGCCGGCGCACCACGTAGGCGTCGAGTTCCTCGCGGTGCAGCACCTTGGGGATGTCATAGATCGACGGCGCATCGGGTGTGGAGATCACACCATCGATGTCGACGTCGCACATCAGCGCGATCTTGTTCTTCAGCGGTTCGGGCACGTCGCGGTCGCAGCGCAAGATCAGCGCGTCCGGGGTGATACCGATGCTGCGCAGCGCAGCCACCGAATGCTGCGTCGGCTTTGTCTTGAGCTCACCCGACGGCGCCATGTAGGGCACCAGCGAGCAGTGCAGGAAGAAACAGTTCTCCCTGCCGACCTCGTGTCGCACCTGCCGGGCGGCTTCGAGGAAGGGCAGCGACTCGATATCGCCGACGGTGCCGCCGATTTCGGTGATCACCACGTCGGGCCGGTTCCCGTCGACGTCGGGTTCGGCCATTTCCCGGATGCGGCTCTTGATCTCGTCGGTGATGTGCGGAATGACTTGGACGGTGTCGCCGAGGTATTCGCCACGGCGCTCCTTGGCGATCACCGTCGAATACACCTGTCCCGTCGTGACATTCGCCGAACCAGACAGATTGCGGTCCAGGAAGCGTTCGTAATGCCCGACGTCGAGGTCGGTCTCGGCGCCGTCCTCGGTAACGAACACCTCGCCATGCTGGAAGGGGTTCATGGTGCCGGGGTCGACGTTGAGGTACGGGTCGAGCTTCTGCATCGTCACCTGCAAGCCCCGCGCCGTCAGCAACTGGCCGAGGCTGGACGCCGTCAGGCCTTTACCGAGTGAGGAAACCACGCCGCCCGTTACGAAGAGATGCTTGGTAGCGGTTTGCGGGTGCTTGCGTAACGCTGGCAAGAGCAACCTCCGTGACGACGGGCAGGGGATCGCTGAACTAGCTGGGGCCTGCCGACCCACGGAATCTCACCTTAACACCGACGCCGACAAGCCGTCGCTGACACGCCCTTGGTGTTATTGCGGGAGCGTCACCGATGACGCGCCCTGGCCGACGCCGTATTGACCGGGCCGTCCGCCGTTGATCAGCTCGCTCAAGGCGAGCACCGCGGTCATCCGGCCCGACTCGGCGTTAACGTCGTCGACGGTGCTGATCGCGCCGCTGAGCCCCGCGTCGGACCTGGTCACGGCCACCGCTGCGGTGCCAGATGCGGAGCCGTCGCGCCCGGCGACGACGATGCCCGAGCCGTGCGGAGCGAGGCCGACCGCGAACCTGGCGACCGTCGCGCCCTGGTTGCCGGCACCGTCGCCCATGCCGCCGCCGGTGACGATCAGCGCGGTGTTGGCGGGGCCGATGCGCTCGCTGCCATAGGTGACAAAGCCGGTGTCGCGCAGCGCCGCCAGCACGGTGTCGCGCTGGGCGTCGTCGACCACCTGAACCTTCGGATCTCTGTTGGTCAGCAGCGCGATGCCCAACAGGTCGCCGGCCTGCGAGCCCTGGTCCACGGACTTGGTGCTCAACTGCGCGCCGGCGGGCACGATCGGCGAGTTCACCACCGACAGCAGCTTCTCGGCTGAGTTGGCGTCGACGAACTCCTGGGTCAGCGCGATGGTTCCGCTGACCGTGCCCCGGGCCTGCCCCACCATCCGGGTCAGCGCGTCGACGTCGTCGTCGCTTGCGTCGGGGGTTCGGAACACCACGACCGACTTGCCGTCGAGCGCGTTGTGCAGAATGCGTGGCGACATCTGCGCATCGAATTCGCCTGCCGCATTGAGCTTTTCGTTCAGCGCGTTCTTGTCGTCGGTGAGCGTGTTGATCTGGTTCTGCAGCTGGTGCTTGTCATCGCGCAGCCCCGACAACAGCGTGTTCGACAGCAACCCGGACCCGAGCGCCACGCCAATTGCCAACGCAAGGAAAACCGCGGCAAGCGAAATCGCGTGTGTGCGTAGGGAAATCATGCGGACTGCCTAAGTGACCAAGCCCTGGACCCAGAGCGAGAACTGATTCCAATAATTGCCGATCCAATCGAGCACCGCGGCGTCGGCGCGCGACACCCACAGCGCGGCGATCACAGCGATGAGCATCGCCAGCACCAACAGTGCAATGGCCCCGCCGGACACCCTGCTGCGGTACAACGTGGCAACGGCCTTGGCGTCCACCAGTTTCTCGCCGACCTTGAGCCGGGTCAGGAATGTCGACGGGTTGCTCTGCTGCCGCGACCGGTCGAAGAACTCCTCGATGCTTGCGGTATGGCCGGCCGTGACTATCAGCGACGCCCCGTGGTGATCACACAGCAGCAACGCCAGATCGGCGGCCGAGCCGGCGGCCGGGAACGTCATCGCGCCGACGCCCAGATCCTGGATGCGCTCCAGGCCCGCGGCGTGGCCGTCAGCGTCGGCGGGCAGCACGACCTGGGCGCCACAGCGCAGCACCTCGGCACTCATTCTGTCGGGATCGCCGACGATCAGCGCCGGCCGGTAGCCACCCTTGCGGAGCACATCGGCACCGGTGCCGACCCCGATAAGCACCGGTTGGTACTCCTTGATGAACGGCTTGAGAGCTTTAAGGTCCGCGGCGGCGCTGATGTCCTCGGCGACGATCACAACGTGCCTGCGGTTGACGTCGACATCGATGTCGGGAATGCCGATGCCGTCGATCAGCAGCGGGCTCTCGCTGCGGATGAACTCGATCGTGTTGCCCGCGAACGCCTCGAGGTGAGCCACCAGGCCGCTCTTGGCCTCGTGCATCAACTCGTGGATCTCGTGGTCGGTGCGCTCGGTACCGAGGATCAACTGCCGGTCGCCGGCGTACACAGCACCCTCGTGCAGGCGCACCCGCGCGCCGTCCTTGACCTTCTTGAACACGTCAGGGCCGGTGTCGTCGATGAGCGTGACGCCGTTGGCGACGAGCACCTCCGGCCCGAGGTTCGGGTAGCGGCCCGAGATCGATGGCGACGCGTTGACGACCGCGGCAACATTCGCCTCAACGAGCGCGTCCGCGGTGATTCGATCAAGATCAAGGGCGTCGATGACGACGATGTCACCGGGGGTGACTCGACGTAGCAGCCGATCGATGTCGCGGTCAACCCGTGCGGTACCGGTGACGCCGGGCCGTGAGCTGGCAGTTCGGGATAGCAGCGCAGACATCTTCATAGAGGCCGATTCTGTCGAGGATCAGCGCGTATCCGTCGGAGGCGCGCCGTAACATGAGCCCCAGAAGTACCTTTTGTCACAACTGCAACACGATTAGTGTCCGCTTTCGGACGCCTCGAATAACTCGACGAGGTTCCGGTGGCGGCCCTCGCGGGCGTCCACCACTCCTACTCCGCGCGGTCGCTCTGCGCCGCATCGAGCAGCTCGCGGGCATGCGCCCGGCCGCTGTCGGACTCCCCGAGCCCGGCCAGCATCCGCGCAAGTTCGGCGACGCGGTCGTCATCGTCGAGGCGCCGCACCCCGCTGGACTTGTTGCGACCCCCGCTGTCGACGACAAGGTGGACGTCGGCGTAGGCCGCGACCTGCGGCAGATGCGTGACGACGATGACCTGGTGCGTGCGGGCCAAACGGGCAAGCCGCCGGCCGATCTGCACCGCCGCACGCCCGCCCACCCCGGCGTCGACCTCGTCGAAGACCATGGTGGTGCCCTCGGCGGAGGCCGCCAGCACCACCTCCAGCGCCAGCATGACGCGCGACAGCTCGCCGCCCGATGCGCTCTTGTTGAGCGGCAGCATGTCGGTGCCGCGGTGCGCGGCGAAGCCGAACTCGACGGCGTCGATGCCGTCATGCCCGGCGTGAACGGCCTCGCCCGACGGGAGAGTCAGCGGCGCAGAGTCGTCGGTGCGGGCCGCCAGATTGGCGACCGACACGCTGAAACCGGCGTCGCTCATGGCCAATCCGGACAGCTCTGCCGTGACGGCCTTGGCCAGACCCTTGGCGGCCTTGGCGCGCGCCTTGCTGAGTTCGGTTGCGGCGCTGACGACTTTGGCCTCGAGTTCGTTGACGCGCCGCTCGAGTTCGGCCAACGCCTCTTCGGAGACGTCGAGCTGCGCCAGCCGCTCGCGCGACTCGGTCGCCCATCGCAGCACTCCGTCGATGTCCGGCGCGTACTTGCGCGTCAGCGTGCGCAGCTCGCCCTGCCGCGCCAGCTTGGTCTCCAAAGTGCTTGCATCGCTGGGCAATCCGGCCAGATAGTCACCGAGTTCGGTCGAGACGTCCGAGACGACGGCCAATGCCTCGGCCAGCTGCTCGGCGAGTGCCCGCAACGCCGAGTCATCGGTGGCCTCGAGCACGGACTTCGCGTGTCCCACCCCATTGGCGGCCGACGCGTCCGACGGATCGTCGTCCAGGCCGGACAATGCTGTGCGTGCCGTTTGCGCGGCCTCACGCAGCGCATCGAGTTCGGAGAGTTTGCGGATGTCGTCGACGAGCGCGTCGTCTTCGCCGGGTTCCGGCGCGACAGCGTCGATCTCGTTGAGTCCGAACTTGAGGCGGTCGGCCTCCTGCGCAAGTTCACGCGCTCGCTGCTTGCGGTCGGCCAGGTCGCGGCGGGCGTCGAGCCAGTCGTCGCGCACCCGTCGGTAGCGCTTGAGCTGTGACTCGATGTCGATGAACCGATCGAGGGCCCCTCGCTGTTCCTCGGGGCGCATCAGCCGTAGCTGGTCGTTCTGGCCATGCAGCGCGAGCAGTTCGCTGGTGAAGGTGCTCAGCGATTTAGCGGGCACGCTGCGGCCACCGAGGTACGCGCGCGAGGGCCCGTCACGGCTGACGGACCGCGCGGCGATGACACTGCCGTCGTCGTCGCGCTCGGCGCCGGACGAGTCGAGAATCTCGTCGACGTGTGCGGCCACCCCGTCGCCGAGTTCCGTTGTGGTGAACCGTCCTTCGACCACCGCGCGATCGGCGCCGGAGCGCACCCGGTTGGCGTCGGCGCGTCCGCCGCCGAGCAGATGTAGGCCGGTGACGACCATGGTCTTACCCGTACCGGTTTCGCCGGTCAGCACTGTGAACCCGCGATCGAATTCGGCGGTCGCGGTGCTGATGGCACCCAGAGACTCGATACGGATTTCGGATAGCACTACTGTCCGCGCCACCCTTTGACCGGCAGCCGGAACTTACGCACGAGGCGGTCGGTGAACGGCGCGCTGTCCAACCGCACCCACTTCAGCGGGGTGCCGCAGCGCGTCACCTCCAGCCGGCCGCCCGCGGGCACAATCATTTCGCGGCGACCATCGCAGAACACGAGGGCGTCGTGGCCGCCGCCCTCGATCTCGATGGCGATGGCAGCGTTGGGGCTGGTGACCATCGGGCGCGCGAACAACGCGTGAGCGTTGTTGGGCACCACCAGGATTGCCTCTAAGTCCGGCCACACGATCGGGCCGCCCGCAGAGAACGCCCACGCGGTCGAACCGGTGGGCGTCGCGACCAGCACCCCGTCGCACCCGAACGACGACACCGGCCGACCGTCGACCTCCAGTACCGCGCCCAGCACGCCAAGCCGCGGCCCCTTCTCCAGGCTTGCCTCGTTCAGCGCCCAGCCACGATCGGTGATCTTGCCGTCGACGCGCACCACGACGTCGAGCGTCATGCGCTCCTCGACGTTGTAGTCCTTGTTGATGACATGCTCGAGCACGCTGTCGATGTGATCGGCCTCGGCCTCGGCGAGGAAGCCGATGCGGCCGAGATTGACGCCGAGCACGGGTATTTCGACATTGCGTGCGAGTTCGGCGGCACGCAGGAATGTACCGTCGCCACCGAGAACCAGGACGAGTTCGCAACCTTCCGCCGCGCGTTCGTCGGCGTCGACAACCTCGATCTCGACCCCGAGGGCACGCATGTCGTCCGGTGCAAGATGCACCGGGCCTCGGTCGACAGCTTCCGCCGAGAGCACTCGAAGCGCAATGTTGTTGTCGCCCAATACTTTCTCGACCCGGCGAGCGACCTCAGTGGCCTCGTCGCGGCCGGTGTGCACGACCAGTAGGACGGTGCGTTCACAGGTCATTGCGGACCCTCCGCGACGGCCCGGCGCACCGTCTGCTCGAGCAGGTCACCCTGCAATGGGCTGTCGGTGGTGGTGCGCAGGTGCAGAAAGAACTCGACGTTGCCGGACGGGCCGGGCAATGGGCTGGCGATGACACCGACGGTATGCCACGCGAGTTCGGCGGCCCTGTGCGCCACGGCAAGCACCGCGTCCGCGCGCAAGTCCGGGTCGGACACGACCCCTCCCGCACCGACCCGATCCTTGCCGACCTCAAACTGCGGCTTCACCATAGGAACGATATCCGCGTTCACCGACGCGCAGGACGTCAGCGCCGGTAACACTGTCGTCAAGGAGATGAACGACAGATCGGCCACCACGAGATCGACCAGTCCCCCGATCGCGTCGGCCGTCAGCTCGCGGACGTTCGTGCGTTCGTGCACGACGACCCGAGGATCTGTGCGCAGTGACCACGCCAGCTGGCCGTAGCCCACATCTACGGCCGCCACCTCGCGGGCGCCTCGGTCGAGCAGGACCTCGGTAAAACCCCCGGTCGACGCGCCGGCATCCAAGCAGCGACGGCCGTCAACCGAGAGACCGAATGCGTCGAGTGCGCCGATCAGCTTGTGCGCACCGCGGGAGACCCAGCTGCGTTCGTCATCGCCCTCGACCGTCAGAGCGGCGGTGACGGCGATCGCGGTCGCGGGCTTGGCCGCCGGCATCCCATCAATGGAGACCCGCCCGGCGCCGATCAACTCGGCGGCCTGTTGGCGCGAGCGCGCAAGACCGCGCCGCACCAGCTCGGCGTCAACACGAGCGCGCCGCGTCACGTGCGGTTAGCCCTTCTCGACCGATTCCAGCGCACGCACCAGCAGGTCGTGGGCCTCCTCGAGCCGCGCGGCGACAGCGTCGATATCAGATTCGGCGAGCTGGTCGAATCCAGACCCCTCCTGGGCAGGATCGGGCACATCTGCCAGTAACGCCGCGATCTGGGCGCGGATCTGGTTGGGCTCGGTACTCATCTCGCTGTTCACGCTAGCCGATCTGGCGAGCTGAGCAGGGACCAGCGGTCCATGGCCTGTCGCGCCACGTCGTCACCGGCAAGCAGGACCACGCGACGCCCGTCGAGCTGGGCGTTCCACACCGCGCTGGCAGTCGCGCGGACCACTGACAGCGCATCCCCGGGGTCGCGCCCGGTGGCCTGCACGGTGACCGCTGTCGGGCCGACGTCTACGTACCACGCGGGGTGCGGCCCGATGCGCAGGCTGTCGGCGCGGGCGTAGAGCGCGCGGAGGTCTTCGGCGATGTAGTTGGGTCGTTGCCCGATGGTGGCGCGCACAGTGTCGGCGGCGGTGCTGACGCCGCACAGCACGTGCAGGCTCGGCAGACCCGCGGCGTTGGCCCCCGCGATATCGGTGTCGAGCCGGTCGCCGACAACGAGCGGGGTGCGAAACTTGCCGCGCGCCAACGCATCCATCAGCAATGTCGGCTCCGGTTTGCCTGCCACCTGCGGTTTACGGTCGGTGGCGGCCTGCAGCGCGGCGACCATCGCACCGTTTCCGGGCAGCAGTCCACGTTCGGATGGCAGTGTCTTGTCGACGTTCGCCGCGACCCAGAGCGCCCCTCCGCGGATGGCCAGCGCCGCTTCGGCCAGGTCGGGCCACGCGGTCTGCGGCGAATGGCCCTGCACGACGGCGACCGGTCCGTCGGACCACTGCCGGACCGGCTTGAGACCGACCCTCCTGACTTCGGCGGCAAGCGAATCGGTGCCGACGATGAGGACAGCAGCACCCGGCTTTAGTTCTTCCTGCAGCAGGCGCGCGGCACTTTGCGCACTCGTGACGACGTCATCGGGTTTGGCCGCGAAGCCCATTGCACTCAGATGCTGGGCGACCTCGGCCGGTCCGCGGGAGGCGTTGTTGGTGACGAACAGGACGCGAGAGCGGACTACCGCGAGCGTCTCAACGGCGCCGTCGGTAGGTTCATGGCCGCGGAAAACGGTGCCGTCGAGATCGAGAAGTAAGCAATCATGGTCCTGCGCAAGGGTACTCACGTTTAGGCGAGCTCCGTGATCCGCTCTTCGGCATCGGTGACGCCATCGACGTCGGCTGCCGCGGCATTGATGAACCATTGCAATGCGTCTTGCTCGCGGCCAAGCGCGAGCAGCGTTTCTGCGTAAACATAGAAGAGCCGGGCAGCTGTCTGCCCGGTGCGGGTCGGGTCAAGTTGCGGGGTCGACAGAGTCGCCAGGGCCTGCTCCTGCTGGCCGAGGTCGGAGCGGGCGCCGGCAACGACGATGCGCAGCTCGTCGGCGTCGTCCCCGTCAAGTTGGGCGGCTTCAGGCGTGCGGGCCAACTCGATCGCCCGTTCCGGGCGGCCGACGCCGCGTTCGCAGTCCGCGATCATTGGTAGCAGCGGCGATTTGCTGCCCATCCGGCGGGCGGCCCGGAGTTCAGCCAGCGCCTGGGCCCAGTCCCCGCAGTGGTAGGCGGCAATGCCGACCGCCTCGCGGACCGCCGCGATGCGTCCCGAACGAGCGCGAGCGGCGCGGGCGTGGGCCAGAGCGGCCTCGGGATCGACGTCGAGAAGTTCGCCGGCGGCGACGAGATGCCGCGCGACGACATCGGCCGTCGTGCGATCCAAAGTCGTTAATTCGCCGCGGATTTCGGGCGACAGCTGCTTGGCTTCGATCTCGGCGGGTATCGGCGGGCCCTGGGGCTTCGGCGCGTCACCATCGGGCTTGGGCTGAGCTCGGCGGGCGCGGTCCGGCCCCGAGGTGCGCGGCGCCGACTGCCGCGGACGGCGCCCGTTGCTGCCGCCGTGCCTGTCCTGGACCACGTATGCCTTTCTACACTTATTTGCCAATCTCGACAATTCATGCAATTCAATTGTCGAATGCGGCGAATATAGAATTACCCCCCACGCAATCGTGGGGGGTAATTCTAATGTGTGTTCGGCGGTGTCCTACTTTTCCACCCGGGTTGGGTAGTATCATCGGCGCTGGCAGGCTTAGCTTCCGGGTTCGGGATGGGTCCGGGCGTTTCCCTGCCGCTATGGACCGCCGTAACTCTATTCACTTTTCGGTGCCCCACGGTTTTGTGTGGGGAAGTGTTATTTGGTGGTGGGGTGCAGTGGTTTGACTGCTGTGGATGTGTGTGGTTGCGGGTGTGTGTGTAAGTTTTCGGCCGGTTAGTGCCAGTTCCCTGAACACATTGCTGTGCGTGTAGGTCTGGTCTATCGATCCCGTGGTCTGCGGGGGGCCTTATCCCACTTGAATGGGTGAGAAGCCTGGTCTTGGAGGGGGTTTCCCGCTTAGATGCTTTCAGCGGTTATCCTGTCCGAACGTGGCTATCCAGCGGTGCCCCTGGTGGGACAACTGGTGGACCAGAGGTTCGTCCGTCCCGGTCCTCTCGTACTAGGGACAGGTTTCCTCAAGCTTCTGACGCGCGCGGCGGATAGAGACCGAACTGTCTCACGACGTTCTAAACCCAGCTCGCGTGCCGCTTTAATGGGCGAACAGCCCAACCCTTGGGACCTGCTCCAGCCCCAGGATGCGACGAGCCGACATCGAGGTGCCAAACCATCCCGTCGATATGGACTCTTGGGGAAGATCAGCCTGTTATCCCCGGGGTACCTTTTATCCGTTGAGCGACACCCCTTCCACTCGGGGGTGCCGGATCACTAGTCCCGACTTTCGTCCCTGCTTGACGTGTAGGTCTCGCAGTCAAGCTCCCTTGTGCACTTACACTCAACACCTGATTGCCGTCCAGGTTGAGGGAACCTTTGGGCGCCTCCGTTACATTTTAGGAGGCAACCGCCCCAGTTAAACTACCCACCAGGCACTGTTCCTGAACCGGATAGACGGTTCGAGGTTAGAGGCCCAATACGATCAGAGTGGTATTTCAACGATGACTCCACAATCACTGGCGTGACTGCTTCACAGTCTCCCACCTATCCTACACAAACCGTATCGAGCACCAATACCAAGTTGTAGTGAAGGTCCCGGGGTCTTTTCGTCCTGCCGCGCGTAACGAGCATCTTTACTCGTAGTGCAATTTCGCCGAGTCTATGGTTGAGACAGTTGAGAAGTCGTTACGCCATTCGTGCAGGTCGGAACTTACCCGACAAGGAATTTCGCTACCTTAGGATGGTTATAGTTACCACCGCCGTTTACTGGGGCTTAAATTCTCCGCTTCACCCCCGAAAGGGTTAACGGGTCCTCTTAACCTTCCAGCACCGGGCAGGCGTCAGTCCGTATACATCGTCTTGCGACTTCGCACGGACCTGTGTTTTTAGTAAACAGTCGCTTCTCACTGGTTTGTGCCACCCCCCACCGCTGCCGGCTGCAAGAGCCATGACGATGTGAGGTCCCCCTTCTCCCGAAGTTACGGGGGTATTTTGCCGAGTTCCTTAACCATAGTTCACTCGTACGCCTCGGTATTCTCTACCTGACCACCTGTGTTGGTTTGGGGTACGGGCCGTGTCTGTGCTCGCTAGAGGCTTTTCTCGGCAGCATAGGATCACCGAATTCACCTCACTCGGCTATGCATCACCTCTCGGACTCATATGACACCCGGATTTACCTAGATGTCGTCCTACCGGCTTGCCCCAGTATTACCACTGACTGGTACGGCTACCTTCCTGCGTCACCCCATCGCTTGACTACTACCAAAGAAGATCCCACGCAGCCCCACCACCCCATCACCCGAAGGATCCGGTGGTCGTGGTTTTGGGTGGTTAGTACCTCTGATTCGTCAGGGGCGCACATACACGGGTACGGGAATATCAACCCGTTGTCCATCGACTACGCCTGTCGGCCTCGCCTTAGGTCCCGACTCACCCTGGGCGGACTGGCCTGGCCCAGGAACCCTTGGTCTTTCGGCGGGCAAGGTTCTCACTTGCCTTATCGCTACTCATGCCTGCATTCTCACTCCCACACCCTCCACCACTGAATCACTTCGTGGCTTCACCGGATGCAGGACGCTCCCCTACCCAACAATCCTCGCGGACCATTGCCGCGGCTTCGGCGGTGTGCTTGAGCCCCGCTACATTATCGGCGCACAATCACTTGACCAGTGAGCTATTACGCACTCTTTCAAGGGTGGCTGCTTCTAAGCCAACCTCCTGGTTGTCTTCGCGACTGCACATCCTTTTCCACTTAGCACACGCTTAGGGGCCTTAGCCGGCGATCTGGGCTGTTTCCCTCTCGACGCACGGAGCTTATCCCCCGCCGTCTCACTGCCACGCTTTCATTTACCGGCATTCGGAGTTTGGCTGACGTCAGTAACCTAGTAGGGCCCATCGGCCATCCAGTAGCTCTACCTCCGGCAAAAAACACGTAACGCTGCACCTAAATGCATTTCGGGGAGAACCAGCTATCACGGAGTTTGATTGGCCTTTCACCCCTACCCACAACTCATCCCCTCAGTCTTCAACCTAAGTGGGTTCGGGCCTCCACAACATCTTACTGCTGCTTCACCCTGGCCATGGGTAGATCACTCCGCTTCGGGTCCAGAACACACCACTACACCAATCCCAACGAATTGGATACGCCCTATTCAGACTCGCTTTCGCTGCGGCTACCCCACCCGGGTTAACCTCGCGACATGTCCCTGACTCGCAGGCTCATTCTTCAAAAGGCACGCCATCACCCCACAACAAAGTCGAGGGCTCTGACGGATTGTAAGCGCACGGTTTCAGGTACTCTTTCACTCCCCTCCCGGGGTACTTTTCACCATTCCCTCACGGTACTAATCCGCTATCGGTCACTGGGAAGTATTCAGGCTTACCGAGTGGTCTCGGCAGATTCACAGCAGATTCCACGGGCCCGCTGCTACTCGGGGACAGTTCCACGAAAGCCGTCAAATTTTCGGTTACGGGGCTCTCACCCTCTCCGGACAGGCCATCCCAGGCCACTTCACCTAACCCAACGGTTTATCACTTTCGCCCTGGCCGGCGGACCAGAGAAGAAACGCCCCACAACACCGCACACACAACCCCCGCCGGGTATCACATGCATACGGTTTAGCCATCCTCCGCTTTCGCTCGCCACTACTCACGGAATCACTTTTGTTTTCTCTTCCTACGGGTACTGAGATGTTTCACTTCCCCGCGTTCCCCCCCAACGCCTATATATTCAGCGTTGGGTGACACGACATCACTCGTGCCGGGTTTCCCCATTCGGACATCCTCGGATCCACGCTCGGTTGACAACTCCCCGAGGCATATCGCAGCCTCCCACGTCCTTCATCGGCTCCCAGTGCCAAGGCATCCACCATGCGCCCTTAAACACTTACAACACAAAACCAATTGTATTAACAAAAATTGCACATCAACACACACAAAAACACCAACCCCCCAACGGAAGGCCAGCGCCCACATGCGTGCTAGATGCTCGCAACCACTATCCACAAATCAAACACCACACCCCACCACCAAAACTCGGGGCGACAACAACCAACTCCCTATCCCCGGTTTCCCACCATCGGGACGAAGAGATAGCGGGCTTGTTGTCTCAAAGCCCAATAGTGTGTCTGGCAATCCATCACCGATGTCTCCCCACCGGCTCAACGTTTGTCGTGCACCAGAACCACACCCACTACAGGTGCGGCCCATCCATCGAATCGCCCAAATCTCGGTGATCCGCGCGATGCGGGCCGGCTCGGGTCTCGTGGTGCTCCTTAGAAAGGAGGTGATCCAGCCGCACCTTCCGGTACGGCTACCTTGTTACGACTTCGTCCCAATCGCCGATCCCACCTTCGACGGCTCCCTCCCACAAAGGGGTTAGGCCACCGGCTTCGGGTGTTACCGACTTTCATGACGTGACGGGCGGTGTGTACAAGGCCCGGGAACGTATTCACCGCAGCGTTGCTGATCTGCGATTACTAGCGACTCCGACTTCACGGGGTCGAGTTGCAGACCCCGATCCGAACTGAGACCGGCTTTGAAAGGATTCGCTCCACCTCACGGCATCGCAGCCCTTTGTACCGGCCATTGTAGCATGTGTGAAGCCCTGGACATAAGGGGCATGATGACTTGACGTCATCCCCACCTTCCTCCGAGTTGACCCCGGCAGTCTCTCACGAGTCCCCGCCATAACGCGCTGGCAACATGAGACAAGGGTTGCGCTCGTTGCGGGACTTAACCCAACATCTCACGACACGAGCTGACGACAGCCATGCACCACCTGCACACAGGCCACAAGGGAAACCACATCTCTGCAGTCGTCCTGTGCATGTCAAACCCAGGTAAGGTTCTTCGCGTTGCATCGAATTAATCCACATGCTCCGCCGCTTGTGCGGGCCCCCGTCAATTCCTTTGAGTTTTAGCCTTGCGGCCGTACTCCCCAGGCGGGGTACTTAATGCGTTAGCTACGGCACGGATCCCAAGGAAGGAAACCCACACCTAGTACCCACCGTTTACGGCGTGGACTACCAGGGTATCTAATCCTGTTCGCTCCCCACGCTTTCGCTCCTCAGCGTCAGTTACTGCCCAGAGACCCGCCTTCGCCACCGGTGTTCCTCCTGATATCTGCGCATTCCACCGCTACACCAGGAATTCCAGTCTCCCCTGCAGTACTCCAGTCTGCCCGTATCGCCCGCACGCCCACAGTTAAGCTGTGAGTTTTCACGGACAACGCGACAAACCACCTACGAGCTCTTTACGCCCAGTAATTCCGGACAACGCTCGCACCCTACGTATTACCGCGGCTGCTGGCACGTAGTTGGCCGGTGCTTCTTCTGCATCTACCGTCACTTGCGCTTCGTCGATGCTGAAAGAGGTTTACAACCCGAAGGCCGTCATCCCTCACGCGGCGTCGCTGCATCAGGCTTGCGCCCATTGTGCAATATTCCCCACTGCTGCCTCCCGTAGGAGTCTGGGCCGTATCTCAGTCCCAGTGTGGCCGGACACCCTCTCAGGCCGGCTACCCGTCGTCGCCTTGGTAGGCCATCACCCCACCAACAAGCTGATAGGCCGCGGGCCCATCCCACACCGCAAAAGCTTTCCCCCACCAACCATGCAGCCAGCGAGGTGTATTCGGTATTAGACCCAGTTTCCCAGGCTTATCCCAAAGTGCAGGGCAGATCACCCACGTGTTACTCACCCGTTCGCCACTCGAGCACCCCCGAAAGGGCCTTTCCGTTCGACTTGCATGTGTTAAGCACGCCGCCAGCGTTCGTCCTGAGCCAGGATCAAACTCTCCAAACAAAACCCAAAAAGGCCATTCAGAAAAATCTGAACCAAAGCAAGACACCAAAAACTGGCATCAAAAACAACCACCCCCCAAACGGGAAAAAGAGGGCAGCCAAAAAACAACAACAAACAAAAACCACCAAACACACTATTGAGTTCTCAAACAACACACCCGCTCGGCCGCGCAGCGAGCCCGCGGCCAAAAGGCCGCGGACAAGTAGTGCGGACGATCAGGAACCCACCGAAGTGGGGTTTCCCTCTGGGAGCCGCCGCGCTCTTCGGGCCAGGCCCGTGTCGCAGCGACTCCGATAAGTTACGTGAGGGATAACTCGGAGTCAAATGGGCTGATAGGGCGTGTCTTTCAGGTTACGGCCTATCGTGCGCACAAGGGTGCGTCGACTCCAACAAGTGGTCCAACGCACAACGAGAACGCTTTGTTCCCAGCCCCGCACACACCCCTACCGTCAGAGTCAAAAACTCCGACAAATCAATCAACTCGCTCGACGCCGGCGATATTCCGCTTCCCACGGCGAAGCACCAACCAACGGCCGTGGAGGAAGTCGGATGTCTGCGGCGACCACTCCTCGCTGTCGATCCGCACGTTGTTGACATAAGCGCCGCCCTCCCCGATGGTTCGGCGGGCGGCCCCCTTGCTGTTCGACAGTCCACTGGCTACCAGCAGGTCAGTGATGGTGTCGGGGCCACCGGGCTTGAGTTCGGCCACCGAGGCTTCGCGCAGCGCGGCCGCCAGCGTCGGCTCATCGAGCTGGGCCAACTCCCCCCGTCCGAACAGCGCCTGGCTGGCATGTTCCACGCCTTCGGTCGCCGCCTCGCCGTGCACCAGGTTGGTCAGCTCGCGAGCCAGCCGGCGCTGCGCGGCTCGCTCATGGGGCCGTTCCTCCGTCGCCTCCTCGAGTTCAGCGAGCTCGTCGCGCGACAGGAAGGTGAACCACCGCAGGTAGCGGATGACACCGGCGTCCGCGGTGTTGATGAAGTACTGATACCAGGCGTACGGGCTCGTCATGTCGGGATCGAGCCAGAGGCTGCCGCCGCCGGTCGACTTGCCGAACTTCTTGCCTTCCGAGTCCGTCACCAGCGGCGTTGTCAGCGCGTGAACCGTCGCTCCCGCTATCTGACGCACCAACCGGACGCCGGCGATGATGTTGCCCCACTGATCCGAGCCGCCGACCTGAAGCGCGCATCCGTACCGCCGATGCAGCTCCACGTAGTCATTGGCCTGCAACAGCATGTAGCTGAACTCCGTGTAGGAGATGCCGTCGCCCTCGAGGCGCCGGCGAACGGTTTCGCGATCGAGCATCACGTTGACCGAGAAGTGTTTGCCCAGGTCGCGGAGGAATTCGATCGCGGACAGCTCGCTTGTCCACGACAGGTTGTTCTGCACAATCGCGCCGGTTGGCGAGTCGTCGAAATCGACGAACCGCTCCAGTTGCCCGCGTATCCGATCGGCCCAGTCGGCCACGGTGTCCGCGGTGTTCAGCGTCCGCTCGCCGGTGTCACGCGGGTCGCCGATCATTCCTGTCGCGCCGCCGGCCAGCACGATCGGCCGGTGCCCCGCCTGCTGGAAACGCCGCAGCGTCAACAGCGGGATGAGGTGCCCGGCATGCAGGCTGGGCGCGGTCGGGTCGAAACCCGAATAGACGGTCACGGGTCCGGACTCCAACTCGGCGGCCAGCGCATCGCGGTCGGTGGACTGCGCAATCAGCCCACGCCATTCCAACTCGTCGAGGATCGACGTACCCATGCGCTTGATCTTCCCCTACCGTCGATGCCGATGTTGTTGCAGATCCAGGGTCATCACCTGCCGGGCCGCGTCTGGCGGTCCCGCGATGAGTACTACGACAACATTCACGTCGGAATCCAGATCGGCAAGGAGCCACGCGACCTGGTGCGCGCCGACGCGGAGTCGTCGTTCTGGACGATCCCGATCGAGGTCGTGTCCCGCGGTGACGGTGTGGACTTCCGCGGACCGGCCGTGCAAGGCAAGCCCGGTGCCCGGTTTGTGTACCTCACCTGGGGTGACGTGGGCGACGACGGCTCTTTCGCGATGTTTCGCCGAGCCAAGCTGATGCTCTCTGACCTCACGCCTCTGGTCGGCGACACCGGGCAGGTAGTCGCACGTGTCGACCTCACCGACGAATGCGGCGCCCCGCGATGCGCCCGGCTCGCACCGCCGGCGTTGGCCTTGGAGCAGGCTGACTAATCGCTTTTGCCAGGCGCGGGTGCCCGCGGGCTGCGGCGATACAACGACACCTCCGGACGGCCGGCCAGCCAGAATCGCCAGGGCCGGTCGGCCGCCTTACTGACGCCGACACGCGGACCATCGACGCCGTCGTGCTCTTCGTTGAGCGTCACCCGCACGGGGCTCGTCGCGTCGAATAGGTCAATTCCGTTGTCGTCCATGGTGATTCCGAGCGCTGAGCAAAGATTGCCGGGGCCGCGCGCCAACGCAACCGGTCGCGTCGAGACGCCGCGCCGGGCTTGGGCCTCATCGATCCCCGCCTCGACCGCCGCCGCACGCAACAGCACTGCACCAGCCACACCGTCCGTCGCACACACGACGTTCGCGCAGACGTGAATGCCGTGGCTGCGGTAGGTATAGAGCCGGCCTGCAGGGCCGAACATCACCTTGTTGCGACCGGTCGGGCCGCGAAACGAGTGCGCCGCGGCGTCGGGCCACGGCCCGTCCGGTGGACCGCCATACGCCTCTACCTCCACGATCATCGCGCTCACTCCGCGCCCGGTCAGCGCCGCCCCGAGCAGCCGCCGCGCCGCGGTCACCGGATCCACGGACAACAACTCGGCGCTCACCTGAGCGATTCTGCCTGCGGACCTTGACAGCCCCACCAGCGGGGAGGACTATTCATCACATGATGAGTTCATCGAGCGATGAATTACTTCGCAACGGGGCAGAGCCGGCCATCGACATCCAGAACCTGCGGGTCGTCCGCGGTAAGCGGGTCGCGCTGGACAACATCTCGGTTCAGATCGCACGTGGAACGATCACCGGCCTGCTCGGCCCGTCCGGTTGCGGCAAGACGACACTGATGCGCTGCATCGTCGGCACGCAGATCATCGACGAGGGCACGGTGGCCGTACTGGGCCGCCCAGCGGGGTCGGCGGAACTGCGCCACCGCGTCGGCTACGTCACCCAGGACCCGACCATCTACAACGACCTGCGGATCGTCGACAACGTGCGCTACTTCGCAGCCCTGTACGGCACGGGCACCGACGGCGCCGACGACGCGATCAAGGCTGTCGGCCTGGATGATCACCGAACTGCTTTGTGCGGCAACCTGTCCGGCGGCCAGCGAACCCGCGTGTCATTGGCATGCGCTCTGGTATCACGTCCCGAACTTCTCGTACTCGACGAGCCCACCGTGGGCCTTGACCCGGTGCTGCGGGTCGACCTGTGGGACCAATTCCACCAACTTGCCCAGCGCGGAACGACATTGGTGGTCTCGAGCCACGTGATGGACGAGGCCGACCACTGCGGCGACCTGCTGCTGATGCGCGAAGGCCATCTGCTCGCCCACAGCACACCGACGAAACTACGAGAGGACACGGGATGTCAGTCACTGGAGGAAGCGTTTCTGTCCGTCATCCGGCACAGCACCGCGGCCGCAGCCGGCTGAGCCCGCAGGCTTACTTCGCCACCACCGGGCGAATCCTGCGCCAGCTCGCCGCCGATCATCGCAGCGTCGCGATGATCCTCGTGGTGCCGAGTCTGATCATCACCCTGATGTATTTCATGTTCCAGAATGCCCCGCATCGGCCAGGCATGCCGACGCCATTCAACAACGCCTGCCTGATCATGCTCGGCGTGTTTCCGCTCATCGTGATGTTCCTGATCACTTCGATCACCATGCAGCGAGAACGGGTTTCGGGAACCCTGGAACGCATCCTCACTACTCCCCTGCGCCGGCTCGACTTGTTGGCGGCATACGGCACCGCGTTCTCGATCGCGGCCGCAGCGCAGGCCACGCTGGCGTGTCTGGTGTCATATCTGTTCCTGGGGCTCGACACCAAGGGCAGCCCGATACTGGTGTTCACCATCGCGATCATCAATGCCGTCCTGGGTGTCGGGCTGGGTCTGCTGTGTAGTGCGTTCGCCCGCACCGAGTTTCAGGCGGTGCAGTTCATGCCGGTGGTCATCGCCCCACAGCTGCTGTTGTGCGGCATCATCGTGCCTCGCGACGTCCTGCCCGAATGGCTGCAGTGGATCAGCAATGTGCTGCCCGCCAGCTACGCTCTGGAAGCGTTGCAACAGGTCGGCGCATACTCGGAGCCGACGGCGATTGCCGTGCGCGACATCGCCGTCGTCATCGGCTTCGCGGTACTCGCACTGTGCCTGGCTGCGGCAACGCTTCGACGAAGGACTCCATAGATTGACGGCGGAACTAGAACGCAAGCGTCCCGGGCGCCCACCCGGGACATCGGACACGCGTGAGCGCATCTTGGAGAGCGCTCGTAATCTGTTCGCCCGCAACGGTATTGACAAGTCCTCGATCCGCTCAATCGCCAAGGACGCAGGCGTCGACCCCGCTCTGGTGCACCACTACTTCGGCACCAAGACCCAACTGTTCGCAGCGGCCATTCACATTCCGATCGATCCCATGGATGTCATCGGCCCGCTTCGCCAGGTGCCGGTCGAGCGGATCGGCTACGTGCTGCCGTCGGTGCTGTTGCCGCTGTGGGACTCCGAGATGGGCAAGGGTTTCATCGCAACACTTCGGTCGATTCTCGCGGGCGGCGAAGTCTCGCTTATCCGATCGTTTCTCCAGGAAGTGATCGCCGTCGAGGTCGGTAACCGCGTCGACAATCCTCCTGGCAGCGGACGGATCCGCGTGCAGTTCGTCGCATCGCAGTTGGTGGGCGTCGTAATGGCGCGCTACATCCTGGAACTGGACCCGCTCAAGTCGCTGCCCGTCGAGCAGATCGCCGAAACCATCGCCCCCAACCTGCAGCGCTATCTGACGGGCGAACTACCCGGTCTCACCTGAGGAACGGTCCAGCATTCGCTGATGCTCGGCGTCGTCGGTCACCGCGACCGCCTCGTCGACGAGAAGCACCGGAATGCCGTCCTCGATGCGGTATGCGCGGCGCAGCCGCGGGTTGTACAGAAACTCGTCGCCGACCAGTAACAGGGCCCCGCGGTCCTGCGGGCAGACGAGAATGCTCAGCAGTTTTTCGTCGAGCACGGCCGTTAGCCGACGCCGATGAAAACGCCCTGGTTCTGGCCCGGCTCGACCGGGACGCCCGGCGGCACAGCCGGTCCCATGCCGGCCGGCGGCTGGCCGATACCGACGTTGTATCCGGGCTGCTGTGGGTTGTTCGCGTTCTTCTGGAGCGCCTGCATCTTGTGCTGGTAGGCCAACGTCTCCTTCAGCGCGTCAATGAGTGGCTGCTGGTTCGGCCGGTAATCCAACGCCTTGACGATGGCGTCTTTGTTCGCGTTCGATGGCATGAAGCCCTGGGCTCGAAGCTTCAACACGTCGTGGATCAGAGTCGACAGCTGACCGCCGCCAGCGCCGGTGTCGTAGTCCTGGTCGATGATGGCGAGCACCTGATCGGCTGTCATCGCCGGTGGAGTGCCGGCCTGCGCGTTCGGGGTCGCTGGATCATTTTTTGCGCACTCCGCCCCTGTACAACTGTCACCGGGCTCGGCAAACGCCGTCGCAACACCGAGACCGGTGAGGAGACTCGCGGCCATAGCGCCGCCAACGACTGCGCGCCGCAGATTACTGGTCTGCAATGTCATCTCCTCCTGCCGACAGCGGGAGCCTAACAGTGATCCCAGCTCACTGTTAGGCGCCGGCGATCTCGGTCCGGACAGCAACGGTCAACCGCTTGTACCGATTCTCATCGGGATCGAGATACCAGGCGTTACGCGATGGCTTCGGGATGCCCTCCGCCGTCAGCGGGCCAACCAGCGGCCGGTAGGTCGCGCTGAGCTTCATCTCAGGCACCACATGCACGATGTCGGGCGGGTTGCCGACCGGCAGATCGGCCAGCGCCTCGTTGAGATCCGCCGACGGAATGCTGCCGCCAGGACGCAGCGCCAACGCCGTCACTGCCAGATGGTGGCCGTTGGTGTCGACCCCGTAGGTCACGGCCAGATCCACGGCACCGAGCTGCCCGACGGCGTCATTGACGGGTGACGAGTACACCGTGCCTCGCTCGGTGTGGATCAGCGCGCCGCGGTTGTCGACGAGCCAGTAGTCGCCGTCCTCATCGCGGCGGAACAGGTACTCCGTCGACACCCAGGTGTCGGCGGGCGCGAAGACGCCACGCTTGACGGACGCCTTCGGATCCACCGGACCGCGCGGGTGCGCGAGCAGCACACCGACTTCGTTTGTTTCGGCCCTGCGGACGAATCCCTGTTCGTCCTCGAGAATCAGGTCATCCTCTGCGTCGTAGGCGGCGAGTTCGACCTCGCCGCCGCCCGGCAGCGCCCTGCCCTTGCTACCCGGCTTGGCGCCAGAAACGTTGGCCAGCACGGCTTGTCCGTCGGTGGTGGCGAAGAACTCCACGATGTGCGCCGGCTCGAAAACCTCGCACACCCGCTTCCACAGTCCCGTCGGCATGCCGGAGCCGATGAACAGTCGCACCGGATGGCTGCCAGTCAGCGAAAACGCGGGATCGTCGATGACCGCACGCAGCATCGCCCAGGTGTACGACACCACGGTCACGCCGTACTGGCGGATCTCCTGCAGAAACCTGTCGGGGCGCAACTCGCGCGACAGCGCGATGCGCGACCCGCCGACGACCGCGCCGCCGAGGCTCACCAGAAGACCGGACTGATGATGCAACGGCGTCAGGCAGTAGACCGTGTCGGCGCGGCCGAGGTTGGCCGCCGACGCGGTGCCGAAAGCGGACAGCGCCCAGCGGTAGTTGGTGATCTGGCGGGCGACGAGCTCACCGCCGATGTTGCTGAACGCGACGAATGCCAGGTCGCGGGCGAGCCCAGGGTTGGGTCGGTACCACCCGGGCAGGTCGACGACATCAGGATCGATCTTCTCCATATCGATGACGTCGGCGTGCTCCGGCACGTCCAGGTCGCGCGATTCGCCGCCGCCGAGCACGAGCACCCGCGTGTCGAGTCGGCGCGCGGCCTCCAGGTGGCTGGGGTCGGCGATGATCTCTGACACCCCGCCGAGCCGCGCGGCGGCAGCCAGGTCGACGTCGGGCGGCATCAGTACCGCGACCGCGCCAAGCCGCGACAGCGCGGCGATCGCGACAAGCGCGCTGGGCCGGGTCTCCATCAGCACACCGACGTGAGCGCCTTGCCGCACCCCGACGTCGATCAGGCCGCGGACGACGTTGTTGATCCGGCGGTCCACCGCTTCGTAGGTGTGGACGCGGCCGTCGAACAGCAGGCATTCGCCTTGGGGTACGTCGCGGGCCTGCTCGGACATGATGCGGCCGAGCGAGATGCGGGTGTGGTCATTGATCTGGCCGAGGCGGGCGAGCCGGGGCAGCGTGCGATACGTCTCGATCGCCAGCGTCCGCGCTGATTTGTTCGCGGCGACGACCGCGTCGGCCGCCGTGCGTGCGAGGCTGAGCGCCAACTCGGTTGCGGCGGCGGTGGTGTGGGCGACGCGAGAGCTCAGCGAGACACCGCTTTCGGTGTGCTCGGCGGGTTGCAACGCCATCGGGTTGACGCCCTCGGGCTGATCGCCGCTGCCGTCGATCCACTTCACCCACTGCGCGACGGTCGGCCACGTTTGGCTGGCGGCCTTCGAGCCCACAACAAGTCCGAAATGCCCTGCGCGAATGAGGAATTCGTAGACGTCGGCCCTCGGCGCAGCACGCTTGATGCCGCGCACAGAGGCCGGCTGACCGATGTCGTCGACCTCACCGATGACGGCGAGCACCGGGCAGTCGATGTCAGACAGCGTGACGAGGTCGCCGTGGATAGAGAAGCCGCCACTCATCATCCGGTTGTGGGCGATGAACTGCTTGAGGAGTTCGGCGATGGCAGGCCCCGACCACGCGATCCAGCCTTCGGAGGCAAGGAAGCGCCGTTGCTGCTCGCGTGGCAGCAACGCCTCGCGGTCGTGCAGCTGACGCAGGAACTCCAGCCGCGACTGAGCGGTCTTGATGGGGTCGAGCATCTGGAAGCCGGTGCGTGCCAACCAGCCGGGGATGTCGATGCGGCTGAAAACGTGGTCGGCCATGAAGTCGGCCGCCGCCGGCGCCAGGCTGGCGGGCATGTTCATCGGGAGCGCGGCCAGGGTGTCGACCGGTGATCCGAACGCGACGATACTGGCCAGGTCCTTCGATCGGCGGTAGGCCGCGGTCTGGTAGGCGAACATGCCGCCCTGGGAGTAGCCGGCCAGGTGTACGTCGCGGCCGGTGACCTCCTTGACGGTGTCGATCGCTTCGCTCAGCGCCACGACGTGGTCAGCGAGGTTGCGGTCCATGCCGCCCTCGACCTTGTCGGGCGAGCCGAAGTCGATGACCCACGGGTCGACGCCCGCATTGTGCAGGATGCCGACGGCGCCATCGTCGCGGGTGACGTCCCACATGTCGGCCGACATCATCATCGGGTGGACCATCAAAACCGGCGGTCCGGGACGTTTTGCGCCCGGCCTCGCATCGGGCGGGAAGTAGCGCCGCAGCCGGTACATCGGAACGCTCTGGATGATCTGGAACGGCGACGGCACGGCGCCGGTTTCGAGGCCGCCGTACCGCAGTACCTCGAGCCCGTTTTGCGCGGTGGCCACCAGCCGCCCAACAGGCCTGGTTATTGCCGAAAGGTCCACCACGACCCACTCCCCTTTTGCTGCTGTCAGTCCCCGACTGCCGTCGTCATCATGGCACGTCGCCCGCATATCATCGGCGGCTGATGGCGAATCTGATCAACGTCGAGCGGGCGACCGTCGGCTACGGCACCCGCACCCTGTTGGACGCGGTCAGCCTCGGTGTTGAGGAGGGCGACGCAATCGGCGTCGTCGGCCGCAACGGCGACGGCAAGACAACCCTGCTGCAGGTGCTGACCGAAACCCGGTCGCCCGATTCGGGCCGGGTCACGCACACCTCCGGTCTGTCCGTCGGTTATCTGCGGCAGGGCGACGAACTCCTTGGCGCCACCGTGCGGGAGGTGATCGTCGGCGGCCGGGCCGATCATGTGTGGGCAGCCGAACCCGAGACCCGCGACGTCGTCTCGCATCTGTTGTCCGGTGTGGATCTGGATGCCGAGGTCGGCACGCTCTCCGGTGGTGAGCGTCGCCGGGTGGCGCTGGCGCAGGTGCTGCTGGCCGGGCACGACGTGTTGGTGCTCGACGAGCCGACCAACCATCTCGACGTCGAGGTGATCGAGTGGCTGGCGTCCTACTTGAGCGGGCAGCGGGCCAAGGCGCTGGTCGTGGTGAGCCATGACCGCTGGTTCCTTGATGCGGTATGCACACGGACGTGGGAGGTGCATGGCGGCCAGGTCGACGCCTACGACGGCGGATATGCGGCCTACGTCCTTGCGCGTGCCGAGCGGATGCGGCTGGCGGCCGGGACCGAGGCCCGCCGACGCAACCTCATGCGCAAGGAGCTGGCGTGGCTTCGGCGCGGGCCGCCGGCACGCACTTCTAAACCCAAGTTCCGGATCCAGGCCGCCAACGACCTGATTGCCAACGAGCCGCCGCCGCGCGATTCGCTTGTGCTGCAACGCTTTGCGACCACCAGACTGGGCAAGGACGTGTTCGACTTGCACCGCGTTGTGTTACAAGTCGCGGATCGGGCGATCCTGGATCGCGTGGACTGGTCGATCGGCCCTGGCGTCCGAATCGGGTTGGTCGGTGTGAACGGCAGCGGCAAGACGTCGGTGTTGCGGCTGCTCTCCGGCGAACTGGAGCCGGCCGCGGGAACCATCAAGCGCGGCACCACGCTTCGGATCGGCTACCTGAGCCAGGCACTTGCCGAGGTCGACGGTGCCTCTCGGGTGTTGGATGCCGTCGAGAACCGGCGCCGGGTAACCGAATTGGCGGGTGGCCGGAAGATCACCGCAGACACCCTGCTGAAGGATTTCGGCTTCACCGGCGACAAGCTGACCGCGCGCATCGAACAGCTATCCGGTGGTGAGCGGCGCCGACTGCAGTTCCTTCGGCTGTTGCTCGACGAGCCGAACGTCTTGTTGCTCGACGAGCCGACCAACGATCTGGATATCGACACGTTGACCGTGATCGAGGATTACCTCGACGGCTGGCCGGGCACGCTGATCGTCGTCACGCACGACCGGTATTTCCTGGAGCGGGTCAGCGATGTGACCTATGCGCTGACCGGTGGCGGTCGGTGTGATCTATTGCCAGGCGGCGTCGACCAGTACCTTGCCGAGCGGGCAGGTGTTTCGGAACAGGCAGCGCGACCGGAACCGTCACGGGGCTCGGAGTCCGCGTCGGCTCGCGAACGACGGGCCGGCAAGGAGATGTCCCGTATCGAGGGACAGCTCGGGAAGCTCGACGGCCAGATTGCCACGCTGCACGAGTCGATGGCCGAGGCGGCCGCGGATCACGTGCGGGTCGGCGAACTCAACGGCCAGCTTCAGGAGCTGTTGGCGCGCAAGGAATCTCTCGAGGAGGCGTGGCTGGCGGCTGCGGAGGAATGAGAACGCCTCTCGGCTGTAGGCGTTCTTCTGCTGTTCGACCCGCTGCTGGCTGTCCGCGAGCAGCCTCATGCATGAAGATCATGAAATCGGGGCGCTGGTAGGCACGTCGAGGTATCCGATGGGCATCTTGTCCTCCTTCAGGATACGCTGTTAGTCAGTTACCTAACTAAGTCGACCGACCGTCGACGAATTTCGCATCGCCAGCGACTGCCTTAGGAGAACCGACGTGAATGGCCCTGCCGCCCGATCGCCCAAGCGGGAGCGGCTGGTGACCGCAGCGGGCGAGCTCGTCTACCGCCAGGGCGTTGCACGCACCACACTCGCGGACATCGCCGCGGCGGCAGATGTCCCCCTGGGCAATGTCTATTACTACTTCAAGACAAAGGACGACATCGTCGATGCCGTCGTCGATACGCACGTCCAGCAGCTCACGACGGACATCGCCGAGCTCGAGCGTCGTCATCGCAACCCGAAGACGCGGCTGAAGGCGCTAGTGGGTCTCGTGCTGGCGCAGCGGTGCGACGTGATCGCCCAGTACGGCTGCCCGTTCGGCACGCTGACTTCCGAGCTCGCCAAGCATGCGGATGGCTCAGATCAGCCGGCCGCTGCACTGATGGAGGTTTCGCTCGACTGGGCCGAACGGCAATTGCGAGCAATGGGTCGACGAGACGCGCACGACCTCGCGGTCGAACTGGTTGTTGGGTTTCAGGGCACCACTGTCCTCGCCAATGCGCTCGGTAAACCCGAGCTGGTGGCCCGGCAGGCCCGACGCCTTGAGAAATGGATCGATGCACTCTAGGGAAGGAATCGCAGCATGACCGATATCTCCGCGTTCGCCGAGTTGATCTCGCTAGACAACGGGCTGTGTGTGCTGAGCACTCTGCGAAGCGACGGCAGCATCCAATCGTCGTTGGTCAATGCCGGGGTACTGCCGCACCCGTTCACCGGCGAACCGGTGGTTGGGCTTGTCGCAATCGGTGGGTCCCTCAAGCTGCGTCATCTCCGAGCGGATCCGCGGACCACGATAGTCGCGCGCGCCGGCTGGCAATGGGCCAGCGTCGAGGGAGCAGCCCAGCTCATCGGACCCGACGACACACATCCCGACGTCGACTCCCAAGCGCTGAGGACGCTGTTGCGCGACGTCTTCAAGGCCGCGGGCGGCACCCACGACGACTGGGACACCTACGACCGGGTGATGGCGGAGGAACGCCGAACTGCGGTACTCATCGCCCCTACGCGCGTGTACACCAACCCAGCTGCGAGCTAGCGGCGCAGAGCCAGCCGCAGCTTGTCGCTGGTGTCGCGGACGACGCCGAGCTGCTTGGCGACCTGGATGGGCGCGGTTCCACCGCGGGCGTCGCGCGAGTTGACCGACCCGTCGACGGTCAGCACCTCGCGCACCTGTCCCGTCATCTCGGGATGGATACCGGCGAGCTCCGCGTCTTCGAGATCCTCCAGCCCCACGCCTCGAGCCTCAGCGGCCCGGACCGCCGCGCCCGCGGCCTCATGTGCGACCCGGAACGGAACTCCCCTGCGCACAAGCCATTCCGCGACGTCGGTGGCCAGTGTGTATCCCAACGGCGCGAGTTCCGCCATCCGGTCAACGTCGAAACGCAGCGTGCCGACAAGGCCGGCCATCGCAGGCAACAGCAGCTCGAGCTGGGCCACCGAGTCGAACACAGGCTCCTTGTCCTCTTGCAGATCGCGGTTATACGCCAGCGGCTGCGCCTTGAGCGTCGCCAGCAGCCCGGTGAGATTGCCGATGAGCCTGCCCGCCTTACCGCGCGCCAGCTCCGCGATGTCGGGGTTCTTCTTCTGCGGCATGATCGAGCTGCCTGTCGACCACGAATCGTGCAGCGTGACGTAACCGAATTCGGTTGTGCTCCAAAGGATGATGTCCTCGGCCAACCGCGACAGGTCTACGCCGATCATCGACAGCACAAAGGCGGCCTCTGCGGCGAAGTCACGGGACGCGGTGGCGTCGATGGAGTTGTCGGCCGCCGCTTCGAAGCCGAGATCCTCGGCGATCGCGTCGGGATCGAGGCCGAGCGATGATCCTGCCAAGGCCCCAGACCCGTAGGGCGACACCGCCGCCCGCTTGTCGAAATCGACCAGCCGGTCTACATCGCGCAGCAGCGGATGTGCGTGCGCCAGGAGATGATGCGCCAACAGCACCGGCTGCGCGGACTGCAGGTGCGTCTTGCCCGGCATGATCGCCGTCGGATGCGCCGCCGCCTGAGTAGCCAGCGCGCCGACGACCTCGAGGGCACCGTCGGCGACTCGACGAACGGCATCGCGCAGCCACATGCGAAACAGCGTGGCCACCTGGTCGTTTCGCGACCGTCCCGCCCGCAGTCGGCCGCCAAGGTCGTCGCCGACCCGGTCGATCAGGCCACGCTCCAGCGCGCCGTGCACGTCCTCGTCGGTGACCAGCGGCCCGAAGCTGCCGTCGGCGACGTCTTCGGCCAGGCTGTCCAGTCCGGCCAGCAGGCCATCGCGCTGCTCTTCGGTCAGCAGTCCTGCCCGGAACAGCACCTGCGTGTGGGCTTTCGACGCGGCGACGTCATACGGTGCCAGCACCCAGTCGAAGTGTGTCGACTTGCTCAGGGAGGCAAGGGCATCGGATGGCCCATCGGCGAACCGGCCACCCCACAGCGACCCCTCGTTGGTGCTCATAGTTGATGCTCTTCGCGCAAGCGGCTCATCACTGGCCCGCGAGATCCCGTCGCGCCGAGATCTTCGACGACAGACCGTGCACGTGCACGAAGCCCTTGGCCGCCGACTGGTCGAAGGTGTCGCCCTCGTCGTAGGTGGCGAGGTTGAAGTCATACAACGACTCGGCGCTGCGACGGCCATTGACCGCAATGTGCCCGCCGTGCAACACCATCCGGATCTCGCCCGACACGTGCTCCTGCGTCTTGGCGACGAACGACTCCAGCGCAGACTTCAGCGGCGAGTACCACAGGCCGTCGTACACCAGCTCGCCCCACTTCTGGTCCGTCGTTCGCTTGAACCGGCCGAGTTCACGCTCCAGCGTGACATGCTCGAGTTCGGTGTGCGCGGTGATGAGCACCATCGCGCCTGGCGCCTCGTAGATTTCACGGCTCTTGATACCGACCAGCCGGTCCTCGACCACATCGAGCCGGCCGACGCCCTGCGAACCCGCGCGCTCGTTGAGCTCCTCGATGGCCTGCAGCACTGTCACCGGCTTGCCATCGATGGACACCGGCACACCCTTTTCGAACCCGACGATGACCTCGTCTGGTGTGCTCCAGTTGACCGTCGGGTCCTCTGTGTAGTCGTAGACGTCTTTCGTCGGCGCGTTCCACAGGTGTTCGAGGAAGCCGGTTTCCACGGCCCGGCCCCATACGTTCTGGTCGATCGAGAACGGAGAGCGCTTGGTCACGTTGATCGGGATCGCGTTCTCCTCGGCGAACGCGATGGCCTTCTCCCGCGTCCACGCGTAATCGCGGACCGGGGCGAGCACTTCGAGATCCGGTGCCAGCGAAGCGAATCCGACCTCAAAGCGCACCTGGTCGTTGCCCTTACCGGTGCACCCGTGCGCGACGATGCCGCCGCCGTGTTCACGCGCCGCGGCCACCAGATGCTTGACGATCAGCGGCCGGGAGAGCGCCGACACCAGCGGGTAGCGGTCCATGTAGAGCGCGTTGGACTTGATCGCGGGCAGGCAGTATTCGTCGGCGAACTCGTCCCTGGCGTCGACCACCACGGCCTCCACCGCGCCGCAGTCGAGTGCGCGCTTGCGGACGACCTCCATGTCCTCGCCGCCTTGACCGAGGTCGATGGCGACCGCGACGACTTCTTTTCCGGTTTCCTTGCCGATCCAGCTGATCGCCACCGAGGTGTCCAAACCACCGGAATACGCCAGGATGACGCGTTCGGCCATTTAACCAATCTCCTTTTGTTGGATGCTTTCAAGCTTTGTGGCGAGTTCAGCGCCGGTCATCGGCTCACGAGCCACCACCAAGATGGTGTCGTCGCCGGCGACGGTGCCGACCACATACTGCAGGGCAGCGCGGTCGATCGCGCTGGCGAGGTAATGCGCGGCGCCGGGCGGCGTGCGCAGCACAGCGAGGTTGCCACTGGCGTCCGTCGACACCAACAGTTCGCCCAGCAGTCGCGACATGCGTTCGGTGCCACCGGAAACGCCGCGCACCGGGCTGCCGTCCTCGGGGACGACGTACACGCCGACGCCGCCGTCCGCGCCGCGCAGCTTGACCGCGCCCAGCTCCTCGAGGTCGCGTGACAACGTGGCCTGTGTGACGTCGATGCCTTCATCGGCCAGCATTGCCGCCAGTTCCGTCTGGCTGTGCACCGACTGCGACGACAGGAGCGAGACGATGCGCGCCTGCCGACCGACTCGGGTAGCTGAAGTCATGATCGCTCCAGCAGCCACACCAGCAGCGCCTTCTGCGCGTGCAGCCGGTTCTCGGCCTCGTCCCACACCGCGCTGTGCGATCCGTCGATCACCTCGTCGGTGATCTCATGTCCGCGATGCGCCGGAAGGCAATGCAGCACAACGGCATCGGGATCGGCGAGGCTTACCAGATCGGCGTTGATCTGGAACGGCCGGAACGGCCGCACGCGGTCCAGCCCATCGTTCTCCTGTCCCATCGAGGTCCAGGTGTCGGTGACGAGCACGTCGGCGCCCTCGGCGGCCGCCCGAGGGACGTTGGTGACGCACACGGAGGCGCCGGTCTGCAGTGCGCGTTGCTCGGCGGCGACGACGAACTCGGTATGCGGCTCAAAACCGCTCGGCGCGGCGATTGTCACGTGGACGCCTGCCGTGACGCCGCCGAGCATCAGTGAGTGCGCCATGTTGTTGGCACCGTCGCCGAAGTAGGCCATTCGCAGGCCCTTCAGCTCACCTTTGCGTTCGGCCAGCGTCTGCAGATCGGCGAGCACCTGGCACGGGTGGAACTCATCGGACAGCGCGTTGACGACGGGAACAGTGGCTCCGGATGCCATGGCACTCAAGCGTTCCTGGGCGAATGTGCGCCACACGATCGCGTCCACGTAGCGCGACAGCACCCGCCCGGTGTCTTCGAGTGTCTCCTCACGGCCCAGCTGGGTGTTGCGGCCGTCGACCACCACCGCGTGTCCGCCGAGTTGCGCGATGCCGATCTCGAACGAGAACCGGGTGCGCGTGGAGTTCTTGTCAAAGATGACGGCGACGCCGCGCGGTCCGTCGAGTGGCCTGTGGCTGAACGGGTCCTTCTTCAGCTCGGCCGCCAGCGCCAGCACCTCGGCCTGCTCGTCGGGACTGAGGTCGTCATCGCGCAGGAAATGACGGGTCATGCCTGGGCTCCGGTGTCCAGCACGCCCGGAAGCCCCTTCAGGAAATCGTCGATTTGCGCCTCGGTGATCACCAGCGGTGGCGCCAGCCGGATCACGTCAGGGGCGGCGGCGTTGACCAGGAACCCGGCGTCACGGGCTGCGGCCTCAACAGCTTTGGCGGCTTCGGTGGTGAGCACGACACCCTGCAACAGACCGCGTCCGCGGACATGGTCGACCAGCGGATGGTGCAGCGACTCGATGCCGTGCGACAACGTCTTGCCGAGCACATCCGCGCGACCGACAAGTCCCTCGTCGGCGAGCACCTTGAGCACCGCGTTCGCGGCGGCCGTGCAGACCGGGTTGCCGCCGAACGTGCTGCCGTGCAGGCCGGGCGTCAGCAGATCGGCGGTCTTGCCGACCGCGAGGCACGCACCGATCGGCAGCCCGCCGCCCAATCCTTTGGCGAGCGTGACGATGTCGGGGGTGATGCCGTCGTGCTGGTGTGCGAAAAACGCGCCGGTGCGGCCCATTCCAGTCTGCACCTCGTCGAGCACCAGCAGCGCACCGTGCTTGGCGGTGATCTCACGCGCCGCGACCAGGTAACCGCCCGGCGGGACGACCACGCCGCCCTCCCCCATGATGGGCTCGAGGAACACCGCCGCCGTGGTGTCGTCGATGGCCCCTTCGAGCGCGGCAGCGTCGCCATACGGCACGTGCGTGACATCGCCGGGCAGCGGTGCGAACGGCTCCTGCTTCGGGGGCTGACCGGTCAGCGCAAGCGAGCCCATCGTGCGGCCGTGGAATGCGCCATGGGCGGCAACGAGTTTCGTGCGTCCGGTCAACCGAGAGATCTTGAACGCGACCTCGTTGGCCTCGGTGCCGGAGTTGCAAAAGAACACTCGCGCATCGGCACCGAGCAGCCCGACCAGCGATTCGGCCAACGCGATACCGGGCTCGGTGGCATAGAGGTTCGACGTGTGTCCGAGCGTGTTGAGCTGGTGGGTGACAGCATCGATGACCGCGGGGTGCCGGTGCCCGAGAACGTTGACCGCGATGCCGCCGAGCAGGTCGACGTAGGACTTGCCGTCGACATCTGTCACCACCGCTCCGTCACCACTGGCCAATGCCAGCGGCGGTGTGCCGTAGTTGTTCATCATCACGCCAGACCAGCGCTCCAGCAGCGTGCTCATGCGGTGACCTCGCGGGCTCGGCCGCGGCATTCCGTGCCCATGATTCGCTCGCAAGCTTTGCTCATGCGCTCACCACCTTGGTGCCCGTCCCTTCATCGGTGAACAACTCGACCAGTACGCAGTGTTCGACGCGGCCGTCAATGACGTGCGCGCTGGGCACCCCGCCCGACACGGCACGCAGGCACGCCTCGATTTTGGGCACCATTCCGGATTCCAGCGTCGGAAGCAGTTGCGTCAATGCGGCCGTGTCGATTTCGCTGACCAACGAATCGGTGTCGGGCCAGCTGGTGTAGAGGCCTTCGACATCGGTCAGCACAACCAGCTTCTCGGCGCCGAGCGCCTCGGCCAGCGCGGCCGCGGCGGTGTCGGCGTTGATGTTGTGTACGACGCCGTCGATGTCGGGCGCGATGGTCGAGACCACCGGGATACGGCCCGCAGCAATGAGATCCATCAACGCGGCGGCGTCAACGCGTTCGACGTCGCCGACCAGTCCGATGTCGGTCGCGACGCCGTCGACGGTGACGCTGCGGCGCACCGCGGTGAACAAGTGCGCGTCCTCGCCGGTAACACCGACCGCGTAGGGGCCGTGTGCGTTGATCAGGTTCACCAGCTCGCGACCGACCTGGCCGAACAACACCATCCGGGCCACGTCGAGCACCTCCGGTGTGGTGACGCGGAAGCCGCCCTTGAAATCCCCTTCGATGCCAAGGCGTTTGAGCATCGTGCTGATCTGCGGACCGCCACCGTGCACGACGACTGGATGGATGCCGCAGTTGCGCAGGAACACCATGTCGGCGGCGAACGCCGTCTTGAGCAGGTCGTCGGTCATCGCATTGCCGCCGTACTTGACGACCACGATCTTGCCGTGCAGTTGTTTGAGCCACGGCAGCGCTGCCGCGAGCACCTGGGCCTTGGTCTCGGTCGCAGGCGGAGTCGTTCCGGCGGCGACATCAGGCGAAGTCATGAGCTGTAGGCCGAGTTCTCTTCGACGTAGCCGTGTGACAGATCGGTGGTGCGGATGCTCGCCCGTTGCGATCCGACGCCGAGGTCGATGGTGACGTCGATATCGGCGCCGGACAGGCCGACCTCGCGTGCGCCGGGTGCGCCGGTGCCGTCGACGCAGACCGGAGAACCGTTGAACGACACGCTGATCCGCTCGGCATCCAGGGTCACCGGCGCCATGCCGACCGCGGCGAGCACGCGGCCCCAGTTCGGGTCGGAGCCGAACAGCGCGGTCTTGACCAGGCTGTCGCGTGCCACCACCCGCGCCGCGGTCAGCGCCTCGTCTTCGGAAGCGGCACCGGCGACCGTGATGACGACGCGTTTCGTGACACCCTCGGCATCGGCCTGCAACTGCGCGCACAGGTCATCGCATACGCGCAGTACCGCGTCGTCGAGTTCGCTTTGGCTGGGCGTGATCTCACTGGCGCCCGAGGCCAGCAACAGGACGGTGTCGTTGGTGGAGCAGCTGCCGTCGACGTCAAGGCGGTCGAACGTCTGCGCGGCCGCTTTCCGCAGCGCACGATCCAGGGCCGCCGAGTCGGCAACGGCATCGGTGGTGATGACCGTCAGCATCGTCGCCAGCGACGGCGCCAGCATGCCCGCCCCCTTGGCCATGCCGCCGACCGTCCAGTTGTCGCTGTGGTGCAGCGCAACCTGTTTCGGCACGGTGTCGGTGGTCATGATGGCGCGGGCCGCCTCTTCGCCACCGGTCAGCCCGCCTGCCAACTCGTGCACGATCTCGGTAACCCCGGCCAACACCTTGTCCATCGGTAGCCGGTCACCGATCAGCCCGGTGGAGCAGACCGCGACCTCGACGGCGCCGGTCTCGGTGCCCCAGTCGGACAGCGCGGCGGCGACAGCTTCGGCGGTAGCGTGGGTGTCCTGAAACCCTTGCGGCCCGGTGCAGGCGTTGGCGCCGCCGGAATTCAAAATCACGGCGCGCAACCGGCCCGTGGTCAGCACCTGCTGCGACCACAACACCGGCGCGGCCTTGACCTGGTTGCGGGTGAACACGCCTGCCGCGGCGTAGTCGGGGCCCTCGTTGAACACCAACGCCAGGTCGAGCGCGCCGGAGGCCTTGATACCCGCCGCGATTCCGGTGGCGCGGAAACCTGCTGGTGCGGTTACGCCCTGCGTGCGGACGAGCCGCGTGGTTTCGGTGATGTCGGTCATGGCGCGACTCCCACGATCGAAAGTCCTTCTGTCTCTGGCCAACCCAAGGCGAGGTTCATCGACTGCACGGCCGCGCCACCGGTCCCCTTGACAAGGTTGTCGATGGCGGCGATCGCGACGAATGTCTCGGCATCCTCATCGACGGCCACCGCCAACTGAGCGGCGTTACTCCCGATCACCGCGCCAGTCTTCGGGAACTGTCCCTCCGGCAGCAGATATACGAAAGGCTCTGCGTCATAAGCCTTTTCATACGCTGCGCGCAGCTGCGACAGCGGCGTCGTCGTGCGGGCGGTGCACGTAGCCAGGATGCCGCGGGAGGTCGGAATCAGCACCGGTGTGAACGACACGGTGACGTCCTGGTCGGTGAGCGCCGCCAGGCCCTGGGCGATCTCCGGAGTGTGGCGGTGCTTCCCGCCGATGTTGTAGGCGCGGGCCGACCCGATGACCTCCGAGCCGAGGAGGTCCACCTTGGCTGCGCGGCCGGCTCCGGAGGTGCCGCTGACGGCGACGACCGTCACCGCGGGCTCGATCAGGTCCTCGGCGATCGCAGGCCACAAGGCCAGCAGGGCCGCGGTCGGATAACAACCGGGAACGGCGATCCGCTTGGCGCCGCGCAACCGGTCGCGGGCGCCGGGTAGTTCGGGCAGTCCGTACGGCCAGCTGCCCGCGTGGGCCGAGCCGTAGAACTTCTCCCAGGCGGCCGCGTCAGTCAGCCGGAAGTCGGCGCCGCAATCGATGACTACGGTCTGCGGCCCGAGCTGTTCGGCCAGTGCGGCGGAATGCCCGTGCGGTAACGCCAGGAAGACGACGTCGTGGCCGGTCAGCACGTCGATGTCGGTAATTTCGAGCACGCGCCCTGCCAGCGGAAGCAGGTGGGGATGGTGTTCGGCGAGCGTGGTGCCCGCGCTGGCCGCGGCGGTGAGCGCACCGATGGTCAGCCGGCCGTCCGCGTATGCCGGATGACCAAGCAGCAGGCGAAGGATCTCTCCGCCGGCATATCCGCTGGCACCGGCGACCGCCACAGACGTCATGCAACCGATTCTGCATGGTTATGCAGGACGTTGCAAATTGATTTACATACCGGGCATCGTTGGCATCGGCGGCGGGGCTGCGACCTGCAGAATGGCCAGAATCAGCAGGATGGCTGCGGTGCCGTACGTCGCCAGGCGGCCCCACGGCAGCGTCTTCTCCAGGGTGATCAGCGCCGCGACGAGGGCCATCCACGCCACGCTCATCACGCCGAGCGCGAATAGGGATGCCATCAGCGCCCAGCAGCATCCGACGCACCAGGCGCCGTGCGTCGCACCCATCCGCAGTGCGCCGGGCAATCCGTTGCGCCAGGAGCCGAGGAGGAAGCCCAGCGGGCTGCGGCAATGCCGCAGACAGACGGATTTCAGCGGGGTCAGCTCGTAGACGGCGGCGACCGCCAGAACGCCTGCCGCTAGCCAACGGCCCGCCCGATCCCAAGCCAACGCGTCGCCGAACAGGCGGCGACCAGCCGCCGACACTGCGAAGGCCAGCAGTCCGGCCGCGGTCCACGTCAGCAGGTACCCGGAGGAGAAGACCAGCGGCGCCAGCGGGGTGCTCCGCTTTGCCATCGTCGAGTACAGCGCCACCGTTGGCGCGACCGACGGGAACATCATCGCAGCCATCATCACCAACCAGATAGCGAGAAACCATGTGAGCGGGCCCAGCTCGGTGCCCGGCCCGTCGTCCATGCCACGCACCTGCTCGACGGTGAACCACCACGCGAGCGCGGCAAGGACCAATAGCAGCGCGATCAACCCGAGCCGGCTGCGCGCAGCGGTGAAAACCGGTTGCAGTTCGTCCTTTTGGACAGTCACGCGATCAAGTAGCCCAGTTGAACTGTGAGGAGCTGAGCCCCGACTTGCCTTGGTATTCAATGCCGAACAAGCTGATGTCAGCCGATTTTGCCTTTGCCACACGGAATTCCGAGCCAGCCGGATGGAAGATGCCGGTGACGCGCGCAGGCTCCCCGTTCTCGACGCCGAACGGCACGACATCCTCGACTTCGAGGTTCGTGGTGTCGCCGATGCGGACGCTGTGCAACCGCCCTTCCTCTCGGACGTCGATGGCGGCGCGCTGGACACCGAGGTTCTCGGCAACGAGCGGCCCCAATGCCGCCATCGGGCCGCCCAATTCGCCGCTGAACACGCATCGCAGTTTCTCGGCCTGTTCATCGGTGGCCCTTGAATCGATCACCGTGCCCAGTCGCCAGTTGCCGTCGGCCATCACCTTGGGTGTGTCGGCGATGATAACCACCACGAGCCCGCTGACGTCTGTCCCCTCGATGTCGCCGTCGGTGATGTTGAAGACCAATGTTGCGCGGCAACGGTCGTAATCAGCGCCGTTTGCCAAATTGAAGTTGCACGGGCAAAAGAATTCACACGAACAGGTTTCGACGTACGTCCCCCGAATTTTCCACGCCATTGCTGGATTGTCCGCCTATTGCAGTCGACTTGAAGCGATTCGCGCAGAACCCGCGCATACTTCTGAGCAACGGCAACTTCCGGGGGAAATCGTGACTTCGTCTGTGCTCACACCCATTGACTTGTCTCGGTCGTTTTCGGCCGACCTGCACGGCATGCTCCGGGAGGCCGCGGCACAAGGGCCACTGGCCACCGACATCGACACCGGCGCCACCATTGTCTTGCGCCAGCACGACGTCGAAACGCTGGCGCATGATCCGCGACTCGAGGGCATCGGGCTGATCTTGTTCGACATGATGGGCATCGCCGACGGACCGCTGCGCGACTGGTACGCCAAAGTCATGTTCACCACCGAGGGTGACTACCACCGTCGCATCCGATCGCTGGTGTCGCGGGCCTTCACGCCTCGCTCCGTCGGGGCACTTCGGGATACCGCTGCGCAGATGGCTAATGACGCCATCGCAGCGGCTAAACAGACCGGCGACCTACTCACCATGTCGTCGCTGGGCACGCGCATGATCTGTCGGCTGCTCGGGGTTCCGGATGGTGACGACGCGGTTTTCACGCAATGGGCCGAAGCCTTGAGCCCCGTGTTCTTCGTCATGACGCCCGAGCAGATCGCCGATGCGACCATGGCTATCGTCGAATTGCAGAGCTACGTCGATGAATTGACGACGCGGCGGGCGAAGGATCCGGGTGACGACCTCATCACATCGCTGCTCGCCGCCGAGTCCGATGGGGATTGTCTGACTCACGACGAAACGGTGACGATGATCGCCAATCTGCTTGTCGCCGGGCATGATACGGCTGGCAGCCAGATTCCGTGCAGCATTCTGACCGCCCTGCAGCATCGCGACAAAGTCGACGGAACGCTCGACGACGCGCCGCGGTTCACCAGCGCCGTCAACGAGACCATCCGGCTCGAACCGAGTATCCCGGCCATTCCGCGCACCGCAGTGCAGCCGGTTGAGTTGCACGACACCGTGCTTCCGTCCGGGTCGATGGTGTTCTTGTGTATCGCGTCGGCATGTCGCGATGCATCCGCGTGGCCGGAGCCAGACCGATTCGATCCCGACCGCTTCACCCGCCCGGATACCGCAAAGCTGCTGAATTTCGGTGCAGGCACCCACTATTGCTTGGGGACCGCGTTGGCCAAGGTCGCCGTTGAGGAGGCGGTGCGTGCTGTGTTCGCCGCCGATCCCCCGCTGCGCCTGACCGAGAACGTCGGCGAGATACCGTGGCGCCAGGTGCTCGGCCGCAGTCCCGCCCGGTTGACGGTCAGCCCTGGGACCTAACGACTTAGGCGCGTTGCACGGCGCCGACACGGTCGGCCGCGGTCTTGACCGCAGCGTCTCGGGCCGTGCTGGCCTCGTCTTCGGTCAACGTGCGATCCGCGGCGCGGAAGCGCAGCGCCAGCGTGACCGATTTACGGCCGTCGCCGATCTGCGGTCCGGTGTAGACGTCGAATAGCCGCACATCCTCGAGCAATTCGCCGGCGCCGTCGCGCACCGCATCGACTACCGCTTGCGCGGCGACATCCTTCCCGACGATCAAGCTGACGTCCTGGAAGACCGCGGGGAAGGGGGAAACTCGCGGGGCGGGCAGCACCTCGCTGATCGGAATCGCGTCGAGGTCAAGCTCAACCGCGCAGGCGCCTTTCGGCAGGCCCGACCGTTCCACCACCGCGGGGTGCAATTGACCGGCGTGCCCGACCACTACCCCGTTTTGGCTGTCGCCGATCAAAACCTCCGCGCAGCGGCCCGGATGCCATGGCAGATATTGCGCAGCCCGCAACGTCAACTCGACGCCTGCGGCGCGGCCGATGACGCGGACCGCCTCGAACGCATCGCGGGCCTCCACCGGACGGCCGGGGCCCCACGGGCCCGCCGGTTCACGCAGCCCCGCCATCACGACGCCCACGTGCTGCGGCTGACGTGGCAGCGACGCGTCGAGGATGGCGATCTCGTCGTCGGTTGGCCTGCGGTCGTTCGGAATCCGTTCCACGGAGCGGGTTTCCGAGATGGGTTCGACGACCTGCTGGATCGCATACAGCGCGACGTCGACAGCACCACGGGACACGTTGCGCGCCAAGGCTTCCAGCAGCCCAGGCAGCAGCGTTGTCGCCAACTCCGGCCGGTCGGACTCCAACGGGTTGAGCACCTGGGTGGCGATGCGCCGCGGATCGTCGGCGGGCAGACCCCACTGGTCGAAAACACCTGCTGGTAGGAACGGCGTCGGCAGAACTTCGACATAGCCGTTGAGCGCCAACGACTTTCCGATCGCCCGGCGACGCTTCTGGACCGGAGTGAGACCGCGGCCCGCCGGCGCCTGCGGCAACACCGACGGGATGATCTCGAGACCTTCCAGCCGCAGCACCTCTTCGACGAGGTCGGCCGGCTCGCGCAGGTCGGGCCGCCAGCTCGGCGGGGTTGCCGTCACCCGGTCGCCATCGGTCACCACGTCGGCGCCGATCTGTGTCAGCCTGCGTTGCGTCGTGCCGTCGGCGTAGTCGACACCCGCGGTGCGGTGCGGCAGGTCGACAGCCATGCTGACGGGTGCCGGCGACCAATTCTCGCGCGGCGGGTCGCCGCGCCAGTCGGTCAGCTTGGGTTCGATTGTGCCGCCGGCGATCTCGGCCAACAGCGTGGCGGCCCGGTCCAGTGCGGCCACGGAGACAGCAGGATCGACGGTGCGCTCGTAGCGACGGCCCGACTCGCTGGTGAGGTGCAACCGACGCTGAGTCCGCGACACCGCAGCCGGGTCCCACACCGCGGCCTCCAACATCAGGTCGGTCGTGGTTTCGCGCACCTCGGTGGTGCCCGCTCCCATGATCCCACCGATCGCCGCGGTCGCGACGTCGTCGACGATCAGCACATCGCGAGGGTCGAGCTTGCGCTCGATGTCGTCGAGCGTGACGACCGTCTCCCCCGGTTCCGCGAAGCGGACCTTGAAGCCGCCGGTGATCAGGCTGCGGTCGTGGGCGTGCATCGGGTGACCGAGCTCGAGCATCACATAGTTCGTCACGTCGACGGCCGGTGAGATGGCGCGGATGCCGGACAACAGCAGCCGCCGCTGCATCCACCACGGCGACACCGCTTTTGGATCGATGCCCGTCACCGGTCGCAGTCCGAATCGCAGCACCCCGGTGCCGGGCTGAATCGTCACCGGCAGCGCCTCGCCGTCGGCGGGCAGCGGTGGTACATCGGCGGGGTCGACGTAATCGAGGTCGTATGCGCAGGCGATTTCGCGTGCCATGCCGCGCACCGACAGGCAGTAGCCGCGATCCGGGGTGATGGCCAAATGGAACACCACATCGTCGAGGCCGAGCAGTTCGGCGGCCGCCGCCCCCGGCTCTGCAGTGCCGGGCGGAAGCACCAGGATGCCGGAATGGTCGGTGCCCACGTTGAGTTCGGCCGTCGAGCAGATCATTCCATCGGACGTGCGACCGTATGTCTTTCGCGTCGCGATCGTGAACTCGCCGGGCAGCACCGTTCCCGGCAGCGCGACGACCACCAGATCGCCGACGGCGAAGTTGGTTGCCCCGCAGACGATGTCGCGAGGTTCGGGCTCGCCGACGTCGACCTTGACCGCCCGGATGGGTTTCTTGAACTCGGTAAGTTCCTCGATCCCGGCGACGCGGCCAACGGTCAGCGGGCCTGTGACGGGTCCGACGGGGATGATCTCTTCGACCTCGTGGCCGATCCGGATCAGGGTGTGCTCCAGTTCTTCGGGAGGCACGTCCCACCCCGGAGCGCCGGCCTGGACGACGTCGCGCAGCCAGCTGTAGGGAAGCCGCATCAGGCCCCTACCCCGAATGGCAGCGAGAAGCGGACGTCGCCCTCGACCATGTCGCGCATGTCGGGAATGCCGTTGCGGAACTGCAGGGTCCGTTCCAAGCCCATGCCAAACGCGAAGCCTGAGTATATCTCGGGGTCAATCCCACAGGCGCGCAACACATTTGGATTGACCATGCCGCAGCCGCCCCACTCCACCCAGCCGGGACCCCCCTTCTTGTTGGGGAACCAGATGTCCACCTCGGCGGACGGCTCGGTGAACGGGAAGAAGTGCGGGCGGAAACGCGTGCGGCCCTCCGGGCCGAACTCCGAGCGGGCGAACGCGTCGAGTGTCCCGCGCAGGTGCGCCATCGTCAGCCCCTTATCCACCGCCAGCCCCTCGACCTGATGGAACACCGGGGTGTGGGTGGCGTCGAGCTCGTCGGTGCGGAACGTCCTGCCGATCGAGATGATGTACACCGGCAGGTCGCGCTCAAGCAGCGCGCGGATCTGCACCGGCGAGGTGTGCGTGCGCAACACCTGACGCGCTCCGTCCGGCGCGACGTAGAAGGTGTCCTGCTCGCTGCGGGCCGGGTGGTCAGGCGGGAAGTTCAGCGCGTCGAAGTTGAACTGCTCAGTCTCGACCTCGGGGCCCTCCGCCAGCTCCCAGCCCATCGCGACGAACGTATCGGCGATGTGCTCGGCGAGGATCGTGATCGGATGGCGAGCGCCGATCGGCTGTCGGGTCGAGGGCAGCGTGACGTCTATGCGCTCGGCGACCAACACGGCGGCGTCTCGTTCGGCCCGCAGCGCGGCCAGCCGGTCGTCGAAGGCCCGCTGGGCCTCGGTGCGCGCGACGTTGACCCGCTTGCCCGCATCGGCGCGGTCGGCCTTTGGCAGCGAACCCAGCGCCTGGCGGGCCAACGCGATCGGCGAACGGTCGCCGAGATGCTCGGTCTTCGCGCGCGCCAGCTCATCCAGATCGGCGGCAAGATCGAAGGCATGCTCGGCCGCGCTGACGGCTTTGGTCAGCGACTCTTCTGACAGGTCTCCTGCCTGATCAGCCACCCGGCGATCGTACGCGATCGCCAGTGGTGGCCTCACACGCATTACTTGCCGGTGCGCGCGCCGCGAATGACCGGCTCAACGCCTCGCCGATCACGGCGCCTGCCAGGCCAGCGGCAGTGGCAACCAGCAGGTCGGTGCTGCCCAGCACAAGAAAGCCGAACGCTACGGCCACCACGAGCAGTACGAACCGCGCGGGCGTCCAGTGGTCCGGCCGACGGAAGCGCGTCGCCACCAACATGCCAAGCCCCAGCGCCACCGCATGACCGACGTCGGTGAAGTCATGGCCAACGGCGACCGCCGCCAGCCCTACCGCGACAAACCATCCGATCCATGCGGGCCGCCAGCGTGCGGGTATCGCCGCGGTCAGTGAGCCAAGCACGGCCGCGGCCCCGTAACTCATGCCGACATCGGTCGCGCGGCTGATCGACAACGGCAGCCAGCCCACGTGTACAGCCACAGTCAGGCCCGCAGCGACCAGCAGGGTCGCCCCGATGTGGCCCGCCGCGAACGTCGCCGCCAACAGGCCGCTGCGGAACGTCAGTTCCGCCACCGCTAGCAGGCAGACCAACCCTGGCAACCACACATAGATGGGCCCGGCGTCGATGACGAAGGCACTGCCCAGCAGCGTGCCGAAGTGCCCGTGACTGAGATTGTGCAGGTTCGTGCTGACATGACGGATCACTCGGTCCTGTACCTGAGGACCGAGCGCGTACAAGGCTACGGTGACGCAGGTCACTATGACCGCGTAGACCGCGGTGACGCGGACCCGTGCCAGCGGGGCGAGGGTTCGGAGCAACATCTCAGACATCTCAGACCACTATGCGCCCGCCGCGCCTGCTTCGCCGTCCTCGCCGCCTGGCAACTGCCTGCGAGTTCTCAAGCGGTACATGATGAGGTCGGCGGGCACGCCGTCCTGCTTGGCCGTAAAGACCTGCCGGCGAAGCCGTTTCGCCGTCACGCCGAGATTTTCGAAATCCTCCTCTGAAATTCGGTCGAGCGTCGCCGCAGACACCACTAGTTCGCCCTTGGTGGCCCGCGCCATCACTCGCGCAGCGATGTTGACGTCGACGCCGAGCCAGTCCGAACCGATCCGCTGCGGCCGGCCGGTGTGCACCCCGACTCGCATCCGCGGCGTATGGCCTTCCACCTCAACGTCTTTCACTGCTTCGCGGGCAGCGATGGCGGCGCGCACCGCGGTGGCGGGTTGGGCGAACACCGCCATTATGCCGTCGCCCATCCGCTTGACGATCTGACCACCCGCCTCCAGTAGCGGCGGCTCGACGACCTGAGAAACCCGGCGCAACAACTTCAACGTCGCCTCGTCGCCAGCACTCAGAGACCACGACGAAAAGCCCACTAAGTCGGTAAACACCAGCGTCACCTCACGATTCGCCGGCTTACCCGACACCCGCTCCGTCAGCGCCTGCCACACCTGCAGTGCGCCCAGGCTGACTTCGCGCGAGGCGGCCTCCCGTTCGAGCAAGCGATCAGCGGCCCGCGCGGCCGCACGTGGACCCCCAACACCGTCGACTGACAACGGATCTCCGAAATCGGGGTCACCGGGCAGTGCCCGACGCGCCCGGCGCAGGAACTCGATGACAGCCGGGTTGTGATTGGTGCCCTTCAACCAACCCTTAGGGCCGGATGATTGTGTGACGGGTCGCTCGTCGATCGACTCGACATCATCCACGGGCGCCAGCCTAGTTGAGGCAACATCGACCGGTAAACAGCCTGGTCACAGGCGTGTGGCTAGACGATGGAGCGCGGATAACACTGCGCCGCCACGCCGCAGGCAATCGTAGACAACATGTGTTGTCAACATTATCGTTGGGTTGTGCGTTCAACGACGACCACAGACGACGGCAATCCCCTCGGCCCCGACTCGCTGACATGGAAGTACTTCGGCGACCTGCGGACCGGCATGCTCGGCGTTTGGATCGGTGCGATCCAGAACATGTATCCCGAGCTCGGCGCCGGCGTCCAGGACCATTCGATTTTGCTGCGCGAGCCACTGCAGCGGGTCGCCCGCTCGGTGTATCCGATCATGGGCGTGGTGTATGACGGCGACCGCGCCGCGCAGACCGGTGAGCAGATCAAGAGCTACCACAAGACGATCAAGGGCACCGACGCCGAAGGCCGTCGCTATCACGCGCTGAACCCGGAGACCTTCTACTGGGCCCATGCCACGTTCTTCATGCTCATCATCAAAACCGCCGAGTACTTCTGCGGCGGGCTGACCGAGGCCGAAAAGCGACAGCTGTTCGACGAGCACGTGCAGTGGTACCGGATGTACGGCATGAGCATGCGCCCGGTGCCCAAGTCCTGGGAGGATTTTCAGGAGTACTGGGAACGCAAGTGCAGCGAAGAGCTCGAGATCAACAAGGCCACGCTGGACATCTTCACGATCCGCATCCCCAAGCCGTGGTTCGTGTTGATGCCGACGGCGGTGTGGGACCAACTGTTCCGGCCGATGGTGGGCGCGCAGCGCTGGATCGCGGCCGGCCTGTTCGACGAAGCGGTGCGCGAGAAGGTGGGCATGCGGTGGACGCCAGGCGACGAGGTGCTGCTGCGGTTGTTCGGAAAGCTCGTCGAGCTGGCGTTCGTCGCGGTTCCCGACGAGATCCGGTTACACCCACGGGCATTGGCCGCCTACCGCCGCTCCCAGGGCCGGACGCCGGCCGATGCCCCGCTTGTCGAGGCGCCGGCGTTCATGTCGCCGCCTCGCGACCGTCACGGCCTGCCGATGCATTACCTGCCGCCGCGCAAGACACTGCTGGATCGCGCCGGGTCGCTGATGCATACGACGTTCTCGTTGGCGGGGCTGCGTCCGGCGCGCGGTCGCGGTAAGGCAGCCTGAACACATGCTCGAGTGGACTGATGTCGATCTCGCTGTGCGCGACGCCGTGCGCGAGTTCGTCGACAAAGAGATTCGTCCCCACGTCGACGCGCTGGAAAGCGGCGAGATGGAGCCCTACCCCATCATCCGCAAGCTGTTCGCGACGTTCGGCATCGCGGAGATGGCGCGCGACTCGCTTGACAAGCGGCTCGCGAAGCTCCGCGAGGGCGGGTCGTCGTCGGGTAAACCGTCATCCGGCGGCGGCATGTTCGGTGAGGGCTCCGGCGGTATGGGCTTCGTCGTGGTCAGCGAGTTGTGCCGGGTGTCGATGGGCATCGTCACCGGCATGGGCGTCTCGTTGGGCTTGACGGTGCCGACGATCATGGGCCGCGGCACGCTGGCGCAGCAGGAGCGCTGGCTGCCCGATCTCGTCACGTACGACAAGATCGGCGCGTGGGCGATCACCGAACCGGACTCTGGTTCTGATGCGTTCGGGGGCATGAAGTCCTACGTGGTGCGCGACGGTGACGACTACATCCTCAACGGCCAGAAGACGTTCATCACCAACGGGCCGGACGCGGATGTGGTGGTGGTGTACGCGAAGCTCGATGAGGGTGACGGCGCCGATAAGCGCGACCGCAAGGTGCTGACGTTCGTGCTTGATCGCGGCATGCTGGGCTTCGTCCAGTCAAAGCCGTTCCGCAAGATGGGGATTCACAGTTCCCGCACCGGGGAGTTGTTCTTCAACAACGTCCGACTTGGCCGCGACCGGCTGCTGGGCGAGACCGAAGACGCGGCTGGCGACGGCCGCGCGAGCGCACGGTCCAACTTCTCGGCCGAGCGGATCGGCGTTGCGGCGATGGCGTTGGGCGTCATCGAGGAGTGCCTGCGGCTGTGCGTCGACTACGCGAAGAGCCGCACGCTGTGGGGCCAGGAGATCGGCCAGTTCCAACTGATCCAGCTCAAGCTGGCGAGCATGGAGGTCGCGCGAATGAACGTGCGCAACATCCTGTTTCGCGTCATCGAGTCGGCGCAAAAGGGCAAGCCGATTTCACTGCCCGAGGCGTCGGCGATCAAGTGGTACTGCTCGCAGGCCGCCACCGACGTCGCGATGGATGCGGTGCAACTGTTCGGCGGCAACGGCTATATGACCGAGTACCGCGTCGAGCAGTTGGCGCGCGACGCGAAGTCGTTGATGATCTACGCCGGGAGCAACGAGGTGCAGATCACCCATGTCGCCAAGGCGCTGCTGAACGGTGGCTAGAGTTTTTACGTAACGCAGTGGCGAGTTTTCGGCGGCAGTTTCTTCGCCGTGGCGTTACGCAAATCGGTGGGCTCTGGCGCTTTGGTAGAGGCAGATCGAGGCGGCCGACGCGACATTCAGGCTTTCGGCGCTGCCCGGCATCGGGATGTGCACCCGATGGGTGGCCATGTCCGCCAATTCGGTTGGCAGGCCGTGCGCTTCCGGGCCGAACAACCAGGCCGTGGGCCCCGATAAGTCGGCGTCGTCGAGGCTCACCTCGCCGTCGACCGTTGTCGCCAGCACCTGAAGGCCGCCGTCGCGCAGCTTGCTCACGGCGCCCGAGGCGTCGTCATCGGCCACCACAGGGATAGCGAAGATGCTGCCTGCCGAAGCCCGCAGGCACTTGCCGTTGTAGGGATCGACGCTGTGCCCGGCCAGCACCACCGCGTCGGCGCCCATCGCATCGGCGATGCGGATCAGCGTGCCGGCGTTGCCGGGTTCAGAGATCTCCACCGCGACCGCCACCAGGCGCGGCGTGTCGGCAAGCACATCGTCAAGCGTCGTCTCCGGCACCGAACACACTGCGACCAAACCGACTGGAGTTACGGTGTCCGACAACGCTTTTGCGGCACGGTCAGTCACTAGATGCACCGGCACGTCGGTGAGTAGCGCGCCGAACCGGTTCATCGCGGACTCGGTGGCGAACACTTCAGAAACGAGTCCGCACCGCAACGCTGCCTCGACGAGATTGGATCCCTCGGCGAGAAAACGTGCGGCGCGTCGTCGTCCAATGTGGCGGTGCAGCTTGACCGCGGCCGCCACCCTTGCGGAGCGCTCGGTGAGCGTCAGGCGGCCTCGCCGGAGGGCGCGTTGACATCGCTGGGCAGCGCGCCCTTGGCGACCTCGACCAGCGCGGTGAACGCAGCAGGATCGCTGACCGCGATCTCGGCGAGGTTCTTACGGTCCACCTCAACGCCGGCGGCCTTCAAGCCCTGGATCAGGCGGTTGTAGGTGATGTCGTTGGCGCGGGCCGCCGCGTTGATCCGAGAGATCCACAGCTTGCGGAACTCGCCCTTGCGGGCACGCCGGTCGCGGTAGGCGTAGGTCAACGAATGCAGCTGCTGCTCTTTGGCTTTGCGATACAGCCGCGACCGCTGACCGCGGTAGCCCTTGGATGCCTTGAGTACTGTGCGCCGCTTCTTTTGAGCGTTCACTGCGCGCTTCACGCGTGCCATGGGAGTTTTCCTCTTCGTTCAGGTCGTACGGGGGCTGGGCTACTTAGCCGTTCAGCAACTTCTTGATGCGCTTGGTGTCGTTGGCCGCCACCTCGGTGCGTCCGTCCAGGCGCCGGGTGCGCTTGGTCGGCTTGTGCTCGAGAAGGTGCCGACGGTTGGCCTTCTGGCGCACGACCTTGCCGGTGCCGGTCAGCCGGAACCGCTTGGAAGCGCCGCTATGGGTCTTCGCCTTTGGCATGTGTCCTCTTTCAGTTCTTCGTTACGTCTGGAGCTTCAGTCGGTGCCGCCGCGGGCGCGGGGGTCGGTTCTGCCCGTTGCGCCGGCGGGGCATCTGCGTCGTGTGCCGCCTTGGCGCGAGTCTTCGCGCCGCGGTGCGGAGCCAGCACCATCGTCATGTTGCGGCCGTCCTGCTTGGCCGACGTCTCGACGAAGCCGTAGTCGGCGACGTCGGCGCCCAGCCGTTGCAGGAGCCGGTACCCGAGTTCGGGCCGCGACTGCTCGCGTCCGCGGAACATAATCGTGACTTTGACCTTCGACCCCGCTTGCAGGAAGCGGACCACGTGGCCCTTCTTGGTCTCGTAGTCGTGCGGATCGATCTTGGGTCGCAGCTTCTGTTCCTTGACGACGGTCTGCTGCTGATTCTTGCGAGACTCGCGCGCCTTCTGAGCCGTCTCGTATTTGAACTTGCCGTAGTCCATGATCTTGCAAACCGGCGGTTTGGCATCCGGGGCTACTTCGACAAGGTCGAGATCGGCATCCGCGGCGACGCGGAGGGCGTCTTCGATGCGCACAATGCCTACTTGCTCGCCACCTGGTCCGATAAGCCGGACTTCGGGGACTCGAATGCGCTCGTTGACGCGGGTCTCAGTGCTGATGGGGCCTCCTATGTTGTCCTCTAGGAGTCCACGCCTTCAGCCACTCTGCTCAATCGAACAGAAAAGCCCTGCTCAAAGCAGGGCCCAAAGCCGACCAGGACAGGCACGGATGCCTGTGACCGGACCGCTGTGCCGGTATGGTCAGCGGTGGGAGTGGGACTCCACTTGCTGTCCCTGGCGTACGCCGGGACGGTCGCGCATGCGAGTCTAGCAGGCATGACCGATCCCACTGACATTGGCGATCTGGACGGCCCGGCCGTCCGCGAGCTGAGTGATATCCCCGCCGTCGAGGTCATCACGCGGTCGGCGGTCATGTTGATGAGCGCCGCCGCCGAGAAGCTCGGGCTCTCGGCGGAGGACCCGGACGAGAGCCCGCAGCGCGATCTCGACGAGGCGCGGCGGCTGATCACCGCGCTTGCCGGGTTGGTCACCGCGTCCGCCGAATACCTCGGCCCACACGCCGGGCCAGTGCGCGACGGGCTGAAGACACTGCAGTTGACGTTCCATGAATCCAGCGCCGCGCCAGACGAACCGGGCCAGGGGCCTGGCGAAAAGTACACCGGGCCGGTCTGGTAGCTAGCGCAGTCACAACCATTTCCAGGTTTGAGCGAATATCCTCGCGGCCTATGACCGCCACGTTGACGCGTCGGGCCTCCCGCTACTCATGGGTGCCCGCAGCCGCCGGCTGGACGGTCGGCATCATTGCCACGCTGTCGTTGATCGCCAGCGTCTCACCGGGAATCCGGTGGGTGATCAAGGAGCCCCGCGAGTTCGTCAACAACTACATCTTCAACTTCCCCGACACCAGCTTCGCGTGGGCCTTCGTGCTGGCGCTGCTCGCGGCGGCGTTGGCAGCCCGCAAGCGGATCGCATGGTGGATCCTCATCGGCTACATGGTCGCGTCGATCGGGTGGAACGTCGGCGGATTGGTCACGAGCCCCAAGTCGGTGATGGACGACATCGGCGAAGTGATCGGGGTGGCGTTCCACGTCACGTCGATCCTGTGCCTGGTCCTGGCCCGCAAGGAATTCTGGGCGAAGGTGCGCCGCGGAGCATTGCTGAAGGCGGTGTTCACGCTGGTCGCGGCCATGGGAATCGGCACCCTCATCGGCTGGGCCCTACTCGAGGTGTTCCCTGGCAGCCTGGCCCGCGAAGACCGCTTCCTCTACGCGCTCAACCGGGTCAGCGCCTTCGCGGGCGCCGACTCCGCCTCGTTCAGCGGCCACCCGCATGTCTTCGTCAACGCGCTGCTCGGCCTGTTCGGCGCGGTCGCGCTGATGGTGACCGCGATCGTGCTGTTCCAGTCGCAGCGCGCCGACAACGCGCTCACCGGCGAGGACGAATCAGCCATCCGCGGGCTGTTGGAACTGTTCGGAAAGAACGACTCACTTGGCTATTTCGCCACCCGCCGCGATAAGGCCGTGGTCTTCGCCTCCAACGGCCGGGCGGCCATCACCTATCGCGTCGAGGTCGGCGTCTGCCTCGCCAGCGGCGACCCCGTCGGCGATCCGAAGGCGTGGCAGCAAGCCATCCATGCGTGGCTAGAGCTGTGCCAGACGTACGGCTGGGCGCCCGGCGTGATGGGGGCCAGCTCGACGGGCGCGGAGGCGTTTCGGCAGGCGGGCCTCAACGCGCTGCAACTCGGCGACGAGGCCATCCTGTATCCCGACAGCTTCCGGCTCTCCGGACCCGAAATGCGGGCAGTGCGCCAGGCCGTGACGCGGGCGCGACGGGCAGGTGCAACCGTCCGGATTCGACGGCACCGAGATCTGTCCAGCGAGGAAATGGCCAAGGTCATCGTGCGTGCGGACACGTGGCGCGACACCGAAACCGAGCGCGGCTTCTCGATGGCGCTTGGCAGACTCGGCGACTCCGCTGACGGCGACTGTCTGCTGGTGGAAGCTGTGCAAAACGATCAAGTCGTGGCGATGCTGTCGCTGGTCCCGTGGGGCAACAACGGCGCGTCGCTCGACCTGATGCGCCGCTCACCGCAGTCCCCCAACGGAACCATCGAATTGATGGTCAGCGAGCTATGCATGCAATCCGAAGGCATTGGGGTGACCCGGATTTCGCTGAACTTCGCGATGTTCCGGACGGCATTCGAACACGGCGCACAGCTCGGGGCGGGCCCTGTCGCGCGGCTGTGGCGTGGCCTGTTGGTGTTCTTCTCCCGGTGGTGGCAGCTCGAGACGCTGTACCGGTCGAACATGAAATACCTGCCGCAGTGGGTGCCGCGGTACGCCTGCTACGAAGACGCCCGCCTTGTGCCCCGCGTCGGTGTCGCATCGGTGATCGCCGAAGGCTTCCTGGTGCTGCCGTTCTCGCGACGCGCTGAGCAACCGCATACCGGCCATCACATCTCGGCTCCCGAAAACCTGGTCGCGACAGGGCTTTTGCGCCATGACGGCAGCGCGCCCGACCTCGGCGAGCTAGAGGCCGACCTCCCCGAGGCCGACGACGGAGCGCGACTGCCTGAGCAGGTGCGCGTCCGGATGGCCAAGTTGAAGTCGTTGCAAGACAACGGCGTCGACGCATACCCCGTCGGCGAGGCGCCCAGCCACACCGTCGCGCAGGCAGTCGACTCCGAGGGCGCAGGCACCGTGACCGTCGCAGGGCGGGTGCTTCGCATCCGCGACTACGGCGGCGTGCTGTTCGCGCAGTTGCGCGACTGGTCGGGCGAAGTGCAGCTGCTGCTTGACAATTCGATCCTTGAAGACGGATCTACCGCGGATTTCACCCAGGCCATCGATCTTGGCGACCTGATCCAGGTGTCCGGGACCATGGGCTACAGCAAGAAGGGCACCCGCTCGCTGCTTGTTCTCAGTTGGCGACTGATCGGCAAGTGCCTGCGCCCGCTGCCCGATAAGTGGAAGGGGCTGACCGACCAGGAGTCGCGGGTACGGGCCCGCTACGTCGACCTGGCGATCAACACCGAGGCCCGCGAGCTGATCCGAGCGCGCAGCGGGGTGCTGCACGCGATCCGCGAAACCCTGGTCGGCAATGGGTTTTTGGAGGTCGAAACCCCGATCCTGCAGCAGATCCACGGCGGTGCCAACGCCAGGCCGTTCCTCACCCACATCAACGCCTACGATCTCGATCTGTATCTGCGCATCGCGCCCGAGCTGTATCTCAAGCGGCTGTGCGTCGGCGGTGTCGAGCGGGTCTTCGAGCTTGGTCGCGCGTTTCGCAACGAGGGTGTCGACTTCAGCCACAACCCCGAGTTCACACTGCTGGAGGCCTATCAGGCGCACGCCGACTACAACGTCTGGATCGGTGGCTGCCGCGAGCTGATCCAGAACGCCGCGCAGGCCGCCAACGGCGCACAGGTCTTCATGCGTCCTCGCGAGGACGGCACGCTGGAACCCGTCGACATCTCCGGGGAGTGGACGGTGAAGACCGTGCACGGCGCGGTGTCCGAGGCGCTCGGCGAGCAGATCGGGCCCGACACGAATCTGGCCGTGCTGCGCAAGCTTTGCGATGCGGCAGGCATCCCGTACCTGACCCACTGGGATGCGGGCGCGGTGGTGCTCGAGCTTTACGAACGGTTGGTCGAGGACCGTACCGAGGCGCCGACTTTCTACAAGGACTTCCCCACCTCGGTATCGCCGCTGACCCGGCCGCATCGCAGCATCCCCGGGGTCGCCGAGCGCTGGGATCTGGTGGCGTGGGGGGTGGAGTTGGGCACCGCCTACAGCGAGCTGACGGATCCCGTCGAGCAGCGCCGACGGCTGCAGGAGCAGTCGCTGCTGGCCTCGGGCGGCGATCCCGAGGCGATGGAACTCGACGAAGACTTCCTGCAGGCAATGGAGTACGCGATGCCGCCGACGGGCGGCCTCGGCATGGGTGTCGACCGGGTGGTCATGCTGATTACCGGACGCAGCATCCGCGAAACGCTGCCGTTCCCCTTGGCCAAACCGCGCTAGCAGCATCCGCCGGGGACGAACAGCTGGCTCACAGGCAGCCCTAAGGAACCACGTCCACGATTGTTGCCGTGACGTTACCGGGCCCGTTTCGCCACCACCTCTCGCTCATGCACGGATGGCTTCCGATCGCGGTGCAAGTCATCGCAGGCCTGCTGCTCATCGCCGCGATCGGCTGGCGAAACCGCCGCTGGCGCGTGGTGTGGCTGCCGTGGGCGGCGCTGGTCGGGGTCGCGCTGACGGTGGCGGCGTACTGGTACATCGCTTCGCAGGGGCTGGGCGACAACACCAATCCAGCTCCGAATTCGCTGTGGATTTGGATCGGCCTGACCGGTGTGGCCGCCGGCGTGTTGATCGCGGGCTGGCGTGGCGCCCGGTGGTGGCGGCGGGGCGTATCAGCAGTGGCGGTGCCGGCGTGCGTGCTGTGTGCCGGGCTCGCGCTGAATATATGGGTGGGCTACTTCCCCACCGTGGAGACCGCCTACAACCAGCTGACCGCGGGACCGCTGCCCGACCAGACGGACGCCGGGACCGTCGTCGCGATGCAGAAACGGCACGCTATTCCGCTGAAGGGCACTGTGGTGCCGGTCAACATTCCGGATGCGGGATCCGGCTTCAGGCACCGGGGCGAGCTGGTCTACCTTCCGCCCGCCTGGTACGCCACCGATCCCCCGCCGCCCTTGCCGACGGTGATGATGATCGGGGGCGAATTCAACACGCCCGCCGATTGGTTACGCGGGGGTGGCGCGGTCAAGACGATCGACGACTTCGCTGCCGCGCACGGCGGTAATGCACCGGTGTTCGTGTTCGTCGACGCCGGCGGCGCCTTCAACAACGACAGCGAATGCGTCAACGGCAGCCGCGGAAACGCCGCGGATCACCTCACCAAAGATGTTGTGCCGTTCATGGTTTCGGACTATCACGTTTCGCAGAACCGGGCCAACTGGGGCGTTGTCGGATTTTCGATGGGTGGCACGTGCGCGGTCGACCTGACAGTGATGCATCCCGACATGTTCAGCGCCTTCGAGGACATCGCGGGCGATTTGTCACCCAACTCCGGAAACAAGGCCCAGACGATTGCGCGGCTGTTCGGGGGCAATGCCGCCGCCTGGGCGGCGTTTGATCCGACGACGGTCATCACCCGCCACGGCCCCTACACCGGGGTGGTCGGCTGGTTCGACATCAACGGCAACCCGTCGACGCAGCCGCATGTGGTGAATGCGGCGGCCAGCGCGGGCGACCAGACCGCGGCGGCGAACTCGTTGTGTGCGACCGGAAGCGCGAACGGGATCAAATGTGCGGTGGTGATGCAGCCGGGCAAGCACGACTGGCCGTTCGCCGCACACGCGTTCGCGGTCGGGCTGCCATGGTTGGCCGGTCAGCTGGGCACACCCGGGCTGCCCGTACTGCCGCTGCCTCCGTCGCCGCAACCAACGGCTCCCGCTCCAGCGCCTGCCCCGCCGCACTCGGGCCCAAACCTGCAGGCGGCGGCCAAGTAGGACGGTAGCGTTGGCGTCATGCCGGACGAACCCACGCCTGAGCCGGAACCCGAGGCCGGTACCGCAGCAGCACCTTTACCCACCGAGCCGGCCGACACCGGATACACGGCCGGCGGGGTGCCCACGTTCGATTCGGTGCGCGAAAAGATCGAAACGCGCTACGGCGCCGCTATCGGCGCCTCAGAACTGGCCACCGAGACTCCTGAGGGTCGCACCATCGAGGAGCAATACGACGCCCGTCAGCGGGCCGCAGCCGAACGGCTAGCCGAGATCCGCAAGTCGATGCACCGCGAAGAGAACGCGGGTCAGTAATCCGACTCAGCGGCCAGCACTTCGGCGAGGAACGCATCACCTGCGGGCACTCGCAGTCGTGCCCGCGCGAACTCCCTGATCCGCTCGCGCGTCTGCGGCGACTCCTCGATGTCGGCACCGATCGTCACCGTGGTGGACCGCCAATCATGATCCCACGCAGCCGATTCCGCGACCGGCTGCTGTCCGCCGAGAATTTCAAAGGTGGCGACGCCGTCCGCATCAAGCACGCCCTCACCGCTGAAATCGCCGGAGCGCAGCCGAACATTGATGCCTGCGGGCAACGCAGCCCCTGACAACTCAACGCGCACAACGGCTTTCGCTGCGCCATCGATCATCTCGACCTGCCACTGGATGGTGTCCTCAGCCGCATCGAAGATGCCCGGTGGGACAGCGCCCCAGTTGACCGAGTCGGTACCTGTCGCTATTGCGGTCGCGCTGCGTCCGTGGCCGTCCGCTCCGGCGGCCAGCGCGTAGTCATCGCGACGCATCGCCAGATTGTCCGTCTCGGAGAACGCGACTCCGACGTCGGCGGCGAGATCGGCACAGCTGCGCACGAGTTCGATGACGCGCGGGTCGCCGCCCCGCAGATGCGCGCTCAGCGCCGCGGTGTGCGGCCGCAACAGGGCCGCCACGTCGGAATCGAAGGTGTCGTCGGTGAAGTACTCCTCGGCCCCGGCCGTAAGCGTCGCTATCTCCGCGTCGAGCAGCGAGCCGTCGAGTGCTGCGATGCCGTCGCGCTGGCTGGTGGGCCACCAACGCCGCAGCCAATGCCCCAACGCCAGCCTGCGAAGCGGCTCAAGCGTTTCCGGTCGCGGATTGACGTCGGCGAGCTCGATGGCCGCGTCGGGCGTCCGCCCGTCCAGCGCAGCGGCCAGCGCGATGTGCCCGGGCTCGCCGAGCACCCGCCACAGCCAATCGGCGCGATCAGGATGGGTGAAGGTGATCTGTGCCGCGTGCGTAGCGTCGTCGACGGTCCACGACAGAACCGCACCGCTGACTTCCAGCAGCGCGACGAGTTGTGGCTGGGCCACTTGTTGTCCGGTGCTCCACAACCCGGAATCGGCGACGAGTCTCATCCCGCCACCTGCAGCTCGAGCATCGATTTGATCCGTTGGCGGTGATCGAGACTCACCGACCTCGCAACGCCCTCAAGAAGCGCGCGCACGTCGTCGACGTCATCGCACGACTCCTGCCAAACGTCGCGGCCATGCAGTCGGGCCCACAGTCGGCTCAAATACGGGCGCGCGAACGAGGCCAGGTCATCGACCACCTGCTGCTGCCGAGGATGCATGGGGCCGCCGTCGACGAGATACCGACGGGCGTGCAGCACATAGGCTTCCTTGCGCAGCCGGGCCTGAATCTGGGCGGCCAACTCATAGCGGGTGTCCACGGAATCGGACAGCGGTGCCAGGCAGGCGCCGACCTCGATTCCAGCGATCAGCGTGGCCTGCTTGTCCTCTGCCATCAGTCCCCACGGCGCGCAGGACCGGTCGACCTCTTCCGCGCACAACAACGGGATGTCGGGCAAATCATCGCGCCCCATCGCGCGCCGCAGCGTCGCCCGCACCCGGTCGATGACGCTCCGGTTCAGCGGCCGGTCGCTGTCCGACCCGCTCACGATGTCCGGCGGTCGTTGCGGCTCAACGGAACTCAGGCCGAGCGCCGAGATCGACCACGGCAACTCCGCGACGGCGCTCCGTGCTTTTGCGCCCAGGTTGTACGGTGTGGCATCGGCGATCAGCGCCGACCACACGCGCTGCCGAGCGATCGACGCATTGTGACCGTCGGCAGGTCCGAGCACCGTGGTGAGGCCCGCCAGAAACGGAGTATTGATCTCGGGGCCCGGCTGTACGTCGGTCCAGCTGCGGCCGAGTTGATCAGCCAGCGCGGCGACGACGTCGGGATCGGTCACGTATTGGTTGAGCACCTCAATCGCGATGCGGTCGCGGTCGCCGTGAATCTCCCGTAACGCCGACTCGGCAGATCCATCATCCTGTTGCGCGGGTGCGCCTTTCGTTACCGCGAGCTCGAAACAGACCGGGAAGTAGAGCTCCTGGGCATTGCCGGTGGTGATGCGCAGCCTGCGACGCTCACGCTTGAGCTGCTCGAACCACGCTGCGGCAGCACGCAATTGGGGCCCATGGCTGACGATCAGCTCGTGCATCGCCATCGCGGTGGCCGCGTCGACGAAGGGCGCCGAGTACTGGGTGTTGGCACGCAGCCGAAGCACCAGCGGGTCGAGGATCCGCTTGATGGTGCGACGCAGCGGCCCACCGTCGTCGCCGCTGAGCACCTCGACGCCGGGGCCGATGGCCCGCCATGCGCGGTCGATCACGGCGCGGCGAGGCTGGCTGACGGCAATAGCCGACGTCGCCGTCTCGAAGCCCGCGCTCATCCGTCCAGCATAAAGTTGGGTTCGGTAGCCAGCACAAGAGCTGAACCTAGTGGCATGTCCACAGCACTGTTGCTCGGATTCGCCGCCGATCAGCTCGTCACCGTTGCCTTCTTCTGCTTCCTGCTGACAGGCAGCACCGCCGCATTGCTCATGCCGGCTCGGGTGAGCACGGGGCACCCACCGGGGTCCGACGAGAGCGCCGAACGCCTGGTCACCGCTGCGGACATGCTGGTCGTCCGCGCGGAATTCGAGCAGATGTTGTTGCGAAAAGGCCTGCTCACCGGTGATCAAATCGCCCTGATCCGGAACGGCACCAAGTCGCACGCAGTCGTCACCGGCATGCGCACCACCGGCGCTTCCCGCGAGGACCATCGGGAGGTCGTGCTCGACGTGATGGTGAGAAAGCCGGGCGGCGGCCAGTTTCCCGCTCACCAGACGGCACTGATTCCCGCCTCGGCGCTGACGAAGGTCTCTCCAGGCAGCATTGTCGAGACCTATTACTGGGCCGGAGACGAGTCGGCGGTGGCCGTGTGCGTGCCCCCCAGCTGAGGTGTTCATCGGACTCCGTCGACCGCGAAAGTAGCCAGGGCCGCCCAATACAGCGGGCTCGCGCTGATGTCGCCGTCGCGCCATCGTCGCATCTGCGCACGCTGCCAACCGTTCACGGCGCGTCCCGCGGCTGGCTCTTCGTGGGCGCGGTCGACGGCGATGATCGCCTCCGCCATCGGATCGTGATCACCTGCGGCAGAGACGAACTGGCGGTAGCCAGCGGTGGTCGGTAATGACCACAGCGTGGCGGTGACCAGCTGCGCGCCACCCAGGATCATCGCCGCCACCAGGCCCGTCGCCTCGTCGAATTGATAGTCGCCGCCGGATGCACACGCAATCATCGCGATTCGCGGCGGCATCGGCAGTTTCGCCGACATCAGATCCGACGCCGTCAGCGGTCGTTCATCGGCGAGATGCAGCGCGGCCCGGTCGGCATGCCCAACGTCGCCGTCTGCGGCGGTGGCATGCCCGACGTACAGCAGCCTGCTCGGTTTCCGGTCGAGCTGACGGCCCAGCCATGACCGATCGGCGTCGGTACGGCGGAATAACTCGATGGCGCCGCCGACCTCGGGCAGCACCGCGCGTTGCCCCATCGTGGCCGCAAAGTGTTGCGCCAGTGAGGTTTCCGCCGATGGTCTGCCCAGCACGGAGCCCAGCGCAGAGTCGGGTCGCTGCCCTGGCACACGCGGATCGAGAATCAGGAGCGGCGGGCTATCGCGACGATCGTCCCAGTTCGCCGCTGTTCGCGCGGAATTCACGATGTTTGACGGGGCCGCCATCAGCACGTCCGCGAGTTCCACCAACCGGAAGCCGTCCTCGTTCGGCATCGCGAGCAGCCCCCACGGCACGCGCGCCAGCCGCGCGCTGGGCGATACGAACAGCGCGGCCCGCGGCGATGCCGCACATTCGACCAGCAGCTGCCACGCTTGGGGCGCCAACAGGCTAAGCCCCAACGTGCGGGCGATCGCCAATTCGGTGGCTGGCGCTGCGAACGGGCCTGAGGCGATGGCACGCTCGACCGCATCGCGGCGTGTCTCGGACTCGACTGGGTCCGGCAGCGCGGTGGCCAGTCGATCAAGTGCGGCAACGAGTTCGGGCTCCTGAACCACCCAGGTGACGGTTCGCGCCGGCTCTCCGACGACGCGGAGGCTGGCATAGGTGGCGACTCCGACGTCGGCGTAGCGAAGGACGAGGGTTACGGCCACGTTGACCAAGCGGCCTCGTCGGCGGTGACTGCACATCCGTAGCGCTCCGACGCCAGCGTGCGATACCGGCTCATGATCGGTCCGTTGGTCGGATCCATCTGCAGCGGTGGCAGCGGACCGAGCCGGGTCAGCGACGCGCCGCCGGACACCGCTTGTCCAGCGGCGACCAGGGCGTACTCGTCGACGGTATCGAGGGGAACTGCGGCTGTCGCGGTCCCGGTCCAGTCGGCGGTCTGGGCGTCCGGCTCGGTGCTGAAACTGCCTCGCGCGCTGTGGTATTCGACGAGTTCGCTGACGAGTTCGGTGTTGCCCCACTCCCATGCGACAGCGAAGGCGCCCGCAAGGATCCTGGCGGATACGTGGTTCGCCCACCGCATCCGCGCGTCCGCATCGGTCATGGAGTGCCGTACGGAGTCGACGGCGAGCGCCGCCGGGACCTTGAGCTCGGCGGCCTGCTCGAACTTTGCCGCCGCGGTGTGGGGGTCGGCCAGCGCCTCGGCGCGCAGGATGCTGCCGAAATGGTCGTCGAGCCGGGCGTACTGCAGCCAGCTGTGCCGTGGCCACGAGTCGAGCAGCGCGCGGGCCTCGTTGGTGCGCGCCTCAGCCGCCGCGAAGTCGCCACGGAAGATGTCGACCCAACTGCGCTGCAACAGAATACGGTGGATGTGCAACGGCTTCTCGACCTCACGCCAATGTCGTTCGGCATGCCCGAACCGCTCGTCGGCGTCGTCCAGCATCTCGATCGAGAGGCTGAGCAGACCGAAGTACAGCCAGCACCGCGACACGTCGTGCGCGCGGTAGCCCTCGGCAATCGCTGGGTACGCCTCGTGCACAAGCCGCTGACACTCCGCGCGGTCGCCCACCGACCAGCGGGCGGTGGAACGTTCGAATTGCGTTCTGGCCGTTGCCAGTTTCCATCCGCGTTTCTGGGCACGGGCACCGGCGCGCTGAAGCCACGGCTCCGCCTCCGATAAGCGCCCGGTCTCGACGCAGAACCGGCCGTATGCCGTGCCGGCCTGGACGAGCAGGAAGTCGTCGAATTCGGTTTCGCCGCAGGAGTTTTCGATGGTATCGAGCACGTGCTCCCACAGCGGAACCGACCGGACGTGCAGGTCGTCGTCGCAGAGCGCGGTGGCACAGAGAATCTGTGCATAGGTGATGAGAAATCGGTGTTCGGCCGTGAGGTCGGAGAATGTTGTCGGGGTGTCGTCGGTCAGGATCAGCAGTGCGGCCTCGGCGGCCTCATGGTCGCCGTGCGCGGCGGCGGCAAGTCCGGTCCGCAGAAACTGCGCCCGTCGCGAATACCGGCAGATCATGTGGTCGACGTCGGCGTCAGACATCGGGACCTGGGCCGCCGCTTCGGGATTGGTGCCGGTCCGGATCGACTGGTAGATGGTCAGGCAGTCGGTGATGCGGCGGAGGCATTCCTCGACGCCGTTGTACGCCGTGCGAACCAGGTAGATCTCGCCCAGCTGGGCGTAGACCTCGAGCAGAAGATCGTCCCGGTCGGCCTTGTCGATCTGCTCGTCGAGAGACAGCAGCAATTGCTTCGCCGCTTCTTCGTCCGCGGCGAAGATCAGCCGTCGCGCGCGCTTCAAGTCGCTGGCTATCGTCACAGGTGAATTGTAGGAAGCGGCGGGCGCGGGAGGGGCGCCCGCCGCTTCCGTACTTCGGCCGATCAGCTGCAGGTCACCTTGACGGTGAACGGCTTGGTGATCATGCCTGCCATCGGGTTCTTGATGTCAGCGCCCGCGGCCTGACCGGTGATGGTGTAGGTGCTGCCGTCGACCTTGACGTCGGCCTTACCGACCTGTGCGCCCATGCTGTTGGTGACCGCCAGAGCGTTGCCGTCAACAGTCATGCCCAGCGACTCCACGGTCGGCGGGTTCGCGTCGCTCATCACGACGGCCAGGCCCGCCTGGCCGTTGACTGCGGCGCTGGCCACGTTGATCTTGCCGCCCTGCTTGACGCACGTCACCGATTTCAGATCGAGGCCGGAAAGGTCCTTACCGTCGACCTTGACCTCGGTGCTGCCGCCTGTGCTGACCTGTGAGCCACCCGCAGCCGTCGCCGGAGCGGGTCCGCTCTTGTTGTCAGAGCATCCCACCAGCACAGCAGCCGCGGCGGCCAATCCGACCACGCTCACGACAACCTTGTTCATCGATTTTCCCTTCGTCGTACGTCGCCTTGATGGCGTCCGTCGTGGGTTCAGTCAAAGTCGGCCCGATGGCTACCGATCCCAAACTTTGTCGGTCTGTGCAGGTACGGTTCGTCCGCGATGCGGTCATTCACGGTTGAGGAGCGACGAGCTCGGCTCGGGCGGCGACATTTTCTGGCTGAGCCGGCAGGGTCGCTCGACGGTGTGGTGGCGGATCTGGTCGGGCTGCATGCCACCGATCCGGCCACTCCGTATTTGTCGCTGTGGGCGCGGATGCCGGGCTTCGCCGTCGCTGACCTGGATGCCGAACTGTATGAGCGCCGCACCCTGCTCAAACACCTGGCGATGCGGCGCACACTGTGGACGGTGCGGGCGAAGGACCTTCCGCTGATCCAGTCGGCCGCCAGCGACCGCGTAGCAGACAACGAACGCAGGCGATTGGTCACGGACGCGCAGAAGGCGGGCGTCGCGACGGACGGTGAGCGATGGCTGGATGCGGCGTGCGCGGCGGTACTGCGTCACCTCGCCGAACACGGCGCGGCCAGCGCGAAGGAGTTGCGCGAGGCGCTGCCCGAGCTGACCGGCCGGTACGACTACGCGCCCGGCAAGCGTTGGGGCGGCGAGACTCCTTTGGCGCCAAGGGTTTTGACGGTATTAGCCGTGCGGGGTGATGTCGTCAGGGGCCCGAATGACGGCGCGTGGACGATTTCGCGGCCGCGATGGACGCCGATGGGCGCGTGGCTGCCATCGGTTTCGGAGCCCGCAGAGCCGGAGGCGGCTCGCGCTGAACTGGTGCGCAGATGGCTGCGGGCGTTCGGCCCCGCGACGGAGACGGACATCAAGTGGTGGTTCGGCAACACCCTGACGTGGGCGCGGCACGCGCTGCGCGACATCAGCGCTGTCGAGGTTGATATCGACGGCACACCCGGTTTCGCGTTGTCCGATGATCTCGACATCGAACCCGATGTCGAGCCGTGGTGCGCGCTGCTGCCCGGCCTGGATGTCACCACGATGGGCTGGTACGGCCGCGACTGGTATCTCGGTGAGCACCGCGGTCAGTTGTTCGACACGAATGGCAATGGTGGCCCGACCGCATGGTGCAACGGCCGGATCGTCGGCGGCTGGGGTCAGGACGCCGACGGCCGCGTCGAGGTGCGGCTGCTCGAGGATGTGGGCCGCGACGCGAAGCGGGCGTTGAAGAAGCGGGCAGCGGAGCTGACGGCGTGGCTGGACGGTGTGCGTGTCAGCCCAAGCTTTCCGTCGCCGCTGTCGAAGCGCTAGCCGCTGGGCCACGCACAGGCCGGCAGACACAATTGCTGTCGACACCAGGGCTGTCCGTCTGTCGACTCATGGCGCTGATTTCCTCTCGGTTGCCGAGTGCTCGGCGCACACTTGGCTGGTGACACGGCTGCGGATTCGCGAGGCGACGGCGCACGACGCCCAGACGCTGGGTCGCATATTCTTCGATTCCTTCGAGTCGCTGGCGACGCGCCACGGGTTCCCCATCGAGCCCGGCACCCCGGAATTCACCGAATTTCAGATGACGTCAATGCTGAGCACCGACGGTATCCACGGTTTGGTCGCCGAAAGCGACGGCAAGATCCTGGGCAGCGGATTTCAGGACGAACGCGGCATGATCGTCGGCGTCGGCCCCATCAGCGTCGATCCAGCCGCGATGGACGCCGGCGTAGGCCGGGCGCTGATGGAGGCGTTGCTGCTCCGATCTGCCAACCGAGAAGTCGCGGGCGTCCGACTCGTCCAGACGGCCTACCACTATCGATCGCTTTCGCTGTACGCCAAGCTCGGCTTCGCTGTCCGGGAGCCGCTCTCGGTCTTCCAAGGCAGTCCTAGCGCGGAACCTGCACCCGGCGCCACGGTGCGACCAGCCACCGCCGACGACACCCAGGCATGCGATGCCATCTGCCGATGGGTGCACGGCCACGACCGCCACGCCGAACTGCAAGCCTGGATCGCCGCCGGCACGGCGCGAGTGGTCGAGCGCAACAACGACATCGCCGGATATGCAACCGGATTCGGCTACGGGTGGCATGCGGTCGGTCGGACCGACGACGACGTTGCCGCCCTTCTGGGTTCCGCCGAAACGCTCATGGGGCTGGGTGTTCTTGTGCCGTCACGCAATACCGCGCTGATGAAGTGGTGCTTCGAGGCGGGGCTTCGTATCGTGCAACAGTCGACGCTGATGACGGTCGGACTGTACAACGAGCCGCAGGGCTCCTGGCTGCCGTCGATCAGCTACTAGCGGGTACTAAGCGGTGACCCTGCGGCCGCGAGACTTCAGCTTCGGCCGCGGCACGTCGAGGACCTCCGCGAGGAAATGCCCGGTGTAACTGTCCGGGTTCACGGCGACGTCCTCCGGCGTACCCGACGCGACCACCGAGCCGCCACCCGCCCCGCCCTCGGGACCCATATCGACAATCCAGTCCGACGTCTTGATCACATCGAGGTTGTGCTCGATGACGATGACCGTATTGCCTTTGTCCACAAGGCCATTGATGACGCCGAGCAGCTTGCGGATGTCCTCGAAATGCAGTCCCGTCGTCGGTTCGTCGAGGATGTACACCGTGCGACCCGTCGAGCGCTTCTGCAGTTCGGACGCCAGCTTCACGCGCTGCGCCTCGCCGCCCGAGAGCGTCGGCGCCGGCTGACCCAACCGCACATAGCCGAGCCCGACGTCGACCAGCGTCTGCAGATACCGGTGAATCGAGCTGATCGGCGCGAAGAACTCCGCCGCTTCCTCGATCGACATGTCGAGCACCTCGGCGATGGTCTTGCCCTTGTAGTGCACTTCCAGCGTTTCCCGGTTGTACCGGGCGCCGTGGCACACCTCGCACGGCACGTACACGTCCGGCAGGAAGTTCATCTCGATCTTGATGGTGCCGTCGCCCGAACACGCCTCGCACCGGCCGCCCTTGACGTTGAAGGAGAACCGGCCCGGCTGATAGCCCCGCACCTTCGCCTCGGTGGTGGCCGCGAACAACGTGCGGATCTTGTCGAACACCCCGGTGTAAGTGGCCGGATTCGACCGCGGCGTGCGGCCGATCGGCGACTGGTCGACCCGCACCAGCTTGTCCACCTTGTCCAGCCCGGTGACGCGGGTGTGCCGGCCGGGCACCTGCCGCGCGCCGTTGAGTTTGTTAGCCAGCACCGATGCCAGGATGTCGTTGACCAGAGTCGACTTGCCCGAACCAGACACACCCGTCACAGACGTCAGCACACCTAGGGGGAACGACACATCGATCTCACGCAGGTTGTGCTCGCGGGCGCCGACGACGGTGAGCTGACGCTTGTGGTCGGCCGGGCGCCGAATAGCCGGCACCTCGATCTGTTCCTTGCCCGAAAGATACGCTCCGGTAAGCGAATTCGGGTTGGTCAGCAGTTCGTCATACGGGCCGCTGTGCACGATGCGACCACCGTGCTCCCCCGCCGCCGGGCCGATGTCGACCACCCAGTCGGCGTGGGCGATGGTGTCGAGGTCGTGCTCGACCACGATCAGCGTGTTGCCCAAATCCCTTAGCCGGATCAGGGTTTCGATCAGCCGGCGGTTGTCACGCTGATGCAGACCGATGGACGGCTCGTCGAGCACATAGAGCACGCCGACCAGTCCCGACCCGATTTGGGTGGCGAGCCGAATGCGTTGCGCCTCACCGCCAGAGAGCGTGGCCGCCGCCCGCGACAGCGACAGATATTCCAGCCCGACGTCGAGCAGGAAGCCCAACCGCGATTGGATCTCCTTGAGCACCTGCCCCGCGATGGCCTGCTCGCGCGTGCCGAGCGTCAGCCCGTTGAGGAACTCTGCGCACTCCGCAATGGAAAGTTCAGCGACCTCGGCGATCGACATGTGCTTGCTGTCCGCGGCCAGCGTCACCGCGAGGATCTCCGGCTTCAGCCTGGTGCCTTCGCATTCCGGGCACGGAACGTCACGCATGAAGCCCTCGTAGCGCTCCTTCATCTGTTCGGAGTCCGTCTGCTCCATCTTGCGCTGAAGGAACGCCATCACGCCTTCGAAATCGGCGTAGTACGAACGGGTTCGGCCGTAGCGGTTGCGGTACCGCACGTGCACCTGCTCGTCGCAACCCTCGAGAATCGCTCTGCGTGCCTTGGCAGGCAGCTTCTTCCACGGCGTGTCGACGTCGAAGCCGAGTTGATCACCCAGGCCCGACAGCATCCGGGTGAAGTACTCGGCCGTCTGGCCCATGGACCATGGGGCCACGGCCCCTTCAGCCAGCGTCAGCTCAGGATCCGGGACTACCAGGTCCGGATCGACCTCTTTCTTGATGCCGAGGCCGGTGCACTCCGGGCAGGCGCCGTAGGGCGAATTGAACGAGAACGACCGCGGCTCCAGGTCGTCGACGGCCAGCGGGTGGCCGTTCGGGCAGGCCAGCTTCTCGGAGAACCGTTGCTCACGGTGCGGGTGGTCGTCCTCGCGGTCGACGAACTCGAGGACGACGATGCCGTCGGCGAGGGTCAGCGCCGTCTCCACCGAATCGGTCAGCCGCTGCTTGGAGCTGGCCTTCACGGTCAGCCGGTCGACGACCACCTCGATGTCGTGCTTTTCCTGCTTCTTCAGCTTCGGCGGATCGGTCAGCGAGTGCACCACCCCGTCGACGCGCACGCGGCTGTAGCCCTGCGAGTTGAGCTTGTCGAACAGGTCGACGAACTCGCCCTTGCGGGTGCGCACCACCGGTGCCAACACCTGGAACCGCAGGCCCTCGTCCATTGCGAGCACCTGGTCGACGATCTGCTGCGGCGTCTGCCGCGCGATGCGCTCGCCGCACACCGGGCAGTGCGGGGTGCCGGCCCTGGCATAGAGCAGGCGCAGGTAGTCGTACACCTCGGTGATGGTGCCGACGGTCGATCGCGGGTTGCGGTTGGTGGACTTCTGGTCGATGGACACCGCGGGTGACAGACCCTCGATGAAGTCGACGTCGGGCTTGTCCATCTGGCCGAGGAATTGCCGCGCGTACGCCGACAACGACTCGACGTAGCGGCGCTGCCCCTCGGCGAAGATCGTGTCGAACGCCAGCGACGACTTGCCCGAGCCGGACAGACCGGTGAAAACGATCAGCGCATCGCGAGGTAATTCGAGGTCGATGCTTCGCAGGTTGTGCTCCCGCGCACCCTTGATGATCAGGCGCTCAGCCAACTGTGTGTCCTCCCGAAGACAGAAGTCATGCCCATGCTATGTCCACCCACCGACAACTTCGCGGGCGCTGTGAAGCCATTCGATAACGTGAGCACTATGACGACCGTCGACGACAACTACACCGGCCACGTCGAACCCAGAACCGCGGCGCGGCGCACCCTTCCCGGCGCGTCGATCGTCAAAGTGTCAGTAGGCCCGATGGACAACAACGCGTACCTCGTCACGTGTTCCCAAACAGGCGAAACGCTACTCATCGACGCCGCCAACGACGCCGAGATCCTGCTCGAGCTCATCGAGAAGAACGCCCCCAAGCTGTCGTTGATCGTCACCAGCCACCAGCACCAGGACCACTGGCTGGCACTAGAGCAGGTCGCCAAGGCCACCGGAGTGCCGACGGCCGCGCATCAACTCGACTCCGAGCCGCTGCCGGTGAAGCCCGAGCGCGTGTTGGCCCATGGCGACACCGTCAAGATCGGCGAACTGTCCTTCGACGTCATCCATCTGCAGGGCCACACTCCTGGCTCCGTCGCACTGGCTTTAAACGGCGCGGACGATGCCACCCACCTGTTCACCGGCGATTGCCTGTTTCCCGGCGGCGTCGGCAAGACGTGGAAGGAAGGCGACTTCGAGCAGCTGCTCGAGGGCGTCACCCACCGAGTGTTCGACGTCTACGGCGATTCGACCGTCGTGTACCCGGGGCACGGGGACGACACCACGCTCTGGACGGAACGCCCGCATCTTGACGAGTGGAAACAGCGCGGTTGGTGAGAAAAGGAAAAGGGATGAACACCGAACAATTCGACAAGGCCCGCAACGGCGCCGGATTCATTGCGGCACTTGATCAAAGCGGCGGCAGCACGCCCAAGGCGCTGAAGCTCTATGGCATCCCCGAGGACGCCTACACCGGCGACGAGCAAATGTTCGACCTGGTGCACGAGATGCGGACCCGCATCATCACCAGCCCGGCCTTCGACGGCGACCGCATCATGGGCGCAATCCTCTTCGAGATGACAATGGACCGCACCATCGACGGGCGGCCGTCGGCCGACTACCTCTGGAACGTCAAAAACGTCGTGCCGTTCCTCAAGATCGACAAGGGCCTCGCCGACGAGGACCAGGGCGCACAGGTGATGAAGCCGATGCCTGGCCTCGACGCGCTGCTGAACCGCGCGGTCGAGAACGGCATCTTCGGTACCAAGGAACGCTCGGTCATCAAGCTGCCGGGCGCCGGCCTGGACGCCGTCGTCGACCAGCAGTTCGAGGTGGCCCAGCAGGTCCTCGCCAAGGGACTCGTGCCGATCATCGAGCCCGAGGTCGACATCCACAGCCCGCGTAAGGCCGAGGCCGAAGATCAGCTCAAGGCCGCGCTTCTCGATGGTGTCAACAAGCTGGCCGACGACCAGGCGGTCATGCTGAAGCTGACGCTGCCCGACACCGACAACCTGTACAGCGAACTGGTTGCGCACCCGAAGGTGGTCCGCGTGGTCGCGCTGTCCGGCGGTTACAACCGCGACGAGGCGTGCGAGAAGCTCGCGCGCAACAACGGTGTCATCGCTAGCTTCTCGCGCGCGCTGACCGAAGGACTGACCGCGCAACAGAGCGATCAGGAGTTCAACGCGACACTGGATGCGGCGATCGGCGAGATCGCGAAGGCGTCGAGTACGTAACCCAGCGGCAGGGACGCATCAAGGAGTGGTGTGCACGATGAGCACGTCGGTCTTGGACCGGCGTGCGACGTTGGCTGGCACCGAGCCGAGCAGACGGCCGGCGATGGTGCTCAGCCCAACGTTGCCCACTACGAGTAGATCGGCGTTGACTTCCTCGGCCAGGTCGACGAGTGCGTCAACCGGCGCGCCGACAACGGCCTTCTCCTCGACATCGCCGGCACCGGCGGCCTTCGCCCGGTCTTTCGCCTCACGCAAGATGGCGTAGATCGGCGCATTGCCTGCCATCTTGTAGCCCTCGTCCTTGAGGACATCGGCGGCGCGCTGATCCTCGCTCTGAGGGAAGTACGCGGTCGCGACGACCACCCTGGCACCCGACCCTGCGGCGATCTGGCCGGCCTTGTCCACCGCGCGCAGTGACGAATCCGATCCGTCCGTGCCGACGACGATGGTCTGGTAGCCGCTCATCCATTCCCTCCCAGTGTCAGTTGCAACGCCACCCGAGACAGTAACCTGTTGCTCGTTGACCAGGGGCGCAATTGGAAACACCCGATGGTAACCGGCGGTTGGGCCGTACACGCACCTTAAGTGACGGACGCGACGCCGTTGCTACGCCGAACGCCCGTGTCGCAACGGCATTGCCGACGTGACCCAGATCAACTTTTGTGAACGCGCCACGGCCCCAAGGAAAGTCGGAACCGATCTCGACGACGACGTCAAATATGCGGCCGTAGCGGGTTTTCCCGAGCGCGCAGCGTAGAGACGAGTTACGGTTTTGCCGTCACTAGAGGGGCAGGCCGAGCAGGTGGATCTTTCAACCGGACCGCTGCGCGTCGCGCGCGTCCAACCGCGAGAGCGGGTTCGGGCCGGACGGTTCGATCCGGCGATGGTGGCGGTGTTCGCCGTTGCGGTGTCCGCGGCGGGTGCGGCCAGGCCGTCGCTGTGGTTCGACGAAGCGGCGACGATCTCTGCGTCGACTCGATCGGTGCCCGAACTATGGCGGCTGCTGCACAACATCGATGCGGTGCACGGCCTCTACTACCTGGTGATGCACGGTTGGTTCGCGATCTTTCCTGCGACGGAGTTCTGGTCGCGGCTATCGAGTTGTCTTGCCGTCGGGATTGCCGCGGCGGGTGTTGTCGTTGTGGGCAAACAGTTTTCGACGCGAACCGTAGGTGTGTGCGCCGGCGTGGTTTTCGCGATCCTGCCACGGATCACATGGGCGGGCATCGAGGCGAGGTCGTACGCGCTGACAGTGGCGGCTGCGGTGTGGTTGACGGTGCTGGTTGTCGTCGCCGCCCGACGGAACACATCGGCGCTGTGGCCGCTGTACGGGCTGGCGTTGGTGGTGTCGACGGTGCTGAACGTGTTCGTGGTGCTGATGGTCTTGGTGCACGGCGTTGTAGTGGCGGTGGTGGCCAAGAACCGGGCGGCGATACTGCGGTGGGCCGCGGCGGCGACGGTCGCCGCGCTGTTGGTCGGCCCGTTCCTGATGTTCTGTCGTACCCAGATCGCGCAGGTCAGATGGATTTCGCCGATTCATTTGGGGACATTCGTCGAGATCGTGCAGGAGCAGTACTTCGACCACAGTGTCGGGTTCGCGCTGTTGGCCGGGGCGGTGCTCGCGGCCCCGTTGCTGCTGCGGCGGCCGTGGCAAACCGGCGACCGCCAGCTCGCAGGCATTGCCGTGGCGTGGATCGTGCTGCCGACCGTCGTCTTGCTGCTGTATTCGGTGGTGCAGCAACCGATTTACTACCCGCGCTACCTCTGCTACACCTCGCCCGGCATGGCGCTGCTGCTGGCGGTCTGCATCGCGGAGTTGGTCCGCACCCGCGAACGCGTCACCGCGGTGGTGGCCGCGTTTGCGCTCGCGGCCACCCCGAACTACCTCCTCGAGCAACGCGGTCCGTATGCCAAGGAGGGCATGGACTTCAGCCAGGTCGCCGACGTGATCACCGCGCACGCGTCGGCAGGCGACTGCCTGATCCTCGACAACACGACCACATGGAAGCCGGGCCCGATCAGGCCGCTCACGGCGGCCCGGCCCTCCGCCTACGCAAAGCTCGTCGATCCCGGCCGCGGCTTGCGCGCCGCGCAACGCAACTGGCTGTGGGACCAGCACCTCGCTATCTGGGGCGTCGCCGACCGCGTTCAGCACTGCAGGGTGCTGTGGACGGTGTCGGAACGGGACACCACTGTGCCGGATCACCAGAGCGGCCAGGCGTTGGATCCAGGGCCACGACTCAAGCGGGCCCCGGCGTACCAGGTGCCGCAACACATGGGCTTTCACATCGTCGAGCGCTGGCAGTTCAGCTTCGCGCAGGTGGTGAAGTCGACGCGATAAGGGGTAACCGAAGGCGGTGAGCGCCGCCGACTTCGTGCCCGACACCCATGACCTCGACACGCTGACCGAGGCCGCGCACGGATGCAAGGGATGCGATCTGTACCTGGACGCCAGCCAGACGGTATTCGGTGCGGGCGCGAAAGATGCCGCCATGATGCTCGTCGGTGAACAACCGGGCGATCAGGAGGACAAGGCGGGCGCTCCGTTCGTCGGGCCTGCGGGCAAGTTGCTCGACAAGGCGCTGATCGAGGCTGGCGTCGAGCGCGACCGGTTGTACGTCACCAACGCGGTGAAGCACTTCAAGTTCACGCTGCCCGAACGCGGTAAGCGCCGCATCCACAAGACCCCCAGTCGAACGGAAGTGGTGGCGTGCCGGCCATGGCTGTTCGCGGAGATGATGTCGGTTGAGCCCGACGTTTTGGTGCTACTCGGTGCCACCGCGGCAAAGTCGTTGATGGGTAACGACTTTCGGTTGACAACGCATCGCGGCGAGGCGCTGCACCTTCTTCCCACCAATGAGATGGCCGACCTTGACTTCGACCCCCTGGTGACCGTCACGGTTCATCCGTCGTCTGTGTTGCGCGGACCACCGGAGGACCGGGCGAAGGCGTTCGACGGGCTGGTGGCAGATCTGCGGTTCGCCGCCGGGCTGGTTGCCCATTGAGACATGATCGACTCGATGCAGCTCGCGGTCGATCGCATCGTCCGGCTAATGGACGGACGATCGGTGAGCTACGCGCAGTACGGCAATCCCGGGGGCTTTCCGATCGTCAATGCTCACGGTGGTCTGGCCTGCCGCCTCGACGTGGCTGCCGCGGACGCTGCTGCGGCGGCCGCGGGTGTCCGCCTGATCTCTCCCGACCGGCCAGGTGTCGGTCGGTCAGATCCACACCCCGGCCGCACCATCGACGACTGGGCGCGTGATGTCGCGGGGTTGCTCGACCTGATCGATGTCGACCGGTTCGCGGTGATGGGCTGGTCGATGGGTGGGCAGTACGCGGCGGCAGTGGGTCATGCGCTGCCGCACCGGGTGACGCGGGTCGCGATCATCGCAGGCGCGCGGCCGCTGACCGAGCCAGGGATTTTCGACGAACTGCCCACGATGGACCGGCTGCTCAGCCGCGCGGCTCAGCGCGTGCCGTGGCTCGCGGCGCAGTGGTTTCGAATCATGCGACTTGCGGCTGGCGCGGCGCCGACGTGGTACGGGCGGCTGGCCGCGCGCGAACTGGGGCCCGCAGACGGTTCGGTGCTCCGCGAGGACGGGTTCGCGGCGTTCGCCCGCATGACCTGCCAGGCAGTACGCCAACCGGCTGGCGCCGTCGAGGAGTACCGGGCGTGGATGCGCCCAAGGGGTTTTGCTCCGGAGGAGCTGACGGTACCGGTCGACGTATGGGCGGGGACGCGCGACGAGCTCGTCAACGAAAGCTGGCCGCACCGCCTCGCTGCGCGAATCCCCAATGCCACCTTGAACATTCGCGACGGCGGGCACTTCATGGCGCACTTGCACTATCGCGAGATCTTCGACGCGCTGATGCGTTAGTACAGGTCGATGCGCCGGTCGTCGAACAGGTGGACGTGCTCGGTCAGGGTCTTGTCGTGTGTGAGGGCAAGGTCGATGTCGGCGAGGGCCATCGCGGTGCCGGGACCGGCGGAGGCGACCACCCATCCGTTCGGATCGACGATCGCCGTGCCTTCGGTCCATTGCTGGCCACGCTCGACGCCAGCGCGGTCGCACACCGCGACCGCGATCTTGTTGGTCCGTGCCGTCGACATCGCGGTGATGACTTCTCCCGGGTGCTCGCCCTCTGGTCGGGGGAACAGTGGCCAGTTCACCGGGGCGGCGATCAGCTCAGCGCCGTGCACAGCGACGGGGCGAGTGAGTTCGGCGAACTCCAGGTCGTAGCAGACCATCACGGCGATCACGCCGTGCTTGGTCTCGACCACTGAAGGCAGGGCACCGCCCGGGGTGAAGATCAGCTTCTCGCGGTCCCACAGGTGCGTCTTGCGATAGGTGGCGATCACGCCGTCGGCGTCGAGCATGACCGCGCTGTTGTACAGCCGTTCGTCATCGCCCACTTCACAGAAGCCACCGACGACAATCGAATCCCCCGCGGCAGCAGACCATTTGGTGAATGTCGGGGCAGCGGCCGTGAGCGCCACCGCCCGCGCTTCATCCGCGTCGGCGAACATGTATCCGGACGTGGCGAGCTCGGGCAGCACGATCACGTCGGCGCCGGCCTCGACCGCTCGGCGGATATTCGTCTCGATCAATTCGGTGTTGGCCGCCAATTCGCCGATCGTCGGGTCGATCTGACAGCACGCGATCCTGACCATGGTGCAACGGTACGGGACTGGCGGTGCAGGCTCAGGACAGTTTGTCCAAGCGGTCTTGGCTCGTTGGACATTTTCACCATGGTGTCGCATCGGGACGGGGCGCAAGGTGTGACGCGTGGAATCGCCCGCTGTCACCAGGATCGAAACGCGCTCCATCGACTATGATCCCGACGACGAACGTCATGGCAAGGTCGGCCATCAAGGGCCGTTCTGGTTCGTCGGGAACTTTCAGCCGTTCACGCTTGCGCTCGGGTTCGTCGGGCCAAGCCTTGGACTGTCGCTGTGGTGGAGCATCGTCGCCGGCATAGCGGGCATCGCGTTCGGCACGCTGTTCATGGCGTTCCACGCCACACAAGGACCGGTCCTCGGGCTGCCGCAGATGATCCAATCGCGCGCCCAGTTCGGTTTTCGCGGTGTGCTGTTGCCGTTGATCGGCACGTTGTTCACGTTCGTCGGCTTCAACGTCGTCGACGTCGTGATCATCAAGTCCGGTCTGCAGTCGATCTTCGGCTGGAATCCCGTTGTGGTGGCCGCGGCGATCACCGTGATCGCGGCGCTGCTGGCCATCTTCGGACACGACCTGCTACACAAGTCGTTCCGGGTTCTGTTTTGGATCTCGTTGCCGCTCTGGGTGATTCTGACCGCCAGCGTGGTGTTCGGCGGAGTGACCGGCGGCCCGGCCGCGCCAGGCGGTTTTTCGTGGGTCGGGTTCCTGGCGCAATTCGGTGTTGCGGCGTCCTACAACATCACCTACGCGCCATACGTTTCGGACTACAGCCGCTACCTGCCGCGCGAGACGAAGCCGTCGTCGATCATCGCCTCGGTGTTCGTCGGGGCGGCCGGCTCCCCCGCGTGGTTGATCCCGATCGGCGCGTGGATGGCGACCTATCTCGGTGCCAGCGACGCGCTCGCGGGCATCAACGAGACGGGCAATGCTGCCGTCTCCTACCTCGGCGGCGGATTGGCGATCGTGTCGACCTTGGTATTGGTGGCCACGATGGGCTTGAACGCTTACAGCGGAATGCTCACTGTGGTAACGGCTTTGGACTCGCTGCGACCTGTTCAGCCGACGCGACGGCTGAGGGTGGTGACGATCGTCGTGCTGGCGGTGGCCTGGTTCGTGATGAGCCTGCTGCTGACGAACGCGACGACCGCGCTGAACACGACCCTGCTGATCATGCTCTATCTGCTGGTGCCGTGGACGGCGGTGAACCTGACCGACTACTTCTTCGTCCGTCGCGGTCACTACGCGATCGCCGACCTGTTCACGCCCGACGGAATCTACGGCGCATGGTCGTGGCGGGGCATCACGGCGTTTGTGGCCGGCATCGCCGCCGAGATCCCCTTCGTTGTGCTGCCCTACTTCGTCGGGCCGGTGGCCGCGGCGATGGGCGACGCCGACATCGCGTTCATCGTCGGTCTATTGGTGTCCGGTCTGGTCTATGTACTGCTGACTCGGACCCTTGATGTGTCGCAGGAGTTGGCGCTGATCGAATCGCATCCCGAGCTCGCCGACCCGGTCGGCTAACGCTCAACACCCATTGCGTCAGCCGTAGAGTTGTTCGAACCGCCGGATCGATCGTTCGATGTCGCCCTTGACGGCTCGGGCCGCGGCCGCCCCGATGGGTCCGAACAAGGGCCTGCCACCCAGTTCGAGTTGGAACGTGAACGCGCATCCCTTCGACGTCGGCGACACCGTCATTCGCAGCGCGTACTTGGTGCCGCCAACGCCATCGCCGGTCAGCTCCAGCAGCCGGGGCGGCTCAACCTCCCGCACGGTCCACGCCACCCGATTGCGTAGTCCCTTGGCGCCTGCGACGCCGACGAGCGTCGCACCCGGTGTCAGTTCGGCCGGCACCTCACCCCGCCAGCCCTGGTGCATCACCAGCCAGTCACCGAGCTCGGCGAGGTTGGAGGCATGCGCCCACGCATCCTCGGGGGTCTGCGACAGCTCGCGGGACAGCTCCAGTTTGGCCACGCACCGATGTTAAAGGGGGCCCCGCAACTACGAGGACTGATACACGAGCCACCGCATCTCGATGGGCGATTCTTCGCGCGGCAAGTCGAATACGTCGCGACCGCTGACCCAGTCCGCATACCAACTGGTCTGCGGCGAGGCGCCCTGCGGCAGGTGCGTCATTTCGTATTCGTACATGAGGGAAGCCGCGGCATCCGCGCACGACTATTACGTATCGTGTACGAGCGAGTGACGGGATTCGAACCCGTGTAGACGGCTTTGCAGGCCGGCGCCTAGCCACTCAGCCACACCCGCACTGGACGTGACTTTGCCAGGTGGCCAGGCATCGGCACAGCGTTTGGATCGCGGTGATCGCTACTCGTCCATCGGAACGCCGACAGCGTCAGCCCCCTGCGGCCACCCGGCAGGCGAGTCTTCCCACTTTTCCTGGCGCCCATAGGGCGTCAGGTCGAGGAAGGGATATCCCGGCGCCGAGTGGTCGAGGCCGCGCGCGAACGCCGAATATGTGTGGAACACCTCGTCACCGCGCCGCAGAAAGACACTGGCGCCGGGCCAGTCGCCACGCAGCACGTCGTCGGTCAATCCGTCGGCGTGCAACTCATCGACGGATTTGTAGTTGTACTCGATCGGGGCCCGCGCGGGGTCGAGGGTGACGTGGTAGTCGTAGGTGAAGTCGTTGTCGCGCGACGAGTACCACGGAAACGTCCAGCCGTGCTCGGCCTGGTAGCGCGCGATGCTCGCGTACGGCGCCCGCGACACCGCCGCGAACGTCACACCCTTCGCATTCAGCAGTGCGCGATCCCGTTCGGTGAACGTGAGGTCCGCGGCCATCGTGCAACTCGGGCAGCCCCTGTCGATCGCGTCTATCCACATGAAGTGGTGGATATACAACTGCGGGCGCCCCTCGAACATGTCGATCAGACGCAGTTCACCGTCCGGACCCTCGAACACATAGTCCTTGTCGACCTTCACCATCGGCAGCCGGCGACGCTCCGCGTTGACGGTGTCGCGCAGGTGGGTGACCTCGCGTTCGCGGGCCAGCAGCTTTCTGCGGGCGGCGAGCCAGTCTTCGCGGGTGGTGACGTCGGGATAGCCGGCGGGAGTTGTTGGCATAGTGGATCTCCTATCGAATAGGCCTTGCAAATATCGACTCCCCGGCGCGCCGGAAGTCATCGGTCGATCTGCGCGGGGTTAATTTGTTTCCCATGCAGGTGTGGCTCGCCGATCCGCCGTTCTTCGGCGGCCCTGGGCAGGGCACGCGCCAGCTCGTCGAGCTTTTCGTCGCGTTCGGTCTGACGTCGTTGATCGGCCTCGAGCGTGAGATCCAGGGCAAAAGCGCCGGCGTCCGCACACAGACCATCGTCGGCACCGCCGCCGCCCTGATCCTGCTCGTCAGCAAGTACGGCTTCGCTGACGTGCTGCAGGACGGTCTCGTCGTCGTCGACCCGTCGCGCGTCGCGGCCCAAATCGTCTCCGGCATCGGCTTTCTCGGAGCCGGCATCATCATCTTCCGCCGCGGCTCAGTTCATGGCCTGACGACTGCCGCCGCCGTGTGGGAGTCTGCGGCCATCGGCATGGCGGCCGGCGCCGGACTGCTGCTGCTGGCGGTCACGGTCACCGCGATGCACTTCCTCATCATCGTCGGCTTCATGCCGCTGGCGAAGCGACTGAGCGCCCGGTTAGCGGGATCGATCACCATGCACGTCACCTATGACGAGGGCCGCGGCGTGATGAGCCGGTTACTGCAAGCCTGCGACCGGCACGACTGGCAGCTCACCGACCTCGCCGCCGACGCCGCAGGAGAGCGCGTCACTGCGGACAGCGCAGGCGTCTTGCTGACACTGTCGGGCCGAGGCATTCTCGCCGCGCCGACGGTGCTGGCGGGTATCGACGGCGTGACCGCGATCCGCCAGCTGGACGACGAAGCCGACTAGTTGTGCCATGCCCTTTAATACCTGGTGTGACCATCGGATTGATCTGCGCGATCCCGCAGGAACTCGCACACCTTCGCACCGTCCTGGCCGACCCTCGTAGCACGCACGCCGCGCATACCGTCTTCGATACGGGCACGATCGACGGACATGAGGTCGTGCTGGCCGGCTCAGGCATGGGCAAGGTTAACGCCGCACTCGTCACGACGCTGTTGGCAGACCGATTCGGCTGCCGCACAATCGTTTTCACCGGCGTGGCTGGCGGGCTGAATCCGCGGCTGACCATCGGCGACATCGTCGTCGCCGACTTCTTGATCCAGCACGACGCGGGCATGGTGGAGAACGAGCGGGTTCAGACGTATCAGCCCGGCCACGTACCCGTCATCAACCCGACCGATCGCCTCGGCTACCCGGTCGACGCCGAACTGCTGGACCGGGTCAAGCAGCGGTTGGTGGGTGTCTCGACTCCGGGCCAAATCGTCTATGGCACAGTGCTATCCGGCGATCAATACCTGAACTGCGAGGCCACCCGCGATCGACTGCGCAGCCAACTTGGCGGGCAGGCGATCGAAATGGAAGGCGGTGCAGTCGCGCAGGTGTGCGAGGCGTTCGGCATCCCCTGGCTCGTGATCCGGGCGCTGTCCGACCTTGCAGGCGGCGACGCGTTGTTCGATTTCACCGCGTTCGTCGATCAGGCCGCGGAGTCCTCGGCCACGATCCTGCGCCGTCTGCTTCCGGTGCTCTGAGTCCGTCCGCTTCTTGTCGACGCGAGCACACCGAGTGCGGCCAGCGCGGCGAACGCCGAGAACAACCAGCGCGCCGGCGTAGCGTCGCCGGCTTCGGTCAGGTTGACCATTATCCCAGCCAGGCCGGCGCCGAAGGCGCCGCAGATCAACTGCACGGTGTTGATGGCTGCGGCCGCAGCCGGTCCTTCGGCGGGATCGTCGACACGACTCATGGCCCACGCCGAAAGATGAGGCCACGCGATGCCGACCCCGACGCCTGTGATCAGTAGTGCCACCGCCCACACCGCCACAAGCCCGAACGACGCTTGCTCGTATTGCGTCACCGCGGCCAGCGCAAGCCCGGTCGCCATCACCAGTGGCGCGACGGCGACCGTCCACCTGATCACCCGCTCACTACGCAGGGACGCGCTACCGATTTCGCCGACTGTCCAGCCGATGGCGAGCCCAGCGCCAAGGAATCCGGCGGCGACGGGTGTCAGGTGCGCCAGGCGTTGACCGAAGAGCGGCACATACATATCGGCCATCGTCGCCGCCATCAACAACCCGAGCGTCAGGTAGATCCACTTCAACGGGCCGGGGCCGAATGCGCTCGGCGGCAGCACCGCCGCGGGCAGGCGCCGATCGACGTAGAGGAACACGACGACAAGTACGGCGCCGAGGGCCAGCAGCAGGGCCGTCGCGCGCCAGTCGTGCGGGATCCCCGCCACGCTCACGGAAAGCGCCGCGGCACCCAGAAGAAGCAGTGACCAAATGGGAATCGGGATGCGCAACCCCTGCACGTCGGCCTCGTCTCGCGCCGGTAGCGCGATCGGCACCAGTGCTGCCATTGCCGCGGTCAGAATCACCAGCACACCGAAAGCCCAACGCCACGAACTGAATTGGGCAAAGAGACCGCCTGCAGCAGGTCCGACCAGGGTTCCGACTCCCCACATCGCCGACACCAGTGCGGAGGCTTTGGTCCACAACGTGCTGGGCAGCGCGGTGTTGATCACCGCATAGCCGAGACCAGCCAGCAGACCGCCCGCCGCGCCCTGCACCGCGCGGCCTGCGAGCAGTATCTCCATCGTCGGCGCCGCCGCGCACGCGAGGCTACCCGTGCCAAAGACGCTGAGGCCCAACAGATATGCCAACCGCGGCCCCAGGCGTATCAGCAGCGCGTGCACGGTGGTTGCGGCCACCACCGATGCCACCAGGTACACCGTCGTCACCCATGCGTAGAAGCGGTGACCGCCGATGTCGGCGACCGCGCTGGGCATCAGGCTGATGGTGAGAAACTCATTCGTGGCGTACAGCGCGACACCGCCTGCGAGCACCGTAGAGGCCCCGAGGTTCTTCGGGCCGAGCAGCTCACGCCAGCTGCCGGTGCTGATCGCCGCGCTATCGGTCACGCGCTCACCGTAGGAGCTCAAGCGCCATTGAGGTCAAGCCATTTTGAGGTTGGCGATTCGGGTAATTAGCTGTCCTGATCGTCCTAGCGTGTTCCTCGTGGTAGGGGCGCTACTTGAGCCCGGCGGCGTCCATTCCGCGCAGTTCCTTCTTGAGGTCGTGGATCTCGTCGCGGATCCGCGCGGCCAGCTCGAACTGCAGGTCGCGCGCTGCGGCCATCATCTGAGCGGTCAGATCCTTGATCAGATCGGCGAGTTCCGCGCGCGGCATGTTTGATGTGTCGCGGCCCTCGACAATGCCCGCGCTGACGGCCCGACCCGGCTCGCCCTGGGCACGGCGCCCGCGCGACGCGTTGCGACCGGAGCCACCGATTTCGACGGTCGCGTCGGTGTCGTCGGCTTCGCGATACACCTGATCGAGGATGTCGGCGATCTTCTTGCGCAGCGGTTGCGGATCGACACCATGGGCCTGGTTGTAGGCGATCTGCTTGGCCCGACGACGGTCTGTCTCGTCGATGGCCTCGCGCATTGAGTCGGTGATCTTGTCGGCGTACATGTGTACCTCGCCCGACACGTTGCGTGCCGCGCGGCCGATGGTCTGAATCAGGCTGCGCGCCGACCGCAGGAAGCCCTCCTTATCGGCGTCCAGTATCGACACGAGCGACACTTCGGGCAGGTCCAGACCTTCCCGGAGCAGGTTGATGCCGACCAGCACGTCGTACTCGCCGAGCCGCAGCTGGCGCAGCAGCTCAACGCGACGCAGTGTGTCGACCTCGGAATGCAGGTACCTGACCCGGATGCCAAGCTCCAGCAGGTAGTCCGTCAGATCCTCGGCCATTTTCTTGGTCAAGGTGGTGACCAGTACCCGCTCGTCGAGTTCGGTGCGTTTACGGATCTCGCCGATCAGATCGTCGATCTGCCCCTTGGTGGGTTTGACCACGACCTTCGGATCGACCAGGCCGGTCGGTCGAATGACCTGCTCGACGAACTCACCGCCGGTCTGGCTCAGCTCATAAGGCCCGGGCGTGGCCGACAGGTAGACCGTCTGCCCGATCCGGTCGGCGAACTCCTCCCACGTCAGCGGCCTGTTGTCGACGGCCGACGGGAGCCGGAAGCCGAAGTCGACGAGGTTGCGCTTACGCGACATGTCGCCCTCGTACATGCCACCGATCTGCGGCACCGTGACGTGCGACTCGTCGATGACGAGCAGGAAGTCCTCGGGAAAGTAGTCGAGCAGCGTGGCAGGCGCTGAGCCGGCGGGCCTTGCATCGATGTGGCGCGAGTAGTTCTCGATGCCCGAGCAGAACCCGACCTGGCGCATCATCTCGACGTCGTAGTTGGTGCGCATCCGCAGCCGCTGCGCCTCGAGCAGCTTGCCCTGGCCCTCCAGTTCGGCCAGCCGCTCCTCGAGCTCCTGCTCGATGGTCGAGATCGCGTGCGCCATGCGCTCCGGGCCGGCGACGTAATGGGTGGCAGGGAAGATCCGCAGCGAGTCGACCTTGCGAACGACGTCGCCGGTCAGTGGGTGCAGGTAGTACAGCTCCTCGATCTCGTCGCCGAAGAATTCAATGCGGACGGCAAGCTCCTCATACGACGGGATGATCTCGACGGTGTCGCCGCGCACGCGGAACGAGCCGCGGGTGAACGCCATGTCGTTGCGGGTGTACTGGACATCAACCAGCAGCCGCAGCAGCGCGTCGCGCGGGACCTCCTGGCCGACGGCCAGCTCGACCGAGCGGTCCAGATACGACTGCGGCGTGCCGAGGCCGTAGATACAGGACACCGACGCGACCACGACCACATCCCGACGGGACAACAGGCTGGACGTCGCGGAGTGCCGCAGCCGCTCGACGTCGTCGTTGATCGAGCTGTCCTTCTCGATGTAGGTGTCAGTCTGCGCGATGTACGCCTCGGGCTGGTAATAGTCGTAGTACGAAACGAAGTACTCAACGGCGTTGTGCGGCAACATCTCTCGTAGCTCATTGGCCAGCTGTGCGGCCAGCGTCTTGTTGGGTGCCATCACCAGGGTGGGCCGCTGCAGCCGCTCGATCAGCCACGCGGTGGTGGCCGACTTACCGGTGCCAGTGGCACCGAGCAGCACCACATCGCGCTCCCCGGCCCTGATCCGGCGTTCCAACTCCTCGATGGCTGCCGGTTGGTCACCCGCCGGCGCGTGCGGGCTGACCACCTCGAAGCGACCACCGACCCGGACCATCTGGTCGACAGGGCGGTACTCCGAGTGCGCAAGCACGGGGTGTTCGGTAGCGAAAGCCATATTCACCAGGGTAGAACCAGCCACCGACATCGGCTGTTCCCTGGGCTCAGGCTCCCGCGAAGCGCGGCGCACGGCGTTCGATGAACGCCTGGATTCCCTCCGCCCCGTCGGTCGTCCTGAACAGGGCGAGGACGTCGTCGACGAAGCGGTCCTCGGCGGCCTGCTCACCCTCCCGGTTGGCGCGTTGAGCAGCACCAAGGGTGGTGCTTACGGCCAGCGGAGCCGACCGTGTCGCGATCCGTTCTGCCAGCTCAACGGCACGGTCGCGCTGTCGTCCCGGCTCGACAACCTCCTGCACGAGGCCGATGCGCAGCGCCTCTGCGGCGTCGAATTCGTCGCCGGTCAGCAGCCAGCGCATCGAGTTGCCCCAGCCCGCGTCGCGGGGTAGCCGGGTGGTGGCCCCGCCGAACGGATAGATGCCCCGCTGGACCTCGAGCTGGGCGAAGCGGGTATCGGCGCTGGCGATCCGGATATCGGCGGCCAGTAAGAGTTCGATGCCGAGCGTCATGCACCAACCCTGGGCGGCAGCGACGATCGGCTTCGTCCACCCCCGGCCGTCATTGCGCCAGGGGTTGCGGGCGTCGTCGGGCCAGTCCAGGGTTCCTTCCATCAGCCGGGGGCCGATCTCGGCGAGGTCGAGGCCGGCGGTGAAGTTGGCGCCCTCCGCATACAGCACGCCCGCGCGCAGGGTGTCGTCGCGCTCCAGCCGCTCGTAGGCGCGGCCGAGGTCCTCGAGCATCTCGACGTCGAATGCATTTCGCTTTGCCGGCCGGTTGAGACCCATGTGCAGGACGTGGTTGCGTTCGTCGACTATGACAGTTGGCATAGCCACCACACTAGACTATGATGACTGTCATAACCAGCGATAGCCGAGACCGGATGATTCAAAGTGCCGCTTTGCTGTTCAGAGAGAACGGCTACAGCGGCACGGGTTTTCGCGACGTCATCGAGCACAGCGGAGCGCCGCGCGGTTCGATCTATCACCACTTCCCCGGAGGCAAGGAACAACTCGCGGCGGAGACGGTGGCATGGGCGGCGGCGGTGATCGAGCGGCGCATCACCCGCGCCGCGGAGAGCGGTGACCCGATCGCCGCGCTTGGCATATTTGTCGAGTCCTGGCGAGAAGTGCTTGAAGACAGCAACTTTCGCGCCGGCTGTCCAGTCGTTGCTGTGGCTGCCGAGGCCGACGCCGGCTCAACTGCAACCGATGCGGCCGCCGCGGCGTTCGGGCGGTGGCAGGATCTGATCGGACGGACCCTGCTCGACAGCGGTGTCAGCCGTACCGACTCACGGCGATTAGCTACGACGGTCGTCGCCGCAATCGAAGGCGCGATCCTGCTCTGCCGGGTTCGCCGCGACATTCGTCCACTGCGCGACGTCCACCGCGCGCTGGAGGCGACGCTGCGCACCGCCATTTCCTGGCACGACCGGTAGCCCCCCGGGCCGCCTATGCTGAGAACATTCACGCGCCGAAGCACGAAACATTTGACCTGGTAGCCCGCACCAACACCGATCCGAAGGGCATCGTGCGGGCTGTCGACGTCTACACCGTCGAGCCGTGGGGGCTCTACATGGCACGGCCCGCTCCCGGGCGGGCACAGTTTCACTACTTGGAGTCCTGGCTGCTGCCGTCTGTGGGCTTGCGGGCCACGGTCTTTCACTTCAGCCCCGGGCACGAACTCGACCAGGACTACTACCTTGACGTCGGCCACTACACGCCGGGGGCCAACGCATGGCACGCCGAGGACCACTACCTCGATCTTGTCGTGCGGACCGGTAAGGGCGTCGAGTTGTTGGACGTCGACGAGCTGCTGACTGCCGTTCGCCACGGCCTGTTGACCCCGGAAACCGGCGAGCATGCGGTGCAGACGGCGGTATCGGCGATCGATGGGCTGTCCAGGCACGACTACGACCTGAACCGCTGGCTCGCCGACAGCGGGATGACGCTCACCTGGCGCTCGGCATAGGCCCGTTCCCGGGCGGGTACGCCGTGGACATGACGCTGAAGGCATCGCATGCGCTGACCCGCTTGCGCACCGGCAAGGACGAGGCGTGAACGTGCCCCGGTGGGTGTCCCCGACGATGTGGTGAGGGAGACGCGCTGATGGCCGCCACGGTAGAGATCACCCACGGGAAGCGAGTGCTGTTTCCCGATGACGGTATCACCAAGGAGGAGCTAGCCGGTTACTACGCCGCGGTGGCCGACGTGATGGTGCCGCACTTGAAGGGCAGGCCGCTGACGCTGTGGCGGTATCCACGGGGAATCGGTCAGCATGGCTTTGTCCAGCAGGATTTCGGAGGCGCGCTGCCCGACTGGATGGGTTCAGCCGAGGTCACCAAGCAGGGTGGGAATGTCGTCCATCCGGTCGCCGATAGCCGTGATGCCCTGGTGTGGCTGGCCAATCAGAACTGCATCACCCCGCATACGTGGCTGTCGCGCCGCGACCGGCTGGACGAACCAGACCTCATCGTGTTCGACATGGATCCCTCGACAACCGACTTCGCGCCGGTGCGGGCGGCGGCCCGCGCCTGCGCCGATGCCCTGAGAGATCTTGGTTTGACGCCGTATCTGAAGACGACGGGCTCGCGCGGCCTGCATGTCGTGGTGCCGATCAGTCGCGGTTCCGACTTCGATACGGTGCGCCAGTTCTCCCGCGATGTAGCCGAACTCGTCGTGGCCGACGATCCGGGCCACCGCACGCTCGAGCAGCGCAAGGACAAGCGCGGCGATCGGGTGTACCTCGACATCATGCGAAACGCCTACGCGCAGACGGCGGTTGCGCCGTATGCGGTGCGTGCCCGCCGCGGCGCCCCGGTGTCCACGCCGCTGGAGTGGGAAGAGCTGAACAGTCGTGGCATGCGGCCCGACCGATTCGCGCTTCGCGATGTGCCCAAACGGATTGCCGAGCAAGGAGATCCGTGGGCCGACATGCGCAAGCACGCGCGTTCGCTCTCGCGGCCAACGCAGCGCCTTTCAAAAGTTCATGCCTGAGCTGCCCGATGTGGAGGGATTCCGCCGCGAGCTGGCCGACAAGCTGCCGGGACGCCAGGTCCGGCGCGTCGATGTGCGTGACGCCGGCGTATTGCGCAACGCAACGGCACGTGGGCTTTCGCGCAATCTCCTCAAGCACACGTTCCGCGACCCGCGCCGACACGGCAAGTGGCTGATTCTGCCGACCGACGGTCCGGTATTGCTGGTCCACAGCGGAATGACCGGCCACCCCTATTTCGCGGCGGAAGGCGCTCCCGAAAAAGGATACGAACGGCTTGTAATCGGACTGGACCGTGGCGAGTTGCGTTACGCCGACCTCAGAAAACTGCGCGGCGTTTGGCTGGCCCCCGACGACGACGCGACAGCCGAGGTGATGGGCAAGCAGGGCCCCGACGCGCTCGACCTGGATCTGCCGTCGTTTCGCAAGGCAATGCGTGGTCGGCGCGGCGCGCTGAAACCCACCTTGATGAACCAATCCGTGATTGCTGGTCTCGGCAACCTGCTCGTTGACGAAATCTGTTGGCGCGCCGCAGTGCACCCAGCACGACCGGTCGCCAGCATCGACGATGAGATGCTGCGATTGCACGCTGCAATGAAGCGGGTGCTGCGGACGTCGGTGCGACACGGCCGAGTGCCCGGACTGCCGCGGTGGCTGACCAGCGTGCGCGACGACCCCGATCCAAGCTGCCCGCGCTGCGGTACACGACTGCGGCGCAGCCGAATCGGCGGCCGGACCTCGGTGTGGTGCCCGAATTGCCAACGGCCATAACGACAATGAGCCCGCTCAGCACCTGATGTCGGAATACTGAGCGGGCTCACCGTCATTGCGCAGCGGCTAGGTCGTGCCGCCGTTACTCCCGTTGCTTCGATTGTTTCCTCAGCGCCGGTGGCACCAGTACCGCCCGTGCCGCCCTTGCCGCCGGCACCGCCGTCGCCACCGATGCCTAGCACCAGGCCGCCGTAGCCACCTTTACCGCCAGCGTCGCCGGCCGTAACGGGTGAGTGGGCGTGGGCGATGATCTTGTAATGGCAAATAACCGCAGGTCCGCGCGCTACGACCACGCAGTTCGGCAGCGGTCGGCCGGCAGCCGCATCGCCGGTGGTCCGATACCGACGGTAAGGTCGGCTGTCATGAGCTTTGCCAAGCGCCGATGGCTGGCGATCGCCGCTGCTGCGGTCATCGGCACAGGTGCGCAGTCCATGCCGGCCACGGCGATGGCCGCTCCGGAACCCGCGCCGCCCGGACCGCAGACCGAAACCCAGCCCGCTCCCGGCGATGGTTTGAAGCACAACATCACCTACCGGGCCCGAGCGGACGGGACGTCGCGGGGCGCGGTGGTGGCGTACAAGTTGGACGACCAGAACGTCAACAGCGAAACGCCGACGCTGCTGCCCGGACAAACATTCGAGGTCAACACCGTGTTGGACGACCCCAAACAGGCCGGCATGGAAGTCTCGATCCAGTGGCCATACGGGTCGAATCTGCACTGCGAGATCCTGGCCGACGACCAAATCGTCGCGCAGGCCGATCAGTTCATCGCTCCGCGGTTATTTCACCCTAGGGACGATCCTCTGTACGGCGTGCTGCAGTGTGGCGCCCCGCTCGACACGCCGACCGCAGGTCAGCCAGCGACCGAGGGTTCCGCTCCGGCCGCGCCCGCAGCTCCGGCTGCCGCTTTTGGTCCAGCCGCCGCGTAATCAGGGCCGCCACCCCGTCGTCTTCGCCCACTCCCTGGCGCGTTCGTACGCGTCGGCGAACCACGGCTCCTTGGCTTCTGAGTAATGAGGGGCCGTCAGCGCGTGTCGCTTTGCCTTCACATACTCGTCGCGCACGCTGGAATTCGAACGCAGCCAGTCGGTGAACAGCAAGGCGAATCGCTGATTCGGCCAGCCGTCAACGCGAATGTGGATGCGGGCCGGCCGACCGGGATCGGCGGCGCCGTGAATCCGCTTCTGCCACAACGACGGATCGCCATCGTGGGGCACATCGCTGACGATCTGCTTGATGCGTGGGTAGCCGACATTGGCGAGTGAATCGTTGATCTCGTCGGCGACATGCAGCGAAGCGACCGTTACCTGGAGATCGATGACGTTTTTGGCTTCCGTGTCCGGAACAGCGGTCGATCCGATGTGGTCGACCCGTAAGATCTTTGCGCTGCATGCCATTTGGACCCGTTTGATGATCCGCGCCGCGTCGTCGGCCCATGTCGGGTCATAGGGAGTCAACTCCAGCTTGTGTTGAGCCACTTCTCGCGTGCGGATATTGTGCGCTAGCGGCAGTACCCGGTTGTACCAGAGGTCTCGCGCCTCCTCGACGAGTTCGCCCTGCGAACCCGAATTGTCCAGCAGCACATCGGCTATCGCGCGGCGCTGCTCTTCCGGTGCTTGCGCCTTGATGCGCGCGCGGGCGTCGGCTTCGTCCATGCCACGCTTGATCAACCGCTCGACCCGTGTCTCCTCGTCGGCCGTGACCACGACGACGAGCGGGAACAATGGCGCCATCCCCGTTTCCACGAGCAGCGGAATATCCTCCACCACGACGGCGTCGTCGTGCACCGCGTCCAGGATCTCCTGACGACGACGGGCAACCTGCGGGTGCACGATTCCGTTCAGCGTCGCGCGCTTCTCGTCGTCGACGAACGCCTTGGCGGCCAGCGCAGGCCGGTTCAGCGCCCCGTCAGCCAACAGAATGTCCTCGCCGAACGCCTCGACCAGCTGCGCCAACCCTTCGGTGCCGGGTTCGACGACCTCGCGGGCAATGACATCGCCGTCGACGACGATGCCGCCACATTCGGCGAACGCGGCGGACACCGTCGACTTGCCGGCGCCGATGCCGCCGGTCAGACCTATGCGCAACACCGTCCCAGTCTGTCAGGGGCCCAGCCCGATACGACAAAGGCCCGACTCGAATTGAGTCGGGCCCTTGCCGTTGGAATCGGCTAGGCGCTACCGGCGAGCTTCTCGCGCAGCGCGGCCAGCTGAGCGTCGCTGGCGAGCGAGCCACCGGCGGACTGCTCATCGGAGCGCGACGCGCCGTTGGACGACGACGGCCGTGCCGCGTCTTCGGCCTCGGCCGCGGCGAACTTCTCCATCTGCGTGGTGTGCATCTTGTGCCGGCGCTCGGCCTCCGCGTAGCGGGACTCCCACTCCTCACGCTGCTTCTCGAAGCCCTCGAGCCATTCGTTGGTCTCGGAATCGAAGCCCTCGGGGAAGATGTAGTTGCCCTGCTCGTCGTAGCTGTCGGCCATGCCGTACTTCGACGGGTCGAACTCCTCGGTGTAGTCCTCGTTGGCCTGCTTGAGGCTCAGCGAGATGCGGCGACGCTCCAGGTCGATGTCGATGACCTTGACCATCGCGTCGTCGCCGACCTGCACCACCTGGTCCGGGACCTCGACGTGGCGCTCCGACAGCTCGGAGATGTGCACCAGGCCCTCGATGCCCTCCTCGACTCGGACGAACGCGCCGAACGGCACCAGCTTGGTGACCTTGCCGGGCACGATCTGGCCGATGGCGTGCGTGCGGGCGAAGTGGCGCCACGGATCTTCCTGAGTTGCCTTGAGCGACAACGAAACCCGCTCGCGGTCCATGTCGACGTCGAGAACCTCGACGGTGACCTCGTCGCCGACCTGGACGACCTCGGACGGATGGTCGATGTGCTTCCAGGACAGCTCGGAAACGTGCACCAGGCCGTCGACGCCGCCGAGATCGACGAACGCGCCGAAGTTGACGATCGAAGACACGACACCCTTGCGGATGGCGCCCTTCTGCAGCTGGTTGAGGAACTCGCTGCGCACCTCGGATTGGGTCTGCTCCAGCCAGGCGCGGCGCGACAGCACCACGTTGTTGCGGTTCTTGTCGAGCTCGATGATCTTGGCTTCGATCTCCTTGCCGATGTACGGCTGCAGATCGCGGACGCGACGCATCTCGACCAGTGATGCCGGCAGGAAGCCGCGCAGGCCGATGTCGAGGATCAGGCCGCCCTTGACGACCTCGATGACGGTGCCCTTGACGGCCTCGTCCTTCTCCTTGAGCTCTTCGATGGTGCCCCAGGCCCGCTCGTACTGAGCGCGCTTCTTGGACAGGATCAGGCGGCCTTCCTTGTCCTCCTTCGTGAGAACCAGAGCTTCGACCTCATCGCCGACGGAAACGACCTCGTTGGGGTCGACGTCGTGCTTGATGGAGAGCTCACGGGAAGGGATGACGCCTTCGGTCTTGTAACCGATGTCGAGCAGGACCTCGTCACGGTCAACCTTGACGATTGTTCCCTCGACGATGTCGCCATCGTTGAAGTATTTGATGGTTTTGTCGATGGCGGCGAGAAAATCCTCGCTCGAGCCAATGTCGTTGATGGCTACTTGCGGCGAGGTGACGGAGGGACTTGGCATGTGGTGGGTTGCTCCGGACAGGTTTGATCGTAGGGACATGGGACTCTTGTTATTTGCTTCGGCGCGAGCGCCGAAAATCGTGCTCTGCACCCGCAGCAGAAATCGCAAAACCACAGACGGGTACCCGTCGAGATTACTCGACTGTGCACATGCTGGACAAACTCGGTCTCAAGAGCCGCCGGTCATGATCAGCGCGCCGCTACGCTGCTGGAGTGTCATCCGCAGGCGCAGCACCACCGAGGTACGCGCTCGCCCCGCCATTTCAGCGCAAAATCCGTAAGGTCGGCGCCCCCCTCGCCGTGATCATCCTGCTCGGCACCATTGCAGGGCTGATCGTGATCGGGCTGACCGTCTACAACCCGGTCGGGACGGGAATCGGGTTTGCGCTGTCCAGCACGACAATGATGATCGTCGTCCTGGCCTATATCTGGCTAGATCGCTGGGAACCCGAGCCGCCGCGCCTACTCGTCTTCGCATTCTTGTGGGGCGCATCGGTCGCAGTCGTGCTGGCCTCGATAATTCAGATTTACGCCGAATCGATGCTCAACCCCGATTTGGCGGATACGGAGTCGGTCAGCGCGTTCTCCGTCGTCCTCAGTGCGCCGCTGACCGAGGAAGCCGCGAAGGGCCTGTTTCTGCTGCTCATGATGACCGGCCGACGCCGTAACGAGCTCAACTCACTTACCGACTGCCTGGTGTACGCGGGCCTGGTCGGGGCCGGCTTCGCCTGGCTGGAGGACATTCTGTACATCGCCAACGGCGAGTCAATGTCCGATTCGCTGCTGACGGCGGCGGTTCGGCTGATCATGGGGCCGTTCGCGCACTCCCTTTTCACGACGATGACCGGCATCGGCGTCTACTTCGCGCTGCAGCAGCGCAACGGCATCGCCAAAGCCGGCTGCGTCGCGCTCGGCTATGTGGGCGCGGTGTTCATGCACGGGCTCTGGAACGGCTCATCGCTGGTGGGGTTCGAGGCGTATCTGCTGGTCTACGCGTTGTGGATGGTGCCGATTTTCGCGCTGGTGATAATCCTAGGCGTGCACAGCCGTCGCAGGGAGCAGACGGTCACCGCCTCCAAGCTGCCGGGCATGGTGTCGGCGGGGATCGTGACGCCGAACGAGGCGACCTGGCTGGGTTCGTTGAAGACCCGCAAGCTCGCGATCGCCGAGGCGAGGAGGCTCGGCGATCGGGCGGCGGGCAAGAGCGTGAAGAATTTCGCCGCGCAGGTGGTGGAACTCGCGTTCGTACGCGACCGGATCGATCGCGGTTTCGGCGATCCACGGGTCGCCGCACTACAGAACGAGGAGACGTACCGGTTGTACGACGCACGAGCAGCCGCGCCCGCGCTGGCGAGGCTGGCCGGATACCACACTCCGGCGGCGCCAAACCGGAAATATTAGCGTGCGCGTTAGATACGCTTGACGGCGTGGGGGAAACGTCGTACGCGACCTGCGGCGACCTCAGCCTGGCCTATCAAGTGTTCGGCGACGGGCCGGTCGAGCTCGTATTCGTCGGCCCCTTCGTCAGCCACGTCGAGCTGTTCTGGACGCTGCCGGAATTCAAGGCCTTCTTCGACCATCTCGGCACGTTCTGCCGCGTCGCCCTGTTCGACAAGGCCGGGCTCGGGCTGTCGGACCCCATTCCGAAAGTCCGCACACTCGATGATCGGGCGGCCGAAATCGAGGCCGTCATGGATGCCGCCGGATTTCGACGACCGGCCGTCTTCGGCATGAGCGAAGGCGGTCCGGCGGCCATCCTGTTCGCTGCGAAACGACCAGAGCGCACCCGCGCATTGATCTTGTACGGCTCCTATGCCTTCACTGCTGGCGGGTGGGAAGACCTCGACCGCGAACCGGCGGAACTCCATGCGCGCGCCGTTGCCGACTATGGCGAGGAGTACACGCCGACGACCGCTCAAATCGCTCGCATGCAGGAACTCATCCAGCACGTCAGCTCCGGGTGGGGCAGCGGCGAGGCGATCAGAGCGTCCATGCCGTCTCTCGGGTCGATCCGGCAGCTCGGCATCTTCGAGCGGATGTGTGCCAGCCCCGGGATGGCGCGGGCTACCGTCGAGGCGACGTTCAGGATCGACGTACGGCCGATCTTGCCGACGATCACCACGCCGACGCTCGTCATCCACGCCCGCGAAGACCCCATGCCCGTTCAGTGCAGCCGATATCTCGCCGACAACATCCGCGGGGCCACGTACCTGGAGGTTGACGGTGCCGACCATGCGCCGTGGCTCAGCGATCCGGACAAGATCCTGACCGGAATCGAGGGATTCCTCACCGGCGGCCATGCGGCGCCGTCGCAGACGCACCGCGCGCTGCGCACCGTCTTGTTCACCGACATGGTTGCATCGACGCAGCGTGCCGCCGCGGCAGGCGACGAGCGGTGGCGCGCGGTCCTTCAACGCTTCGGGGAGCTCACCACCGAGCTCACGAATCGATTCGACGGGACGCTGGTGAAAAGCACCGGCGATGGCCACCTCACTACGTTCGACGGCCCAACCCAGGCCATCCGGTGTGCCGAAGCACTGCGCGCTGACGCCGAGGCACTGGGCATCGAGATACGGGCAGGCATCCACACCGGAGAATGCGAACTGCTGGACGGTGACATCGGCGGGATCGCGGTACACATCGCCGCCCGGATACTCGGCAATGCCGGGGCCGGAGAGATCCTGGTGTCCCGCACGGTCCGGGACCTCGTCGTGGGCTCGGGCATCGGCTTCGACGACCGCGGCAGTTTCGAATTGCGCGGTGTGCCCGACGCCTGGCAGCTGCTGGCGGTCGATCCCGCCGGTGCACGGCCGGGATCGGTCGAGGCGGAACTGGTGGCGCGACCGACTCCCGGCGCGAGGGATGAGATGCGCCGGTCCGATCGGGCCGTCGCCGCGGTGGTCAGGCACACGCCGTGGATCTTGCGAGGCATCGCGCACTTGTCCGCGGTCAACGGTCGCGGGCAGCCGGTCAGTGCGCTGCCGAGTCCCAGCTCCGCCCGAAACCCACGCTGACCTCGAGCGGCACGTCCAGCGGATAGGCGTTGCCCATCTGCTCGCGTACCAACTTCTCGAGGTCGGCGCGCTCGCCGTCAGCGACCTCGAATAGGAGTTCGTCGTGCACCTGTAGCAGCATCCGCGACTTCAGACCGGACTCCTTGAGCGCCTTGTCGACGTTGATCATCGCGACCTTGATGATGTCGGCCGCACTGCCCTGGATCGGCGCGTTGAGCGCCGCGCGTTCGGCGGCCTCACGCACGTTGCGATTGCTGCTGTCCAGCTCGGGCAGGTAGCGCCGCCTGCCGAACACCGTCGACGTGTAGCCGTCCTTGCGCGCCTGGTCGACGACATCGCGCAGATAGTCACGCACCCCGCCGAACCGGTCGAAGTACTGCTCCATCTGCACCTTGGCTTCCTCGGTGGAGATCTTCAGCTGCGCGGCCAAGCCGTACGCGCTCAATCCATACGCCAGGCCGTACGACATCGCCTTGACCCGGCGCCGCAGTTCGGCGGTGACCTCATCGATTGGCACCGAGAACGCCCGCGAGGCAACAAACGAGTGCAGGTCTTCGCCGGTGTTGAACGCCTCGATGAGGCCTTCATCCTTCGACAAGTGCGCCATGATGCGCATCTCGATCTGGCTGTAGTCGGCGGTCATCAGTTCGTGGAAGCCCTTGCCGACAACGAACGCGTCGCGAATGCGGCGGCCCGCCTCGGTGCGGATCGGGATGTTCTGCAGGTTCGGCTCGGTCGACGACAACCGTCCGGTGGCGGCGATGGTCTGGTTGAACGTGGTGTGGATGCGGCCGTCGGACGCGACAGAGTTGATCAACCCGTCGACGGTGACCTTGAGCCTGGTCGCATCGCGGTGCGACAGCAGGTGTTGCAGGAAGGGGTGGCCCGTCTTGTCGTACAGCGACTGCAGCGCGTCCGCGTCGGTGGTGTAGCCGGTCTTCGTGCGCTTGGTCTTCGGCATCTCCAGCTCGTCGAACAACACCACCTGCAGCTGCTTCGGCGAGCCCAGGTTGATCTGCTTGCCGATCACCGCATACGCCGCCTCAGCCGCGTCGCGGATCATGTCGGCGAACTCACTCTGCAGCTCGCCCAGCTGCTTCAGGTCGACGGCGATGCCCGCGGACTCCATCTCGGCGAGCGCGCGCTGCACCGGCAGCTCCATGTCGCCAAGCAGCGACGAGCACTCCATCCGGGCCAATTCCTCGTCGAGCGCATCGGCCAGATCCATCACGGCGCTGGCGCGAAGAATAACCGTCTGCACGGCCTGATCGTCAACACCCTCACTGTCGTCAAGCAACGAAAGTTGTTGCTGCTCAGGGTTATCCGCGCGCAGTTCACGTTTGAGATAGCGCAGCGACAGGTCGTCGAGGGCGAAACTGCGCTGACCAGGACGCACCAGGTACGCGGCGAGTGCGGTGTCGGAGGTGACGCCTGCCAGCTTCCAGCCGCGGCCTTCGAGGTCGTGCATGGCCAGCTTGGCCTCGTGCAACGCCTTCGGTTGGCTTGCATCGGCCAGCCACGACCCCAGCGCCGCCTCATCGTCGGGATGCAGCGTCGCGGTGTCGATGTAGCGGCCGTCGCCGTCATTGGCGACGATGGCCAGCGCGGTGGCGTCGGCGTCGAATGCCAGATGCGTACCGACAACCGCCATCCCGAACCGGCCGCCCTTGTGCTGGGCCAACCAGTCGGCCAGCTCACCCGCTTCGAGCGCGCCGCCCTTGATGTCGAAGCCCTGGTCGACCTCGGGATCGGCCGACGCCAGCGTGTCGAAGAGCCGGTCGCGCAGCACCCGGAATTCCAGGTCGTCGAACAGCCGGTGGATCTGGTCGCGGTCCCACGGCTGCATCCGCAGCGTGTCGGGTGTCTGCGCCAGCGGCACATCCTTGACGAGGTCGGTGAGCTCACGGTTGAGCACCACGCTCGACAGGTTGGCCCGCAGCGCATCGCCGACCTTGCCCTTGACCGCGTCGACGTTGTCGACCAGCGACTGCAGTGACCCGAATTCTGCGATCCACTTGGTCGCCGTCTTCTCCCCTACGCCGGGGATGCCGGGCAGGTTGTCGCTGGGGTCGCCGCGCAGCGCCGCGAAGTCGGGGTATTGCTGCGGCGTCAGCCCGTATTTGTCGAGAACTGCCTCCGGGGTGAACCGCGTCAGCTCGCTGACACCCTTCCGCGGATACAGCACCGTGACGTCGTCGCTGACGAGTTGCAGCGAGTCGCGGTCGCCGGTGACGACCAGCACGCGGTAGCCGTCATCCTCGGCCTGGGTGGCCAGCGTGGCGATGATGTCGTCGGCCTCGAAGCCCGGCTCGGCGAGCACCGTGATGCCCAGCGCGACGAGCACCTCTTTGGTGATGTCGATCTGGCCGCGGAATTCGTCCGGCGTGGCCGACCGGCCCGCTTTGTACTCCGGGTACTTGTCGACACGAAATGTCTGGCGGGAGACATCGAAGGCGGCCGCGATGTGTGACGGCTGTTCGTCGCGCAGCAGGTTTATCAGCATCGCGGTGAACCCGTAGACGGCGTTGGTGGTCAGCCCGCCCTGGGTCTTGAAGTTCTCGGCGGGCAGCGCATAGAAGGCCCGATACGCCAGTGAATTGCCGTCCAGCAGCATCAATGTGGGCTTCTCGGCGGTAGCGCTTGCGGTCACGGGCCTACTCTATGCACCGCCGCTGACACGCAGTAGCCGCCGAGCCCTATCGACGAGTACGCGTGCGGCGGGGCTCATCGGCCCGTCGGACCGCCATGCCAGCACCAGTCGGCCGCGCAGCTGCGGAACAATGGTCAGTGCCTGGACCCCGTCCCGGTCGCGCGGCACCGATGCGGGCACGATCGCCACGCCGAGCCCGCGCTCGGCTAGGTCGGCGAGCGCCACCGGGGTGCTGGCCTCGAAGGCGATTCGTGGCATCACCCCGGCCTTGGCGCACGCGATGTCGAACTGATGGCGGATGCCCGCCCCGACCGGGAGCACGATGAGCTGACGGTCGGCCAGGTCGCTTAGCCGGATGGTCTTGCGCGACGCGAGCTTGTCGGTGCGTGACACCACGGCCTGGATCGCCTCGTCGGTGACGACCTCCACATCGAGGCCCTCTGGTCGCTCGTCGGGCCCGACGGAGACGATTGCAGCGTCCAGCCGTCCGGTGCGCACCTTCTCGATCAGTGCGTCGGAACCGTCTGTGCTGAGAATGATTTCGACCTGCGGATGGTCGGCGTGGAAGTCAGCAAGCAGCGATGGGATGTCGACGCTGTGCGACGTCACCGTGCCGATCGTGACGGTGCCGCGCACCAGCTGTGTCAGCTCCTCGACGGCGACGTGGACGTCGGCGACTGCGGCAAGAGCGGCCCGCGCATGGGGCAACGCGGCCTCGCCTGCGGCGGTCAACCGCACCGTGCGCCGCGACCGGTCCAGCAGCGGCTGGCCGAGTTCGCGCTCGAGACGCTGGATCTGGGCGCTGACGGCCGGCTGTGCGACGTGGACTCGCTGGGCGGCGCGGGTGAAGTTGGCCTCCTCCGCGACGGCGACGAAGTATTCGAGCTGCCGCAATTCCATAATCATTGATTATAGTTTCTGGCTCTAACCGATATTGGACTTATAGAACGTCGGCGCCGACCCTGGATAGCGAGGGAAGGAGACGAGATGACTGACGTCTTGATTGCCGGCGGCGGCGTCGGAGGGCTGACCGCGGCGTTGACGCTGCACGCGCGCGGCATCGAATCGACCGTTCTTGAACGAGCTTCACAGCTTCGCCCCCTCGGCGTCGGGATCAACCTGTTGCCGCACGCCGTCAGGGAGCTGTATGAGCTCGGTCTTGGCGACAAGCTGTCCCAGCTGGCGGTGGCGCCCACCTCGATCTCGTACTACGACACCGACGGTGAGCTGCTGTTCCGCGAACCACGCGGGATCGATGGCGGCTACGGCTATCCGCAGTACTCCGTGCACCGCGGCCAGCTGCAGATGCTGCTGCTGTCCGCACTGCGAGAACGGCTGGGCCCCAACGCCGTTCGCGTAAACACTCAGGTGGAGAGTTGTGACGACATGGCCAACGGCGTGCGTGTGCACACCTCGGCGGGCGACTTCACGGCGCACGCGCTGGTCGGCGCCGACGGAATCCACTCGGTCGTGCGCTCGCAGTTGCATCCAGAAGCCGACCCGCTGCTGTGGTCGGGCGTGCGGATGTTCCGGGGTGCGGCACCGGGCGATTTCCTCGACGGCCGCACGATGGTGATCGTGAAGGACCCCCACGGCGTCGACCTCGTCACATACCCGATCGGCGACGGCCTGCTCAACTGGGTGGTGATGAGGCCGGAGGCAGACCCCGGGCCGTTGCCGGGCGACGTGAAGTGGAATCAGCCAGGTGACCGCAGCGCCATCGTGGGCCACCTGGAGCGTTGGAAGCTGGGCTTTCTGCACGCCGCCGACCTGGTGCAGCGCACCGAGGAGGTGTTGGAGTATCCGATGGTCGACCGCGACGTGCTGCCGTGGTGGGGTCGCGGGCGGGTGACGTTGCTCGGCGATGCCGCCCATCCGATGTATCCGGTCGGCGCAAACGGTGGTTCGCAGGCGATCGTCGACGCGCGGGTGCTGGCCGACGAGCTGGCGCGCGATATCACCGGCGGGCTGCGGTCCTATGAGGACATCCGTCGTCCTGAGACAGCCGACGTGGTCGCGGCCAACCGCAAGATGCACGTCACCGGCGCCACTCAGCGGCCCGAGGACCTGGCGACGGTGACGGGCAGGTACCGCGAGGACACTGACGCCGACAAGGTGAGCCGATGACCACATACGTATTGGTGCCCGGAGCGTGCCATGGCGCGTGGTGCTTCGACGACCTCGCCAAAGGCCTTCGGGCCCAAGGGCATCGGGTGCTTACCGTCACGCTGACCGGCATCGCGGAGCGCGCGCATCTGTTGCACGCCGGCGTGAACCTCGAAACGCACATAACCGATGTACAGGCCGAAATGGCCGTGCACAACGTCTTCGACGCGGTGCTCGTCGGGCACAGCTACGGCGGCATGGTGACCACCGCGGTGGCGGATCGTGTTCCGCAACAAGTCAATTCACTGGTGTATGTGGATGCATTCGTCCCGCGCAACGGCGAGTCGTGCTGGACGCTGACCACCGACGAGCAGCGGGAGTGGTACACGGGGGTTGATGAAACCGGCTACGGTGTGCCGCCGATGCCGTTCTTCGATGCCCGCGCCACCGCGCATCCGCTCGCATCGCTGATGCAGCCGGCCCGGTTGACCGGGGATCTGTCCCGCTTCCGCAAGCGGGCGTACGTGTACGCGACCAAGTGGGAGGGTGAGTCGCCGTTCGCGGCGACGTTCAACCGTGTGCGACACGACCCGACGTGGACCACGCATGTGCTCGACGGCGCGCACAACCTGATGCGCGACTGCCCGGACGAGCTGCTGCGCATTCTGCTCGGCGCGGCCTAGCCGCTGAGCTGGCCCCTCCGGATCCAGTCGATGGTCATGCCGACATCCTCAGCAACGGCGACATGTTCATGTACGACCCGACCTGCCAGACGCCCTCGATCGTGACGCTGGCCGAAGGTTGATGACGGCCGGCCCTGCGATTCGAGGTACTGCGTGTGGGCGCCGTACATCCGCGCCCAGTCCTTGACTGGGTTGGGCATTTAAGGGCTCGCTCAGTAACCGAGTAGCTTGCGGAACTGCTGCCCGACAGCCATCGACTGGCCCATCCGCTGCACCCAGCCGTCGAACGCCGCTTTGGTGTCAGCCGGGTTCCAGCCGCGCTCCTGGGCGAGGGTGATCATGCCGGCTTCGTCGTTGATGCCGCGTGCCTGCGCTTCGCGGGCGAGTTCGGCGTAGTCCTGCAGCGAGATGCCGTTGATGGGCTGCCAGATCGGGTCATCGGCCGCCACCGAACGCGTCGACGGTCCGCCGAAATGGGCAGTGTCGATTGGTCCGGCGCCTTGGACGTGCACCATTCCATCCCCTTGGTGTGGTTGCGCGAATGCCTGTTGTGCCTGCTGCGCAGCCTTCTTGGCCTTATCGAAAAGTCCCATCGATGGTCTCCCAGTGAACGGGCGCCGCCTCTGTTGGCGTGCGCCATTGCGGTTGAGTAAAGACCGTCGCCGTGGCTACCGATCCCAACAAGACATCTTCAGTCGAATGAGCACGGGGGATTGGGGTAATCGGCTACCCCAGGTGCCGAACTGGAACACGTTTCAGTTTTGCTCCCGGACTCGGTACGCTGACCGCGTGTCAGCTTCTACGCAACCTGCGATCGACGGGTGGTTCGCGACCGACGGGTCCGGAGCTCCGTATCTGATCGGCGGCAAGTGCCACCAGTGTGGAACGTATGTGTTTCCGCCGCGGGCCAACAATTGCCCCAATCCCTCATGTGACGGCGACGAACTAGCTCAGGTGCCGTTGTCGCGCCGTGGCACGCTGTGGAGCTACACCGAAAACCGCTACGCCCCGCCGCCGCCCTACCCGTCGCCAGATCCGTTCGAACCGTTCGCCGTCGCGGCCGTGCAATTGGCCGACGAGGGCCTGATCGTGCTCGGCAAGGTCGTCGAGGGCACCCTGGCAGCGGATCTGAAGGTTGGCATGGAGATGGAGTTGACCACCATGCCGCTGTTCGTCGATGACGACGGCGTCGAACGCATCGTCTACGCATGGCGGATCGCGTCATGAGTCCCGAACCGCTCTACATCCTCGGCGCGGGCATGCACCCGTGGGGCAAGTGGGGCAACGACTTCACCGAGTACGGCGTGTCCGCCGCGCGCGCAGCGTTGGCCGAGGCGGGGCTGGACTGGCGTCAGATCCAGCTCGTGGCCGGCGCCGACACCATCCGCAACGGATATCCCGGCTTCGTCGCGGGGGCGACTTTCGCGCAGAAGCTCGGCTGGAACGGCGTGCCGGTGTCGTCGTCATATGCCGCATGCGCCAGCGGGTCCCAGGCATTGCAGAGCGCCCGCGCCCAGATCCTGGCCGGCTTCTGCGACGTCGCTTTGGTGATCGGCGCGGACACGACGCCGAAGGGTTTCTTCGCCCCGGTCGGCGGCGAGCGTAAGAACGACCCCGACTGGCAGCGATTTCACCTGATAGGTGCGACGAACACCGTGTACTTCGCGATGCTGGCCCGTCGCCGGATGGACCTCTACGACGCGACGCTCGAGGACTTCGCCGCGGTGAAGGTGAAGAACTCGCGTCACGGCCTGAACAATCCGAATGCGCGTTACCGCAAGGAGGCCTCCGTCGAGGACGTGTTGGCCAGTCCGGTGGTGTCGGATCCGCTTCGGCTGCTGGACATTTGCGCGACGTCAGACGGCGCCGCCGCGCTGATCGTGGCCAGCGCCGAGTTCGCGAAGAAGCATTTGGGTTCGCTGGACGGCGTGCCGTCGGTGCGCGCGGTGTCGACGGTGACGCCACGCTATCCGCAGCATCTGCCTGAATTGCCGGATATCGCAACGGATTCCACGGCGGTGGTGGCAGCGCCGGAACGAGTGTTCAAGGACCAGATCCTCGACGCCGCCTACGCCGAGGCCGGCATCGGGCCCGAGGACTTGAGCCTCGCAGAGGTCTACGATCTGTCCACCGCGCTGGAGCTGGATTGGTATGAGCACCTTGGCCTTTGCCCGAAGGGTGAGGCCGAGCAGCTGCTGCGCAGTGGAGCGACGACGATCGGCGGGCGCATCCCGGTCAATGCCTCCGGTGGGTTGGCGTGCTTCGGCGAAGCCATTCCGGCGCAGGCCATCGCGCAGGTCTGCGAGCTGACGTGGCAGCTCAAGGGGCAGGCCACCGGCCGTCAGGTCGAGGGCGCGACCGTCGGCGTCACCGCGAACCAAGGTCTGTTCGGCCACGGTTCGTCGGTCATCGTTGCTCGCTAGCTCGTCGATGTGACGAGCTGAACTTGTTGTCGAGAATTCCGGAAAATCTCGCACCCAAGCTCATGTTCGACGTGCATGTGACGCGATGGTGGTAGGCACGATAATGGCCGCACGGGAGTTCACTGCCTATGGTCCGTCGCATTGGGCCGTCATCGCCGTGTTTGCAATCGGCGCCGTGCTTTTGGTGTGGGTCGGGCGCAGGCAAACCGACGGGCAAGCCCGGCTCCTCGGGCGCATCCTCGGCGCGCTGACCGCGCTCATCTACGCCGCGATCCTGGTCTACGTCCTGACCCCGCCCACTTTGGATTCAGTGCCACTGCAACTGACCGACCTCGCGACAGTCGTCGGCGCGTACGCCTTGTGGTCGCAGAAGCACTGGGCGTACGCGCTCACCTATTACTGGGGGCTGGTGCTGAGCACGCAGGCGTTGATCTCGCCAGCGCTGCAGAGTCCCGATTTTCCGCACTATCAGTTTCTGGCGTTCTGGGCGATTCACCTGATGGTCGTGTGGGCGGCCATCTATCTGACTTGGGGTCGCGGCATGCGACCTCATTGGCGCGACTTTCGCTTGGCGGTCGTCGTCACCGTGGGATGGGCCATCGTGACGTTCACTTTCAACCGGATCACCGGAACCAATTACGGCTTCCTCAACCGAAAACCGTCCACTGCGTCGCTGTTGGACGTGATGGGGTCGTGGCCCTGGTACGTCTTCGTCGGAGCCGCGCTGATTGTGCTTGTGTGGGCGTTGATGACGTGGCCGTGGGAACGGATGCGGGCGTCGAGCTAGTGTGAGTTATGGCGGTCCCCGAAGACTGGGCGCCGGACGCATGCACGCTTCCGACGACGGAGCGCCCCCTGCGCGTCGCCGAATTCGACGACCTGTTCACCTTCGTCGTGCGCGCCGAGCGCCGGCAGCCGCAACGTCTTGAACTCGTATTGCAGCGCATTGTCGAGGCGCCTGCCCGCGAGCTGGCGCGACGGGAAAGCGCATGCTGTTCGTTCTTCACCTTTGAGTTCGAGGCCGTGGACGAGGATGTTCTGATGCGGATCGGCGTTCCGCCGGAGCACGTCGCGGTGCTCGACGCCCTCGAAGCGCGCATCACTCGATGAGCGCGAGCGACCGCCCAGGTACAGATTTGCGCGGCGTGTCGTATACAAACACGGTCGCTCGCGGGAACTAGGCGACGCCCAGGTACGCCGCGCGAATGCTGTCGTCCGCCAACAACTCTCGCGCGTTGCCCTCGCGGGTGACCTCACCGGTCTCCAGGATGTAGGCGCGATCGGACCGACTCAGCGCCTGCTGCGCGTTCTGCTCGACCAGCAGTACCGTCGTGCCCTGCGAGTTGATCTCGGCAATGATCTTGAAGATCTGCGATATCACCATCGGCGCCAGACCCATCGATGGTTCGTCAAGCAGCAGCACCTTGGGTCTGGCCATCAGTGCGCGGCCGATCGCCAACATCTGCTGCTCGCCGCCGGACAGTGTGCCGCCCACCTGGTTCTTGCGTTCGGCCAGCCGCGGGAACGTTTCGAGCACCCAGTCCAGCCGCTCCTTGTGTTCGGCCTTCGACGCGAACTTACGCCCGTAGCAACCCATTTCGATGTTCTCGGTGACGGTCATGCCGGGGAACACGCCCCGGCCCTCCGGCGCCTGAATCAGACCGTCGGTCACCCTCTTGTGTGCCTTCACGCGGGAGATGTCCTGCCCGTTGAACCACACCGAACCCGACGTCAGCGGCCGCAGGCCCGAAATCGCCCGCATCATCGTCGTTTTGCCTGCGCCATTGGAGCCCAGCAGCGTCACCAATTCGCCTTCATGCACCACCAGCGACACCCCGTGCAGGGCCTTGATGCGGCCGTAGTGCACGACGACATCGCGGGCCTCCAGCAGGATTGGGCGATCATCACTCGACGTCATCGTCGGGCACCCCCAGGTATGCGGCGACGACCTTCGGATCCTCGCGAATGTCATGCGGCAGGCCGTCGGCGATCTTGCGGCCGAATTCCAGCACCACGATCCGGTCCGTCACGCCCATCACCAGACGCATGTCATGTTCGATGAGCAACACCGTATAGCCGTCGTCGCGGATCTTGCGGATCAGCTCGATCAGCGCGGCCTTCTCGCTGGGGTTGAAGCCGGCTGCGGGTTCGTCGAGGCAAATCAGCTTGGGCTCGGTGGCCAGCGCCCTGGCGATCTCCAGCCGCCGCTGGTCGCCGTAGGGCAGGTTCTTGGCCTTCTCCTCGCCGCGGTGCGCGATGCCGACGAAGTGCAAGAGCGCCGCAGCTCGTTCGACCGCCGTCTTCTCTTCTCGGCGATGCCGCGGGGTTCGCACCAGCGCACCCGGTACCGACGTCTTGTGTCGCGCATCGGTCGCGACGACGACGTTTTCCAGCGCCGTCATTTCGCCCCACAGCCGGATGTTCTGGAACGTGCGAGCGATGCCCTTGCGGGTGATCTGGTGGCGTTTGATCCGGCCCAGCGGCGCCCCGTCGAAGATCACCGCCCCCGAACTCGGGCGGTACACGCCGGTGATCGCGTTGAAGCAGGTGGTCTTGCCCGCGCCGTTGGGTCCGATCAGGCCGAGGATCTCCCCGCGCTTGATGTTGAAGGTGACCGAGTCCAGCGCGACGAGCCCGCCGAACTTCACAGTCAAATCCTTTGTCTCCAAAAGGACTTCGCCTTCGGCGGCGTGGATCTCGCGGTGGACGCCCGCCAGGTCCTCGATTGTCATGTGGCCGGCTCCTTCTCCACTGGCGGAGTTCGCAGCCAGTCGCGGGCGGCCTTGCCGTAGGCCAACAGCCGCGCGCGGGCAGGGAACAGGCCCTCGGGCCGGAAGATCATCATGACCACAAGCGACAGCCCGAAGAACAGATACTTCAGGTCACCCATGTTGATGCCCAGGAAATGCACGCCCAGCAGTCGGTTCGGCAGATACACGATGACGAACGCGCCGAAAATCACGCCCAGTTTGTTGCCCTGCCCGCCCAGCACCACCGCACACAGGAACAGCATCGAGTTGATGATGTTGAAGCTCGGCGGCGCGACGTACTGCACCTGGCCCGCATACAACGCGCCGGACAGCCCGCCGATGGCAGCCCCCATCACGAACGCCCACAGTTTGAACCGAAACGTGTTGACGCCCATCACTTCCGCGGCGTCCTCGTCCTCCCGGATGGCGACCCACGCGCGGCCAACCCTGCTGCGCTCCAGGTTGCCGACCAACAGCAGGATGGCGACGATCAGCACCAAACCCAGCCAGAACCACCACGTTCCATAGTTGGCGTGGCCCGATGAGTTCCCATTGGAGAACACCCCTTCCGGGAGCTTCTCGCTCTCCCCCAGCCGCGGGAACGCCACCTGGCTCAGCCCCCGCGGACCGTTCGTGATGTCGGACAGGTTGTCGGCCATCAGCCGGATGATCTCGCCGAATCCCAGCGTGACGATCGCCAGGTAGTCACCGCGCAGACGCAACGTCGGGATCCCGAGGATCAGGCCCGCCAGCGCGGTAATAGCCATCGCCAGGGGCACACAAGACAGCCATGCCCACGGGGCACTGAAGGGCCCCGTGGCGCTCATCTTGTTCCACGGGCTGTTGGGGCTGGTGAGCAGCGCGACGGTGTAGGCGCCGACGGCGTAGAAGCCGACATACCCCAGGTCGAGCAAGCCAGCCTGGCCGACCACGACGTTCAACCCGATTGCGATGATCGCCACCATCGCGAACTGCGCCATCGTGCCGCCGAAGCTGATGCCGGGCGTGTCCAAGAACGGCGGCGTATACAGCGGCAGCAGCGCCAGCGCGCCGAACAGCAGGACGCCGAAGCCCCACTTCGGCACTCGGGACAGGCCGTCCCACCACTCGCGCAGGCCGTCGCCCGGAGCCAAAAGCTTGCTCATGCTCGTGCCTTCCCGAGGCTCTCCCCGAGTATGCCCGTCGGCCGGAAAAGCAGCACCAGAACCAGCAGCACGAACGCCACCACGTCGCGCCACTGGGTGCCGAACACGGCCTGGCCGTAATTCTCCATGATGCCCAACAGCAGGCCGCCGAGCAGAGCGCCGCGGAGGTTGCCGATACCGCCGAGCACCGCGGCCGAAAAAGCCTTGATGCCCAATAGGAATCCGCCGGAATAGATGATGCCCTGCGGCACCTTGAGCGTGTAGAGCAGCGCTGCGGCGCCGGCGAGCAGCCCGCCGATCAGGAATGTCGTCGTGATGATGCGTTCACGGGAAACACCCATCAGCGTTGCAGTTGTCGGGTCTTGGGCGACGGCGCGGATGCCGCGGCCGAACTTGGTCCGGTTGATCGCGAAATCCGTGAGTACCGCGAGGATCAACGCCGCGATGACGATCAGGATGGTCACGTTGGAGACCGTGGCATTGAAGATGTGGAACTGGGTCTTGGGCTGTACCAGGATGATTGGCTGTTGCGCGTTACTGCCGCCGTAGCCCTTGATGAGGTGCGGCAGGATGAAGTGGACGAATTCCTGCATCACGAATGACGCACCGATAGCCGTGATGAGAAACGTCAGCGAGCGGGCGCCCCGTCTTCGCAACGGCCGGTACGCGACGAATTCCAAACCCACCGCCGCCGAACCCGACACCAGCATCGCGAACAGCATTGCGATGCCGAGATACAACACCGTCAGCGCGATGCCCTTGTTGTACGCGTTACCGCTCGGCGTGAAGCCAAGGATGATATCGAGCGCGAAGTAGGCGCCGAACATGCCGAGCATGAAGATCTCGGAATGCGCGAAGTTGATCAGCCGTAGTACGCCGAACACCAGCGTGTAGCCGACTGCCACCAACGCATAGATGGCTCCCCAGGCAAGCCCGTCGATCGTCAACTGCCAGAAGCCGATTCGCAGGCCTTCTAGGTTGAAGTTGATGTTGGCGGCCAGACAGGCGTACTGGGCCCCGTGCTCCATGCACTCATGAATCATCCGTTGGCGGCTCTCCTCGCGAAACTTTCCTTGGCAAACAAGCGCTTCTCTAGCGAAAACGCGTCCGAGCCTTTCGGTCTCGGACGCGCTTCGCTTGAGCGACTACTGAACCTTGAAGATCCAGATGAGGTTGGTGGTGAGCTCACCGGTTGGCGTCCACTGGTACTTACGCGCCGTCCCCTGGCCGTTGTAGTTCTTGACGAAGTCGAGCAGCGCGGGCCGGGTGATGGCGCCCGAGTCGATGCCCTTGACCAGGATCGTGCCGAGGTCGTAGCCCTCTGCGCTGTAGGTGCCGGCGTCGGTGTTGAACTTCTTCTTGTACTCGTCGGCGAACGATCCGGTGGCCGGTCCGCACGGGCAGGACAGAATGGCGCCCTTGGTCGCTTCGCCACCCTGCTTGACGTACTCGGGGTCCTTGGTGCCGTCGGCCGACACGAAGGTTCCGGTGAAGCCGCCGTCCTTCAGCTGCTGGGTCAGCGGCGCCGCCTCAGAGTAGTAGCCGCCGTAGAACACCGCGTCCGGGCTGACGCCCTTGACCTGTGTGACCGCGGCGGAGAAGTCCTTGTCGCCCTTCTTCACTGAGATGTTGCATCCCGAATCGGCGATCGGCCCCAGAGTTTGACGCACCGCAGAGGCCAGCCCGAGGCCGTAATCGGTGCTGTCGTCGATCACGCAGATCTTCTTGTAGTTCAACGTGTTCTTCAAATAGTTGGCGACTGCCGGGCCCTGCACGGCATCGTTGGCCAGGCCGCGGAAGAACGTCTTCCAACCGTTTTGGCTGAGCGTCGGGTTAGTCGCGGACGCCGTGGTGGCGACAAGGCCGGCCTGGTCGAACACGGTGCCGGTGGCCTTCGTCTCGCCGGAGAACGCCGGGCCGACAAGGCCGATCGTGTACTGATCGTCGACGATCTGCGGCGCGATCGCGGTGGCCTTCTGCGGATCACCCTCGGTATCGAACGGCTTCAGCTGCACCTGGCAACCAGGGTTGGCGGCGTTGTGCTTGTCGATGGCGAGCTGCACGCCGTTTTTGATGTTGATGCCGAGCGCGGCGTCGGGGCCGTTGAGCGCGCCCGCCATCGCGATCGACACCGGCGGGCAGGTGGCCTTGCCGTCACCGGCCGGATCGGCAGGCGCGGCGCTCTGGTCCGACTTGACCTCCTTGCCTTGCTCGTCGATCTGTACCTGTTCGACGATCTTCAGCGGGGTCTGCGACGACTGTTCCTCAGGCTTGGACTGGTTGCAGCCGGCAATACCGAGGACAACCAAACCCGCACTACCGAGAGCAAATACATTCCGTGCTACGCGTGCGCGCACACTTCACCTCCGGGTCAATGTTTTCGTCGGCATCGACGCACCAGCCCTCCGCTGCCGGGGCGGCGATGCTTCGGGACGACCATAGCCAACGGGGGCCCATGTCGCGTGATGTTGGAAAACGCACACGGCTGACCGGCTGCTAAATCGCTGTCAACGGCGCGTCGGAAACGAAGTATTTACGCTTTCTCCGGCGTATCGAGGGTTTCCAGCACCACTTCGGCGACGCGCTTCATGGTGGTCCGGCGATCCATCGCGGCGCGCTGGATCCACTTGAAGGCCTCGGGCTCGGTCATCCCCTGCTTTTGCTGCAGCAAACCCTTGGCGCGTTCGACCAGCTTGCGAGTCTCCAACCGCTCCGACAGCGTTGCGACTTCGTTTTCCAGCGCGGCGATCTCACTGAACCGGCTGACGGCCACCTCGATTGCCGGGATCAAGTCGGTGATGTTGAACGGCTTGACGAGATACGCCATCGCGCCGGCGTCGCGGGCGCGCTCCACCAGATCGCGCTGACTGAACGCGGTCAGAATGACGATCGGCGCGATTCTCTTGCTGGCGATCTCGGATGCGGCGTCAATGCCGTCGCGACGCGGCATCTTGACGTCCATGATCACGAGATCGGGCCGGAGACTCTCGGCAAGATCGACGGCTTCCTGGCCGTCGCCGGCCTCGCCGACGACCTCGAAGCCTTCTTCACGCAGCATCTCGGCCAAGTCCAGCCGGATGAGCGCCTCGTCTTCGGCGACGAGAACGCGGCGCGGCTTATCGGCGTTGGTCGGTGACGCGGTCATGGCACACATTGTGGCGGTACCACGCCCGATCAGCGACCGCGGGGCATCCTCTATGGTGGGAAGCCGCGATAAAGAGAAGCCCTCGTATCCCAACTGGCAGAGGAAACGGATTCAAAACCCGTCCAGTGTGAGTTCGAATCTCACCGAGGGCACCAGCGATTGAGCCGAGCGACGCGTGAGGCCCCGCGGGTCCTCGGCGAACCCGCGAGGCTCTCACGCGCGTTGTCTTTCATCTGGCCTGCCCTAGATTTTGTTATGGCATACGGCGGATAGCCGAGGCGTCGTAATTCGGCAAACCTAAGAAACCGGTGCCGGCACTGTCTCAGCACTCTGTGGGCGGCTGCGGCGGTCCCACTCCGCGAGCACCTCGGGATCAGTGGGATCACTGGCGAGACTTGCGACCACAAACACCAACAGCCCAGACGCCAAGCCGAAGTAGATCGGCTCGTTGGCGTAGATGTCGCCCAGGTAGATCATCGTGGCCAGCGTCAAGACGGTGCCGACAGCCATGGCCGCTACCGCCCCGACGTTCGTGCCGCGCCGCCAGATCAAGCCACCGAGGATCGGGACCAGCAGTCCGCCGACGAGGATGTCGTAGGCCACGGTCAGTGCGGCGACGACATCCTGCAGCACGCACGCAATGATCACCATCACGATGCCGAATCCGAACACGTACAGCCTGTTGTTGCGGATGTGGTCGTGCTCGCTACCGGCCTCGATATCGCTGTGCCGCAACCGCGCGACGATGTCCTGACTGAACACGGTCGCGGTGGCAATCAGCGCCCCGCTCGAGGTCGACATCACCGCGGCCAGCGCGGCGGCCAACACCAAACCGGCTAGCACCGGCGGCAATTGCTGCTCAACGAACTGCGCGAACGCGTCGTCGCGGGACTCCAGCGCAGGCAGCAGCACCTTGGCCGCCATGCCGATCACGGCGCCGGCCACCGCGTAGAGCAGGCAGTACACCCCCGACGCTGCACCTGCCCAGCGCGCCACGCCCGGGCTGCGTGCCGTGAACACCCGCTGCCAGATGTCCTGGCCGATCAGCAGGCCGAACGTATAGATGACGAAGTACGTCAGGATCGTCTCGCCGCCGATCGTCGTCAGCGACGTGGCATCGGCGGGCAGCTTGTCGGCCAGCCCGGAAATGCCACCCGTCTTGTACAGCGCGATCGGCACGAGGATGAAGAAGATCCCGATCGTCTTGACCAGGAACTGCACGAAGTCGGTGAGTGTGATCGACCACATGCCGCCCAGCGTGGAGTAGATGATCACCACGCTGCCGCCAAGGATGATGGCCGGCACCTTGCCGATATCGAATAGCGCGCCGAAAATCGTGGAGTACGCAATCGTCGAAGTCACCGACAGCATCAGCGTGTAGCCCCACATCACCATCCCGGACAACACGGATGATCCTGGGCCATAACGTAATTCGAGCATCTGACTGACGGTGTACACCCGCAGCCGCTGAATCCGGCCTGCGAACAGCAGGCTCAGTGCCAGGATGCCGACACCGATCCAGAACACCAGCCACATGCCTGAGATGCCGTACTTGTAACCGAGTCCGACGCCGCCGATCGTCGACGCGCCGCCGAGCACGATCGCGGCCATGGTGCCGGAGTACAGCAGCGGGCCGAGTCGGCGACCGGCGACCAGGAAGTCGGATTGCGTTTTGGCTCTGCTCTTTCCCCAGAAGCCGAACGCGATCATGCCAAGCAGATAAATGACGACAATCGCGATATCCATGAGTAGTGGTCCTTTCAGCGGATGTCGAAATGGATGAGGGTCGGGCCGTCGGCGCCCAGCGCGCCGCGGACCATGTCGGTCAGGTCGGCCGTCGACGTCGTGCGCGCACCGCGCGCACCCATCGCGACCGCCAGCGCGGCGAAATCCGGGGTGCGCAGGTCGACACCGATCGGCGGGATGTTACGAGCCGCCTCCTGGTCGCGGATCTCCCGATAGCCACCGTTGTCGACAACGATCACCGGCACCGAAAGCCGTTGCTCGACAAGCGTTATCAGCTCCTGCACGGAAAACATCAGCGCGCCGTCACCGAGCAGCACGGCCACCGGCGTAGCCGGCTTGCCTATCGCGGCGCCGATACCCGCGGGCAGCCCGTAGCCGAGAGTCGCGAATCCGGGTGAATAGCAAAACCGGCGCGGCGCAGGCATGTCGAAGAAATGGACCGATCCGAAGTAGGTGACTTGCGAGCTGTCCCCGGTGAGCACACCGTCGGCGGGCAGTGCCGCGCGCACGGCCGCGTTGATCTCCGCATACGGGCCTGCGTCCTTGGCGGCTTCCTCGCGACATGCCACCCGTAACGCAGCGGCCCGCTCGGGCACCGACGGCCGGTTCCCGGGCAGGGCGGCGCAAAGTGCGGCGACGGTGTTGGCGGCGTCACCGAGCAGCGTGTGGTCGGCCCGGCAGTTCTTGTTCAGCTGAGCCGCGTCGATGTCGCAACGGATCACAGTCCGACCGCGAATCTGGCCCTCCCACAGATCCGAATCGCCGAGTTCTGTGCCGACCACGAGCAGCGCGTCGCTATCGGCGGCCGCCTTCTGCACGGTGCGCAATCGAACCGATGCGCCGACCGACAGCGGATGCCCCTCGTCGACGACACCCTTGCCGTTGACCGTGGTGGCGACCGGCGCTCCGAGCGTCTCGACCAGCGCGGTCAGCTCCGCTTGTGCGTCAACGGCTCCCCCGCCGGCAATGACCATGGGCTGGGTGGCAGCCGCCAACACCGCGGCGATCCGGGCAATCTCGTCCGGATCAGCTTGAGGCGCAGTAACTTTCACGGCAATACGCGGTTGGCCTGACCACTGCTGCTCCAGCACGTCGACCGGAATTTCGATGTGTACTGGGCGCGGTCGCCCACCGGTGAAGGATTCGAACGCCTCGGTGACGGCTTCGGCCGCTTCATCGGCATCGCGGACCCGCGTGCTCCAGCGGACCAGCTGACCCATCGCAGCACTGGTGTTCTTTGCCTCGTGCAGCTGTCCCAAATCCTGGTCCTCGCTGCCGGTGGGCATGCCCGACGAGACGATCAGCATCGGCTGCGACTCGGCATAAGCGGTCGCCGCGGCGGTCATGGTGTTGGTCAGCCCTGGACCGCTGGTTGCGACGACCACGCCGGGCCGTCCCGTGACTCGCGCGTAGGCCTCGGCGGCATACCCGGCGCCCTGCTCGTGACGTGGGGTGACCGCGCGGATGCCGGTCGCCGGGAAGTGGCGATACAGCTCCAGGTTGTGCGTGCCGGGAATACCGAAGATGGTGTCGACGCCATGTGCGGCAAGGGTTTCCACCACAGCCGCGCCACCGTTGCGATTCCTGGTCATTTGGAGGCCGCCAGCACGGACAACAGCTCGTACGCGACATGGGCGGCGGCGATGCCGGTGATCTCGGCGTGGTCGTACGCGGGCGCGACCTCGACGATGTCGGCGCCAACAAGGTTGACGCCCACCAGGTTTCGCAGGCAATGCAACAGCTCGCGGCTCGTGATGCCGCCCGCCTCCGGCGTGCCGGTTCCCGGTGCGTGCGCCGGGTCGAGCACGTCGATGTCGACGGACACGTAGACCGGTGCGTCGCCCAGGCGCGCCCGCATCCGTTCGATCACCGCGGCGAGGCCGTCGAGCTGGAAGTCGTCTGTGCCGATCACCTGGAAGCCGAGCACCTTGTCGTCGGTCAGATCGGTGGACGCGTACAAAGGCCCGCGAATTCCGACATGCAGGCAGTGCTCGGGATCCAGCAACCCCTCTTCGCTGGCACGACGGAACGGTGTGCCGTGAGTGAACGGCGCACCGAAGTAGGTGTCCCAGGTGTCGAGGTGAGCGTCGAAGTGCAGTACCGCGATCGGGCCGTGGTCGCGGTGCAGTGACCGCAGCAGCGGCAGCGCGATGGTGTGGTCACCGCCCAGCGTGATCAGCTTCGTCCCGCCGTAGCGCAATTCGTCAGACGCGCGCTCGATCGTGGTGATCGCCTCGGCGATGTCGAACGGGTTGACGGCGATGTCGCCTGCGTCGGCCACCTGGTGAACCGCGAAGGGCTCAACGTCCAGCCGCGGGTGATATGGCCGCAGCAGCTTCGACGCGGCGCGAATGTGGGCCGGCCCGAAGCGCGCGCCCGGCCGATAAGAGACACCCGAATCGAACGGGATGCCGACGACGGCGACGTCGGTGTGGGTGACTTGGTCGGTGCGGGGCAGGCGTGCGAATGTGGCCGGGCCGGCATAGCGCGGCACGCGGGTGGCATCTACCGGTCCGATCGGGGGCTGTGACGTCATGCCCAGAAGGCTTCCGGACATGCGCGCCGGCGGATATGGCCATTTTGTAGAGATTGTTCGACGGGTGTTCGACGATATGTCCATGTTGACCGTCGCCGAGTTGGTCGCGGATCCCGAACTCGGGCTGAAGCTGGTGGCGGGCCGCACCGGTGCCGACCGGGAGATCGAGGCCGCCGCAGTTTCCGAGCTGGTGAGTCCGGGGCCGTGGCTACAGGGCGGCGAGCTGCTGTTGACGATCGGGCTGCTGCTTCCGAAGACCGTCGACGGCTGCCGCTCCTATGTGGCCGAGCTGGATGCCGTTGGCGTGCAGGCCGTGGGGCTCGGGCTGGGCGCCGAGCTTCCCCATCAGCGGGCCCCGGCGCGGCTGATCACCGCCGCCGACGAGATCGGCATGCCACTGCTGACAGTGCCCGACCCGGTGCCTTTCATCGCCGTGACGAAGGCGGTGTTCGCCTACCGGGCGCGCGCCGAGCGCCAAGAGTTGGAATGGGCGTTGCAGACGCAGCGCGCATTGACGGCCGCCGCCGTCACACCAGGCGGATTGCTGGGCATCCTTGCCGCTCACCGCGAAACGACAGGCCGCTCGGGTGTGGTGATCGACTTACTCGGGCGGGTCCTCGCGCAATCCGACGCGAGCGGTGAGCAGTTGGTCGCACGCCTGTCGGGGTTGCTCGAGTCGGTGCGCGATCAAGGCCTCAGCGCCGCGGCCGCCGACATCAGCGAGGGCCGCAGGCGCGAGCTACATGCGCTCGGCGCACGCAGGCTGCGGGCCTGGCTGATGATCGACGGTCCTGCCGAACTTCCTGCGGCGCATCAGATTTCAGGTGATCTGGTATCGCTGCTTTCCCTTGAGCTTGAGCGCAGGCACGGGCTGAACACGACACAGCGTCGCGGGCGGGCACAAATGCTCGACCGGTTGGCCCGAGGCACAGTCGACGACGTGGTGGCGGCGCGCTGGCTGACTGCCGTAGGACTGCCCGACGCCGACCTCCGTGCGGCCGCCGTCGCCGCGCCGGATGACGCCGACGAATTGGCCGCCGACTTGCTGACCACTCTGCCTGACGGGTTGGTTCGGGTCGTTGGAGAAGTCGTCGAGCTGGCCGTGCCACTCGACACCGACCTGCCGGGCGTGCTCGCCACATTGGCAGGGCACCACCCCGCAGGCATCGGTATCGCCGTGCGCCCTGGCGCGCTGGTCGTGTCGCTGCGGCAGGCCCGCTCGGCGTTGCCCGCCAGCCGGGTGCAAGGCAGGCACATGCACGCCGAGGAGATCGCCAGCAGTCGGCTGCTGCTCAATACCGTTGGAGCTCAACCCCTTCAGGCCTACGCCGACGCGGTGCTCGGACCGCTGGACGCAACGGACCGATCCGGTGAACTGCTGCGGGGGCTGACCGCATTCCTCGAACACAACGGGCACTGGGGTTCGGCGGCCACTGCGCTGCGCGTGCACCGGCACACCATGCGAAATCGAATCGATGCGGTGGAACGACTAACCGGGCGGCGGATGGATTCCGCACAGGACCGCCACGAGTTGTGGCTGGCCCTGCGGGCCCGCGACGCCGCCCGGATGTCGTCCGACTAGCCGACTGGGGCGTTACGCTTTGAGCGTGGTGGTCAAGGTCCGCCCCGTCTGCGTGCCGGAACTGGCGCTGGAAAGCCGAGTCCCGGCCCGCACGCGCCACTACGCCGAGACCGCGGCGCGCCACCTACGGGTGCTGACCGTGACCACCCGCATTGGCGCAGCCATCAGCCTGTTCTTCGGCATCCAGGGCTTGGTTGTCGGCCCGGATGTCTGGACCGCAGTGATCAACCTCGCGAGCGGCGTGATCTTCCTACTGATCCCGCTGCTATACCCGCTCGGCGAGCTGGTTGCACCACTGGTGTTCGTCGTTGTCGCCTACGCGACCATCACCGTGGTGTGCTGGCACCTTGGCACGGGCTCGGGCCTGCCCTTCTACTACCTGGTCGCCGCGACGCTCATGGTCCTGATTCTCGGCATCGACCACATTCTGCTCGCATCGCTGCTTGCCGCCTTGGGCGTTGCCACCGTCATCGCACTGGAGTTCCTGGTCCCGTATAACACTGGCGCACAACCGGATTGGGCGTTCAGACTGGGTTTCATCCTCTCGGTCATCTCCGCGTGGGTGATGGTCGTCGCGGTGGTCTGGTATGCACTGCGCGAAACCCGTCGCGCCAGGCTCGCAATGGAAGCGGAATACGAACGGTCCGAACGGCTGCTCACGAACATCCTGCCCTCGACCATCGCCCAGCGGCTGAAAGACCCGTCGCGCAACATCATCGCCGACAAGTACGACGACGCCTCGATCCTGTTCGCCGACATCGCCGGCTATACGAAACGCGCGAGCGACACTCCGCCAAGTGATTTGGTGCGCTTCCTGGATCGCCTCTACACCGACTTGGATGCGCTGGTCGACCGACACGGCTTGGAGAAAGTGAAAACCAGCGGCGACTCATACATGGTGGTCAGCGGCGTGCCCGAGCCGCGTGACGATCATGTCGAGGCGCTCGCCTGCCTCGCGTTGGACATGGCCGAGGCTGTCGCAGACCTGAAAGACCCGCAGGGAAGGGAGGTTCCGTTGCGCATCGGCCTTGCGGCGGGTCCGGTGGTCGCGGGTGTTGTGGGGACCCGAAAGTTCTTCTATGACGTCTGGGGCGACGCGGTCAACATCGCTGCGCGAATGGAAACCACCGACGTCGAGGGCCGAATTCAGGTGCCGCAGAACGTTTATGAACGGCTCAATCACGAATTCCTGCTCGAGGAACGCGGCGAGGTCGATATCAAGGGCAAGGGTGTGATGACCACGTGGTACCTGGTCGGGCGGCGCAACGACGGGGCGGTTCGAAACGCGGTCGAACAGGGCGCCCCCGCTGGCGGCTAGTCGATGCTGGCTGCGCGCGGCGCGACGCAGGGTCTTGCCAGCAGCTCCAACGGCGCGGCGGTCACCTCGTCCGGTCGCTCTTCCATGATGTAGTGATCGCCGCCGGCCAGTCGGCTCAACGTTGCGCCAGGGATGCCGTCGGCCAGTTCAGGCGCGGTGGCATCGGAATGTCGCGGTCGCGGTCACCCCAGATGATGGCCTAGACCTTCCGATTCTCCGACTTGATCAACCAAGCCAGCTTCTCCAGACCGTCGATCAGCTGATGCAGGATGTCGGCGGTGCTGGAGTCCTCGGCATCGACGGCGTCATGCACCGTACGGATCGTGTCGACAGCCGCGTAGATGCGGCCGGTGATGAGGTCGACGACCTCGGTGGTGCCGTGCTCGTAGGCCGGGAACGCGGGCAGCGACGTGCCGGCCGCGACGGTGTCAGACCGGCCGTCCGGCACTGCATCCAGCGCGCGCATCCGCTCGGCGACGGTGTCGCTGGCTTCTCGGGCGAAGTCGACGACTTCGTCGAGTTGCAGGTGAAGGTCACGGAAGTTGGTGCCGACGACATTCCAGTGCGCCTGCTTGCCCTGCAGGTGAAGTTCGACCAGGTCGACCAGCACCCGTTGCAAGTTGGCGCCCAGCTCCGGTGATGCCTGAAAATTCTGTACTTCTGCTTCTGTGCGACGTGTTGAGGTAGCCATGTCTAAGACAACGTCCGCGTTTTCTGGATTCATTCCAAATTAGCGAGGTCTTGTTTCTCCAGCAGCCGCGCATAGCCGGCGCCCATGCCTAGCAGGACCAAGCCCACGACGATGAACACCACCACGCGGAAGATGCCGTCGAGGGTGCCGAGGTCGAACAGGAACAGCTTGGCCATGGCCGCGGCCACCAACGCCATCCCGCCGCCGATCGGCATCGACCGCTCCGCCTTGGTCAGGCGCGCGGCGTAGCCGAACAGCGCGGCGGCCATGGCGATCCAGCAGATCGTCGCGGCCATGTGGCCGGCGAAGAAGCCGCCGCCCGCTCCCCCGATCAGCACACCGGCGGTGACCGTGAACGCGGTGACGGCGTAGGTGATCGCCGCGGCTGCACCCGCCCAGATCACTGTCTCGTCCTTCCACCACCATGCGATCGTCACGGCGCACACCGCCAACAGGACGCTGCCGATCAGCGTGGAAACACCTGCCGCTGTGGTTGTTTCGGTGGCTTGGACCAGTGAGCTCGGCGGTGCGTAGGCGAGGAAGGTGCCGCCACCCGCGACGCTGAATCCGACCGCGACCCACCGCGCGATGACGTCGCGACGGCCCGCGATCGCGGCCACCACGGCCACCGCCAGCAGCACCGGACCCGCGATGTACCCGTCGAAAGCCACGGTCACCGCGATCAGCGCCGACACCGCTGACAGCGCGGACCAGATCGGTCGCACCACGCCCGTCACGCCCGGCAGGTCGATCAGGACGATTGTGAGCAGCGCCGCGGCCAACGCGGCCGCCAGCAAAGCCGCCACCACCTTGTCAACCGCCAGCGATACACACCACACCGGCACCACGCCTGCGGCGGTCAGGATGGCCATCGCCGCGCGGTTTGCCGTGCGCGGCAACAGAATCAACGCCCCGACGACGGCGAGCAAAGCGGTGATGCCGCACGCGCCTGCCAGCCAGAGATCGCGCCCAGAGTCGAGGTAAACCCCGGCCAAGGCGATGAGTAGCGGGAAAGAAGTGGCTGCCGTGCGGGCAGCGTGCATCCAGATCCAGTCCTTGCCGAGCTGTACCGGCAGAGAGGCCGCCGACAGAGCCAACATGAACCCGACAAGCATCAGCGTGATGCCGTCGGTGACAACCGGTGCGAGGACGATCAGCGGCGCCAGCACCAACAGGCCGAGGTGCTGCGAATCCCAGCGCCGCGCCAACGTCAATCCGCCGCCGCCGATGACCGCGGCGACAAGGAGGCCCGCGACCGCGGGCACCCAGTGATAGATCGTTGTGACAGCGATGACGTCCATGTACGACGCCGCGACACCAGTGGCGGCCAACGCGATCGCGCCGACCCGGCCACCGGGTCGGGTATACAGCCACCACGCTGCTGCCACCAGAGCGGCCGCGAGTGCCGCCCCGCCTGCAACGCGGAACTCTGGCCGCAGAAAGCCTGCCTGCGCCGCCAGTACGAGCAACAACACGACACCGATCAGCGTCACGGCGACACCGGCGACGGCCAACACCTTGCCGATCCAGCCCTCAGAGCGCTCCTGTCGAGACTTCTGCGGCGGGCCCGGCGACGGAATGTGTGCGGGCCGCGGCGGCTGGGCATAGTGCGGCGGATACTGCACGGGGGGCCAGTAGGGCACGGCGGGCCGGGCGTAAGGCTGCGGGGCGAAAGGCTGAGGCGCTGCGACGGGGTGGGGCCCTTGCGGCTGTTCCGTCAGCAGTCGGTCGAGTTCGATCAGATCAGCCGACACCCTGGCCAGCTGTTGGGAGATCGCGGCGAAGTCCGCCGACAGCCGGGAGATGACGGCGCGCGGATCGGTCATGTCAACGATCGTCGCAACGCGCCGGCGAAAGCGGATGAGTAGGACTACTCGTCCTTGTCGAGACCGTGTTCGATCGCGTAACGGGCGAGCTCGACCCGGTTGGCGACCTGCAGCTTGCGGAAGGTGGCCTGCACGTGGTTCTCGACGGTGCGGTGGCTCAGCGAAAGCCGGGCCGCAATCTGCTTGGCGGTCAACCCCTTCGCAACGTGGCGCAGTATCTCGGTCTCGCGGTCGGTAAGGCTGGGCATGCCGGGCCCCGTGCCCGGGGTCAGCGCGATGCGGCGGTACTCCCCCAGCACCAGCCCCGCCAACCCTGGCGTGAACACCGCGCGCCCCTCTGAAGTCGCGCGCACCGCATCACCGAGCTCCTGCCTCGACGCACTCTTGACGAGATAGCCTGTGGCGCCGGCCTTTACCGCCTCAAGGACGTCGTCGCGCTCGTCGGATGCCGAGAGCACCAGAATTCGGGACGACGGCGAAACGACGAGCACCTCCGCGGTGGCTTGTGCGCCGTCGCCGTCGGACAGCCGCATGTCCATCACCACCACATCGGGATGCACAACGGCAGCGCGCCTGCGCGCCGTCGCCACCCCATCTGCCGTGGCCACCACGTTGAAGCCGTCCTCGGCGAGGTCACGGGCCACCGCGTGGCGCCAGATCGGATGGTCATCGACGACCATCACCGTCGGGGTACCGTCAGCTCCCATTCCGTCCCGCATCCCGGTGAGGTGTTCAGCTTCGCGCTGCCACCCAACCACTTCATCCGTCCCACAATCGATTTGGCCACGCCGACGCGGCCCTCTGCCACCGCTTCCGCCAGCCTGCCCTCCGCAATGCCGACACCGTCATCGCGGACGCTGACGGTGACCGAATCCCCGAGATCCTCCAGCAGCACGTAGGCGCGCGATTCGGGCCCAGCGTGTGACGCGGCATTGTCCAAACAGTTGGCGGCCGCCGCGTAGAGCTCTTCGGCCACCGCGGAGTCCAGCAGCACCGGATCCGCGGGCACGCTAACCGAGACCCGGTCCGATGCGCGGCGCCGCAGTAGTGCCCCAAGGTCTGCCATCGTTCCGGCCTGCGGTTCGGCGTCTGAGGAGCTGACCAGCCGGCGCAGCGCTCGCTCCTGCTCGCCTGCCAGCTCGGCCAATTCCGCTGTCTCTCCGCCGATTTCGCGACCCCGCCGAGACACCAGCGCGAGCACCTGGATCGCGCCGTCGTGGACCTGACGCGACAGTCGGTCGCGTTCCTGTTGCGACGCCGCGAGCCGGGTGGCCCGTTCCAATTCCGCGTGCGCGCGTCTGGCCGTCTGCGCAGCCATGCCGATCGCAAGGCCCACCGCGAGTTCGATGACGATGGTCGCGTTGCGGCCGAGGTCGTAGTTGATGAAGCCCTTGACCACCGTGCTGGCGATCATCACAACGATGCCCGAGAGCATGCCGGGGATCGGACCCGCCAGAACCGCCGCGGAGATCGTCGCGTTGGTCGCCCACAGCGTCGTCGGCCACGACTGATTGTCCAGTGCCCACTGGTCGGACGCGACGTACTCGGTCGACAACACCAGCGCGACCACCACCGCGATTTCGGCCAACACCCATGCGGGCCTTCGGCCGAACCCTTGCAAATATGCCACCGCGCACGACGCACTCCACCCGATCAGCACAGCGAACAGCGTCCAGCCGACCGCGGGATGGTCAAGCTCTGCGTTGATCGCGATCTGGAAACCCAGCGCGTAAATGCAACTCAGCAGACGGAACACCTGAGCGGCCCGCCACAGCGGGGTGGCCGGGTCCTGGTCGTGCATTAGAGCACCTTGGACAGAAACGCTTTCGTGCGTTCGTGTTGCGGGTTGCTCAGCACGTCACGGGGCGGCCCGTTCTCGACGACCACGCCACCGTCCATGAACACCAGTTGGTTGGCGACCTCGCGCGCGAAGCCCATCTCGTGGGTGACCACGACCATCGTCATGCCTTCTTGCGCAAGCTTTTTCATCACCGCGAGCACCTCGCCGACGAGTTCTGGGTCGAGCGCCGAGGTGGGTTCGTCGAACAGCATCAGTTTGGGATTCATCGCCAGCGCGCGCGCAATAGCGACCCGCTGCTGCTGACCGCCGGACAGCTGGGCCGGGTAGGCACCTGCCTTATCCGACAGCCCCACCTGCTCGAGCAGATCTTTCGCCCGGGCCACGGCGGTGTCCTTCTTGACCCGCTTGACGTGGATTGGCGCGTCGATGATGTTCTCCAGCGCAGTGCGGTGCGGGAACAGGTTGAAATGCTGGAAAACCATGCCGATATCCCGCCGCTGCTTGGCGGCGTCACGCGGTGACATCTCGTGCAGTTTGTCGCCGCGCTCGCGGTAGCCGATCAAGTCGCCGTCGACGTACAGCCGCCCCGCGTTGACCTGCTCCAGATGATTGATGCAGCGCAGGAACGTCGACTTGCCCGACCCCGACGGGCCGACCATGCACAGCACCTCGCCCTTGGGCACCTCCAGCGTGATGCCCTTGAGGACATGCAGTGCGCCGAAGCTCTTGCATACGCTCTCGGCCTTGACCATCGGTGTCATGGGTGCGCCTCCCCAACCATCTGCGCCTTCGCCAGGGCCTCAAGCTGTTTGGCGGTCAGTTTTCGGCTTGCCCCACGCGAGTAGTACCGCTCCAGGTAATACTGGCCGACCATCAGGACACTTGTCACCACGAGGTACCACGCAGCCGCAACGAGCAGCAGCGGAACAGGCTCGAACTCCCGGGCGGCTATCTCTCGGGTGGCAATGCTGTACAGGTCCAGCGTGTACGGCACGGCGGTGACCAGTGATGTGGTCTTCAGCATGCTGATGACCTCGTTGCCGGTCGGAGGGATGATGACACGCATCGCCTGCGGGAGCACCGTGCGGCGCATCGCCAAACCCCACGACATACCTAGCGCTGTCGAAGCCTCCAGTTGGCCCTCCGGCACGGAACTGATTCCCGCGCGGATGATTTCGGCCATGTAAGCGGCTTCGTTGAGAGCCAGACCCAGAGTTGCCAGCAGGAAGGGAATGGACAACGCCTGTAGGTCGAGGTGGAAGAATGATGGTCCGAATGGCACTCCCAGCTGAATCTTCGAGTAGATCGTCGGAATCAAACCCCAGAACGTCAGCTGCACATAGATCGGCGTGCCGCGGAATATCCATAAATACACCCACGACACCGACCGGAACACGGGGTTAGGCGATAACCGCATCACCGCCAGGATCACGCCAAGCACGATCGCCAGCACCATCGAGTAGACCGTCAGCTGGAGGGTGTTCGACACCCCCATCAGGATCCGTTCGTTGAACAGATACTCGAAGAAGACAGACCACCGATAGGCCGAGTTCGTGGCGACGCCGTATAGGAACAGCCCAAGAAGCACAACGATGACGACCGCCGCCACCCACCGCCACGGATGTCGCAGTGGGACGGCATCGATCGCGGCTGGGCTGGTGGATGGCGACGAGTCGACAACAGTCATTTCTCGGGCTCCTCGGAACCTAGCTGATCGCGCCGTTGACGACCGGCTTGTCGATGACGCCCTTCTCGACACCCCAGTTCGTGGCGATTTGCTTGTACTGGCCGTTCTCGATCAAGTGCTCGAGCGCCTGCTTGAGCGACTGAGCCAGCGGCGAACCCTTCTTCACCGGCCAGCCGTACGGCGCTGCGTCAGCGACGCCGCCGGCGGCCTCGAGCTTGCCGTTGCTCTGCTTGATCGCATACAGCGTCACCGGTGAGTCGGCCGACATCGCGTCGGCCTGGCCAAGCACCACCGCGTTGGTGGCCGCGTCCTGACCGTCGAACTTAATGATGTCGATCGCGGGCTTGCCTGCATCCGTGCATGCCTTGCTCTTGGCCGGTAGCTCATCGGTTTCCTCGGTCGTGGTGGCCTGCACCGAAACCTTCTTGCCGCACGCGTTGTTGGGATCTATTCCGGCACCCGGCTTTTGGGCCCAAAGGATGCCGGCCGAGAAGTACGTGACGAAGTCGACCGTCTGCTCGCGTTCCTTCGTGTCGGTGAACGACGACATGCCGACGTTGAAAGTATCGCCCTGGATCGCCGGAATGATTTTGGCGAAGTCCGCCTCGCGGTACTCGGCCTTCAGACCGAGGGTCGCGGCAACCGCGTTCATCAAATCGACGTCGAAGCCGACGATCTTGCCGTTGGGATCCTTGAACTCGTTGGGTGAGTAGGGAATGTTCACACCGACGATCAACTTTCCGGACGACTTGATGGCCTCGGGCACGGTGTTCGCGATCGCGTCGACCTTCTCGGCGTTCACCGCCGTGGTGGCCGTCGTCGGCCCCGCCTGTTCGCTCTTACTCGAGCATCCCGACAGCATGAGAGCGCCGGTCGCAGCAAACACCGCCGCGATGCGCCAGAACTTCTTTGGTCCGCCTTGACATCCAGCTGACACGGTTGCCTCTACTTTCTGCTTCGTGGATCCGGCGCGCAGCACCGGTAACGGAACAGTAGTAGAGACCTAACGCGCTGGCAGGAGAACGAAGGCCAGCGAGCAACCCAGCACTGAGCCCAGGCGCTCGGGCAGTAGGTGGGGACGGCGCACAGCCCTTGCAACGAGCGCGCCGTTGCTCAGGCGAATCGCCGGGTCCATCATCCCTACATTTGTTTGCCCACGGGCCTCGACCAGCTGTGCTGACGGGAATCGTTTCTCTGGACACCATAGCGAACGAAACGAGTGTTACCAGAATCTTCGAATTCTCCCCATCGCCAACACTATTTGCACTGACGGGTTGCGCTACTTTGCGTTGTGCTGAACAAACGCCGAAAGACGCGTCAATTCAGCGCCGGCTATGCCACACTTCGGCCATGGAAAGCCCTGCTCCTCCTGCGATGCTGCAGCATCTGTGGAAATCCGCGCTGTTGTCCGGGATTCTCGCTGTGATTCTCGGCATTCTCGTGTTGGCTTGGCCAGGCAAGACGATCATCGTTGCGGCGATCTTCTTCGGCGCCTACTTATTGGTTACCGGCTTCGCGCAAGTGATATTCGCGTTCGCGTTGCATGTGTCGGCAGGCGGCCGGGTTCTGCTGTTTCTGTCGGGCGCGGCGTCGCTAATTCTGGCGGTGCTGTGCTTTCGCAGCTTGGCTGACTCGATCCTGTTGCTGGCCATCTGGATCGGGGTCGGCTTCATCTTTCGCGGGGTTGCGACCGCCGTATCGGCGATCAGCGATCCGACGTTGCCCGGCCGCGCCTGGGAGATCTTCATTGGCGTGATCAGCCTGATCGCCGGCGTGGTGATGTTGGCCTCGCCGTTCGATTCGATTGCGACGCTCACCTTCGTCGTCGGCATCTGGCTGATCGTCATCGGAGTATTCGAGGCGATTTCCGCCTTCGGCATCCGCAGCGCCAGCAAGAAGGTCGGCGAGGTCCGGGAGAAGTTGGCAGCGCCTACCTCGCCTGCTGCGACCGAGCCCACAGAGTAGGCCTATCGCCACGAGTCCCGGATCACTACTACAATCTGTCGTAGATTGATCCTCGGCCTGGGAGTGGCACATGGATGCCCTGGACGTTTCACGGTGGCAGTTCGGAATCACCACCGTCTACCACTTCATCTTCGTCCCGCTCACGATCGGACTGGCTCCGCTCATCGCGGCGATGCAGACCGCGTGGGTGATCACCGGCAACACGGGGTGGTACCGGCTGACCCGGTTCTTCGGGAAGCTGTTCCTGATCAACTTCGCGATGGGCGTGGCGACGGGGATAGTGCAGGAATTCCAGTTCGGGATGAACTGGAGCGAGTACTCCCGCTTCGTCGGTGACATCTTCGGCGCGCCACTGGCCTTCGAGGGCCTGATGGCGTTCTTCTTCGAGTCCACGTTCATCGGGCTGTGGATCTTCGGCTGGAGCCGGCTGCCGCGCCTGGTGCATCTCGCGTGCATCTGGATCGTCGCGATCGCGGTCAACGCCTCGGCGTATTTCATCATCGCGGCAAACTCGTTCATGCAGCATCCGGTGGGCGCCCGATTCAATACCGAAACCGGTCGTGCCGAACTGGTCGACTTCGGCGCGCTTCTGACAAACAACACCGCGATCTGGGCGTCCCTACACGCGATCGCCGGGTCGTTGTTGACGGCAGGCGCGTTCGTCGCCGGGGTTTCGGCGTGGCTGATGGTCCGCTCGCGTAAGCGCCCTGAGGATGCCGCCGATGCACGAACCATGTATCGGCCCGCGACGATCGCAGGCAGCCTCGTCGCGCTGGTCGCTGCGGGCGGGTTGTTCTTCACTGGCGACGTCCAGGGCAAGCTGATGTTCGTCCAGCAGCCGATGAAGATGGCTTCGGCGGAATCGTTGTGCCACACCGAAACCGACCCGGACTTCTCATTCCTCACGATCGGCACGCACAACAACTGCGACAGCGTCACCCACGTCATCGAGGTGCCGTACGTGCTGCCGTTCCTCGCCGAAAGCAAATTCGAGGGCGTCACCCTGCAGGGCGTCAAGGACCTTCAGCAGTCCTACACCGAGAAGTTCGGGCCCGGCGACTACCGGCCCAACCTGTTCGTCACGTACTGGGCGTTTCGCGCCATGATCGGATTGATGGCAGTCCCAGTGGCTTTCGCGTTGCTCGCCCTGTGGCTGACTCGGCGCGGACGGATTCCCGACCGGCGCTGGTTCGGCTGGTTCGCGCTATTGACGATTCCGACGCCGTTCCTTGCCAACTCATCCGGATGGGTGTTCACCGAAATGGGCCGACAGCCATGGGTGGTGGCGCCGAATCCGACCGGCGATCAGATGGTGCGCTTGATGGTGCAACAGGGCGTGTCCGACCATGCGCCGGGGACGGTGTTCTTCTCGCTTGCCGTCTTCACGCTGTTGTACGGCGTACTGGCGGTGATCTGGTTCTGGCTGATGCGCCGGTACGTGGTCGAGGGTCCGCTCGAGCACGACTCCGAACCCGCCCCGCCCGCGCCGCCGGACTCCGACGACGTGGCTCCCCTGTCGTTCGCGTACTGAGAGGAGGAAATCGTGGGACTTCAGGAACTCTGGTTCTTCATCATCGCGGCGCTGTTCCTCGGCTTCCTCGTGCTCGAGGGCTTCGACTTCGGGGTCGGCATGCTGATCGCCCCACTCGGCGCGGCGGGCGGCGGAGAACCCGAAACCCGCAGGCGCGCAGTGCTGAACACCATCGGGCCCGTCTGGGATGCCAACGAGGTGTGGCTGATCACCGCGGGCGCATCGATGTTCGCGGCATTCCCCAACTGGTACGCGACGATGTTCTCCGCCCTTTACCTGCCGCTGCTGGCGATCCTGTTCGCGATGATCCTGCGCATCGTCGGCATCGAATGGCGGGGCAAGATCGACGATCCCGTCTGGCGGGCGCGGGCTGACGCGGGCATCGCGATCGGGTCATGGGTGCCTGCGATCCTGTGGGGCGTCGCCTTCGCAATCCTGCTGCGCGGCTTGCCAATTGGTGCCGATCACCGGGTAGACCTGTCGATCGGCGACGTGCTCAACGCGTACACACTGCTTGGCGGGCTCGCGACCGCGTCACTGTTCGCCTTCTATGGCGCCGTTTTCATCGCTTTGAAAACGGCGGGCCCGGTGCACGACGACGCATTCCGATTCGCGCGCGTGCTGTCGGGACCGGTGATCGTGTTGGCCGGTGGCTTCGGACTGTGGACGCAGCTCGCGCACGGCAAGGCATGGACCTGGCTACCTTTGGCCGTCGCGGTCGGCGCACTGTTGATTGCCGCCGCACTGGTGTGGGCTCGCCGCCACGAGGGGTGGGCGTTCGTGTCGATGGTGGTGGTGATCGTGGCGGTGGCCGTGCTGGTGTTCGGCTCGATGTATCCAAACTTGTTGCCGTCCACGCTCAACCCGCAGTGGAGCGTGACGATCTACAACGGGTCCTCGACGGCCTACACGCTGAAGATCATGTCGTGGGCGTCGCTGACGTTGCTCCCGCTGGTGATGATCTGTCAGGGCTGGACGTACTGGGTGTTCCGCCGTCGGATGACCGCCGACGCGATACCCGCATCCATCGGACTGGCGAGGCGATCGACCTGAACCTACTGCAGGTTTCCACCGCGATGCGGCGCTTCCTGGCCGCGTCGGTGGTCTGCGGTGCGGTGATCAGCGGCGCCACCATCGCCTCGGCCGTGCTGCTGGCGCACATCGTCGCGGGCGTCATCACCGACCCGCAATCGCGTACTGTGGCGCATTGGGCCGGCCCACTGTGGATCCTGGTGGCGCTGTGGGTGATCCGCACGGGCGCGCACTGGCTGCAGGGCCGCCTGTCTCAGCGGGGCGCGACGGCGGTGATCGGCGAACTGGCAGGCGAGGTGCTGCGCAAGGTCGCCCAACTGCCACCGCGGCAGCTCGCCGCTCAGCGTGAATCCGCCGCCGCGCTGATCACCAGGGGGCTGGACGGACTGCGGCCGTATTTCACGTCATATCTGCCGTCGCTGTTCCTCGCAGCCATCCTCACCCCGGCTGCAGTGGTGGTCATCGCGCTCTATGACTGGCGGTCCGCGGCCATCGTCGTTGTCGCGTTGCCCCTCATTCCGATATTCATGGTGCTCATCGGATTGCTCACCCGCGATCGCTCCGCGGCGTCGCTTGCCGCGATGACCACACTGCAGTCGCGGCTGCTCGATCTGGTGGCGGGCATCCCCACGCTGCGCGCATTGGGCCGAGTGGGCGACTCCGCGCAGCGGATCGCCGAACTCGGTGCGGCCCACCGCCGATCGGCGATGTCCACGCTGCGCATCGCGTTCCTGTCAGCACTCGTGCTGGAGCTGTTGGCCACGCTCGGCGTCGCGCTCGTCGCGGTCGGGGTGGGCCTGCGTCTGGTGTTCGGCGATATGACGCTGGCCGCAGGTCTGACCGCGCTGCTGCTGGCGCCGGAGGTGTTCTGGCCGCTGCGCCGCGTCGGCATGGAGTTCCATGCGGCGCAGGATGGGAAGGTGGCCGCCGACAAGGCCTTTGAGCTACTGGAAACCGCCCAGCCGGGACCGGCCGCGCCGCCCGCACTGGACGTCGAACTCGAACCGGGTGTAGTCACGGTGTTGACCGGACCGAACGGTGCCGGAAAGACCACGCTATTGCACAGCATTCTCGGGCTCGATTCGTCGCAGCCGCAGGCGTGGTGGAGGCAGGTGGCGTGGCTGGCCCAGCGTCCCATCCTTGTGCCGGGCAGCATCCGCGACAACCTCGAGCTGTTCGGACCGCTGGCGGATCTCGAAATGGCCTGCCGGGCTGCGGGTTTCGACCAGGTGCTTGCCGTATTGCCGGACGGTTTGGACACGGTGATCGGCCGCGGAGGAGTCGGCCTGTCACTTGGCCAACGCCAACGACTCGGCCTGGCGCGGGTGTTCGGTTCGGAGGCGTCGGTGCTGCTTCTCGACGAACCGACATCGCACCTGGACGCTGCGCTGGAAGCCCGTGTGCTGCGGGAGATCGTGGCGCGCGCTCGCGCAGGCGCGGCCGTCCTGGTTGTCGGCCACCGTGACCCGGTGCTGGCGATCGGCGACCGGGTGCTACGCATGGGGAGCTTGGTCGATGCGTGACCTGTTGCGCCCCCGCTTGCCCCGGTTGCTGCTGGCCGTCGCACTCGGCGTGCTGTCGCTGGGCAGCGCGCTGGCGCTGACCGGCGTTTCGGCGTGGTTGATCACCAGGGCCTGGCAGATGCCGCCCGTGCTCGACCTCTCGGTGGCGGTGGTTGCGGTCCGCGCACTGGGCATCTCGCGCGGTGCGCTCGGATATTGCCAGCGATTGGCGGCCCACGACACCGCACTGCGGGCCGCTGCGGACACGCGCGAAACGCTGTACCGCAGGCTCGCCGACGCGCCCGCCGACATCGCGATGCGTCTGCACAGCGGTGAATTGGTGGCCCGCATCGGCGCCTCGGTCGACGAACTCTCCGATGTGCTGGTGCGCGCGGTGTTGCCGATCGCGGTCGCTGCAGTGCTCTCTGTGGCGGCCGTGGCCGCAATCGCGGTGATCTCCCTGGCCGCGGCGGTCGTGCTCGCAGTCTGTCTATTGATCGCAGGGGTTGTCGCGCCGTGGCTCGCAGCCCGCGCCGCTACCGCTGCTGAAGATGTTGCTGCGCAGCATCATTCAGGCCGCGATATCGCGGTCATGCTGGCTCTTGAGCACGCACCCGAGCTGCGGGTCGCAGGACGCCTCGACGACATCATCTCCGAAGCCGACCGCCGACACCGCGCGTGGGGCCGGGCCGCCGACCGAGCCGCTCGGCCAGCCGCGGTGGCCGCTGCCGCACCAACTGCGACACTCGGCGTCAGCGTGCTCGGCGCCGTCGTGGCCGCCATCGGGATCGCCGACGCGGTCGCGCCGACGACTGCGGCGATACTGATGCTGGTGCCGCTCGCGGCGTTTGAGGCGATCGCCACGTTGCCCGCCGCCGCTGTGCAACTGACTCGCTCGCGGCTCGCGGCCCGAGGGTTGCGCGACCTCGTTGAACCGGACGCCGAGATGCGGATGCGGCCGCGAGTGACGCCCGTCGCGTTCCAAGAAGGTGACCGGCTCGCAGTGACCGGGCCGAGCGGTTCCGGCAAGACCACACTGCTGATGACGATGGCCGAAAACCCGTCGAAGGAAGCCTTTTTCGCCGAAGACGCGCATCTGTTCGCCACCACGGTGCGCGACAACTTGCTTGTCGCCCGCGGTGACGCCACCGACGAGGAGCTGCGAGATGCGCTGCGGCAGGTGGGTCTTGGTGATTGGCTCGACGCACTGCCAAACGGATTGGCTACGGTGCTCGTCGGCGGCGCGGCGGCCGTCTCGGCAGGACAGCGCAGGCGGCTGCTGCTGGCGCGGGCGTTGATCTCGACGGCGCCGACCGTGCTGCTCGACGAACCGACCGAGCATCTCGACACCGCCGACAGCGACCGGCTGCTGAGCGAACTCCTCACCCCCGGCGCGCTTTTCCCTGCCGACCGCACCGTCGTCATCGCCACCCACCACCTGCCCGGCGGTGTTGTCTGTCCCGTACTCAATCTCAGCTCCGGCGAGTAGCCTCACCGGCATGAGCGAACCGCCGCCGCCACCGCCACCACCTCAATGGGGTTCGTACCCTGGCGGCTATCCCCCGCCGCCACCGCAGCCGTACGCGGGGTACGCCGCTCCCGTCGGTCCCCGCAATGGGCTCGGCATTGCCGCATTGGTGGTCGCGATCATCGGCTTGGTGCTCTGCTGGACCGTGGTCGGCGGTGTCATCCTCGGCGTCGGCGCCATCATCATGGGGTTCGTTGCGCGGGGGCGGGTGAAACGGGGCGAAGCCACTAACGGCGGCGTCGCGATCGCCGGAATCGTGTTGGGGTTCTTGGCGATCGTCGTCTCGCTGGTCTTCATCCCGATCTGGATCGGCATGTTCGAAGATGTAGGCGGATCCAACTACGTCGACTGTCTATCCAAGGCCGGCTCCGACCAGCAAGCGATCCAGAAGTGCGCCGACCAATTCCGTCAACACGTCGAGAATCAGTTCTCGGTAACGGTCACGCGGCACAGCTAGCGCAGCCGTCGCCGCCTCGGCAGGAATTCCAGCGACAGCAGCACCGCCGCCACCGGCAGGATCTGCGTCAGCGACACCATCACGTGGCGACGATCGCCGAGCGCATGGAATTTGCGCAGGTAGCGGTAGAGCGATTCGAGCGCAATCAGCGCGTCGCCCAGGTGAATCGCCGTATAGATCAGACTCGCGATCTTGCCGCGGTGCTTGTCGTTGAAGATCTCCGGGAACGCCGCGAAGGCGAGCGACAGCCGCTGGGCCCCGTTGTCGCGGGCCCACGCGATCATGTCGACCGACAGCCGTTCGTCGATGCCGTTCGGCGCGCCGCGGCGCCGCCATGGCACGTCAAGGGACACCTCGCTGCCCTGACCCGCGGTCGCATACCGGTGAAAGCCCTGCACCCGCCCGTGCTTGTCGCGGGCGACGATCAACTGCACACCGGGATACCGGCCTTCGAGGGCGCCGTCGAGGCACATCGAGAAGCCCCGTTCGGTGCGCGCCCCGCTGGGTGAGGCCAACAGCACCTCGGTCAGCTCGGCCAGCATGCCGTCGTCGAGGCCCTGCTCGGACACCACCTCGGTGGTCACACCGAAGTTCCGCGTGCGATGCACGGCCTGCCGTAGGTTGCGGTACTTGCGCCCGACCATGTCGAACGCCGTCACATCGATGACGACGTCGCGCCCGATCGGCACGGCGCGCAGCGACTGGCCGAGCACCGTCGCATCGTCCCAAAGTTCCAGCCGCCGTTGGCTGCAGCCGAGCACGACCATGCGCCAGCCGTGGGAGTGACACATCGCGGCGAAGTCGGCAACGAGTTCGGGGTAGCGGGATTGGTCGCCGATCGGGTCGCCGCTGACCACCGCGTAACCCATCCGGGTGCGGTACGCGATGGCCGCCGTCCGGTCGGCGTTGAAGTGATAGCACTTCAAATCCTGCATCGCGAACGGCGCGAGCGGGTCAGCCGTCGTCATGTCGACTAGCGCCCAAACCCGGTGCAGGTCAGTGGGATTCGGCCGGGCGCTGGTAGGCCACATCAACAGCGCGCCTGCCGCGACAATCAACAGGTTGCCCCCGAGGTCGAACACCAGTACATGCGCGCCGAGGCCGACGAGCACCGCCGCCAATGCCATCCAGGCGTGTGCCGCCGTCACCGGCCTGCCCAAGAAGATGCCGCGGGCGATCAACGCGACCGCGAACAGCAGCGTCAGCGACCACGCCAGCCGGCCCGCGGCATGCCAGTCGCGGTCGTGGTCGCGGGTAAGCAACAGGATCAGCCAGCAGAACATGGACAGCACCGCGAGCGCGCTGATCCAGCGCGCGGCGGGCGAATCCACGTGGACGACGACCCGCTCGCGGGCGCGCAACCGGGGAGCAAAATTGACGTGCGATTCGCTCACAGCAAAAGGTTACGCCCGCTACCTGGGTTTACCGGGGAAATACTTGACGATGCCTTCCTGGACCACGGTGGCCAACAGTTGGCCCGACCGGTCGAAAAAATGCCCGGTGCCAAGGCCACGCGAGTCCGCCGCCACCGGCGAGGACGTGGAGTACAGCACCCATTCGTCGAAGCGCACCGGCCGGTGAAACCACACCGAATGGTTGGCGGTCACGGCAAAAATGCGGTCGTAGCCCCACGACAGGCCATGCGTGGTGATGATCGAGTCGAGCACGGTGGTGTCCGACGAATACACCATCGCGGCGGCGTGCATGACCGGATCGTCGGGCATCCGGGCGACCGTCCTCATCCACACTCGGTTATGCGGAAGCCGGTCCCCCTTGTCGCGCATCACCCACGTCGGGTCGTTGGTGTAACGCCAGTCGATCGGCCGCAGCGCCTCGACGAAATGCGGCACGACGTCCTCATAACCCTGCAGCAGATCATCCACTGGCAGCAGCGATTCCGGGTCGTTGAGCACGGGAGGTTCGACACCGTGCTCGAGCCCTTGGCCGCCAGAGAGGAACGCGACCATGGCCGTCGTCAGCACCTTGCCGCCCTGCATCACGTCGACACGACGATTGGCGAAGCGGCGCTCGTCACGCAGCCGCACGACGCGGAATTCGAGATCCTTCTCGGGATCGCCGCCCGCGATGAAGTGCACCGACATCGCGCTCGGCGGCACCTCGTGTTCGAGGCTGCGGCTGGCGGCGACGAAGGCCTGGGCCATCATCTGACCGCCGAACGTCCTGATCGGATTCTTGCTCGGGTGCGAACCGATAAAGAGGTCGTCGTCCTCGCGGGAGAGGTCGAGGATCGACAGCAGTTCTTTGAAGTCCGCTGTCGACACTCAAAACCTCCTGCTAAACGTCTTCCTCCCCGATCCGGTGCACGTGGATCAGGTTCGTGGAGCCTACTGTGCCAGGCGGTGCGCCCGCGACGATGACCACCAGCTCGCCGCGCTTGTAGCGGCCGAGCTCCAGCAGCGACTTGTCCACCTGGCGGATCATGCCGTCAGTACTGGCGATATGCGGCACGATGAACGTCTCGGTGCCCCACGTCAGCGCCAATTGGCTGCGCACCTCGGGCAGGGACGTGAACGCCAGCACCGGCAGCGGGGTGTGCAACCGCGCAAGCCTGCGCACGGTGTCGCCGGATTGGGTGAAGGCCACAAGTGCCTTGGCGTCCAGGCGTTCGCCGATATCGCGGGCCGCATACGAGATGACGCCGCGCTTGGTGCGCGGCACGTGCGCGAGAGGCGGTGCGGCCACCGAATTCTCCTCGACCGCATGGATGATGCGAGCCATCGTCTTGACGGCTTCGAGCGGGAACTTGCCGACCGACGTCTCACCCGAGAGCATCACCGCGTCCGCGCCGTCGAGCACGGCGTTGGCGACGTCGGACGCTTCGGCGCGGGTCGGCCGCGAATTCTCGATCATCGACTCCAGCATCTGAGTGGCGACGATGACGGGTTTGGCGTTCTCCCTTGCCATTTGGATGGCACGCTTCTGCACCAGCGGCACTTCCTCGAGCGGCAGTTCGACGCCGAGGTCACCGCGGGCCACCATGATCGCGTCGAATGCCAGCACGATCGCCTCGAGATTGTCGATGGCTTCCGGTTTTTCGAGCTTGGCGATCACCGGAACCCGCCTGCCGACGCGGTCCATGATCTCGTGCACGAGTTCGATGTCTGCGGGCGAGCGGACGAACGACAACGCGACGAGGTCGACGCCGAGCTTCAACGCGAATTCGAGGTCGTCGATGTCCTTGCCCGACAGCGCGGGGGCGGACACATTCATGCCGGGCAGCGACATGCCCTTGTTGTTACTGACCGGCCCGCCCTCGGTGACGGTGCAGACGACGTCGTTGCCCTCGATGGTGTCAACGAGGAGGCCCACGTTGCCGTCGTCGACGAGCACCCGGTCTCCTGGCGTGGCGTCCTGGGCCAGTCGCTTGTAGGTGGTGGACACCCGGTCGTGGGAGCCTTCGCAGTCATCGACGGTGATGCGCACCGTTTCGCCGTTGGCCCAGAAGGTCGGACCGTCCTTGAATCGACCAAGGCGGATCTTGGGGCCCTGTAGGTCGGCCATGATGCCGACGGCGTGCCCAGTCAGGTCGGAAGCGGCGCGAACCCGCTTGTAGTTGGCCTCGTGATCGGCGTAGTCGCCGTGGCTGAAGTTGAGCCGTGCGACGTCCATCCCGGCCTCAACCAGAGCCGTCAAGGTCTCGTCGGTGGCAGTGGCCGGACCGAGCGTACAGACGATTTTCCCGCGTCTATTCACGCCGAGAAGCATAGTCGTTAATCGATTCAGACGACGGCCAGAGGTAGGGCGCCCGGCTTGACCGGCTCAGGCAGATCCGACTCACCCATCAGGTATGTATCGACTGCGTGCGCGGCGCTGCGACCCTCGGCGATGGCCCACACGATCAGCGACGCACCGCGGTGAGCGTCACCGCAGACAAACACGCCGGGCGCCGCTGTCTGCCAATCCGACCCACACGGCAAAGCCCCGCGCCGGTTCAGTGTCAGGCCAAGACCGTCCAGCAGCGGCATCTGCTCCACGCCGTCGAAGCCGATGGCCAGCAACGCCAATTCACAGGGAATCTCAAGGGACTCACCAACCGGCGTGATGCGCCTGCGACCGTCCGGGTCGCGGTCGACTTTCACCTCTGCGATCTCCATTGCGCGCAGGTGACCGTTCTCGTCGCCAAGGAATCGCTGCACGGCGACTTCGTAGTGGCGGGCGCCGCCCTCGGCGTGCGCAGGCGACAGCCGGGTGCGCAGCACGATCGGCCACATCGGCCACGGCGAACGGGATTCGTCGCGGTACTCCGGCGGCTCGGGGTTGTAGTCCAACTGGGTGACCGACTTGGCGCCCTGCCGGTGCGCGGTGCCAAGGCAGTCGGCACCGGTGTCGCCGCCGCCGATGATCACCACGTGCTTGTCCTTGGCGGACAACGAGCTCGGTCCGTCGCCCTCGCACTCCTTGTTCGCGGGCACGAGGTGCTCCATCGCCAGATGCACGCCCTGAAGGTGGCGGCCCTCGACGTCGTTGTCGCGACCGCGTAGCGCACCGACGGCGAGCACAATGGCGTCGTACTGATTTCGGATTTGGTCGACGGTGATGTCGACACCGACTTCGGTCTCGGTGACGAAACGCGTCCCCTCCGCACGCATTTGAGCCAGCCGCTGGTTCAGCGCGCGCTTCTCCAGCTTGTACTCGGGGATGCCGTAGCGCATCAGCCCGCCGATGCGGTCGTCACGCTCGTAGACCGTGACGTCGTGGCCCGCCCGCGTGAGCTGTTGTGCGGCAGCCAGACCCGCGGGTCCGGACCCGACGATGGCGACCTTTTTGCCCGTCGAAATCGCGGCGGGCTGTGGTTCGACGATGCCGTCCATCCAGGCCTGGTCGGCGATGGTCTGCTCGATCCGCTTGATCGTCACGCTGCCACCGGTCTGCTCCTCGGCGATGGACAGCACGCACGCCGCCTCACACGGCGCGGGGCACAGCCGGCCGGTGAACTCGGGGAAGTTGTTCGTGGCGTGCAGTCGGTCGCTGGCCGCATCCCAGCGTCCCCGCCTGACGAGGTCGTTCCACTCGGGGATCAAATTGCCCAGCGGGCAGCCCGCGGTTCCCGAGTGGCAGAACGGGATTCCGCAGTCCATGCACCGGCGGGCCTGCTGCGACACCTCGCCTGCGCGCTCATGTGGGTCCTGCAGTTCGTAGACCTCACGCCAGTCCCCGACCCGCTCATCGACCGGCCGCTTGGCCGCCTCCACCCTGGCTACTTCGAGGAACCCATGCGGATCAGCCACGGCTGGCCTCCATGATCGCGGTGTCGACGTCGCGGCCCTCGGCCTTGGCCATTCGGGTGGCCTGCAGCACCCGCTGATAATCGGTGGGCATGATCTTGGTGAATTGAGCGCTGCGCCTTGGCCAGTCGGAAAGCATCGACGTGGCCAGGGTGCTGCCGGTGTAAACGGCGTGCCTGGCGATCACGTCGTGCAGCCAGGTGAGGTCCTCGGGTTCGAGGCGTTGCAACTCCACCATCTCGGTGTTGACGTTCGCGGGGTCGAGGCCGAGGACGAACGCGATACCACCGGACATGCCCGCCGCCATGTTGCGACCGGTCTTGCCGAGCACGACGACTCGACCGCCGGTCATGTATTCACATGCGTGGTCGCCGACACCCTCGACGACGGTCAGTGCGCCGGAGTTACGTGCGGCGAACCGCTCCCCGACCCGGCCGCGCAGGTAAACCTCGCCGGAGGTCGCACCGAACAGCAGTGTGTTGCCCGCGATCACGTTGTCCTCGGGCAGGAACAGCACGTCGTCGGGCGGCCGGACAATGATGCGCCCACCCGAAAGACCTTTGCCGACATAGTCATTGGCGTCGCCGACGAGTTCGAGGGTGATACCGGGCGGCAGGAATGCGCCGATCGACTGGCCGGCCGATCCGGTGAGCGTCACGTGGATGGTGCTGTCCGGCAGCCCCTGCGCACCGTAGCGACGGGTGACCTCGGAACCCAGCAGGGTGCCGACGGTGCGATTCACGTTGCGCACGGGCAGCTCGAGCCTGACGGGGTGCGCATCCTCGAGGGCGCCCTCAGCGAGCTGGATCAGGGTGCGGTCCAACGCCTGCTCGAGCCCGTGGTCCTGGTCCCTGGTGCGGCGGCGCTGCTCCCCTTCGGGCACGGCGAACACCGGCGTCAGGTCGAGGCCCTTGGTCTTCCAGTGGGCCACGCCCTCTGCGGTGTCGAGCATCTCGGCGTGACCGATGGCCTCGTCGAGGCTGCGGAAGCCGAGCTCGGCCAGATAGTGCCGGACGTCTTCGGCGATGAAGCGGAAGAAGTTCTCGACGAACTCCGGCTTGCCATTGAATCTGGCCCGCAGTTCCGGGTTTTGGGTCGCGACGCCAACCGGGCACGTATCGAGGTGGCAGACCCGCATCATGATGCAGCCGGACACCACCAGCGGCGCGGTGGCGAAACCGTACTCCTCGGCACCGAGCAACGCCGCGACGATCACATCGCGCGCGGTGCGCATGCCGCCGTCACATTGCACGGTGATGCGGTCTCTCAGGCCGTTGAGGACCAGCGTCTGCTGGGTGTCGGCAAGGCCGATCTCCCACGGCACGCCCGCATGTTTGAGACTCGTCAGCGGCGCCGCACCGGTGCCGCCGTCGTAGCCCGAGATCAGCACGACGTCGGCGTGCGCCTTGGACACCCCCGCGGCGACGGTACCGACACCAACGGAGCTGACCAGCTTGACGTGGATACGCGCGTCGGAGTTGGCGTTCTTGAGGTCGTGGATCAGCTGAGCCAGGTCCTCGATCGAGTAGATGTCGTGGTGCGGCGGCGGGCTGATCAGACCCACTCCGGGTGTCGAGTGGCGGGTCTTGGCGATGTTGGGATACACCTTGAAGCCCGGAAGCTGGCCGCCCTCACCGGGTTTGGCGCCTTGGGCCATCTTGATCTGAATGTCGGTGGCGTTGACCAGGTAGTCGCTGGTGACGCCGAACCGGCCGCTTGCGACCTGCTTGACCGCACTGCGTCGCTTCGGGTCATAGAGCCGGTCAACATCTTCCCCGCCCTCACCGGAGTTGGACCGGCCGCCCAGGTTGTTCATCGCGATGGCCATGTTCTCGTGGGCTTCGGCGGAAATGGAGCCGTAACTCATCGCGCCGGTGTTGAACCGCGTGAAGATCGATTCGACGGACTCGACTTCTTCGAGCGGCACGGGTGGCCTGAGCTTCTTGAAGTCGAACAGCCCCCGTAGCGTGCCGCCCTCCTTCGAGAGCCGATTCACCTCGTCGGAGTACTGCTGGAAGACCTCATGTCGGCCGGTACGCGTCGAATGCTGCAGCAGGAAAACCACTTCCGGGGTGAACAGGTGCAGTTCGCCCTCGCGACGGAACGCGTACTCACCGCCCACCTCGAGGCGGCGATGCACCCGCTCGGTCGGGTTCTCAGGGTAGGCGCGGCGGTGCCGCAGCTTGACCTCGTCGGCGAGCACGTCGAGACCCGCGCCGCCGAGTTGGCTTGGCGTACCGGTGAAGTACTGGTCGATGACGTCCTTGCTGATGCCGACGGCCTCGAAGCCCTGCGCGGCCGTGTAGGAGGCGACGGTCGAGATGCCCATCTTGCTCATCACCTTCATCACGCCCTTGCCGAGCGCCTTGAGGTAGTTGCGCACCGCGGTGGCCGGCTCGATGCCGGTGAGTTCGCCTTCGCGGATCAGGTCCTCGATGGATTCGAAGGCGAGATACGGGTTGACTGCGGCAGCGCCGAAACCGATGAGCATCGCGATGTGGTGCACCTCGCGGGCGTCACCGCTTTCCACCACGAGCGCAACCGAGGTGCGCTCCTTGGTGCGGACGAGGTGGTGGTGCACCGCCGAGACCGCAAGCAGCGAAGGGATCGGCGCCCGCGTGTGGTCGGAGTCGCGGTCCGAGATGACCAGTGTGCGTGAACCTTTGGAGATCGCGTCGCACGCTCGGTGCTGCAGTTCGTCCAGCGCGTCGGCGAGACCTTCACCGCCGCGTTCGACCTCGTACAGGGCCTTTAGCACCGTGGTCCTCAGGCCGGGGTGCTCGTGATCGTCGTTGATGTGGACGATCTTGTTGAGCTCGTCGTTGTCGAGAACGGGCCATCGCAATACGATCTGACGACACGAGGCGGCGGTCGGTTCGAGCAGGTTCTGCTCGGGGCCCATGACGCGCGCCATGGACGTGACGACCTCTTCACGGATAGCGTCCAGCGGAGGGTTGGTCACCTGAGCGAAGAGTTCGACGAAGTAGTCGTAGAGCAGCCGGGACCGTTGCGACAGTACGGCGGTCGGGGTGTCGGTGCCCATCGAGCCCAGCGGTTCAGCGCCGGACGCGGCCATCGGGGTGAGCAGGATGCGGAGGTCTTCTTCGGTGTAGCCGAACGAGATCTGGCGGCGCACCACCGATTCGTGGTTGGGCGTCACGCGGTGGCGCTCGGGAAGCGTCTTGAGGTCGAGTAGGCCGGCGTGCAGCCATTCGCCGTAGGATTCCTGCTTGCTCAGGTCTTCTTTGATCTCGTCGTCGGAGACGATGCGGCCTTGCGCGGTGTCGACCAGCAACATCTTGCCGGGCTGCAGGCGGCCCTTCGCGACGATCTCCGCGGACGGCACGTCGAGCACACCGCTTTCACTCGCCAAGATGATGCGGTCGTCGATGGTGCGCCACCACCGGCCGGGCCGTAACCCGTTGCGGTCCAACACCGCTCCGACGAGTGTGCCGTCGGTGAACGTCACGCAGGCGGGGCCGTCCCACGGCTCCATCAGTGACGCGTGGAATTGCCAGAACGCGCGTTCGGCGGCGTCCATGGTGGTGTTGTTCTCCCACGCCTCGGGGATCATCATCAGCACGGCGTGCGGCAGGCTGCGGCCGCCGAGATGCAGCAGTTCGAGCACCTCGTCGAAGGAGGCCGAATCGGAAGCCTCCGGCGTGCAGATCGGCGAGAGCCTGCCGAGGTCGCCTGGGATTTTCGAGCTGGCCAGCATGGCCTCGCGGGCGTGCATGCGATTGCGGTTGCCTCGCACCGTGTTGATCTCGCCGTTGTGCGCGACGAAGCGATACGGGTGGGCCAGCGGCCACGACGGGAACGTGTTGGTGGAAAAACGGCTGTGCACGATCGCGATCGCACTGACGCATCGTTCGTCGCGCAGATCCGGAAAGTATTGGGGCAGCTGCATTGTCGTGAGCATGCCCTTGTAGACGATGGTGCGGCTGGACAGTGACGGGAAGTACATGCCGTTGCGCTCGGCGCGCTTGCGCAGCGGGTACACCCGGCGGTCGAGGTCGATGCCCCCGACATCGCCGTGCGGGGCGGAGACGAACAACTGCGCCATGTGTGGCATGCAGCTTCGTGCCGTGACGCCGACTTCGGCGCCGTCGGGATCGACAGGCACCGTGCGCCAGCCGAGGACATGCAGGCCTTCGTCCTTGGCGATGGCTTCGACATGTTGGGTGGCGGCCGCGCGGGCGTCGGGGTCCTGCGGCAGGAAGCAGATGCCAGCGGCGAACGCGTTGGTGCCGTCGGGCGCGGTAGGGGGAAGTTCGAAGTCGACAACCTCGGTGAGGAGTGCGACGGGCAACTGGATGAGGATGCCTGCGCCGTCACCGCTGTTGGGTTCTGCGCCGGCCGCGCCGCGGTGTTCGAGGTGTTCCAGGGCGATCAGCCCGTCGGCGACGATGCCGTGCGAGCGGCGACCCTGGATGTCGGTGACCATGGCGACGCCACAGGAGTCCGACTCGTTCGCGGGGTCATACAGGCCCTGGGGTTTCGGGAATGCCGAATACAGCATCGAGGGGGCACCTCCGCAGTCCGGGAAAATCTGGTCCGGGACTGCACCGGCCCGGTTGCTGATTGTATCAGCGCAGCAGCGGACCTACCCGGTAATAAGCGTCGGGACCAGCGGGAATCCCGGCAGATTCCGTACCACCGTCCAGCTAATCGCGGCAATGGCAATAACGACGCTCGCGGGCGTCGGCATCAGTTTTCCCCCCCGGCGCCACCGCAGCACCAGCCAGGCCGCCAGCATCGGCAGACCGATAAGGAGGAATACGTTGTCGACGATGGCGGCGGCGAAGTCGCCGTGCAGGAGGTCGTGGGTCATCCGCAAGCCGCCGCACCCCGGGCAGTTCCAGCCCGTCAGCGCCTTGAACGGGCAGGTCGGGAACGCGAAGTCGGAACGGTGTGGATCGCCGATGCCGATATAGGCGAGCGCCCCCACGGCTGCGGCCCCGGTGCCGAGTGCGCCGTAGAGCCGTCCCCGACTGGTCGCGCTAGGTGCCATCGCGCAGCGGACGCCCCTCTGGATCGCGGACCCTGTCGGTGAGCATCAGGACCGCGTCGATGATGCCCCAGACGATCGCCCCGAGGCCGCACGTGATTAGGCCGACGATGAGCTGAGCGATGCCAAGCCCGGTGTAGCCGAGATAAATGCGGCCGATACCGACGAGCCCAAACAGGCCGAGCAACTGTAATAGGCCAGCGACGACCTTCGATTTGTCGGACAGCGGCTCGCCGGTCAGTGGATGACGGCCGAACGGCGCCGCGGGATCCGCGTACGCCGGCGGATACATCCCCGCGGGCGGTGGATATTGCCCTGGCGGGGGAGGGTACTGCCCTGGCGGCGGATATTGGCCAGGCGGTACGTAACTCGGATCCGGCGGCGGAAACGTATTGCCACTCTCGGTGCCACTGAAAGGCGGCTCGGTCATGGCATTCAGCATGCCAGAGCGGGACCTCGCGTTGTAAGTAAGGAAATCCGCCGAATGTTCGTCGGGTAATCCGCTTCGCCTCAGAAGGGAGGCGGTTTGTTGCGTTCGAGGACACGGTCGTCGTTCAGTCGGCGTTCGGCCTCGATGCTGCGTTGCCGGTTGTATTCCCGAGTGCGCTTGCGGCGCGGCATCATCAGGCCGGTGGCCGCTCGGGGCACGCGGACCGACGCCGCAACGGGCGCGGTCGGCTTGCACAGCGTGGGGAAGTGCAGCCGACTACCCGGATAGGTCGTGTAGGTCTGCCCACTGGGCGCAGTCCAGATGAAGGTGCCGTCGGGTAACTGTCGCGCCAACCACCCCCAGTAGGTCTTGAGCAGATGGTGCTTTCGACACAGACAGCCGAGGTTCGAGGCACACGTCGGCCCCACGGGATACGGGATCGTGTGGTCCAAGTCGCAGCGGTACGCGGGCTCATCACATCCGGGGAAGCGACATCTCAGATCCCGACAGCGCACGAAGTCGGCCAGTTTTCGTGACGGCACATACCTCGGCTCCGGTGGCGCCTCCCCCGGATGAATCAGCGGCCGAATCGTCGCGGTTTTCGCGAGTTTTGCGGCGAGCAGCGGCGCTGGCATGATTCCGCCACCGATCACCAGCGCAGGATTTGTGTGCGCGGGACCCGTCTGCGGATCGGGCGCCGACACTTCGGCAATCGTCCTGTCCCGCAACGGCTTATCCGGATCGAACGGGGGCGGTGCTTCGCCGTCCAGCTGTACCGGAGTGTCATCGGTCAGGCTGCGCTCCTCGGCGATGACGTGAACCACAGGCGCACTGGGCGCCGCATTGGCGGCCGCCGAGCATGCCGGATCACCGCACTCGCACGCCAGGCGGTCCGCGCCCATTCCCAACGCGCCGAGGGCATCGGAGCGCAGCTGATCAACCGTGCGGGGATCGTTCTCGCACACGCCGCCGGCCATGTCGAGGAGGCGTTGTTTCAGCGCAGCCCCGTGGTGGCCGTATAGCTTGCCCTCGATACTGTCCAGTCCGCTGCCGTCGTCGCTAGGCACGATGTCCAAGTGTCGGCCACGGGAACTACTCTCCATGCGCCGCAACGCGCCTGGATCAACCCGATCCACCCAGGCGTCTATCTCCGCCTCCGCCTTGGCGACCGACAAGCTCCCCCAGCCCGCGACCTCGGCCGCGATTGCCGCATCTAGTTGTGTCCGGGCGTCGAGGTCGCGTACCAATCGGGTGCGCGACACGATCGCCGACACCAACCGATACGAGATCGCCCCCGTGGCGAAAACCTCAGCGACGCGCGGCAGCCGCTCCCGTAAGGCCATCGCCACCAGCAGTTGATGCGACGCCACTCCGTGCGAGACGTTCTGCGCTGCGGCCACCTCAGCGGCCACCGCATCCCAATTGTCGAGGCACCACTGGTCGCGTTCGGCCGACCCGTGCGCCGAGAGCCGCGCCTCCAAGGCGTCAGCGCTTGCGGCCAACCGCCGCGCGCAGGCCGCGTTCTCGACGCGCGCCCACGCCCCGACTCCGCCGGCACCAGAAGTGCCCGCGGCGGCGGCGCTCAGCGATTCGAACATACTTTCGACAATAATCAGGCGAAGGACGTCCCGCCACACCACAGATCCAGCCTGTGGACGAATTCGGGTCTGGGGATAACTCGCTTTGGTCAGCGATTACGACGAAGCCAGCGGCTCAATCGCCCACCGGATTCCTGCTCCGGTGCGCGCACAACGGCTGGATCGGGGGCAACGGCCGGATCGGGCACAACGGCTGGATCGGGGGCAACGGCCGGCTCGGGCCCGACCTTCGCCTCTTCGAGGACGCCCGTCTTGGGTTCGTCCTCGGCGGCGGAATCGGCCTCATCGTCCACGGCTTCCGCCTGCTCGGCGGCCTCTTCTTCGGTGGGTTCGGCTGAAGCCTCTCCTACCGCAGCTTCGGCGGCCTCGGTCTCCGGCTCGTCGGGTTCGGAGTCGTCCGACTCCACCGCATCTGCTTGCTCGCCTGCGGCGGCGAACTCGGCGGCCGCCTCGATGTCCTCCGCCGGCGCTTCGGCCACCGCGTCAGCAATATCTTCGGCTTCCGCCGCCGCCTCGGAGAGTGGCTGGTCAGCCTCATCGGCGACTGTTTCCGCCTCATCGGCCGCTTCTACCGCGGCGTCGTGAACCTCCGGCGCCGCGTCCACTGCCTCGGCCACTTCGTCACCCTCAACCGCGCCAAGGCCGGCTTCGGGCTCGGACTCTTCCTTGCCTTCGTCGCCTTCCACTGCGGGCTCGGGCTCGGACTCGGGCTCTTCCCCTTCGACATCGTCGGCCTCGGCGCGTTCAGCAGCCAACTCATCGGCGACGGCTTCGGCCTCCTCGACCGCTTCGACCTCTGCGTCATGAACCTCCGGTGCGGCCTCTACCGCCTCGGCGACGTCATCACCCTCGACGGCGCCTAGGCCACCCTCAGGTTCTTCGGTTTCCTCTTCGCCCTCGGCGGCGAATTCCTCGGCCTCTTCAACAGTCTCGGCGGGGACACCCGCGACGTCCGCGCCAAGCGCTTCAGCATCGGCATCCTCGACCGCAGGTTCGTCCTCGACGGAATCCACCACGTCACCCACTGCATTGGCGTCTTGGTCCTCGACATCACCCGCGGCCTTCGCAGCGGCCACCACGCCCGTCGTCGCCGCCACCGCCGTCAGCTCCTTGGCGGCCAATGTCGCGAATTCGTCCTCGGTCTCCGGCTTACCAACGAGCGTCGCAGGATCTTCTCGGCCCTTCGGCGCGACCATGATGTAGACCACCGCGCCGATGAACACGAACGTCGACGTGAACGAGTTGACACGAATGCCCGCAAAATGGGTCGCCACATCGCTACGCATCAGCTCGATCCAGAATCGACCAAGGCAATAGCCCGCAACATACGTTGCGAACAGTCGACCGTGGCCCATCTTGAATCGGCGGTCGAGGTAGATCAGCGCCGCGAAAACCAAGAGATTCCAAAGCAGTTCGTACAGGAACGTCGGATGTACCACCTCGATCAGCTGGCCCGTCGACGCGCCATTCAACGTGTCGAGCGCACCGCTGGCATCGCGCCGCTCATAAATCTCCAAGCCCCACGGCAGCGTCGTCGGCCTGCCGTAGAGCTCCTGGTTGAAGTAATTGCCAAGCCGCCCAATGGCCTGCGCCAAAATGATTCCCGGGGCAATCGCGTCACCGAACGCGGGCACCGGAATGCCCTTCTGCCGACAGCCAATCCATGCACCAACGCCGCCAAGCGCCACCGCGCCCCAGATGCCGAGGCCGCCATCCCAGATCCGCAGCGCACCCGCCAGTCCCGCTCCGTCCTCACCGAAGTAGGTCCGCCAGTCCGTCATGACGTGATAGAGCCGGCCACCAATCAGGCCGAAGGGCACTGCCCACAGCGCAATGTCGTAGATGACCCCTGCCTGGCCGCCACGCGCAACCCAGCGCCGGTCGCCCAGCACCAGCGCCACCACGATGCCGACAATGATGAACAACGCATACGCCCGAAGGGGTACGGGGCCGATGTGCCACACGCCCTGCGACGGGCTCGGTATGTAGGCCAAATAAGTCGTCGTCATGCAGTAATCCTCTGCCGCACACCGTCGGCGAGTTCCCCGGTCAACGACCGCACCGCCGGAATACCATCCTTCAACGCCGACACCAATGCCGACCCCACAATGACACCGTCCGCGTATGCGCCGATCTCCGCCGCCTGCTCACGCGACCGCACACCCAGGCCGACGCCAACCGGAATATCCGATACCGCCTTCACCCGGCGCACCAGTTCGGGTGCCGCCACCGACACTGCATCGCGCGCGCCGGTCACCCCCATTGTTGAAGCGGCATAGACGAATCCGCGCGACGCGTTGACCGTCGCCGCCAGCCGCTCCGGTGTCGACGACGGCGCGACCAGGAAAATCCGATCCAGGTCGCGCGCTTGCGACACCTCGAGCCATTCCGACGCTTCATCGGGAATCAGGTCCGGCGTGATCATGCCGAGCCCGCCGGCAGAAGCCAGGTCACGCGCGAACGCGTCGATTCCCCAGCGCAGCACCGGGTTCCAGTAAGTCATGACGACGGCATGTCCGCCGGCCTCGCTGATCGCCTCGACCGCCGTCAGCGCGTCGCGCACCCGCACCCCGCCCTGCAACGCCGCCTCGGTGGCCGCTGCGATCACGGGTCCGTCCATTCCCGGATCCGAATACGCGATCCCGACTTCGATGATGTCGCAACCGGATTCGACCATCGCCGTCATTGCCGAAATCGACGTTGGCACGTCGGGAAATCCCGTCGGCAGATACCCGATCAGCGCCGAGCGGCGCTGGTCACGGCACGCGGCAAACAACGAAGCAAGCCGGCTCATGACGCCCCGTCCAACAACCCGAACCACTTGGCGGCCGTTTCGACGTCTTTGTCGCCGCGCCCCGACATGTTCACCAGAATGATCGACCCACGGCCCAACTCGACACCGAGTTTCAACGCGCCCGCCACCGCATGCGCGGACTCGATCGCCGGAATGATGCCCTCGGTCTTGCATAGCACCGAGAACGCGTCCATCGCCTCGGTGTCGGTGATCGGCCGGTACTCGGCGCGGCCGGTGTCCTTCAGGAAGGCATGCTCTGGGCCGACGCCTGGATAGTCCAAACCCGCTGAAATCGAATGTGATTCGATGGTCTGACCGTCCTCATCCTGCAGCAGATATGAGAACGAACCCTGAAACGCCCCAGGCGAGCCACCGGTGAACGTCGCGGCGTGCCGACCGGTCTCGACACCGTCGCCCGCCGCCTCATAGCCGACCAGTCGCACGCCCGGATCATCGATGAACGCATGGAAGATTCCGATCGCATTCGACCCACCGCCCACACACGCCGTCACCGCGTCGGGCAAGCGGCCCGCCTGCTCGACGATCTGGACCCGCGCTTCCAACCCGATCACCCGCTGGAAGTCGCGCACCATGGTCGGGAAGGGATGCGGGCCCGCGGCAGTGCCGAAGCAGTAATAGGTGTTGTCCGCGTTGGTGACCCAATCGCGGAACGCCTCATTGATCGCGTCCTTCAACGTCTTCGAGCCGCTTTCGACCGAAACGACCGTTGCACCCAACAGCCGCATCCGTGCCACGTTCAGCGCCTGGCGCGCGGTGTCGACGGCACCCATGTAGATCACGCACTCGATGCCCAACAGGGCGCACGCCGTCGCGGTCGCCACTCCGTGCTGTCCTGCACCGGTTTCGGCGATCACGCGGGTCTTGCCCATCTGGCGCGCCAGCAGTGCCTGTCCCAGCACGTTGTTGATCTTGTGAGATCCGGTGTGGTTGAGGTCTTCTCGCTTCAGGAATATCCGCGCCCCGCCAGCCACCTCGCTCAACCGGGAAGCTTCGTAGAGCGGCGAGGGCCTGCCGCTGTAGTGCCGCTGCAGTCGGTCCAACTCATCCAGGAAAGCCTGGTCGCCGCGGGCCTTTTCGTATGCCGCGGTGACCTCTTCGATCACCGCCATCAGCGCTTCGGGAACGAACCGCCCGCCGTAGACGCCGAAATGTCCACGCGCATCGGGATCGTGAACGGTCGGTTCGGCGACGGCCGCGCTGGAACGCGGCAGATTTGGATTGGAGAGATCCGACATCAGTGATGCTCTTCGCCCAAGCGGCTCATCGCCAGTCAGCGCGCGGGTTTGGGGCACGACGGATGCGTGCCTGCGGTGACCAAATCGGCAACGGCGCTACGGGGATCGCCACTGGTGACCAGCCCCTCGCCGACGAGCACCGCATCGGCCCCCGCTCCGGCGTAGGCGAGCAGATCGGCGGTGCCGCGAATCCCGGACTCCGCGATCCGAATGACGTTGCTCGGCAGCCCCGGCGCAATCCTGGCGAAGCAATCACGGTCGACGTCAAGCGTCTTGAGGTCGCGGGCGTTGACACCGATCACCTTCGCGCCCGCCTGCAGCGCGCGATCCGCCTCTTCCTCGGTATGAACCTCGACGAGCGCCGTCATTCCGAGCGACTCGGTGCGGTCAAGCATGGGTTCGAGCACCGACTGCTCCAGCGCCGCGACGATCAACAGCAGCATGTCCGCACCGTGCGCGCGCGCTTCGTGGATCTGGTACGGCCTGACGATAAAGTCCTTGCGCAACACCGGGATTGACACCGCTGCACGCACCGCGTCGAGGTCGTCGAGCGAGCCGTTGAACCGGCGCTGTTCGGTCAACACACTGATGACGCGCGCGCCTCCGTCCTGGTAGGCACTGGCCAGCTTGGCGGGATCGGAGATCGTCGCCAATTCCCCGCGTGACGGGCTGGCCCGCTTCACTTCCGCGATCACGCCGATGCCCGGTTCACGCAGCGCGGCCAACACATCCAGCGGCGGCGGTGCGTCCTTGGCCATCTGCTTGATCTCGGTGAGGGGAACAACAGCCTCACGGGCGGCTACGTCGGCGCGAACTCCCTCGATGATGGAGTCGAGCACAGTCGCCGAACTCATACCCGCCGCAGTCCTTCCATAGAGCTCGCTTGATCTTCAACGAAGGGTAGCCGCCACCACAGCACGATCGATCACCGACCCTTGTTGTCCGGATCGGTTGGGTCTCGACCCTCGTCGAGGGCGTCCCAGATGGCCCGCTCGGACGGCGCAGCGGCCTCCTGCGCCGACGCCGCGCTGCGACGTTCGTAACGGGCCGCCTCGGGCTTGGCTCTGGCCGCCGAACGCACGAGCAACACCGCGCCCAACAGCGTGACAACCGCGGCCACCAACGTGACGATCGCCCCGGCGTAGTGGCGCTGCGTACTCACCAGATTCGTAATCGGCACGTCGGCAAGATGCGCGGCGCGCGGCGCGACATCGCGGATCACCCACAGGCTGATGGCCAAGTACGCCATCAGTGCGCTGGCTGCGGCGACGAGCACCGCGAACAGCCGCAGCGGCCAGCCCCGCACCGCCAGCGCCGCCACCGCGGCCGCCAGCAGCAGCACCGCGAGTGGCACCAGCGCCGTCGACCACGATGAGCCGGTCAAGGCGGTGGTCTTGGGTTGGCCGAGCCCGTCGAACGACTGCACCTCGACCCACACCATCCGCGACGCCCCCCACAGCGCCGCAGCGGACACCAGGAGCAGCAGTTGGGCCAGCCGGATCACGGCTCGGTCAGCGTTTCAGCCGCGGCAATCGCGTTCAGCACCGCCTTGGCCTTGTTCGCCGCCTCGGTGTACTCATACGGGCCGTTGGAGTCGGCCACGACTCCCCCGCCTGCCTGCACATACGCCGTGCCACCCCGTATCAGGGCCGTGCGAATGGCGATCGCGAAGTCGGCGTTGCCCGCGAAGTCCAGATAGCCGAGCACGCCGCCGTACAGGCCGCGGCGGGTCATCTCGACCTCCTCGATCAGCTCCATCGCCCGCACCTTCGGCGCTCCCGACAGCGTGCCCGCCGGGAAGCAGGCCGTCACCGCGTCCAACGCCGTCTTGTCGGCTGCGAGCTCGCCGTGCACCGTCGACACGATGTGCATGACGTGGCTGTAGCGCTCGATGTGGCTGTAGTCCTCGACGCGCACCGTGCCGGGCCGGCAGACCCGACCCAGATCGTTGCGGCCAAGGTCGACAAGCATCAGATGCTCGGCGCGCTCCTTCTCGTCGTGCAGCAGTTCCTTTTCGAGCAGCACATCCTCTTCCTCGGTCGCGCCACGCCAGCGCGTACCCGCGATCGGATGCGTCGACGCCCGGCCGTCCTTGACGGTCACCAGCGCTTCGGGGCTGGAGCCGACAATCGAGAAGTCCAGTCCACCAACATGATTGGGCACGTTCAGCAGGTACATGTACGGGCTGGGGTTGGTCACCCGCAGCATCCGGTAGACGTCCAGCGGGTCGGCGTCGGTGTCCATCTCGAACCGTTGCGAGGGCACCACCTGGAACGCCTCGCCTGCCTCGATGTCGCCGACGAGCTTCTCGACGATGCTCGTGTACTCCTCGACCGTGCGCTGCGAGCGATGCAGCGGCTCCGGGCGGCTGAAGGTAGCGACAGTCGAGGGCAGGTGCTCGGACAGCGCAGCCGTCATCACATCAATGCGCTTCACCGCGTCGTCGTACGCCCAGTCCACGCGCTCCTCGGTGCCATTCCAGTTCACGGCGTTGGCGATCAGCGTGATGGTGCCCTCATGGTGGTCGACGGCCGCTACGTCGGTCGCCAGGAGCAGCAGCATGTCCGGCAGCCCGAGGTCGTCGACGGCCAGCGAAGGCAGCCGCTCCAGCCGCCGGACCATGTCGTACGCGAAGAAGCCGACAAGGCCGCTGGACAGCGGGGGCAGGCCCGGCACGGGTTCGGTCTTCAGCAGCTCGAGCGTGGCGCGCACGGCCTGCAGCGGGTCGCCGCCGCGCGGCGCGTCGTTCGGCGTCGTGCCCAACCACACCGCCTCGCCGTCGCGCACCGTCAACGCCGACGGCGCACCGGCGCCGATGAACGACCATCGCGACCACGAACGGCCGGTCTCGGCCGATTCCAGCAAGAACGTCCCGGGCCGGTTGGCGGCCAGCTTGCGGTACGCCGACAGCGGGGTCTCACTGTCGGCGAGCACCTTGCGGGTCACCGGCACCACGCGGTGCTCGGCGGCCAGCGCCCGGAAGTCCTCGCGCGAGGTTGTGATCAGCTGCGATGAGCGCTCGCGCGAAGAGCCGACGGCAAGGTTGGCGGTCGTTTGCACGGGTCAATCCTCCCAGACCAGCCTGTGCCGACCACAATTCAGGCGGCGAACACGCACGCGAGCGGCTGGGACGAGGTGGGCGTGAACGGGGTGGTCAGCATGACCGGCGCCTGCGCCATCAAGCGGGGGGTACGCCCGCAGTGCTGGTCGGTGGCGTGCACGACAGGCCGGTGGGCGCTGGCCTCGTCGACAATGCGACCCACGAAGCCGTCGGACAGGAAGGCCTCGAGGTTGACCATTGCGCGAGAGTGACACGACAACAAAGCACCGCGCCAATGGTTTTCGATGCAGCCCTGTTTGCCCGGGCCGCCGCTGGGCGTAGCGTGAACCGCCATGACAGCCATCAAGCAGGGCGACCAGGTAGGCGAGTTCGAACTGCCGGACCAAACGGGCACTGTGCGAAGCCTCACCGAGCTGCTCGCGGGCGGCCCCATCGTGCTGTTCTTCTACCCCGCGGCGATGACACCGGGCTGCACCAAAGAAGCCTGTCACTTCCGCGACCTGGCTTCGGAGTTCGCGGCCCTCGGCGCCAGCCGCGTCGGCATCAGTGCCGACGCGATCGAGAAGCAGGCCAAGTTCGCCGACAAGGAGAAGTTCGACTATCCGCTGTTGTCGGACATCGAAGGGACCGTCGCCACGCAGTTCGGCGTCAAGCGTGGCCTTCTCGGCAAGTTCATGCCCGTCAAGCGGACCACCTTCGTGATCGACACCGACCGCACCGTGCTCGACGTGATCGCCAGCGAGATCAGTATGGATACCCACGCCGACAAGGCGCTGGAGGTGTTGAGGCAGCGGCAATCGGCGTAATGACAGCCCGCACCCGCAATAACGTCAACATCGTCGGGCCCGACGGTGCACCGACGATCATGCTGGCCCACGGATTCGGCTGCGATCAACAGTTGTGGCGACTCGTCGTACCGGAACTTGTTCCGAATTTCCGGGTCGTGCTCTTCGACCATGTCGGTTGTGGCGCGGCCGAGCCATCCGCCTGGGACGCCGAGCGATATGCGTCGCTGCAGGGATATGCGGCCGACATTCTCGAGCTCCTGTCAGCGCTCGAGCTGCGCGACGTGACGTTCGTCGGGCACTCGGTGGCAGCGATGATGGGAGTGCTTGCGGTCGCGACCGATCCGAGTCGGTTCGCGAAGCTCGTGCTCTTGACCCCATCCCCGTGCTACATCGACGACGAGGACTACCGCGGCGGCTTTTCCCGAAGCGACATCGACGAGCTACTGGAGTCGCTGGACAGCAATTACCTCGGCTGGTCCCGGGCGATGGCGCCGGTGATCATGGGTGCACCCGAACAACCCGAGCTCACGGACGAGCTGGCTGACACCTTCTGTCGAACCGATCCTGAGTGTGCACGGGTTTTCGCGCGCGTGACGTTCCTTTCCGACAACCGGGCCGATCTGCGACGCGTTCCCGTGCCGACGCTGGTGATCCAATGCGAACACGATGCCATTGCCCCCCGCGACGTCGGGGCCTATGTGCACCGGCACATCGAAGGCAGCGAACTCGTGACGCTGAACACCACAGGCCACTGCCCACACCTAAGCGCCCCGAAAGACACCGCCAGAGCCATAATGGCCTTCGCTGGTGCCCCGTGAACATTGCCGACCTGTACGAGAACTCACCATGCGGATACATAGCGGCGAACGCCGACCGCCGGATAATTGCGGTCAATACGACGCTGTCGCGATGGCTTGGTTATGCGCCGGCGGCACTGATCGGTAAGCCCTTCACAGATCTGCTCACCGCAGGCAGCCGCATCCACTACGAAACGCACTTCGCACCGTTGCTGCAACTGAAAAACGAAATCTCCGGTATCACGGTGGATTTGGTGACCTCGATCGGTACACGCCTGCCTGTCTTCATCACCGCCAACGTCAAGACAGACGTTGACGGAAACATCGAACTTCTGCGGATTGTCAGCCAAGACGCCAGCGACCGTCGCTCCTACGAGCGCGAACTACTCGAAGCGCAACGCGAAGCCGAACTCGAGCGAACGCGAACTCAGGTGTTGGCGCGAACCTTGCAGCGCTCCCTGTTGCCTCCCACGCTATCGCCGCCCGAAGGCCTGGAGGCGCGCGCCTATTTCCACGCCGCCTCGCCCGACCAGGTGGGTGGCGACTTCTATGACTTGTTTGCATTGTCGCACGACAGATCGGGATTTTTCATCGGTGACGTATGCGGCAAAGGAGCCAATGCTGCAGCGCTCACGTCGTTGACCCGATACACGCTGCGCGCGGCCGCCGTCATCGACGGCGACCCGGTGATGGTGTTGGACAACCTCGACGCCGTGTTCCATCAGGAAGTGCTCAGCCCGTCCATGCGGTTCTGCACTGTCATTTTCGGAGTCCTGACTCGATGCGAGGACGGCTTCGACGTGCACCTTGCGAATGGCGGGCATCCGCCTGCCGTTCTACTTACCGCCGACGGCGCCGCGCGTTTCGTAGACCTCGTCGGCGGTCAAGCCGTCGGCATCTCCTCGGCTCCGCACTTCACCTCGACCCGGATCCGTCTCACCGCCGGCGACACGCTGGTGCTGTACACCGACGGTCTTACGGAGGCACGCACAGGTGTCGCCAGTCAGCGTCTCGGCGACGATGCACTGATCGAATTCGCTTCGGCCCATTCTCCCGCGTCGGCCGCCACGATCGTGAATGCATTACGTTCGGTACTCGAGAACCTCGGCGAGGGCGTCGAAGACGATGCAGCCGTTCTGGCGATAGGCGTGCCCCTGCGGGCCTAGTAGCGTGCGAGTCGTGACGCCGGTGCTGGAACTCGTGGATGTGACGTTTCGCCGCGACCGCAAGCAGATCATCGACGGCATCTCGTTAACGGTGCACGAGGGCGAGCACTGGGCGCTCCTGGGCCCCAACGGCGCCGGCAAAAGCACGCTGCTCGGTTTCTGCGCGGCGGTGATGTTCCCGACCTCAGGCACCGTGCGCATCCTCGGCGAGCAGATGGGCCGCGTCGACCTGGCGCGGCTGCGGCATTCGATCGGCCACGTGAATCCTCGGCACCGCTTGCAATACGCGTTGACGGTTCGCGAGGTGGTGCTCACCGGCATCACCGCGACGATCGACATTCCGAACCGGTGGACGCCCACCGCCGACGAACTGCGCCGCGCCGACGACATGATCGCCACCGTCGGCCTGTCACGCAGAGCCGACGATGTCTGGCCCACCTTGTCTCAGGGTGAGCGCGGCCGCACTCTCATTGCGCGGGCACTGATTTCGGATCCGAAGCTGCTGCTGCTCGACGAACCCACCACCGGTCTCGACGTGGCGGCGCGTGAGCAGCTTCTGGAAACCATTGACACGCTTGACGAAACGCATCCCGAAGTGGCCTCGATCCTCGTCACGCATCATCTCGAGGAGCTGCCGACCACCACCACGCATGCGCTGCTGATCGCCGAAGGTCGCACCGTCGCGGCCGGGCCTGCACGGGAGACGGTGACAACCGAGAACGTCTCGGCGGCGTTCTCTCACCCGGTCGAGGTGCGCCACGACGAGGGCCGGTGGGTGGCCCGCACGAAGGCCGCCCGCATCGACGTTTAACCGCCCAGCGTGCCGATGGTGAAACACGATGTGCGGCCGCCGTCGACCACCAGATTGGCTCCCGTGATGTAGCCGGCCTCATCGGACAACAGGAACGCAACCGCGGCTGCGATGTCTTCCGGTTGTCCGAATCGGCCCAGCGGGATTGTCGACTGGTTCTCCGCCCGCTCTCGGGCTGGGTCGGGTGAGGCGTCGAATTCGGCTGCAAGCATTGGTGTTTCGGTGGTGCCCGGAGAAATGCTGTTCACACGGATACCGTGCACGGCCAGCTCTGCGGCGAAGGCACGCGTCATCGCCAGCACGCCGCCCTTCGTCGCCGTGTAGCCGACATAGCCGGTCTGGCCGAGGATTCCAAGTTCTGAGCCCGTGACGACGATGGCACCGCCGCCCCGCGCAATCATCCGCCGGGCCGCTTCACGCACGACGTAGAAGCTGCCGGACAGGTTGATCTGAAGCTGATGCAGCCAGTCGTCGTCGGTCAGTGACACTGCCGGACCGACGATCGAGATGCCGGCATTGCTGAACACCGCGTCGACGGGACCGAGGGTTTCGGCCTGATCGAACGCGGCGGCCACCTGGCGAGAGTCCGCGACCTCCGTGGGCACGGCGAGGGCTGTGGCTCCCGTGGCCCGACATTCCTGTGTAGCCGCGGCCAGTTCGTCGCCGGGCAACGCGACGAGCGCGACACCGGCACCCTCCTGCGCCAGCCGAAGCGCGGTGGCGCGACCGATTCCAGAACTGGCGCCGGTGACGAGGGCGACGCGGTCGGCGAAGCGAGGCATCGTCACAGTGTGCTGTCCCAACGACATCTGTGCCGAACGTGAGCTTGTGGTCGAAGAATCCGGCAAATATGGCACATGAGCTCAGGTTCGCTGCGGCGCGTCGTCACTCGGGCGCCAGCAGCTGGTCCGCATCGAAGCACGTGTGGTCGCCGGTGTGGCAGGCGGCCCCGACCTGGTCGACCTCGAGCAGCACGGTGTCGCCGTCGCAGTCGAGTCGCACCGAGTGCACGTACTGCGTGTGCCCCGACGTTTCGCCTTTGACCCAGTGCTGCTGGCGAGAGCGCGAGTAGTAGGTGGCCTTGCGCGTCTCCAGGGTGCGGGCCAGCGCGAGGTCATCCATCCACGCCACCATCAGCACCTGACCGGTGCCGTGTTCCTGCACCACCGCGGTGAACAACCCGTTCGCATCGCGTTTCAGCCGCGACGCGATGCCTGCGTCCAACGTCACCTCACCACGATCCCTTCCGCCGCCATCGCCTCCTTGACCTGGCCGATGGTCAGCTCCCCGAAGTGGAACACGCTGGCGGCCAGCACGGCGTCGGCTCCTGCAACAACCGCGGGCGCGAAATGTTCCACCGCGCCCGCGCCGCCGCTGGCGATCACCGGCACGGATACCGCGCCGCGGACGGCCCGCAGCATCAACAGGTCGAACCCGGCCTTGGTACCGTCGAAATCCATCGAGTTGAGCAGGATCTCCCCCACCCCGAGTTCGGCGCCGCGGGTGGCCCACTCGATCGCGTCGATGCCAGTGCCGCGCCTGCCGCCGTGTGTGGTGACCTCCCAGCCCGATTGGGTCGCCGGCTCGCCCTCCGGCACCGTGCGCGCGTCGACGGACAGCACGATGCACTGCGACCCGAACTGGCGCGATAGCTCGGCCAGCAATTCGGGGCGGGCGATCGCCGCGGTGTTGACCGAGACCTTGTCCGCACCCGCCCGAAGCAGCGCGTCGACATCCTCGACCGAGCGCACACCCCCGCCGACGGTGAGCGGGATGAACACCTGCTCCGCGGTGTGCTTGACCACCTCCAGCATGGTCGCCCTGCCCGCCGAGGATGCGGTCACATCGAGGAAGGTCAGCTCGTCGGCGCCTTCCTTGTCGTAGCGCGCGGCCAGTTCGACGGGATCGCCTGCGTCGCGCAGGTTTTGGAAGTTGACCCCCTTGACCACCCGGCCGTTGTCGACGTCCAGGCATGGGATGATCCGGACTGCAAGGTCTCCTGCGTTCATCAGTAACTCCCCGGCTCACCGGCGGAGTTCAGGATCTCGAGTAGCTGCTCGTGCACGCCGGGCGCGCCGACGACCGCCGAGCGCGATTTCGTCGTCCAGGCGCTGCCGTCAAGATCGGAGACGACGCCGCCCGCCGCCCGCACCAGTGCGACACCGGCCGCGTGATCCCACACATGGGCACCGAAACTGATTGCACCGCCGAGGATTCCGGCTGCCGTGTAGGCCAGGTCGATGCCGGTCGCACCATGCATCCGCATCCGCGAGCACGAGCGGCTCAGACTCTCGATCACCGCCAGCCGGTAGCGGCCTGGCACCCGACCACGCGAATCGATGTTGAAGGTGCTGACGCCGACGATGGAGTCGGCCAGCTTCGTGTGTTGCAACCGTGGCTGCTCGATGCCGTTGCTACGCAGCGGTTTACCCACCACCGCTGTGAATCGCTCGCCGGTGAACGGCACCCATGTCAGCCCTGCGACGGGTTCGCCGTCGCGGACCAGGCCCAGCAGGATCGCCGCCATCGGTGAGCCAGCGGCGTAGTTGAACGTGCCATCGATCGGGTCGAGCACCCACACCAGCGGTGAATCGACGTCGGCACCGCCGAATTCCTCGCCGTGCACCTCGATCCCGGTCTTGGTGGTCAGCGCCTCGACCACCTGGCGCTCGATCGCCAGGTCGACCTCGGTGGCGAAGTCGTTGCCCTTCTTCTGCACCGCCGAGTCGGCGCGATGGCCGTCGACGAACGGCACGGCGGCGGCGTCCAGGATGGCAGCGGCCTCGTAGACCAGTGCCTCGAGGTCGGTGTCGTCCAGCGCCATCGGCGGCCTACTGCGTTACCGCGGCCAGCGCCTGCGGCAGCGTGAATCGTCCTGCGTACAGCGCCTTCCCGACGATCGCGCCCTCGACGCCACGGTCAACCAGGGTGGCGATCGCGCGAAGGTCGTCCAGGCTGGAGACTCCGCCGGAGGCGATCACCGGGGCGTCGGTGCGCTCGGTGACCTTGCTGAGCAGTTCGAGATTTGGACCGTTCAGCGTCCCGTCCTTGGTGACATCGGTGACCACGAATCGCGAACATCCTTCACGGTCAAGGCGTTCCAGCACATCCCACAGGTCACCGCCATCGGTCTCCCAGCCGCGACCGCGGAGCCGGTGCTCGCCGTCAACGATCTTCACGTCCAGCCCGACCGCGACCTTTTCACCGTGGTCGGCGACCACTTTTGCGCACCACTGCGGGTTCTCCAGCGCTGCGGTGCCGAGGTTGACGCGGGCACAGCCGGTGGCAAGCGCCGCCGTCAGCGAGTCGTCGTCGCGGATGCCGCCCGAGAGCTCGACCGCGACGTCGAGCTTGCCGACCACCTCGGCCAGCAGGTCACGGTTGGAACCGCGGCCGAAGGCGGCATCGAGGTCGACGAGATGGATCCACTCGGCGCCGTCGCGCTGCCAGGTCATGGCGGCGTCCAGCGCCGAGCCGTAGTCGGTTTCGCTGCCTGCCTGACCCTGCACCAGGCGGACAGCCTTGCCGTCAACGACGTCGACAGCAGGCAACAAAATCAATGACACGGGCTCAACCTAGTGCTCCGACCCAATTGGTAAGCAATTCGGCACCGGCGTCGCCGCTCTTCTCCGGATGGAACTGGGTGGCCGACAGGGGTCCGTCTTCGACCGCCGCGAGAAACGGCACGCTATGGGTGGCCCACGTCAGCACCGCGTCCGGATTGCCCTCCCACTGTTGAGCGGCGTAGGAGTGCACGAAGTAGAACCGTGTGGTGGACCCGATGCCCTTGAATAGGATCGAGCCTGCCGGTGCGTCGACGACGTTCCAGCCCATGTGCGGGATCACCGGGGCGTCCAGCCGCACGACAGCACCCGGCCACTGCGCGCAGCCGGTGGTCTGCTGGCCGAACTCAACACCCCGGGCGAACAGGATTTGCATACCGACGCACACGCCCAGCACGGGCCGACCGGCGGCTACCCGATCGGCGATGATCTTGTCCCCGTGGATCTTTCGCAGTCCTGTCATGCAGGACTCGAATGCGCCGACGCCTGGCACCATCAGCCCGTCGGCGTTCATCGCCGCATCGACGTCCGCGGTCACCTCGACGTCGACGCCGACCCGCTCCAGCGCCCGCTGTGCAGATCGGAGGTTGCCGGAGCCGTAGTCGAGAACAACGACTTTGTTTGTCACAGCGTGCCTTTGGTCGACGGCACACCGCTGACCCGCGGGTCGTACTCGACGGCCTGGCGCAGCGCGCGGGCCACGGCCTTGTATTGCGCCTCGGTGATGTGGTGCGGATCGCGACCATACAGCGTGCGCACGTGTAGAGCGATGCGCGCGTTGAAGGCCAGCGATTCGAACACGTGCCGATTGACCACGGTGTGGTACGGTGCGCTCGAACCCGCAATCGTGAACTCCACCATGAATTCCGGCTCGCCGGTGTGCACGAAGTACGGCCGACCGGAAACGTCGACGGCCGCATGCGCGAGCGTCTCGTCCATCGGGATCCACGCATCGCCGAACCGGCGGATGCCCTTCTTGTCGCCGAGCGCCTGACCGAGCGCCTGACCAAGCACGATCGCGGTGTCCTCGATGGTGTGGTGGCCCTCGATCTCGATGTCGCCCTTGGCCTGCACGCTCAGGTCGAAGCTGGCGTGACTGCCCAGCGAGGTGAGCATGTGGTCGAAGAACGGCACCCCGGTGTCGATGTCGACGCTGCCGGCACCGTCGAGGTTCAGCTCGACGACGATGTCGGATTCCTTGGTCTTGCGCTCGATTCTCGCGCGACGTGGCTCGGTCACTGTGCTCCTATTTCGGCGCTCGCCTTGAGCAGCGCATCGTTCTCCTCGGCCAGCCCTGTGGTGGCGCGCAAATATCCGGGAATGCCGACGTCGCGGATAAGGATGCCGGCGTCGAGGTACCGCTGCCAGGTCGCGGACGCGTCGGCGAACTCGCCGAACAGTACGAAGTTGGCGTCACTGGGAATCACCCGAAAACCCATGTCGGTCAACGCTTCCACGACGCGATTGCGCTCAGCGATCAGCTTCGCGACGCTGCCGAGGGTGTCGTCGGCGTGGCGCAGCGCAGCGCGCGCGGCCGCCTGGGTGAGCGAGGACAGGTGGTACGGCAGCCGCACCAACAGCATCGCGTCGATGACCGCAGGCGCGGCGATCAGGTAACCGAGCCTACCGCCAGCGAACGCGAACGCCTTGCTCATGGTGCGCGTGACGACCAGCTTGGTCGGATACTCGTCGATCAGTTTGACCGCGCTGGGCTGCGACGAGAACTCCCCGTAGGCTTCGTCCAGAATCAGGATGCCCTTGGGCATCGCGTCAAGCAGGCGCCTCAGCTCGTCCAGCGGAACGCTTTGTCCCGACGGGTTATTCGGGCTGGCGACGAACACGATGTCCGGATTGTGTTCCTTGATGGCCTGCACGGCCACATCCACGTCGAGACTGAAGTCCTCGCCCCGGTTCGCCACCAGCCAAGCCGTCTGTGTGCCGTCGGAGATGATCGGGTGCATCGAATACGACGGCACGAAGCCGACGGCGCTGCGGCCCGGCCCGCCGAACGCCTGCAGGAGTTGCTGCAGGATCTCGTTGGAACCGTTTGCCGCCCAGAGGTTCTCGACACCCAACGCCGTGCCCGTCCTGGCGCTCAGGTACGCGGCCAGGTCGGTGCGCAGGGCCACCGCGTCGCGGTCGGGATAGCGGTGCAGGTCGCCCGCCACCGCCTGCACAGAGGCGGTCACGTCGTCGACGAGCGCCCGCGTCGGCGGATGCGGATTCTCGTTGGTGTTGAGCCGCACCGGCACATCCAATTGCGGTGCGCCATAAGGTGATTTGCCGCACAGATCCTCGCGCAGCGGCAGTTCGGACAGCGATACAGATCGCCCAACCGGCCCCGTCTTTTGTCCTTCGTCCGAGCGGCTCATCACGTTTCGAACCTCCGCCTGACCGCCTCGCCATGGGCGGGCAGGTTCTCGGCTTGAGACAAGGTGATCACGTAGCCGGACACATCCTTCAGCGCAGCCTCGTCGTAGTCGACGACGTGGATGCCTTTGAGGAACGTCTGCACCGAAAGCCCGCTCGAGTGCCGTGCACACCCCGCTGTCGGCAGCACGTGGTTGGACCCGGCGCAGTAGTCACCAAGGCTGACCGGTGCATAGGCGCCCACGAAAATTGCTCCCGCCGAACGGATTCGGTTGGCTACCTCGCGCGCGTCGACGGTCTGGATCTCCAGGTGTTCGGCGGCGTACGCGTTGACGGTGCGCACCCCGGCATCGATGTCGTCGACCAGCACGATGGCCGACTGCTTGCCGGTCAGCGCCGCGGTCACCCGCTCGCGGTGCACGGTGGTCTCCAGCTGGTTGGCCAGCTCCCGATCGGTGGCGTCGGCGAGCGTCAGGCTGTCGGTGACGAGCACACTGGCGGCCATCTCATCGTGTTCGGCCTGGCTGATCAGATCCGCGGCGACATGCACTGGGTTCGCGGTGTGGTCAGCGAGGATTGCGATTTCCGTCGGTCCGGCCTCCGCGTCGATGCCGACCTGCGAACGGCAGATCCGCTTGGCGGCAGTAACGTAGATGTTGCCCGGCCCGGTGATCATGTCGACGGGCGACAGCTCTGCACCATCAGTGTCGGTGCCGCCATGGGCCAGCAGCGCAATGGACTGCGCACCGCCGACCGCCCACACCTCGTCGACCCCCAGCAGCTTGGCGGCGGCCAGGATGGTCGGATGGGGTAGGCCGCCAAAGTCGGCCTGCGGCGGGCTCGCGATCACCAGCGAGTCAACGCCGGCGATCTGTGCGGGCACCACGTTCATCACGACGCTCGACGGGTAGACGGCGTTGCCGCCGGGCACGTAGAGGCCGACGCGCTCGACGGGCACCCAGCGTTCGGTGACTGTCGCGCCGGGCGCAAGGCTGGTTGTGGTGTCGGTGCGCCGCTGGTCGCTGTGCACGGCGCGGGCCCGGTCAATGGACACTTGCAGAGCCGCGTGGACGTCGGCATCCAATGCGGCGAGCGCCGCGTCCAGCTCGTTCGCCGGCACCCGGACGGTCGCGGGCCGCACGCCGTCGAACGACGCACCGTATTCGAGGGCGGCCTCGGCGCCCCGCTCGGCGACCGCATCGACGATGGGGCGCACCTTGGGGACCACCGCGTCCACGTCCACGCCACCGCGCGGCAGCGCGGCACGAAGCTGTGCTGCGCCCAGCGAGCGGCTGCGCAGGTCGATGCGGGTCATCGTGAAGGAGGCCATCGGCTCTATTGTCCCTGATCGGCCGATCCGAACAAAAATGCATTACCTTCAAGGCCATGTCGTCTGGATCTCGCAAAGAGCACCCGAACAACGCCCCCGGTGTGCCGATGGTGTTCCCGGTCGCGGTGGAGAACTTCCAGGTCAAATATTTCAACCCGTTGATCAAGCCGATCGCGAAGTTCCTGCCGGGCATGTCGACCATCAAGCACCGCGGCCGCAAGTCCGGTAAGCCGTACGAAACCGTCGTCACCGCGTTCCGCAAGGGCAACCAGGTCGCGATCGCCCTGGGTCACGGCAAAACCGACTGGGTGAAGAACGTGCTGGCCGCCGGCGAGGCCGATCTGCGCTTCATCCGGAAAGAAGTGCATCTCACCAACCCGCGGATCGTGCCCGCAGGAACCGGGGCCGAGGGGCTGCCGTTCATGGCTCGGATGCAGGCGAAGAACGTTGCGATCTTCGTCGCCGATATCGCTTGACCGCGCTGAAAGACTGACGTCATGGCGTGGGAAGTCTGGCTGACGTTCTTTGGTGCTGCGATCGCGATCAGCGTGTCTCCCGGCGCCGGTGCCATCCAATCGATGGCGACCGGTCTAACACACGGCGTGCGGCGTGGCTACTGGAGCATCCTCGGGCTCGAGATCGGACTGATGCTGCAACTCGCGCTCGTCGCGATCGGCCTCGGTGCGGCCGTTGCGAACTCGATCCTGGCGTTCAACATCATCAAGTGGATCGGCGTGGCCTATCTGGTGTATCTGGCTGTGCGCCAATGGCGTACCGCGACCATTGACCTCCGCGAACAGGTCAGCAAGGCGATGGACGGCGGCCGGGTGGCGCTGTCGGTCCGCGGCTTTTTAGTAAACGCCACCAACCCAAAGGGTTTGGTGTTCTTCCTCGCGGTGCTGCCGCAGTTCGTGGTGCCGACGGAACCGCTGCTACCGCAATATCTCGCCGTCGGCGTGACGATGGTCGCCGTCGACCTCGTCGTGATGGGGCTCTACACCGGCCTGTCGGTACGGCTGCTGAAGTGGCTGCACACGCCGCGCAAGCAAACGATGATGAATCGGGTCTTCTCCGGACTATTCGCCACCGCGGCCGTCGTGCTGTCGCTGGTGCGCCGCGGTGCGGCTACGGTCTGAGCCCCCCTGCCAACGCGTCGACGCCTGGTCCCGACAACTGCGGTATCGCAACAGCGCGTCCGGTCAACAACAACAGGATCGCCGCGGCGGGGCCGGCTACCTCTGGGCCATCGCCAGCCGTCCAATCGACATCGGTCGCGGTGTAAGTGAACCGCTTGAGTGAGCGGTTCACCCCTAAGAGCCAGCCGATCGTCCAGGCTCTCTCGATGGCTGCGAGGACGGCGTCCTTCGGCATGTCGCGGGGAATGCCGAGCGGGATCGCGATGTCCTGACCGTGCACGAGGATGTCCATCACGATGTTGCGGTAGTTCGTCACTATCGGCAGCCGCCGTGACGCCGCGTTCTCGCGTATTTCGGCAACCAGGTCGGTTCCGGGACGGTCGGCGAAGCGCACCGCCATGTCCCGAGTCGCCTTGGGCAGGCTGCCTCGAGCGCGGACCAGTTCAGCGGCCACGGCACCCAGCGTCGGCGGCCGCGGGGTCATCGCGACATGCGCGGCGACGTCCCTGATCCGCCACCCGTCGCACAGCGACGGCGAGTTCCATTGGTCCTCTGTCAGATTCTCCAGCAGATCGGCGAGGCTGCGGCGTTCCCGTTCGATCACCCGCCAACTCGTTTCGGCGTCCACCCGTCGATACTAGTCAGGCATCCTGACTATTTGCAAGAGCGTGTGATCGCCTGCGGGCGTGCACTCACCGATCCATTCGGGTGAACACCGTCTTGCCCGTCATCGCCGGCCATGCCTGCGGTGCGTCCTCCCACGCCACCACCCGGTCGATGGCGGGCGCGAGATCGCAATGCGTCGTGAGCAATTCGATGATCTCCGGGATCACAGCGCGCGCATTCACCCGGCCGGTGACGAATCGCAAGCCGCGGGTGTACATCGATAGCAGCGGCATCTCGACCGCGCCTTGGTAGTAGATGCCGGTGTCGGTGCACACCCCGTCCGGCCAGGTGGCGCGCATCGTCGCCGCAAGCACCGCCGAATCAGCCGTGGTGTGCACCGTGACCGGGTAGGGATCCCACGACTTGTCCGGCTTCAACCCGTCATGCACTGTGGCGCCCAGCTTCTCGGCCATCGCCAGTCGCTGCGGGTCCGTGTCCACGTAGTCAACCTGCGCTCCGTAGGCACATGCAAAAGCGGCGGCATACAACCCGATCGAAAGGCGGCCCGCGACCAACACCCGGCGATCCGCGGGATCCAGGGCGGCCAGTTCTGCGCGATACGGGCCGACCGCGCGCCAGCCGTCGGGAATGTTGTCCGACAACGACGCGATCGCGACCGGATCGACCCCGGCGGGAAGGCGCAACAACATCGCGTCCGCATACGGCACCAGCAGTAGGTCGGCCATGAACCCGCCGCCGTCGAGACCTGCCAACGGCGCCATGCCATACATCGCCATCAACGGCACCGACGCGCACGAGCCCGTCGCACCCCGACGGCACGCGACGCACGTTCCACAGCTGATCTGGAACGGCACGATCACCCGATCGCCAATCGTGACGTCGCGGACGGCGTCGCCCACCGCCACGACCTCGGCAACCCCCTCGTGGCCGACGGCGTGCCCCGGCGGCGTCGGCAACCGCCCCTCGGCGACCGCCACGTCAAGGTCGCAACACGCGACGGCCACCGGCCGCACGATCGCCTGTTCTGGTGCCGTGACCTGGGGGTCAGGGGCGTTCCGCCAGGTGTATTCGCCTGCCGCCTCGAACATCAGCTGCTGCATGCCGGACCCTTCTTTAGCGACCTTTCAAGTATTGTTGAGCGATCTTTCAAGTAAAGTCAAGGCATGCCCCGTCCGGATCGGAGCCGCGCCGCGCTACTGGAAAGCGCTGCCCTGCTGTTCCGCAGGCAGGGCTACGCCGCGACCGGGGTGAACCAGATCCTGGAGTCCGCCGATGTCAAGGCGGGTTCGCTCTATCACCACTTCCCCGAAGGTAAGCAGCAGCTCGCCGCGGCGGTCGTCGACGTCGTCGGTGGAGACATCGAGCGACGCCTGCGGTCATTCCTCGCCAGCGACTTGGCGGTCGCCGACATCATCGACGCATGGATCGACCTGATGAGCGCCGGGCTGAGCTCCGATCGGCGCGACGGCTGCCCCATCGAGCCGATTGCCACCGAGTCGGTGAACGCCAGCGCGCAGGTGCGGGACGCCTCGGCGCGAGCCTTCGGCGGCTGGTGTTCGGCCGTCGCCGACCGACTACGTAACGACGGCTGGCCCGCCGACGACGCGCAGCAGACCGCGCTCGCGGTGATCGCGCTCCTGGAAGGCGCGCTGATCCTCTCGCGGATCGCCGGCGACGCGTCGGCGCTCAACGCCTCGAAGGCGGCCGCGCGCACCCTGCTCAGCTCAGCGAAACCAACTAATTAGCCAGTTCACCGATGCATCACGTGCCTTTTCAGCCCAGTAAAAGCGCCCTTAACGACGGCTGTCTGGCTTGCTGATTTCGTTATTTGCACAGTTCGGTGAGCTTGGTATTGGCCGCGTCCGCTTCCTTTAGCCGAGCCGCCTGTTCCGGCTGGGAGTTCTGCGCTCCCGCGGTTGCGTTCGCGCCGATGTCCACCAACAGCTTGGCAAAGTCTTTTACCGCGTCGGCGAGATCCGTCGGAGTCGCAGGGTCGAGGCGCACGAGCAGATATTGGCCTCCGTCGTACAGCGATATCCGGGCGTTGGCCGCCACCGCCAGGCTGCCGGTGACATCCTCCGGGCCACCGGGTGGTTGCAGATTGGTGTTGAGCGACACGCCCTTACGCACCACGGCGGTCGCGTCGCAGATCTTCTGTTTCGCATCGCTGCGCTGTGCGTCGGAGTAATTCGGCGTGTGTTCTCGCATCACTCGAAACAGCAGCCAACCGGACAACACGGCTGCAGCGAGGGCTACGGCAAGGGTGACGGCAAGCAGGATCCGCCACGAGCGCGAGGCGCCGCCATCCTGATACACGACGGTGGACTCATCATCTGATCGCTGCGGCACGAGGCCGATAGTAACGGCGCTGCCTTCACATGAGCGCCGGATTGTTGCCCGGGACGCGCCGGCCCACGGCTTCGCTGCGCGGTTTGCGGACATCTTCGAATTACCGCTGTCCCAAGTCTTTCGGACGCTCGAAAAAGACTGCGTACCGCTCTGCCAACCGGACAAACACCAATTCCGTCGACTTTGGCAACGCACTTAAGAATTCCCACGGAGCGGTAGTGGTCACGCGACCGGCGGCACCGATGGCAACGGCTAGACGTCTAGGCCGATATCCAACACACGTACGGAGTGGGTCAGGGCTCCGACGGCTAGGTAGTCGACGCCCGTCCCCGCATATGCTGCAGCGCTGTCCAGCGACAGCCCGCCGGACGATTCGAGTTTCGTTGCGGGGGAACGGGAGTCGCGGCGCTGCGCGGCGATCTGCGTCTGCCACACCGGAAAGTTGTCCAGCAGAACAAGGTCTACATCCTCGGCGAGTACCTCGTCGAGCTGCTCGAGAGAGTCGACCTCGACCTCGCACTCCAATTCCGGTGCGGCGGCGCGGACCGCGCGCAGAGCGGCCACCACGGAACCCGCGGCGGCGACATGGTTGTCCTTGATCAGCGCGGCGTCGCCAAGTCCCATCCGGTGGTTGACTCCCCCGCCGACGCGCACCGCATATTTCTGCAGCGCGCGAAGGCCAGGCAGTGTCTTGCGGGTGTCGCGGATCTTCGCCTTGCTGCCTTCGACGGCATCGACCCACGCAGCCGTCGCCGTCGCGATGCCTGACAGGTGACACACCAGGTTCAGCATCGTGCGCTCGGCGGTCAGCAGGCCCTGCGTCGGCGCCTCAACAACGAGCAGGACCCCACCCGCGTCCAACCGGGCACCGTCTTCGACGCGCTCCTTGACCCGGTAGCCGTCGGGCCCGATCACCTCGTCGAGCACCAACAACGCTATGTCCACGCCGGCGATCACGCCGGGCTCACGCGTGACCATTGACGCGGTGGTCGTCGCGTCGACAGGCACTGTCGACAGCGTGGTGACATCGGGTCCGTAGCGCAGGTCTTCCTCGAGGCCGCGCGCGATCACCCTGCGAGCCTCGGTCAGCTCGTCGGCACTGAGCTCCATCACCAGGCCACCGCCGGAACCAGACTATGCGCCAACGCCGGGTCAGTGGCCGGATAGTCGGACCGGTGATGGCAGCCGCGCGATTCCGTGCGGGCCAGTGCTGCGGCTGCGACGGCGCCCGCCGTTGCAGTCAACGCGACATCCTCGAAGTCGCTGCGGGACTTGAGAACACGTGGTGCCGCGGTGTCGAGCTCCTTCGCGAGCCGTTCGAGGCCATCGCCGTCGCGCACCACCGAGGCGTAGCGGGACATGGCACGCTGCAGATCGGCCCGCGGTAAGGCACGCCGCGGGGATGGGTCGGGCAACATCGCGCGACTCGGCCCGGCGGCCACGGCATGTTCGGCCGCCGCCATGCCCGCTCGACGGCCGACGACCAAACCCTCCAGAAGGCTGTTGGATGCCAACCGGTTTGCGCCATGCAGGCCCGTGCGGGCCACCTCGCCGGCGGCGAATAGGCCGCCCAGTTCGGTGCGGCCATTCACGTCGGTGACGACACCGCCGCAGCTGTAGTGCGCGCCCGGCACGACCGGAATTGGCTGACGCGTCGGGTCGATGCCGGCGGCCAGGCAGGCCGCCGTCACGGTGGGGAACCGCCGCTTGAAACCCTTGATGCCGCGAGCGTCGAGATACACACAAGGGTCGCCGGTTTCGACCATCCGAGCGTCGATGGCTGCCGCCACCACATCCCGCGGCGCGAGGTCACCCATCGGATGAACTCCCGTGGTTACCGAATTCCCTTGCCGGTCAAGCAGTATCGCACCTTCACCGCGAACGGCTTCGGTGATCAGCGGGCGTCGGCCGCCGACGTCGCCGTCGAACAGCATGGTGGGGTGGAACTGGATGAATTCGAGGTCGCTGACCGCCAGCCCGGCCCACATCGCCAATGCGATGCCATCGCCGGTCGAGCCCTCAGGGTTCGTGGTCGCGGTGTAGAGGTGTCCGAGGCCGCCGGTAGCAAGGATCACCGACGGCGCGTGCACGATGCCAAGCCCGTCGTCATTGCGCACAAGCACTCCGGTGACCGCACCATCGGCCTGCAGCAATTCCAACGCAACGTGATTGCGCCGGATGTCCAGCAGCGCCGCAGCGTGATCAAGCGCGCGCTGCACCTCCGCGCCCGTCGCGTCGCCGCCGGCGTGGATGATCCGGCGCCGTGAATGTCCACCCTCGCGGGTGAGCGCCCACTGCCCCGGCGCAGCCTCGTCGAAACGTGCGCCGTCGTCGACGAGTGCGGCGACAGCAGGGTAGCCGTCGGCCACGATCGAGCGCACCGCATCGGGGTCGCACAAGCCGGCACCGGCCGCCAACGTGTCTGCCACGTGCTGCTCGATGGAATCGTCCGTGTCCGGCAGCACGACGGCGATGCCACCTTGCGCATAGAACGTCGCAGTGTCACTGGCCTTGCTCAGCACCAACACTTTTTGCCCCCTGCGGTGCGCGGCCAACGCGGCGACGAGGCCGGCCACTCCGGTGCCGATGACGACGACATCGGCACGCTGCTGCCAGTAGCCTCGACCGCCGCAGGCCGTCGGTGGGCGAGTCATTCGCCGCCGCCGGGCGTACCGATCTCGATCATTCGCTGCACGCTGGCGCGCGCCAGTCGGGCGGTCTCGGGATCGACGTCGACTTCGTCCTTGCCTTCGACGAGGCAGCGCAGCAGCGCGGCAGGCGTGATCATCTTCATGTACTTGCATGACGCCCGGTCGTTGACGGCACGGAAGTCGACTTCCGGTGCGGCGCGGCGCAATTGGTGCAGCATGCCGACCTCGGTGGCGACCAGCACCTGGCGCGCGTGTGTTTCGCGCGCCGCATCCAGCATGCCGCCGGTTGACAGAATCTTGACCCGGTCCTCGGGAAACGCACCTTCGCCCGCCAGATACAGCGCCGAAGTCGCACAACCACATTCGGGGTGCACGTAGAGTTCGGCGTCCGGGTGAGTGCGGGCCTGGTCGGCGAGTTCGTCGCCGTTGATGCCGGCATGCACATGGCACTCGCCGGCCCACACATGCAGGTTCTTGCGGCCCGTGACCCGCCTGACGTGGGCGCCAAGGAACTGGTCGGGACAGAACAGCACTTCGCGGTCTTCGGGGATGGACGCGACGACCTCGACCGCGTTAGACGATGTGCAACAGATGTCGGTCTCGGCTTTCACGGCGGCCGTGGTGTTCACGTAGGACACGACGACGGCGCCGGGATGCTCGGCCTTCCATGCCCGCAACTCGTCGGCGGTGATCGAGTCGGCCAGCGAGCAGCCGGCACGCTGATCAGGGATCAGCACGGTCTTGGCGGGGCTGAGAATCTTCGCCGTCTCGGCCATGAAGTGCACACCGCAGAACACGATGGTTTCCTCGGCCACGTCGGCGGCGATCCGCGACAGCGCCAGCGAGTCACCGACGTGGTCGGCGACGTCCTGAATGGCAGGAAGTTGGTAATTGTGGGCCAGCAGCGTCGCGCCACGCAGGTCGGCAAGGCGGCGCACCTCGGCGGCCCAGTCCTCATCGCCATCGAGGCCGGAATATCCCGTCGGACCAGCAACAATTCGGTCCGCAAGATCGTTAGCGGGCATACGGTCTATAACCGTCACTGCCGCCTCCTTACTCCGTAGAGGTTTTCGACTTATAATCGAAAACATGTCCCATGGTAACACTGCGCACGAGGTGCTTGCCGTCGTGTTTCAGGTTCGCGATGTCGACTCCCATAAACCCGCACTTCACGTGCTGTTGTGGCAACGTGCACTCGAACCCGAGGCCGGCAAGTGGTCGCTGCCTGGCGGCCGCCTTGGCGTAGACGAGGATCTGACCAGCTCAGTACGCCGGCAGCTCGCGGAGAAGGTGGACCTCCGTGAACTTGCTCACCTCGAGCAGCTCGCTGTGTTTTCAGACCCCAAACGGGTTCCGGGAGTCCGCACCATCGCGTCGACGTTCCTCGGGCTCGTGCCCTCCCCCGCAACCCCCGAGCTTCCACCGGACACCCGGTGGCATCCTGTCAGCGATCTGCCGCCGATGGCGTTCGACCACGGCCCGATGGTGGAGTACGCCCGCACTCGACTGGTTGCCAAGCTGTCTTATACGAACATCGGATTCGCTTTGGCGCCAAAGGAATTCGCGGTTTCAACGCTTCGCGACATCTACGGCGAGGCGCTGGGTCATCCGGTCGACGCCACCAACCTTCAGCGCGTGCTGGAACGCCGCAACGTCATCACGCGCACCGGCACCACTGCGCGTTCTGGCCGCAGCGGTGGCCGCCCCGCAGCGCTGTACCGCTTCACCGACTCGTGCTACCGGGTGACCGACGAATTCGCGGCACTGCGCCCGCCCGGGTGAGTCGGCTGGCTTCTTAATGCCTTCTTAAGGTAAGAATGACCGGATGGACCTGGGCAGCGCGGCGCGGTACACCGGCGCCGAATGGATCGGCCAGCCGCTTCACGAGGACGTGGAGCGCAAGGCCCGGCCCGTCATTCCTGCTAAAGATCCCTTTTACCAGCCGCCGGCAGGCTTCGAGCATGCCCGCCCTGGGACCGTGCTGCGTTCGCGCGACGTTGAGCTGGCCTTCATGGGGCTGGTTCCGCAGCAGTTCACGGCCACGCAGCTGCTGTACCGCACCACAGACCTGAACGACCTGCCCCAGGCCACGGTCACCACTGTGATCGTGCCGGCCGAGCGCCCGGCCAAGGGACCGATTCCGCTGGTGTCCTACCAGTGCGCGATCGACGCGGTAGCGGGCCGCTGTTTCCCCTCGTACGCACTGCGCCGGGGCGCCAAGGCTCTCGGCGCGCTGGCCCAGTTCGAGTTCTTCCTGGTCGCGGCTGCGCTTGCCGAAGGCTGGGCCGTGTCGGTCCCCGACCATGAGGGCCGCTACGGCATGTGGGGCGCCCCCTATGAGCCCGGTTACCACGTGCTCGACGGCGTACGCGCGGCGCTGAACTTCGAACGGCTCGACCTGTCCCCCGAAGCCCCTGTGGGCCTCTGGGGCTATTCCGGCGGTGGCCTGGCCAGCGCCTGGGCCGCCGAGGTCAGCGGTTCGTATGCGCCGGAACTCAACATCGTGGGCGCGGTCCTCGGCTCGCCGGTCGCGGACCTCGGCCACGCGTTTCGCCGGCTGAACGGAAGCATCTACTCCGGCCTGCCTGCGATGGTGGTGGCCGCGCTGACGCACATCTATCCCGAGCTCGACAGGGTCATCCAGGAGCACGCCACCGACGAAGGCAAGGCGATGCTGCTGCGGATCGAGAAGATGACCACCGCACATGCGGTGCTCCGCCTGATCGGCATGGACATGGCCAAGATGGTCGATCAGCCGCTCGAGCAGATCCTGCAGACGCCGGAGGTGCAACACGTCTTCGACAGCATCAAGCTCGGCACTGCGGTGCCGACGCCGCCGGTGCTGATCGTGCAGGCGGTGCACGACCGCATCGTCTCGGTGGACGACATCGATGACCTGACGCACACCTACCAGTCGGGCGGTGCCTCGGTGACATACCACCGCGACATGTTCAGCGAGCACATGCTGCTGCACCCGATGTCGGCACCAATGACGTTGCGCTGGCTCACCGATCGCTTCAACGGCAAGCCGCTCGACGAGCACCTGGTGCGGACGAAATGGCCGACGCTGCTGAACCCGATGACCTACGTCGGCATGGCGCGGCTGATCAAAATCGCCGCGAAGGTCGTCACTGGGCGGACGGTAGAACGTTCTCCGTTGTGACCTGCGGGCCGAGAACCGGCTCTGCCACCGGCGGCCACGCGCCAAGGTCATCACGCTGCGTCGACACCGCCATCAGCGCGTAGACGAACGCCGCAACGGCGGCAGGGAACAGGATCGTGGTTGCGATCACTAGTGGACCGTGCCCGAAGAACACCGCGGGCGCCTCGATGACGTAGTGCACGCGATGTTCGGGCGACACTGGTGCGCCCGCGATGTCGATTGCGCCGTAACGCCAATGCACCAAGACGGCGCCGATACCCGCCGCCGCACCCGCGGCTGCCGCCGATCCGATCGTCAGCGCTGCTGCCATCACCGGACCCCGGTGAGCCCGCCATTTCCACACCAAAACCGCCGTGATGAATGCCAGTACCGACACCATGCCGACCACCAGGAAGGCTCCGATGAAGAAGTTGTCGCCTTCGTTGCCTAGATAGCCCTTGACCCGGTTACCACTCTTGGTGAGCGCCACGACGCCATGGATCGGCGGCGCCAGCCAGGCCCACAGCGCCCCCACCGCAGCGCCGGCCACGGCCAGGCCTGCGACGGTCGTCGCCGCGGCCCTGCGGCGCGAAAAGCGGGGTGGCTCAACGTCAGTCATCGTCTCCTCGCGCAAGCGCTCATCGGCGTTCATCTAGATCCTTGGAGTCCAGCTCGCCGTGCCGCGAGCATTTCGCCACCCAGCCGTCGGGGCGCACCTGCACCACCATGCGGCGGCCGCACTCCGCGCAGAACCGGGGTGGCTCGAGGCCGAGTTGCGCGGCGGTCGGCACTGCTCCGCCCGCGGACTCGCCAGTGTAGACGTTGAACTTGGCAGCCATTAGAGGCTGGCGTTGAGCGCCTTGATAGGCATCTGCAGATCGTCGAGCAGTTCCAGATCCGCCTCGGCGGGTCTGCCGAGCGTGGTCAGGTAGTTGCCGACGATGACGGCGTTGATGCCGCCCAGGATGCCCTTCTTGGCGCCGAGGTCGCCGAGCGTGATCTCGCGGCCGCCGGCGAAGCGCAGCATCGTGCGCGGCAGCGCAAGGCGGAACGCGGCGACGGCCTTCAGCGCCTCGGTAGCGGGCAGCACGTCGAGGTCGCCGAACGGCGTGCCGGGTCGCGGGTTGAGGAAGTTCAGCGGCACCTCATGCGGATCGAGTTCGGCGAGGTTCGCCGCGAATTCGGCACGCTGCTCAAGGGTTTCGCCCATCCCGAGGATGCCGCCGCAGCAGACCTCCATGCCCGCCTCGCGGACCATCTGCAGAGTGTCCCAGCGCTCTTCCCAGGTGTGGGTGGTGACGACGTTGGTGAAGAACGACTGCGCGGTCTCGAGGTTGTGGTTGTAGCGGTGCACGCCCATCTCGGAAAGCCGCTCGACCTGGTCGGCGGTCAGCATGCCCAGCGAGCACGCGATCTGGATGTCGACCTCGTTGCGGATCGCTTCGATGCCCGCGGCGACCTGGGCCAGCAGTCGCTCGTCGGGTCCGCGCACGGCGGCGACGATGCAGAACTCGGTCGCGCCGGTCTTGGCGGTCTGCTTGGCGGCCTCGACAAGGCTCGGGATGTCCAGCCATGCGCTGCGCACCGGAGACGCGAAAAGCCCTGACTGCGAACAGAAGTGGCAGTCCTCTGGGCAGCCGCCGGTCTTCAGGCTGATGATGCCCTCGACCTCGACGTCGGGTCCGCACCACTTCATCCGGACGTCGTGAGCCAACTCCAGCAGCTCGTCGAGCTTGTCGTCGGACAGCTGTAGTACCCGCAGCGTCTGGTCCTGGTTCAGGCCCTCGCCGCGCTCCAGTACCTGCTCGCGAGCCTCCGCCAGAATGTCGCTCACCCGTTGCCCTCCATCGCGTCTTGAACGGTGTTCAGGTTAGGGTACCGGTGTGCAGCTCCACAAACGCGACGTGGTCGACGCAGCGACGACGCTGCTGGACTCCTACGGCATCGCCGACCTGACGATGCGGCGGCTGGCCCGCGAGCTCAACGTCTCCCCCGGCGCGCTGTACTGGCATTTCGGCAACAAGCAGGAGCTACTGGGCGCGGTTGCGGACAGGATTCTGGAGTCGGTCGACGATGTGCCGGGCGGCTGGCGTGACCGCGTGGCACAAATCTGCGGGCGGCTGCGCGATGCCCTGCTGTCGCACGCGGACGGTGCCGAGCTGGTGTCGGCGAGCTTCGCGGCAGGCCAGTCGAAGGCGATGGCGCGGGTGCTCACACATCTGACCGGGGGCGCCGCGGATGCCGGTGTCGAACGCGCCAACGCCGAGCTGGCCGCCCGCACGGTCGTGTACTACGTGCTCGGCTTCACGGTCGACGAACAATCTCGTTTGCAGTGGGACGCCGCGGGGGCGGAACTGCCGGACGAGCAGTCGGTGCTGGCAGAGGATCCCAGCGCACGGTTTGCGTTCGGGCTGCGCCTACTCATCGACGGGATCGCCGGCCACAGCGCATCACGTCATGCCCTCGGTGACGAGGGCCTCAAGAGCCGCAACTGATACCGGCTCCCCGGCAATGTCCACCTTTCCGCCGCGCGTCCACGCCCATAGCGCGAGGTCGACCACCACGGTGCGAATGATCGCAATTCGGTCCCGCGTTGAGCATCTGAGTGTCGGACGGCGCCGCTAACGTCATCGACGTGATCACAGTCGACGAAGTACGGCCCATCGCCTTATCACTGCCACGGGCGTCCGAGGCCATCGTTCGCGACCAGATCAAGTTCCGGGTAGGTCAGATTGTTTTCGTCGCGTTCTCTCGTGACGAGACGGTAATGGGCGTCGGCTTTGCAAAGGAAGAGCGGGCGGCCATGGTGGAAGCCGAACCCTACAAGTTCATGCTGCCGCGCCAATCCGACATGCGATACAACTGGATTCACGTCCGGCTCGACGCAATCGACCTCGACGAGGTGCGCGAGCTGGTGCTCGACGCCTGGCGGATGTGCGTGCCGAAAAAGGTTGCCGCAGAGCTTAACTGATCGGATACTCGCGCTTCGAGCCGCCATCCCAACGCCGCACGCCCACCACCTTGCCCGCAATCTCCGACGGCCGACCCGCAATGCGCAACGCCCGCCCGAGCTGGCTGCCGTGCAGCCGACGCGCCATGGTGACGTGACAGGTCCATTGACCTGGCAGCGAGTTCGCCATCGGCCCCGGTGCCTGATGCGGCGCACACAGCCGGTACACCTCGGCGTGCAGGTCGAGCAGCGCCGCGGTCGGCACCACCAGCCGCGTGAGGATGAACTGGGACCGGCCGAATAACAACGGCGCGCCGATGCGACACCCAAACGGGAACCGCGCCGCCAGCGGCTGTAGTGCAGCGTCCACCTCGGGATCGATGCGTTCAGCGACCGTCAGAGTCGCGTGCGGCCGACTCGCAGGCGCCTGACTCGGTATCCCGGCCTCGCGCAGCCCGTCCCAGATGTGCCGGACCGCGGCCTCGGTATCCGGATCGAAAACCAGCTCGATCGAGTGAACCATCAGAGGCTGGTGAGCCAGTCAGCGTCGACCGCGGACGCGCTCATGGCCTCGAACTCCGCGGCGCTCATCGCTCCCGCACCCGCGGGCAGCACCGCCCGGACCGGAGCCAGTCGAGCCAGCGCGTCGCGATTGCCTTCCTCAACAATTCCCGGTTCACGCGGCCAGGCGCCAATCACCAATCCCGCACATGGAATGCCGTGCGCTGCAAGCGCTTCCAGTGTCAGCGCAGTGTGGTTCAGCGTGCCAAGGCCCGGCGAAACGACCACTACTACCGACGCGGCCAGATCGCGCGCGAGGTCGCGCAGCGTCACCCCGCCGATACCCAGCTCGACCAGCAGCCCACCCGCGCCTTCCACCAGGGTCAGCTTGGCGTCGACCCCCGAGACCGAAGCCACCAGCTCGTCACCCGTCGGCAGCGCCATGCCGGCGCGCGCTGCAGCCGCGGCCGGCGCCAGCGGTTCGGGATAGCGCCAGGTGCCGTATAGCGCACTGACCCCGGACAGCCGCGCCACATCGGCGAGGTCGTCGTCGCGAGGACTGCCGGTTTGCACCGGCTTGCACACCGCGACGTCGACGCCTGCCAACCGCGCGCTACACGCGAGCGCCGCAGTGGCCACCGTCTTGCCGACGCCGGTATCGGTGCCCGTGACGACCAGAACGCTCACGGTCGCCGCGATAGCACTTCTGTGAGAACCTCGCGCGCCAAAGCCATCTCGTCGTCGGACAGCGACGCCCGCGCCGTCAGCCGCAGCCGAGACGTACCGGCGGGGACGGTCGGTGGGCGGAAGCAGCCGACCCGCACGCCGCGGTCCAGGCATGCCACCGCTGCTGCGAGGGCCACCTCGGGTTCGCCAATGATGACCGACACCACCGCCGAATCCGGCCGCTCGCCGACCCCGCACATTTGGGCTAGAGCCGCAGCATGATCCAGCACGGCCGGCGCGCGCCAGGGCTCATCGGCCAACACCGTCAAAGCGGCCCACGCGGAACCGACCGCAGCTGGCGCCAGCCCGGTGTCAAAGATGAACGATCGCGCGGCGTCGATCAGATGTGCACGCACCGCCGCGGGCCCGAGCACCACACCACCCTGGCTGCCCAACGCCTTGGACAACGTCGTCGTCATCACCACGTCCGGCGCGCCGGCCAGGCCGACCTCGTGCAACAGCCCGCGGCCGGCGCTGCCTCGCACGCCGAGGCCGTGCGCCTCGTCGACGATCAGCAGCGCGCCGTACCGCCGGCACACGTCGTGCAAGGACCGCAACGGCGCCAGCACCCCATCGGCGGAGAACACCGAATCGGTCACCACGACGGCGCGCTCCTCATCGCGAGAGGACAACGCCTCCTCGACGGCGGAAACATCGCGGTGCGGTGTCACGACGACGCGGGCACGCGACAGCCGGCAGGCGTCGACCAGCGACGCATGCGTCAGCGCATCCGATACCAGCAACGAGCCCGCCCCGGACAGCGCGACCACCGCGCCGAGGTTGGCGGTGTAACCCGATGAGAAGACCAGCGCCGACTCGGCGCCGACGAACTCGGCGAGCGCGGTCTCGAAGCCTTCGTGCAGTTCGGTGTTCCCGGTGACCAGGCGCGATCCGGTCGAGCCCGCACCCCACGTGCGTAGCGCCTCGACGCCGCCAGCGATCACCGCAGGGTGCTGCGAGAGCCCCAGATAGTCGTTGGAGGCCAGGTCGAGCTCTGCGCCGACGGGCGGACGGGTGCGGAGGTAGCGGCGCAGTCCGGCCGCCCGGCGCTGCTGCTCGACCTCGTCGAGCCAGGCCAGCGGCGAAACACCGACACGCGTCATCTGAACACCTCCCGCACTTGAACGGTGTTCAGGTTAGCGCACCGGCGACTCCGACCATCGCCGAGGTGATCTGCGCGATCTCCGCAGCAGTGCAGATATACGGCGGCATGACGTAGATGAGATTGCGGAACGGGCGCAGCCAGACGCCACGCTCCAGCGCGGCCGGTGTCGCGATCCGAAGGTCGACAGGGTTGACCATCTCGATCACGCCGATCGCGCCGAGCACCCGAACATCGGCCACGCCCGGCAGGTCGGCAGCTTCTGCCAACCCACCACGCAGACCCGCCGAGATCGCCGAAACCCTTGCGCGCCAATCTTGTTCGAGCAACAGCTCGACGGCTGCCACCCCGACAGCACAGGCCAGCGCGTTGGCCATGAACGTCGGGCCGTGCATCAGTGCGCCCGGCTCGTGCGTACTGATGGTCTGCGCGATGTCTCGGGTACACAAGGTCGCGGCCAGCGTGATGTATCCGCCGGTCATTGCCTTGCCCACACACATGATGTCGGGGCTGACGCGCGCATGGTCGGCGGCGAACAGCTCCCCGCTCCGGCCGAAGCCGGTGGCGATCTCGTCGAAGATCAGTAAGACGCCGTGCCGATCGCAGATTTCCCGCAGATCGACCAGATACCGCGGGTCGTGGAACCGCATGCCGCCCGCCCCCTGCACGACGGGTTCGACGATCACAGCCGCCAGCTCATCGGCATGCGAGGCCAGCTGCTGTTCGAACGCCTCGCTGTACGCAGCGTCGTATTCGGTCGGTACCGGCGGAGCGAAAACTTGCCGTGCCAATACGTCCGTCCACAGCTCGTGCATGCCGCCGTCCGGGTCGCACAGGCTCATCGGCGTGAACGTGTCGCCGTGGTAGCCGCCCCGCCACGTCATCAGCCGATGCTTGGCGCCGCGGCCGATGCTGCGCCAGTACTGCAGCGCCATTTTGACCGCGACCTCCACCGACACCGAGCCGGAGTCGCTGAAAAACACCGTCTCGAGACCATCGGGCGTGATCTGCACCAGCAGCTGCGCCAACCGCGCGGCCGGCTCATGGGTGAGCCCGCCGAACATGACGTGGTTCATCGTCGCGAGCTGGCCGGTGATGGCTGCGTCCAGCACGGGATGGCCGTGGCCGTGGACGGCGGTCCACCATGACGCCATCGCGTCGAGCACCTCGATTCGCCGTCCGCCGTCGACCAGCGTCAGCCAGGCGCCCTTCGCGCCCACCGCCACCACCGGCGGCAGCGCCTCGGCCCCGATCGTGCTGTACGGATGCCAGACGTGCGCGGCGTCGATCGCACTGATCTCGGCGGGGGTCAACGTCATCTCCAGAACCAGCCTGATCCTTTGCTCGGGGGCTGTGATGGATCGCCTGTCGTATGAGGCACCAGGCGATCTTCGGTAGATTAACCGTCGACCATGTTGACCCTCGCCCCTCCCCGGCCGACGGCCGTCACCGATCCGGTTCCCCCCTCACGGCCCACCACCGGGACGCGTGAGTCGGGTTTCTACCGACACGATCTCGACGGCCTGCGCGGCATCGCGATCGCCCTCGTTGCGGTGTTCCACGTGTGGTTTGGTCGCGTGTCCGGTGGTGTCGATGTTTTTCTCGCGCTGTCGGGCTTCTTCTTCGGAGGGCGACTTCTGCGCACGGCGCTGACGCCGGGCACGTGTTTATCGCCGGTGCCCGAAGTGATGCGACTTGTTCGCCGGCTGCTGCCCGCGCTTGTCATCGTGCTCGCCGCGTCGGCCGTGCTGACGATCGTCATCCAGCCAGAGACGCGCTGGGAAACGTTTGCTGATCAAAGCCTGGCGAGCCTGGGCTACTTCCAGAACTGGGAGTTGGCGAACACCGCGGCGGACTACCTTCGCGCCGGTGAAGCGGTCAGTCCGCTGCAGCACATCTGGTCGATGTCCGTCCAAGGACAGTTCTATATCGCGTTTCTGGCATTGATCTTCGGGTTCGCCTTTCTGTTCCGTCGGCGCCTCGGTACGTACATGCGGATTTCATTCGTGGTGCTGCTGAGTGCGCTGACCATCGCCTCCTTCGTCTACGCGATATTTGCTCACAACGTCGATCAGGCGACCGCCTACTACAACAGCTTCGCGCGCGGATGGGAGCTGCTTCTTGGCGCGTTGCTTGGCGCCCTCGTGCCGTATGTGCGGTGGCCGATGTGGCTGCGGACGATGGTCGCGCTGGTCGCACTGGCGGCGATCCTGTCGTGCGGGGCGCTGATCGATGGCGTCAAGGAGTTCCCGGGCCCGTGGGCGCTGGTGCCAGTCGGCGCGACGATGTTGTTCATCCTGTCGGCCGCGAACCGGCAGGCCGATGCCAAGACCGCCGACCGATTGCCGGCCCCGAACCGGTTTCTCGCCAGTGGGCCGTTCGTGACGCTCGGCAGCATGGCCTATTCCTTATATCTCTGGCACTGGCCGCTGCTGATCTTCTGGCTCTCGTACACCGGCCGGTCGCGGGTCAACTTCTTCGAGGGCGCCGCGGTGCTGCTGCTTTCGGGCGTGCTGGCCTGGTTGACGCTGCGCTACGTCGAGAATCCGCTGCGCTACCGGGCCGCCTCGAAAGCGCCGAAGCCGACCGTTCTCGTCCCGCTGTGGGTGCGGCTGCGGCGCCCGACGATCGCGATGGGTTCCATCGTCGCCCTACTGGGTGTCGCGTTGACTGCGACGGCGTTCGGATGGCGCGAGCACGTCACAGTGCAGCGCGCGAACGGCAAAGAGCTGGCCAACCTTTCGATCCGCGACTATCCCGGGGCGACCGCATTGCTCAACCACGCCAAGGTGCCCAAACTGCCGATGCGCCCGACGGTGCTGGAAGCCAGGGACGATCTGCCCGAGACGACCACCGAGGGCTGCATCAGCGACTTCAACAACAGCGACGTCATCGACTGCACCTTCGGTGACAAAGAGGCGACCCGCACCATCGCGCTGGCCGGCAGCTCTCATGCCGAGCATTGGGTCACCGCGCTCGACCTGCTCGGGCAGCTGCATCACTTCAAGGTCGTGACGTACCTGAAAATGGGTTGCCCACTGACCACGGAGCAGACCCCTCTGGTGATGGGTGACAACCGCCCGTACCCGGGCTGCCGGGTGTGGAACAACCGGGTGATGCCGAAACTGATCGCCGATCATCCGGACTTCGTGTTCACCACCTCCACCAGGCCGTGGAACATCAAACCCGGCGACGTGATGCCATCCCACTACATCGGCATCTGGCAGGCGTTGTCGGACAACAACATTCCGATCCTCGCCATGCGCGACACGCCATGGATGGTGCACGACGGAAAGCCGTTCTTCCCGGCGGACTGCCTGGCCAGCGGCGGCAACGCGATCTCCTGCGGCATCAAGCGATCCGACGTACTGTCGGAACACAACCAGACATTGGATTTCGTCGCGCAGTTTCCCCTGCTGAAGCCGCTCGACATGAGTGATGCGGTGTGCCGCAAGGACATTTGCCGCGCCGTGGAGGGGAATGTGTTGCTGTATCGCGACGCCCACCACATCTCGACGACCTACATGCGCACGATGGTCAACGAGCTGGGCCGGCAGATGGGCCTGGCCACCGGCTGGTGGCGGGGCTGATGTCGTCCGCCGAGCGCGCGTCCGCCCTCACCGTCTGGCCGGGTGAGGCCTATCCCCTTGGCGCTACGTATGACGGTGCGGGCACGAACTTTTCGCTGTTTTCCGAAGTGGCAGAGCGGGTGGAGTTGTGCCTGATCGCCAAGGACGGCACCGAGGAGCGCGTCAATCTCGATGAGGTCGACGGTTATGTGTGGCACTGCTATCTGCCCACGGTTACACCGGGCCAGCGCTACGGCTTCCGCGTATACGGGCCGTGGGATCCCGCGGCGGGACATCGCTGCGATCCGAGCAAGCTGCTGCTTGACCCCTATGGCAAGTCGTTCCACGGTGACTTCGATTTCAGCCAGGCGTTGTTCTCCTACGACCTCGAGGCCGACGACCTGGCGTCGGGCGGCACGCCGCCGCAGATCGACTCACTGGGCCACACCATGACCAGCGTGGTGATCAATCCGTTCTTCCAGTGGGGGTCGGACCGCGCACCGCGAACGCCCTACCACGAGACCATCATCTACGAGGCCCATGTCAAAGGGATGACGCAGACGCATCCTGGCATCCCTGAGGAACTGCGCGGCACCTACGCCGGGCTCGGCCATCCGGTGATCATCGACCACCTCAAGTCGTTGAACGTCACCGCAATCGAGCTGATGCCGGTGCACCAGTTTCTGCACGATCACCGCCTGCTCGATCTCGGGCTGCGAAACTACTGGGGCTACAACACTTTTGGGTTCCTCGCGCCCCACTACCAGTACGCCGCCACCCGGCACGCCGGCGGCGCGGTCGCCGAGTTCAAGACCATGGTCCGGTCGTTTCACGAGGCCGGCATCGAGGTCATCCTCGACGTCGTCTACAACCACACGGCCGAAGGCAACCACCTCGGTCCCACGATCAACTTTCGTGGCATCGACAACGCCGCCTACTACCGGCTGCAGGACGGTGACCTGCGGTACTACAAAGACTTCACCGGCACCGGCAACAGCCTCAACCCGCGGCACCCGCACACCCTGCAGCTGATCATGGACTCACTGCGGTACTGGGTGCTGGACATGCATGTCGACGGGTTCCGCTTCGACCTGGCCGCCGCGCTGGCCCGCGAGTTCTATGACGTCGACCGGCTGAGCGCCTTTTTCGACCTGGTACAGCAGGATCCGGTGGTCAGCCAGGTCAAGTTGATCGCCGAACCGTGGGATGTCGGCGAGGGCGGCTACCAGGTCGGAAATTTTCCGGGTTTGTGGACCGAGTGGAACGGGAAGTATCGCGACACTGTGCGTGACTACTGGCGGGGCGAGCCCGCAACCCTCGGCGAGTTCGCCTCGCGGCTGACCGGATCCTCGGACCTCTACGAGGCCACCGGCAGGCGACCGGGCGCCAGCATCAACTTCGTCACCTGTCACGACGGCTTCCCGCTGGCCGACCTGGTGTCGTACAACGAGAAGCACAACGAGGCCAACGGCGAGGACAACCGCGACGGCGAAAGCCACAACCGGTCGTGGAATTGCGGGGTCGAGGGCCCCACCGACGACCCGGAGATCCTCGCGCTGCGCGCCAAGCAGATGCGCAACATCATGGGCACGTTGATGGTGTCGCAGGGCACGCCGATGATTTCGCACGGCGACGAGATCGGCCGCACCCAGGGTGGCAACAACAACGTCTACTGCCAGGACTCCGAGATTTCCTGGATGGATTGGTCGCTCTGCGAGAAGAACACCGACCTGCTCGAGTTCACCCGCCGGGCCACCACGCTGCGGCGGGACCATCCCGTATTCCGCAGGCGCCGCTTCTTCGAGGGCGAGCCGATCCGCCGCGGCGATCAGGTGCGCGACATCGCCTGGCTGACCCCGGCAGGCAAGGAGATGGCACAGCAGGATTGGGACTCCGGCTTCAAATGCGTGGCGGTGTTCCTCAACGGCGAGGCGATCCCGACTCCCAACTCGCGCGGTGAACGGGTCGTCGACGACTCATTCCTGCTCTGCTTCAACGCAAACGACAAGCCGCAGGACTTCGTCACACCGAAGGGTGACTACGCCAAGGAATGGACCGCCACACTGGACACGGCCGACGCCACCGGGGCGACCGAACTGGTTGTCACTGCGGGCAAGAAGATCTCGCTGCAGGCGCGGTCTCTGCTGGTGCTGCGTAAGACCGCCTGACACATGGCATTTCCCGTGCTGTCGACCTATCGGCTGCAGATGCGCGGCTCGGCTTCTGGGGCTGCATTCACCTTTGACGACGCGATAGCGGTGCTGGACTACCTCGACAACCTCGGGGTGTCGCATCTGTACTTGTCGCCGATCCTGACCGCGGTCGAGGGATCGACGCACGGCTACGACGTCACCGACCCCACCACGGTCTCGGCGGCACTGGGTGGGCCGCAGGGTCTCGCGAGGTTGTCGGAAGCGGCCAGGGCGCGCGGCATGGGCTTGATCGTTGACGTCGTGCCCAACCACGTCGGCGTCGACAAGCCGGAGCAGAACAGGTGGTGGTCCGACGTACTCGAACATGGTCGCTCGTCGCCGTACGCCACGTATTTCGACATCGACTGGGACCTCGACCCGGACGGCCGAATCATCTTGCCGGTCTTGGGTTCCGACAATGACGAAGCCCCGCCCGGCTACCCCGCCGACAACCAGCACTACCGGTTGACCGGATGGCGCACGGGGATCTGCGGCTACCGCCGCTTCTTCTCGATCACGTCGCTGGCGGGGCTACGGCAGGAGGACCGCGCGGTTTTCGACGCCACACATGTGGAGGTCAAGCGCTGGTTCGACGAGGGCCTTGTCGACGGGGTGCGCATCGACCATCCGGACGGATTGTCCGATCCCGCAGGGTATCTGGCGTGGCTGCGTGAACTCGCCGGACCGCAGGCATGGATCGTCGTGGAGAAGATCCTCGCCGTCGACGAGCCGCTGGACACGACGCTGCCCGTGGCGGGCACCACGGGCTACGACGCGCTGCGTGAAATCGGCGGCCTGTTCCTCGATCCAGCGGGTGCGGGCCCGCTCACCGAGCTGTTTAATTCGAGCGGAATCGACTATGCGGACATGCCCGACCTGGCCCGCCGGCTGAAGGCCGAAGCCGTCACCACCACCCTGGCGAGCGAGCTGGGGCGGGTGTGCCGGACGATCATCGCTGCCACGGGCATCGACCACGCCGATCTGCCCAACGCGGTGGCGGAGCTGATCAGCCGGATCCCGGTGTACCGGTCGGACTATCCGTCGCTGTCGTTGGTGCTGTCCGAAGCGCTGGCCCGAACCAGTTCTGACCATCCGGAATTGGCCGACCCATTGGCGATCGTGTCAGCGGCATTGAGCACCAGCACCGCGGCGGCGGTACGCATCCAGCAACTCTGCGGCGCGGCTACCGCCAAATCGATGGAGGATTGCCTGTTCTACCGCGACGCCCGGTTGGTGTCGCTGAACGAAGTCGGCGGAGAGCCCGAGCGATTCGGAGTCGGCATTGCGGAGTTCCACCAGCGCGCCGCCACCCGTGCGCGGCTGTGGCCGCACGCAATGATCGCGCTCAGCACCCACGACACCAAGCGCGGAGAGGACGTTCGGGCCCGCATTGGCGTGCTCTCGCAGGTACCGTCGCTGTGGGAGCAGTATGTCGGCGCCTGGCAACGACGGACTCCGCCACCCGACCCTGCGACCGGACTCTTCTTGTTGCAGAACATGTTCGGCATCTGGCCGGCCGACGGCGCGGTCACCGAAGAGCTGCGGGGCCGGCTCCACGCGTACGCCGAGAAGGCGATCCGCGAGTCAGGCATGCACACGTCATGGCACGATCCCGACACCGAATTCGAAGACTCGGTGCACGCATGGATCGACGCGGTTATCGATGGACCCGTGGCCACGGAACTGGTCGGGCTGCTCGGTCGGTTGGACCTGCATGCGCGCAGCGACGCGCTCGGGCAGAAGTTGTTGGCATTGACCGTGCCCGGTGTGCCGGATGTCTACCAAGGCACAGAGTTGTTCGAGGACAGTCTGGTCGATCCGGACAACCGGCGACCGATCGACTATCGGGCCCGCCGCGATGCTCTTGCCGCCATCAACCACCCCAAGATCAGGGTGGTTTCGGCGGCGTTGCGGCTACGGCGTGACCGTCCGGCCACTTTCGCCGACGGTGGCTACACGCCGGTACTGGCGCAGGGACCCGCCGCCGACCATCTAGTGGCGTTCTTGCGCGGTGACGATGCGCTGACCGCGGTGAGCCGCCACACCGTACGGCTCTCCGAAAAGGGTTGGGGCGACACGTCTCTGACGCTGCCTGGCGGAACGTGGACGGACCGGATCAGCGGTGGACGATTCAGCGGCACGGTGCTGGCGGTGGAGTTGTTCACGGATCTGCCGGTGGCTCTGCTGGTGCGAGACGATGACTGAGTTTTCGGTGTGGGCGCCGCGGCCGCAGCAGGTCCGACTCGACGTCGACGGAGCGCTGTACCCGATGCAGCGCGACGACGACGGCTGGTGGCGGACTGACGTCCCCGATTCTCAAGCCCGGCCCGACGCGCGGTACGGGTTTGTGCTCGACGATGATCCGACCGTGCTGCCCGACCCGCGCTCACCCAGGCAGCCGGACGGCGTGCACGGACGCTCGCAACTGTGGCAGGCCGCCCCGGACGCGTGGACCGACGGTGACTGGCGCGGACGCTCGATCGAGGGCCGCGTGATCTACGAGCTGCACGTCGGAACGTTCACACCGGACGGCACGTTCGACGCTGCGATCGAGAAGCTGGACTACCTTGTCGATCTGGGTGTCGACTTCGTCGAGCTGATGCCCGTCAACGCGTTCGGCGGCACCCACGGCTGGGGCTACGACGGCGTGCTCTGGTACGCGGTGCACGAACCGTATGGCGGGCCTGACGGGCTGGTGCGCCTGATCAACGCATGCCACCGACGCGGCCTGGGTGTGCTGATCGACGCGGTGTTCAATCACCTTGGCCCGTCGGGAAATTACCTACCGCGCTTCGGGCCGTATCTGTCGTCGGGCAGCAACGCGTGGGGCGAGTCGATCAACATCTGCGATGCCGATGCCGACGAGGTGCGCCGCTACATCATCGACTGTGCGCTGCGATGGATGCGCGTTTTCCACGCCGACGGCCTGCGACTCGACGCCGTGCATGCACTGGTCGACACCACCGCGATCCACATCCTCGAAGAGCTGGCGGCCGAAACCGAGGCGCTGGCTGAGGAGTTGGGCCGTCCGCTGTCGCTGATCGCGGAGAGCGACCTCAACGACCCGCGGCTGATCACTCCTCGCGATCGCGGCGGATACGGGATGACCGCGCAGTGGGACGACGACATCCACCACGCGATCCACTCGGCGGTGTCGGGCGAGCGGCAGGGTTATTACGCGGATTTCGGTTCGGTGGAGGCGTTGGCGCAGACACTGATGCACGGCTACTTCCACGCGGGGACATACTCGTCGTTCCGGCATCGCAGGCACGGGCGTCCACTCGACACGTCAACCATCCCGGCCACCCGACTGCTGGCGTACACGCTGACGCACGATCAGGTGGGCAACCGCGCGGTCGGCGACCGGCCGTCGCAGAACCTGACGTTTGGCCAACTGGCCGTGAAGGCCGTGCTCGCACTCGGATCACCGTATACCGCAATGCTTTTCATGGGTGAGGAATGGGGATCGTCGTCGCCGTTTCAGTTCTTCAGCTCACACCCGGAACCGGAGTTGGCTCGAGCGACCGCCGAGGGCCGCAAGCGTGAATTCGCCGAACACGGCTGGGATGCCGACGTGATTCCCGATCCCCAGGACCCAGCCACCTTCGAACGGTCCAAACTGAACTGGGATGAGATCGACGCCGGCGAGCATGGCAGGCTGCGGCAGGTCTACCGGCAACTGATCGCGTTGCGGCACAACGAACCCGACCTGGCCGATACGTGGTTGGACCACATGCGCGTCGACTACGACGAAGCCGAGCGATGGATTGTCATGCACCGCGGCCATCTGGCGATTGCGTGCAACTTGGGCACCGATGCCGTGGACGTTCCAGTAACCGGCGACGTGGTGTTGGCCTGGGGCCAGCCGACGGTTGAGGCCGACGCGACGCGGCTGGACGGGCATTCTTTCGCGATTCTGCGAACTGTCAAGTCGCTATCCACAGCCTGACGGCCTGTGGATAACTGATTACCGCACAATGGCTTTCGTGGGTGATGCTCACCCGTATGGCACATCCCTACGTACCGCCTCGGATCGAAACCGCCACTGATCCCATTCACTCGGCCGCAGACTTGGCGCAACGCTGGCGCGCCCTGATGGGACCGTTGGGATTTGGTGAACGGCTGCTGTGGATGGGATTCGTCGGACCTGACCGGTGCTTGATCAAAGCGCTGAGCCAGCTGCCGCTTCCGCCTCGACCGAGGCACCCCATCGTGGTCTCCGCAATGACGGCACTTCTCGAGGTACTCGATGGACTCACGAAGGACACCACCGTGGCGCTGCTGTTGACCCGACCAGGACGGGGTCCGATATCGGATGCCGACCGGCGCTGGGCAGCGCTGCTAACAGATGTGGCGCACTCCTTGGGTGTGCCGATCGAGCCTGTCTTCCGTGCGAATGACGAGTCGCTTGTGCTGGTCGAGCCGGAAATGACAGCAGCCGGCTAAGTGCTACCATGTGCTACATGGAGCGCATCGGTCTCCGTGAACTGCGACAAAACGCAAGCCAGTACATCGCCCGCGTGGCGCGTGGGGAAACCGTGGAAGTCACCCAACGCGGCCGATTGGTCGCGCGCATCGTGCCGGCCCGTCCGGACACTTGGGAGGACATGATCCTGCGCGGCGACGTCATTCCAGCGGAGTCGTCGGCAGCCCTGGAAGACGTCGTGCCAATCAGCGTCGATTTCGACGCATCCTCAGAACTGCAGCGGCAACGCGAAGACCGCCTGTGACTATCTACGTCGACTCGTCGGCGCTTGTGAAGATCGTGGTCTATGAGGCTGAATCACCCGCATTAGCGCGATATCTGGCGAGCGTGCCGGATGACAAGCGGCTGACCGCTGCGATCGCCCGGACGGAGTTGCTACGGGCTGTTGCTCGTCGGGGTGTCGCGGTCGAGAACGCACGCAAGGTTCTCGCCAGACTCAATTTCGTCGCGCTCACTGCCAGCGTGCTCGATGTCGCGGCAACCATCGGGCCACCTGAGCTTCGTACCCTCGATGCGATTCACCTGGCCGCCGCGCAGGTTGCGCCCGAACTACGTGCGCTTGTCACGTACGACAACCGCCTGGCCGACGCCGCGAGGGCTGCCGGTCTGGCGGTCGTCTCCCCTGCTTAGAGCAGGTAGCGATACGCCGGTGAACCCGGCTCAAGCGTCTCGACGTGGATGTCGGAGGCTTTGATCCGCTCGAGCAGGCCTTCGAAGTCCGCTGCCGAACTGAGTTCGATGCCGACGAGCGCCTCGCCGGTTTCGCGGTTGTTGCGCTTGACGTATTCGAACAACGTGATGTCGTCGTTCGGGCCGAGCACATCGTCCAGGAACCGCCGCAGCGCTCCGGGTTCCTGCGGGAAGTCGACGAGGAAATAGTGCTTGAGACCGAGGTGCACCAGCGAGCGCTCGAGCACTTCGTTGTACCGCGATACGTCGTTGTTGCCACCCGAAATCAGGCACACCACAGTCGATCCCGGTTCGATGTCGGCCTCCATCAGTGCGGCCACCGACAGCGCCCCGGCGGGTTCGGCGATGATGCCCTCGTTCTGGTAAAGGTCGAGCATCGCGGTGCACACCGCACCCTCGTCGACCGTCGTGATCGACACCATGTCCCCCGCCGCCGACAGCACCGCGTACGGCAGCGCGCCTGCACGGGCTACTGCTGCGCCATCGACGAACTGGTCGACGTGCTCCAGCGTGACGGGCTCCCCGTTGGCCAGCGCGGCAACCATCGCCGCGGCCCCGGCCGGTTCGACGCCCAACACCGCCGTATTCGAGGTGCGCTCGGCGAGATACGTCGTAACCCCGCTGATGCAGCCCCCTCCGCCAACCGGGACGATGACGAGATCCGGCTCGCTGTCGAGTTGATCGAGTATTTCGACGGCGATCGTGCCTTGACCGGCCATCGTGCGGAGGTCGTCGTAGGGCGGCACCAGAGTCGCACCTGTACGAGCGACATCGTCGAGTGCCGCCGCGGCGGCGATGTCGTAGGTCTTGCCGCCCACGATCAGCTCGATGAACTCGCGGCCGTGGTAACGGATGCGGTCACGCTTCTGCTTCGGCGTCTTGGCGGGCACGTACACCCGACCGTGGACGCCCATCGAACGGCACGCCATCGCGAAGCCCTGCGCATGGTTGCCCGCCGACGAACACACCACGCCGGCGGCTTTCTCCGCGTCGGACAGCTGCATCAGCAGGTTGTGCGCGCCGCGCAACTTGTACGACCGAACCGCCTGCTGGTCCTCGCGCTTGAGGTAGACCGTCGCGCCCGTGGCCTCCGAAAGCCGTTCGCTGTACTGCAGCGGGCTGCGCAGCACCACGCCCGAAATTCGCTGAGCAGCCTCGTCGATGTCGGCCGCGGACAGCGGCGACGTCTGGGGGCTCTGGCTCAGTTCAGCGGACACCGAACAATAGTGCCACTAACCAGCGGTTTTCAGTTAATCGGGGTCAGCATTTTTCAGTTAATCGGGGTCAGCACAAAGACGGGAATCTGCCGGTCCGTCTTGGTCTGATACTCCGCGTAGTCTGGCCACGCTTCGACGGCGCGCTCCCACCAGATGGCCTTTTCGTCACCGGAGACCTCGCGTGCCTCGTACTCCTTGGTGACGTCTCCGTCCTGCAACTCAACCTGTGGGTGCGCCTTGATGTTGTAGTACCAGACCGGATTCTTCGGCGCCCCGCCCAGAGAAGCCACCACCGCGTACTGGCCGTCATGCTCGACGCGCATCAGCGGTGTCTTGCGGACCTTGCCGGACTTCGCACCGATGGTGGTCAGCAAGATGATCGGTTTGCCCTTCATCTCACTGCCTTCGGTGGTGCCGGTCTCCATAACCCTGTCGGCGTCCTTGCGGACCCAGTCCCAGGGGCTTGCTTCGTACTCTCCGGAAAGTGGCATCGCACCAGGGTAGACCCGCTATCGAAAGGCCCATCCAGAACGGTGTTTCGGTTGACCGAAAACTTGCTTGCGAGCTATCGTCACCCTGTGACCGTGCGCGACGAAGTCAGCATTGCCGGTGTGGCCTGGCCGGTGTACAAGCTGCTCGCGCTCGCAATCGGCTTCCTGGTCCTGGTGATCGTCGCGGTCGCGACCGCCAGCGCCGCCCCGTCCGTACTGGCCGCCGCTGCGGCGGGCACCGTGGTGTGGCTGGCCTTGAGCCCGTTCCAGTCGTCTGACCGCTAGTTCTCCAGCAGCCGCCGAAGCGCTTCGAGGTCGGCGGCAACGGCTGCTGCATCGGCATCGAACTCGGATGCGGCCATACCGTCGCGCCGTCGCACTGTGAAGAGCACCTCGCACCGCGGCTCCCCGACCCCGCCGGGAATCACCCGCAGCGGGTTGTAGACGGCCTCACCGGACGGCAGCCGGACCACATGGTCCAGCACGCCGAATGTGTTCGGCGGTGCGAACTCGACCGTCACCTGCCCCATCGGTGAATCGGCGACCCATCCTTCGGCGGTCTGCCGAAGCTCTCCTGCGGCGAGTCCAGCGGCCCACCTCGGCCAGGTTTGGGGGTCGGCGGCGAACTCGTAGACGGCCTCGGGGGCGGCTTCGATCCATATGCTGACGTGTCGCGACTCCATCTCTCCATCGTGGCGCAGACACTGATCTAATGGACAACACACCCGAACCATCGTCACCGGTCGAGGAGTTCGTCAAACGCGCCGAGCGAATGGCCTCCGGCGCCGAGCGCCACATCCCGTCATGGCTGCGGCCCGGCGATCCGGAAAGCCGGCTGCCCGTGCTCATCGCACTGATAGCCGCGATCGGTCTGCAGCTGGCGATCCCGAAGAGCTACACCGTGGTGCCACGCTGGCCGCTCATCGCGCTCGAATTGTTGCTGCTTGGAGTTCTCACCTGGCTCAACCCGTTGCGCCTCACCAATGCCACGCGACTCGGCCGATACGCCACCTTGGTGCTTCTCGCCGCCATCACACTCGACAACACCCTGTCGGCGGTACTGCTGGACATCCGCATCCTGTCCGGAGAGGTGAGCAACAAGCCAGCGGTGTTGTTGGGCAGCGGAGGGGCGATCTTCGTCACCAACATCATCGTTTTCGGCATCTGGTACTGGGAACTGGACCGCGGTGGACCATTCGCCCGGCGTGCCGGCGAGCAGCCCTACCCGGACTTCATGTTCCCGCAGATGGATCCCGACACTGCGAAGCTCGTAAAACCGGGTTGGCGGCCGACGTTCGTCGACTACCTGTATGTCAGCCTGACCAACGCGATGGCCTTCTCTCCCACCGATACCATGCCGCTGGCCCGCTGGGCGAAGGGGATGATGGCGGTGCAAAGCCTCGTCGCGGTTACCACCATCGCGCTCGTAATCGCAAGGGCAGTCAACGTTTTGGGCTAGTTCTAGCCGCCCAGGCAGCCGGGGCCGAGCAGCGCCTTCAGGTCGCCCATCAGAGCCGACGACGGCGTGACCCGCAGCGAGGCATCCAGTTCCAGCGTAGTGATCCGCTCGCCGCTGATCAACCGCAGATGCACCTGCGACGTGCCAGGATGGCGTGCCAGCACCTGCTTGAGCGCGGTGACCTTGTCGACCGTACATTGCCGCGTCGGCAGGCTAACGGCCACCGGCCGGTTCACCTGGGCACTCGAAAAGTCGGGTACCACAAGCTCATTGGCGATCAACGAGATGCGGTCATCGCGAATCGCGACCTTGGCTCCCACCAACACCACTGCGTCGTCGGCGATCTCCGCACCGAACGTGGAGTACGTCTGTGGGAAGAACAGCACCTCGATGCCACCGGTGAGGTCTTCCAATTGTGCTGACGCCCACGGCAGACCGTTCTTGTTCACCCGCCGGTTGACCGAGGCCAGAATCCCGCCCACCCGCACCTGCGTGTCGTTTCCGACGTCGCCGTCGAGGATGGCCGGAATCTGCGTATCAACCTGCGCCGCAAGCAGATGCGCGATGCCATTCAACGGGTGCCCTGACACGTAGAGGCCGAGCATCTCGCGCTCGAGCGCCAGCTTGTGCTTGTCCTCCCACTCCTCGTCGGGCACCTTGATCGTGAACACCGCATCGGTCGCAGTGTCGGCGCCGCCGAACAGGTCGAACTGACCCATCGCCTCGGCCTTCTTGGTGCCGAGCACCGAGTCGACGGCGTCGGTGTGAATCAGGAACAGCCCCTTGCGCGGATGATCAAGCGAGTCGAACGCGCCCGCCTTGATCAGCGATTCCGTCACCTTCTTGTTGCAAGGGCCGATCTCGATCTTGTTGAGGTAATCCGAGAAGTCGATGTACTTGCCCTTGTCAGTCCGGGTAGCGACAAGGGATGCAACGACGTTCGCTCCGACGTTGCGTACCGCGCCGAGGCCGTAGCGGATGTCCTCACCGACCGAGGCGAAGTTCAGACTCGATTCGTTGACATCCGGCGGTAGCACCGTGATGCCGAGCCGTCGGCAGTCGGCCAGGTACACAGCGGCCTTGTCCTTGTCGTCGCCCACCGACGTGAGCAACCCCGCCATGTACTCGGCCGGATAGTTGGCCTTCAGATACGCCGTCCAATACGACACCAGCCCATAGCCCGCGGCGTGTGACTTGTTGAATGCGTAGTCGGCGAACGGCAGCACCGTGTCCCACAACGCCTTGATGGCCGCGGCCGAGAACCCGTTGGCCTTCATTCCCTCCGAGAAGCCCTCGTACTCCTTGTCGAGCACCTCACGCTTCTTCTTGCCCATGGCCTTTCGCAGAATGTCTGCTCGGGCGAGCGAGTAGCCGGCCACCTTCTGCGCGATACGCATGATCTGCTCTTGGTAGACGATCAGGCCGTACGTCTCGGCAAGAATATCCCGGAGAGCGTCCTCCAATTCGGGGTGGATCGGCTTGATGGCCTGCTTACCGTTCTTGCGGTCGGCGTAGTCGTTGTGGGCGTTCATGCCCATTGGGCCTGGCCGGTACAGCGCGATGACCGCGACCACGTCCTGGAAGCCGGTGGGCTGCATGCGTCGCAGCAGGTCGCGCATCGGTCCACCGTCGAGCTGGAACACGCCCAGCGTGTCGCCCCGGCCGAGCAACTGGTAGGTGGCGGGATCGTCGAGCGGGACCGACTCGAGGTCGAGGTCAATTCCCCTGTTGGCCTTGATGTTCTCCAGCGCGTCGCCGATGATCGTCAGGTTGCGCAGCCCGAGGAAGTCCATCTTCAACAAGCCGATGGCCTCACACGACGGGTAGTCCCAGCCGGTGATGATCGCGCCGTCCTGCGGCCGCTTCCACAGCGGGATGGCCTCGGTCAACGGCTCACTGCTCATGATCACCGCGCAGGCGTGCACGCCGGAGTTGCGGATCAGGCCTTCCAGTCCGCGCGCGGTCTCATAGATGGTGCGGACGTCGGGATCGGTATCGATCAGCCCGCGAACCTCGGCGGCTTCCTTGTACCGCTCGTGGTTCGGATCGGTGATGCCGGACAGCGGGATGTCCTTGGCCATGATCGGCGGCGGCAGCGCCTTGGTGATCCGGTCGGCGATTGCGAAGCCCGGCTGCCCGTAGTGAATGCGGGCCGAATCCTTCAGCGCCGCTTTGGTTTTGATGGTTCCAAACGTGATCACCTGAGCGACCCGGTCGCTGCCCCACTTGTCGGCGGCGTAGCGCACCATCTCACCGCGGCGACGGTCGTCGAAGTCGATGTCGATGTCGGGCATCGACGCGCGCTCGGGGTTCAGGAACCGCTCGAACAGCAGCCCGTGTTCGATCGGGTCGATGTCGGTGATGCGCAACGCATAGGCGACCAGCGATCCCGCCGCCGAACCGCGGCCAGGCCCGACCCGGATATCGACCGAGCGCGCGTAGCTCACCAGGTCCGCCACGATCAAGAAGTACGACGGGTAGCCCTTGGCGCAGATGACGTCGATCTCATACGCCGCGCGGTCGATGTAGTCCTGCGGCACCCCGGACGGAAAGCGACGCGCGAGGCCGGCGTCCACCTCGTGCTTCAGCCACGACGCCTGATCATGCCCTTCCGGCACCGGGAAAACCGGCATGCGGTCGCGCAGCTCCCACACATCGGAGTAGGACTGCACGCGCTCGGCGATCAACAACGTCGAGTCACACGCACCGGGGATGTCGGCATCCCAGATCTGCCGCATCTCCTCGGCGGATTTCAGGTAGTAACCGTCACCGTCGAACTTGAACCGGTTCGGGTCCGAGAGCGTCTTGCCGGTCTGCACGCACAGCAGCGCCTCGTGATTGTGCGCGGCGTCCCGGGTGACGTAGTGGCAGTCGTTGGTGGCCAGCGGCGGGATGCCGAGCTTCTGCCCGATCTCGAGCAGCCCGTCGCGCACCCGACGCTCGATGTCGAGGCCGTGGTCCATCAGCTCGAGGAAGTAGTTGTCGGGCCCGAAGATCTCACGCCAGTTGGCGGCCGATTCCAGTGCCTCGCGATCGTGACCGAGCCGCAGCCGCGTCTGCACCTCGCCGGAAGGACACCCGGTGGTGGCGATGATGCCCGATGAATGCTCGGCGATGAGCTCGGCATCCATCCGGGACCATTTGCCGAGCTGACCTTCGAAAGAGGCCAGCGACGACAGCTTGAACAGGTTGCGCAGACCCGTGGCGTTCTCGGCGACCATGGTCATGTGGGTGTAGGACCCGCTGCCCGAAACGTCGTCACCCTTCTGGCTCGGATCACCCCACAGGATGCGCTTGGTCTCGAAGCGCGACGCCGGCGCAATGTAGGCCTCGATTCCGATGATCGGCTTGATGCCCACTTCGGTGGCGGCGTTGTAGAACTCGCTGGCGCCGAACATGTTTCCGTGATCGGTCATCCCGATCGCGGGCATCTGCAAGCGCTGCGCCTCGGCGAGCATCGGCTTGACCTTCGCGGCACCGTCCAACATCGAGTATTCGGTGTGATTGTGTAAGTGCACGAAGGACCGATGAGCACTTGCGCGAAGATCAGACGAATCCGAGTTCATAGGGACGCCAGTCTATGGCCGCGGTCCGACACTTCTCGGCGTGTCGCTGTGCGTGTCTTTGCCGGCGTTAGTCGATCCGCGACCGTCCCCGCCGCAGCACCCGTTTGACGGTGGGAATCGGGTGCAGTTTCCAGCCGATTTGCACGAGCACCCCGGCCGCGATGAACGCCGCGATGAGGATTGCGAACCAGATGCCAACCATGGGCAGAACGCTATTGGCGTCCGCCAACGGAGGAATCGGGTGTTTCCCTCGAATACTGTCGGGGGTTGGCCGCTAAACGGCTAACCTGCGGAAACAAGATCCGCCCGTCAGCCCGTCCAGGCGTGGGGGAATTCCTCGCCGCCGACGGTCGCAGGGACCGGCGGGGTGAAGCTCAGCGTGTGGCCATTCTGCTGCTGATCCAGCAATCCTCGCTTCATCAGCCTGTGGAGTTGCTTGGCAATCTCGGCCATGTTGTTCTGATCGACGATAAAGCCCGCGTAGAAGCCCATTCCCAAGAACGTCGCCAGCAACATGCTCACCACAGCAGGCGCGTCCGTCTGGGCAGGAATCTCGCCACGAACCATCGCCTCGTCCACGACGGAGACATAGAACGCCTGCATGGCGGCGACCACAGGACCGGGGTTGTCCCGCAGGCTGGGACTGCGGTGGGATTCCAACCGGGCCGTGATGACGAATCGCAACATCGACTGGTTCGCGAACCCCGACCGGTGTGCGGCTGTTGCGAAGGTCGTCAGCTGATTCATCAGGGTTTCCTGACGTTTCGCTTGCGCAATGCAGTCGGCGACAATCGAATACGCCTCCGCGACGAGGCAGTCGTAGATCTCCTCGCGACTGTGGAAGTAGTAGTGCATGGTCGGCCGGCTCAGGTCGGCACGCGACGCGATGGCCTGAAAGTTGGCGGCCTCATAGCCGCGTTCGTTGATCACCTCGCGGGCCGCGCGAAGAATGCGCGCCCGTGTTTCGGCCGAGTCGGCACCCACTGGGCGGCCCCGTCCCCTGCCGCCTGTCAGCGGCTCCGCGTCACACCCCACGAGCAAACGCTAGGACATTGCTAGCAGCTGGTCAACACGTGACCAGATGCAAACACCGCAAAAGGTAGTCGGCGACGCCCGGATCACCGGTCAGTTCGATCGCTCGGCGATACGCCTCCGCGGCCTCCGCACGCCGTCCCGCTTCGGCCAGCAGATGCGCGCGCGTCGTCCAAAACGGCTGGAATCGCACGGCGGCCGGGTCATCGATCGCGGCCAGCCCCCGAAGCCCTGCATCGGGCCCGTCGAGCTCGCCGTCGACGGCCGCAGCTGCCACGGCCGCCCCCAGGGACGGCGCCGTTCGCAGCAGTGCTCGGTGCAGCTTGCTCAAGGCATTCAGGTCGACGCTGCCCGCGGTGGCTCTGGCGCAGTGGGCGGACTGGATCGCCGCCTCGTATTGGAACCGGCCGGGCATGTGGTGGTCATGGGCGTGACGGAGCAGACCTTCGCCGCGGGCGATCAGTGCCGCGTCCCACAGGTCGGTGTCCTGTTCGTCGAGCGGGACGAAAGCTCCGTCGGCGGTGCGCCGTGCCGGCCTGCGGGCCTCCGACAAGCACACCAACGCGGCAAGGCCGAGTACTTCCGGCTCGTCGGGCAGTAACTCGGCAAGCACGAGTGCCAGGTGAAGGGCCTCGGCGGATAGCGATTCGATCGGCGCGCCGTGCGGCGCGAGTTGCCAGTCGATCGAATAGGCACCGTAGACCGCCTCGAGCACCGCGGGCAGCCGTTCGGCGAGGTCGTCGCGTTCGGGCAACACAAACGGGATGCCTGCGTCGCGGATGCGTTTCTTGGCGCGCACCAGTCGTTGCGCCATCGTCGCGGGCTCCACTGCGAATGCGGTGGCGATCGCGGCGGCCTCGACGCCGAGCACCGACTGCAGCATCAGCGGTGTGCGAATGTTCGGCGAGATCGCCGGATGGGCGCAGACCAGCATCAGCTCGAGCCGCCGGTCTGGTATGGCGGGCATATCGTCATCCAAACTTGTCGGAGCATGGTCGATTTCGTCGAGCGGCTCGGTCATCCGATAGCCGGAGGACTTCCACAGGTCGCGTAATCGGTTACGTGCGACCGTCAGCAGCCAGCCTTCTGGATTGGCAGGTATGCCATCGTCGGGCCAGTGCGTCAGCGCGCGTTCGAACGCGTCGGCCAACGCGTCTTCGGCGGCGGACAGATCACGCGTCGGCGCCGCCAGCACAGCCAGCAGCCTGCCGTAAGAGTCCCGGGTGAGCTCCGCCAGCCGGGCCTGTACTTCTATGGGTTGTACCACCCGCGGTCGGCGGCGTATGTCCGCGCCACCGGGCGGATCTCGATCCAACCCCAGCCGTTGGCGGGATTGCGCTGCGCCCACTTCAGTGCCTCGTCGAGGTTGTCGACCTCGATGACGAAGATGCCGCCGAGTTTCTCCTTGGTGTCGGCGAAGGGGCCGTCCTGGATTTCGGGGGTGCCGGAGTGGGCGGTGACGGTGGTGGTGGCGACAACGGATTCGAGCACTTCGGTGTCGATCAGCACACCGGCGGCCGACAGGTCGTCGGCGTACTGCTGGAAGGCGGCCATGGCGGGAGCCATGTCCTCCTCGGTCAGCCCGACCTCGGTGCCTTCCTGGTAGTGCATCAATAGGCAGTACCGCATGACTGGATCCTCTCTAACTCGATGCTGTCACGGGTATGACGATTCGAGGTCCTGCCGATCGACACGGGCCCGCCGCAATGCATCGACGCTGAATACCGCAAGCGCCACCCAGATCAGCGCGAAACCCAGCCACCGCGCCGGGGGCATCGGTTCATGGCCGACGACCACGCCCCACGTCAGCTGCATCGCCGGGGTCAGATAGAACAGCAGGCCCATCGTCACCAGCGGCAGCCGCTGGGCGGCGGCAGCGAACAGCAGCAGCGGCAGCGCCGTGAACACCCCGGACAGGATCATGAGCACGACGTGACTCGGGCCGTGGTCGGTGAAGGTGCCGCGCCCCGTCACCTGCAGCACGACGACGTAGGCGACCGCAAGAGGACCGGCCACTCCAGCTTCTATACCGACGCTGACCCGCGGATCGACGGGCACCACCTTCTTGATCGCCCCGTAGAGACCGAAGGACAGTGCCAGCCCGAGGCCGATCACGGGCAGCGCGCCGACCTCCACCGTCAGAACCACGACCGCGATCACTGCGACGCCCAACGCGGCGAACTGTGCGCGGTTGAGCCGCTCACGGAAGACCAGCAGCCCCAGCGCCACCGTCACCAGTGGGTTGATGAAGTACCCGAGCGCGGCGTCCACGACGTGGCCGTTGTTGACGGCGTAGATGTAAATCACCCAGTTAATTGAGATCAGCGCGGACGCCAATGTCAGCAACAGCCAAGTGCGCCCGGTGATTTGGCGGACGTCACCGAGTCGGCGCACGGCCGCGACCACAACGACCATCAGCGCCAAACACCAGACGATTCGGTGGGCCAGTATCTCGAATGCGCTGGCGGGCTTCAGCAGCGGGAAGAACGCCGGGAACAGACCCCACGACGCGTATGCGCCAACGCCGAACAACAACCCAGACCGACGCGCGTCACTCACAGTTCGTGATTGCGCAACACGTCCAGCGCGTGCTGCAGATCGTGCGGATAGGGGCTAGTGATCTCGACGCGCCTGCCGTCGGCGGGGTGAGCGAACGCCAGCGACCGCGCATGCAGCCATTGGCGCTCCAGCCCAAGCCTTTTCGCCAGCGTCGGGTCAGCGCCGTAGGTAATGTCGCCTGCACATGGATGGTGCAGAGCGGCGAAGTGCACCCGAATCTGGTGGGTGCGTCCCGTTTCCAGCTCGATGTCGAGCAGACTCGCCGCCTGGTGCGCCTCGAGCGTGTCGTAATGCGTGATGCTGTGCCGACCCTGTTCGGTCACCGCGAACTTCCAGTCGTGCCCGCGGTGTCGCCCGATCGGCGCGTCGATCGTCCCACTGGACGGATCGGGATGCCCTTGTACGAGTGCGTGATAACGCTTTTCGACGGTGCGTTGCTTGAACGCCCGCTTGAGCACGGTATAGGCGCGTTCGGAGAGCGCCACTACCATGACGCCCGAGGTGCCGACGTCGAGGCGGTGCACGATGCCCTGGCGTTCGTGGATACCCGACGTGCTGATCCGAAAGCCCGCCGCGGCGAGACCACCGAGCACCGTCGGCCCGTGCCATCCGACGGTCGCGTGCGCGGCCACGCCAGGGGGCTTGTCGACGGCGACGATGTCGGCATCGGAGTACAGGACCTCCATGCCCTCGATGTCGACGGGCGTATTCTCCACCGGCGCAGGCGCTTCCGGCAGCTGCACCTCCAGCCACGCGCCTGCTGTCAGCTTGTCGGACTTGCCGGCGCGGGCGCCGTCCACCTCGACGCCGCCGTCCTCGGCCAGCGCTGCCGCTGCTGTTCGCGACAGCCCCAGCAGCCGCGCCAGCCCGGCGTCGACGCGCATCCCGGCCAGTCCCTCGGGGACTGGCATCGAACGGGTCGTCACTCGGACGGGTCGGCCTTGCGACGGCCGACGGTGTCGAAGTCAAAACCGAACAGCGACAACGCAACCAGCAGGATCGCCCCGCCTACCACCGACGGGTCGGCGACGTTGAACACCGGCCACCAGCCGATGGACAGGAAGTCCACCACATGCCCGCGAAGCGGCCCGGGCGAACGGAAGAATCGATCGACGAGGTTGCCCATGGCGCCACCGAGGATCATGCCGAGGCCGATCGCCCACCACGGCGAGACCAGCCGCCTGCCCATCCAGATGATGCCGATCACCACGCCGGTGGCGATCAAGGTGAGCACCCACGTGTAGCCGGTCGCCATCGAGAACGCGGCCCCGGAGTTGCGCACCAATGTCCAGGTGATGGTGTCGCCAACGATCGACACCGGTTGGCCCGGGGTAAGGAGCCTCACCGCGAGAACCTTGGTGACGATGTCGAGAACCAGCACCACCCCGGCCACGGCAAGCAGCAGGCGCAGCCGCTTGTGTGCAGGCTGCGGCGTCGCCTCCTCATCGGTCACGGGCTCGGCCGTCCCCGGGGATTCGTCAGTCACTCCCCCATCATCGCAGGAGACTGGTTTTGGGATGATTTCCCCCATGGGTCGCTTCGTCGTCGTCACCACCGGCGGCACCATCGCCACAAGCAGCGACGACAGCGGAGTCAAGAGACCTACGCGAAGCGGCGCGGATCTGACCGCCGGGCTCGACGTCGACGTCGTCGACCTGATGGCGATGGACAGCTCGCAATTGACTCCCGCGCACTGGGACCAGATCCGCGCAACGGTGCTGTCGGCCTGCAAGAACGACAGCGCCAAGGGTGTGGTCATCGCGCACGGCACCGACACCATGGAGGAGACGGCGCTGTGGCTCGAGCTGACCTATGACGGGGAGATGCCGGTGGTTATTACCGGCGCGCTGCACAGTGCCGATGCGCCCGACGCCGACGGACCCGGGAATCTGCGCGATGCGCTGACGCTGGCCGCCAGCGCCCAGACCCGCGGACAAGGGGTGCTGGTGACGCTCGCCGGCACCGTGTGGCAGCCGCTGGGTCTGCAGAAGCGGGCGACGGGTGACATGCGCGGCTTCACCGGCGACGAGCTCGGCACCGTCACCGATGGGCGGTTCGTCCAGCAGCGATCGAAGGACAGGCCGTTTTTCGGGCCGCTGTCGGCGGCGGACGCGCCGCGCGTCGACATCATCGCGGTGTACCCCGGCGCTGACGCGGTCGCGATGGATGCCTGTGTAGAGGCAGGCGCCCGCGGCATCGTGCTCGAGGCCGTCGGCGCGGGTAACGCAGGGGCGGCGGTGATCGACGGGGTGCGGCGGCATTGCCGCGACGGGGTGGCGGTCGCGGTGTCCACCCGGGTGCCCGGGGGGAAGGTCACCGCGGGCTACGGCCCGGGCAGAGACCTGGTCGACGCGGGAGCGGTGGTGGTGCCGCGGCTCCCAGCGGCGCAGGCACGCGTCCTGCTGATGGCCGCGTTGGCTGCCGGCTCACCCGTCGAGGAGGTCATCAGCCGCTGGGGCTGATCGGGCAGCCAGCTCACTGACGAAGTCCGGCCAGTCCAGGCTGTCGACGGGGTTCGCGCGCTCGATGCGCGCCGTGTCGTCGGTAAATGTGCGCACCGGCCCGGGCCCGGTACCGCGCGTCTCGAACCGCACCGTCATCACCCCATGGCCTGCGCCCTGGATCCAGCCGTGCCCGTATTCGGGGTGCACGACGTCGTCGCCGACGCGCCAGGCCGGCGGCGTGGCGGCCAATTGGCTGACGGTCTGCGGTAGTTGGGTGTTGGACACTTCCTCGGCCACCAGGTCGAGATCCGGAAACAGCGACTCCTGGCGGACGTCGGACAGTCCCGAAAAGCCAACGCCGACAAGGCGAATCGGGCCGATTTCGACGGGATCGAGCAGCAGCCGCCTGGCCATTGAGATCAAGGTAGGAGCATCGGTCGTCGCGTACGGCAGTGTCGCCGACCGAGTCAGGATGCTCATGTCCGACTTCTTCAGCTTTACCGTGACCGTCCGGGCACCGCGGCCGTCCTTCTCCAGCCGTGCGTGCGCGTGCTCGCCGATGGGTCCCGCCGCTTCCCGCAACTGGTCCAGGGTGGTCAGGTCTTCGGGGAAGGTGGACTCGGCGCTGATCTGCTTGGCGGGAGCGTTCTCGGCGACGGGGCGGTCGTCGATGCCCTGCGCGAGGCGGTGCAGCGCAGGTCCCACAGTCGCACCGAGGATGTTCGCAGCCTCGGCGTCGGTCAAGGCCGCGAGCTGGCCGACGGTGTCGATGCCGAGCCGGTGCAGCTTCTCCTCGGCCACCGGACCGATGCCCCACAACCGCCGCACCGGAAGGCTGTGCAGCAGAACGGTTTCCTCGTCGCGGCGCACCACCCGGATGCCGTCGGGCTTCGCCAGGTCCGAGGCGATCTTGGCGATCTGCTTGCCCGAGCCCGCGCCGACAGATGCGACAAGCCCGGTCTCCTCACGGATCCGGGCCTTGAGATGTCGGCAAAACTCGTCGACGTCCTCGGCGGCCGCACCGGTGAGCTCAGGCGGCTCGCCGAAAGCTTCGTCGAACGACAGCTGCTCGAGGACGGGAACCAAAGCCCGGACGGTCTCGAACACGCGGCGGCTTGCCACGCCGTAGACCACACCGCGCGGCGGCAAAACCACCGCCGGAGCGCCGACGAGACGGCGAGCCTGATGCATGGGCATCGCCGACCGGGCGCCGTAGACGCGCGCCTCGTAGCTGGCACCCGCCACCACGCCGCGACCGCCCAACCCACCCACGAGCACGGGCCGTCCCCGCAGGGTGGGCCGGGTCAGCTGCTCGACGGACGCGAAGAACGCGTCCATGTCGAAGTGCAGCACCCAGCGGTCCATGCCGCCGATGTTATGGCGCGAGCCCGACGTCGCCGACGTTCTCCCCGGCGGGATCTCTTTTGCAGAGTCATCATGTGGTGACGGCGGAAAGTGTGCATCCTTGGAGCGGAGGTCGCGATGGCTACCGAGAAGTCCGACTACCGTCTGGATGGCGTGCGGGTTGTGCGCGCCGATGAACTGGATCCCAACACGCCGCAGACTCCCGGCATGAATCGTGCCGCGGCGATCAATGCCGCGCGCGCCGGCGCCGAGAAGTTGTGGGCGGGCACGGTTGTCATTCATCCAGACGCCAGGACCGGGCCGCACCATCATGGCCACCTGGAGAGCGTGATCTATGTCGTCGCGGGCCGGGCCCGGATGCGATGGGGCGAGCGCCTCGAATTCACTGCCGAAGCCGGCCCAGGCGATTTCATCTACGTCCCGCCGTACGTGCCGCACCAGGAGATCAACGCCAGCGCCGACGCACCGCTGTCCTGCGTCGTGGTCCGCAGCGACCAGGAACCGGTCGTCGTCAACCTTGACCTAGCCGATGTGGAAGCCGATCCCGAGCGCGTGCAATGGGTCGACGACATCCACCCGGGCAGCTAGGCCTTTTCGATCGCCACCCGCACGCCGTCGCCGAGCTCGGCGCCGTCGACCGGCTCGCCGAACTCAAAAGTGGTGGCCAAGATTTCGCCGGCGATCAAGTCGGCGTGCGTCTGCGCCCATTGCGTCTTGTCCTCGGGCACCGCGATCGTCACCCGGATCCGGTCGGACACCTCGAGCCCCGTCGACTTACGCAGATCCTGCAGCTCGCGAATCAGGTCGCGCGCCCAGCCCTCGGCCGCCAACTCCGGGGTCACCGTGCCGTCGAGCACCACCAGTCCGGCGCCGTCAGGCAGCGCCGTGGTGAACTCGGGATCGGCGGCCACCAGCCGCGAACTGTATTCCTCGGGCTGCAAGACGGCCGGACCCGCCGTCAACGTGCCGTCGGCATTGACGACCGCCTCGCCCGCCTTCACCGCCTGGATCGCTGCCTGCACGTCCTTGCCCAGCCGCGGACCGGCCACCTTGGCGTTGACAGTGAGATCGAATCGGCCGTAGGTGTCGATGTCGTCGGTCAGCTCGACCGCCTTGACGTTGAGCTCCTCGGCCAACAGATCCTTGAACGCCTCCAGCCGCTGCGGATTCTCCACCGCCACAGTCAGTTTCGGCAACGGCAGCCGCACCCGCAGCTTCTTCGCCTTGCGCAGCGACGACGCCGCTGATGCAACCTCACGCACCTGATCCATGGCGGCGACGAGTTCCGGATCCGCAGGCACCACACCGGCTTCAGGCCAGTCGGTCAGATGCACCGACCGCTCCCCCGTCACGCCACGCCAGATCACCTCGGCGATCAGCGGCAGCAGCGGGGCCGCCAGCCTACCGGTCACCTCGAGCACGGTGTGCAGCGTGTCGATCGCGTCGGGATCCTCTTCCCAGAACCGCTGACGCGACCGTCGCACATACCAATTCGTCAGCGCCTCGGTGAACTGGCGCAGCTGATCGCATGCGCCGTAGATATCGCAGACGTCCAGCGACTCGGTCAGGTCCTCGCGCAACTCGGCGAGCTTGGCAAGGATGTACCGGTCAAGAACATGCGACGAGTCGGTGCGCCAAGTGCCCTTCTTCGGCGCGTACAGCGCCAGGAACGTGTAGGCGTTCCACAACGGCAACAGCACCTGCCGGACGCCCTCGCGGATGCCCTGCTCGGTGACAATCAGGTTGCCGCCGCGCAGGATCGGCGATGCCATCAGGAACCACCGCATGGCATCGGAGCCGTCGCGGTCGAACACCTCGGTCACATCGGGATAGTTGCGCAGCGACTTGCTCATCTTCTGACCGTCGTTGCCCAGCACAATGCCGTGTGCCACACAGGTTTTGAAGGCCGGGCGGTCGAATAGAGCGGTCGCCAGTACATGCATCGTGTAGAACCAGCCACGGGTCTGCCCGATGTATTCGACGATGAAGTCGCCGGGAAAATGCGTGTCGAACCAGTCCTGGTTCTCGAACGGGTAGTGCACCTGCGCGTACGGCATCGAGCCTGAGTCGAACCACACGTCGAAAACGTCCTCGATGCGCCGCATCGTCGACTTACCGGTCGGGTCATCCGGGTTGGGCCGGGTCAGCTCGTCGATGTATGGCCGGTGCAGATTGTCCGGCCGCACCCCGAAGTCGCGCTCCAACTCGTCGAGGCTGCCGTACACGTCGATTCGCGGATACTCCGGGTCGTCTGACTTCCACACCGGAATCGGGCTGCCCCAGTAACGATTTCGCGAAATCGACCAGTCCCGCGCGTTGGACAGCCACTTGCCGAACTGGCCGTCCTTGACGTGCTCGGGATACCAGGTGATGTCATTGTTCAGCTCTAGCATGCGGTCGCGGAAGTCGGTGACCTTGATGAACCAGGACGATACGGCCCTATAGATCAACGGGTTTCGGCACCGCCAGCAGTGCGGGTAGGAGTGCTCGTATGTTTCGTGGCGCAACAGCACAGGGCCGTTGACCGCCGCCGAGCGGCCCTGGTTCTTCAGGTCGCGGATGATCTGCGGGTTGGCGTCGAACACGTGCTGGCCCGCATAGTCCGGCACCGTCTTGTCGAAGCGGCCCTTGGCGTCAACGGGCGTCACCGCGGGGATACCGGCTGCCTGCGTCACCGCCATGTCGTCCTCGCCATACGCCGGCGACATGTGCACGATGCCGGTGCCGTCCTCGGTGCTGACGTAATCGGCCGGCAGCACCCGAAACGAGTTCGGCGCATCCATGAAGTACGGGAACGGCGGCAGATACCGCGTCTCGACCAGATCCCGACCGGTGTACGTGCCAAGGACTTCCGGTTCCTCACCGAGTTCGCGGGCGTACGCCGCCAGCCGTGCCTGCGCCAGTACATAACACTTGTCTTCGGGACCCTGAACCAGAACGTAGGTGACGTCGGGGTTCACCGCGACCGCCTGGTTCGACGGCAGCGTCCACGGCGTCGTCGTCCAGATCAACAGATAGGCGCCCTCAAGTGGGCCGTCGGCGACCCGGAAGCCGACGGTGATCGCCGGGTCCTGTCGACTCTGATAGACGTCGTCATCCATCCGCAATTCGTGGTTGGACAGCGGTGTTTCGTCGTTCCAGCAGTATGGCAGCACCCGATTGCCTTCGTAGGCAAGGCCTTTGTCCCACAACTGTTTGAACGCCCAGATCACCGACTCCATGAAGCCGAGATCCAATGTCTTGTAATCGTTGTCGAAGTCGACCCAGCGCGCCTGCCGGGTCACGTAGGCCCGCCATTCGTTGGTGTACTTGAGCACCGACTCGCGGCACGCCTCGTTGAACTTCTCGATGCCCATTTCTTCGATCTGGGCCTTGTCCGCGATGCCGAGCTGGCGCTGCACCTCCAGTTCGGCGGGCAGTCCGTGGGTGTCCCAGCCGAAGCGGCGTTCCACCCTGTAGCCGCGCATCGTGCGATACCGCGGCACGATGTCCTTCACATAGCCCGTCAGCAGATGCCCGTAGTGCGGAAGGCCGTTGGCGAACGGCGGGCCGTCGTAGAACACGTATTCCGGTCCGCCGTCACGACGCGCGACACTCGCGCGGAACGTGTCGTCGCGCTCCCAGTAGTCGAGGACGTCGAGTTCGAGCTCCGGGAACTTCGGAGCCCCGGATGTCGGCTTCGGATATGCGGTCACTGTGGTGCGTTGTCTCCATGCCCAATTTGCGGCCTCCGGCCTCGGAAGCCAACTGTCGGCACGGGGACGACGTCGCGCCGGTGCGCGAGCGCCGCGGTACCACCCCGCTTGCGCACTCAGGTGTGCGCCGCTCATCTGCGGGCGATGACGGGCCCACCCGTTCGGCTCTACTGGGCTGGATCAGCTGTTCTTCCGAAGGCTCCCCGGTGATGGCCGGATCGGTGCCGTTAGATCGATTCTAGTGGCCGCCGCAAATCAGGGCTGACCAGGCGTCGCGCCGCTTCCGCAGCGGCGTGATCGCGGCTGCGATGGACACCACCGGCGCGGCCGCCGCGTGGTCCAACCATGACTTCGAAAAGGGCACGCGGGCGTCGACGATCTCGATGACGATCAACTACGTCGGCGCCGCCAAGCGCTCAGATTTGATCTGGCACGCCCGCACCGTGCGTCGGGCCAACGAACTGACCTTCACCGAAATCACCACCACCGATGCCGACGGCGATGTCGTCGCCCATGCGGTGCAGACCTATCGGCTCGGCGGCTGACCGTGCGGCGGCCAGCTGGAAACGCCGTCCTCCAGCGGCACCTCGAGGCTGTGCAGCATCGAAGCGATCATCCGCCACGCCCCGATCGCCGTCACCAACTCGATCAGCACGGCTGAATCGGCGCCGAGTTCCCGCTCGCACGCGCCCCATGTCTGCGCACTGACCGCACCGTCGCGCACGACTTCGTCCGTGGCGGCGAGCACCGCACGCTCCACGGCACCGAAGCCGTCATGCGTCGACCAGTCCCGCACGCCGAGCAGATCCTCAGCAGGCACACCCAGCCCGCACGCAACCCGCCAATGCTGTGTCCACTCGTAGTCGCACGCCGTTAGCCAGCCGATCCGCATGATCGCCAACTCACGCAGCCGCAGCGCGAGGCGGCCATGCCAGAGCATCGTCGCGAGCAGGTCGTTGATGGCACGCGCGAGCGTCGGATGGTTCAGAAGTACTTGAAAGATGGACAATTCGGCCATGTAGTCGGGCACTCCGGCCCCGTCGGCGGCGGCCTTGGCCTCCTGCAGCGGCAATCTCGGAACACGCGCCTCAGTCATGCGGCCACCACTCTGTATGCGCGCGTGACCTCATCGCGGACGTGGGCGTCATCGCCGCCGAGGACCGGCAGCGGAATTTCGTGGAGCGCGAGGCGGCGTCGATATTCCAACGCCATCGCATGCGCGCTCGCCGACTCCGGCATAGCCGCACCCTAAACCGCGTAGCGTCGCGACATGAGCGATCACACGTACCGAATCATCGAGATGGTCGGCAGCTCGCCGGACAGCATCGACGACGCGATCCGTAACGGGATATCAAGGGCATCGGAGACAATGCGCGGCCTCGACTGGTTCGAGGTGCAGTCGGTCCGCGGGCACCTTCAGGACGGCGCCATCGGGCATTTCCAGGTAACGCTGAAGGTTGGGTTCCGCCTGGAAGATGCCCGATGACGTCAGACCGGAGCGGCGGCGTCTGAAGTCATGTCGAAGAGCGCCAGCGGGAACTGCTCCGCGAGCTCTTCGATGGTGGAGGCCTCGAAGCGGGTGCTGTCGTACCACCAGTCGAGATGCAGCTGCCCGTCAACGCGATATACCCGGAGTTCGAGCGCGTAGCCCAGGCCGGGCGGCGTCTCGTACATCGGAGTGGTTCCGTCCGGCAGTTCGCCGATGTAGTTAAGGAGGATCTCCGACTCGAGGGAGGTGACGTGCGCAGGCCCCGAATCGAACATGCGGTGCACGTCCTGCAGCATTTCCGTCGGGCTGGCTTGCCGCGACGAAGCGCATAGCAGCGGGATGGCGTGCAGCAGCCAACGGCGCTGACCGGTCACGTCTACCGCAACGACGCCGTCACCGATGGTGCGAGCGATGGTCCGGCCGAGCGCGGCAAGCAAGATCTCGTCGGCCGCTACCCCGAGCCATTCCGTTGCTCCGTCAACTTCCGCGGTCACCTCATCGGAAGGGGGTGTGGAGAGTTTGTCGAGGACGGGGACGGTCCCGTCGGCAATGTCATGGTCGGCGACCCGCAACGTGGCGACGGCCACGGTGTCGACCGGATACGTCATCTCGCTGGTCTGATCAGCTACATGGGGAGCAACCATGCAGCTAACATAACATCGTGTTCCCAAAATTGGGAGAGCACTCCCAAAACTGTGACACCTGCGTCAATAACGGCTAACCTATCCGATTTGCGAAGGGTACTGCCCAAAACCGGGATGTCCAGCTATCGTGAGTGCATGCCACGGACCGATGAGAACGGCAGACAACTTAAGGCGTTGCTTGACTACCTCCTTGACGGCGACATCGATGCCAAAGACATCTACGACGCGTTGGGCATCTCGAGCAGCACGTACTACCGGCGAATCAAGGAATCCGACTATCCGAACGCCGAGGAACTGCGGCGAGTCGCCGATAGATTCGCACTCAGTTACCCCGACCTGCAAATCCAGTTCGGGTTGATGAGCCGCCAAGAAGTGTGGAGCTACGTTGAATCGGCCCCATTCACCACGATGACGGCAGTGCAGGACGCCGTGCAGACCAAGCAGTCGACCCGCCCGCCGAAGCTTTCCGAGATGAAGCCGAGGGCGGACGCTCCTCCTCTTTAATCCGGATAAGCCGTACACTTTGCTGACAGGCTCAGTTCGAAGGCGACTCCCATGGCTCTGGCAACCCTGATAGCAATCACCCTTGCATGTATCGGGTGGAGCTTGTGGATTCGTCGCGTCACCTGGTCGTCTCGCTGGGAGTTCGCCGCCACCCTGAACATCGCATTGCAGGGGGGCGCGGTTCTGTTGATGTCTCCGTGGGCTTCGGAGACGCTCGGCCATTGGCTGCACGCACTGACCGGCAAGTGGAATCTCGAGGACTACATCGGCCACGACCTCTACATCGTCGCCGCATCCGCCGTGGTGTACAACGCTCTCGGCAGGCTTCAGGACGACCACTCCCTGCAGAGGACCTTCAAGCAGTACGTCGAATACCCTGCGACGCTGTGCATCCCGCTGCTGTTGGTCACGTTCACACTCGGCAACGGCGCAAAGATATACAAGGCCGACTTCTTCCAGGTGCCCACCGACCTCTGGCTGAATATCTACTGGCTGCTGCTCTGCGGCATGCTGATCTACCTGCTGACCTACGGGGCCCGGGCGCTGCTCGTGCTGCGCAAGGACCCGCGTTCGCGCCGGGTCGCCAACATCTATCTCGTCGCCTCGGCAGCGGGTGTGGCCGCCTGCCTCGTCCGGCTTGCCACCGCCTTGATCCCGCCGCTTCAGGCGACTGACGCCGGCACCACCTTGGTGTGGGTGTTCGCGTGCATGTGCGGCGCCGGATTCGCGATCACGTCGGCGGAGTCCTGGCGAAACAAGACCAAGTGGTTCACCAACGCCAATCGGTGAACTACCCCGCGACCGGCCTCGACACGTCGTAGGGCGCACCGAACGCGGGCACAGTCTGGTAGCCCCGCCTGCGCGCCTGTGCGGCGTCGCGGCGGATCAGCGCGTAGATGCCAGCGAATGTCGCCTGGTCCAGCACCATCCTGGTGAGCAGTCGGTTGTGCACGAACCCGAACGACAGGCCGGTCCCCGGATCGGCCCAGCCCACCGAGCCGGCCAGTCCCGCATGCCCGAAGCCCGGCATCAGCCCCGGCGGGAACGGCATCGAGTGGTAGCCAAGGTGGAAGCTCAACGGCACGAAGATGTTTCGGTCCGGCAGCATGCTGGGCTTGCCGGTCAAACCGGCGGTCAACTCCTGCGAGAGGAACTGGGCGCCGTCGATGCGACCGCCATTGGCCAGCGCGCCGTACATCTTGGCCAGGCCGCGGGCCGTTGTCACGCCGTTCGCTGCGGGGATCTCGGAGTCGAGGAACGGGATATCCCCCTGCACAACGGCTTTCATGCCAGGGAAGTACATCGATCCGAACACCCCTGAGTACTGCAGCGCGGCGATCCGGGGCGCGACGAAGTTGAACACCGGATTGCTGAACGTGCCCTGTGGCACCAGGATCTGAGCGGCCCGCGTCGGCGAATCGGCGGGCGGGCGGCCCAAGTGCAGCCCGTCGGTGTTCAACGGCTCGGCCAGTTCCTGACGGATCAAGTCGCGCATGCCCTTGCCGGTGACGGCGCGAGCGAGCCCCGACATCAGCCAGCCGTATGTCAACGCGTGATAGGCCGGCTTGCCGTATAGCACCTTGTTCACCGACGCCGCCGCCAGCCGCGACTCCATCGCCTGGTGATCAAGGAGTTCGGTCTTGCTTACGCCGTTGAGCTGAGACAGCCCGGCGCGGTGGCGCATCGCATCCCGGACGGTGATCTCGGACTTGCCGTTGGCACCGAACTCCGGCCAGTACTTGGCGACGGGACTGTCGTAGTCGATCAGGCCACGGTCGGCCAGCCGGTGGATGACGGTCGAGGCCAGGCCCTTGGTCACCGACCAGACCATCGCGCCGGTATCGGCGGTCCAGTACTCGCTGCCGCGTCGGTCGGCGTATCCCGTCCAGACATCGACCACCGGTTCGCCGTGGAGGTAGACGGCAAGCGCCCCGCCACCGAACCGCTTGCCAGGGAACAGTTGGGAAAACGCGCGAACCGTGCAAGCGAAGCTGGAGTCGGCTGCGCCCTGTATGCCGTGCGGGAGCGCTGCGCTGCGCTCCCCGTTATTGACACCCGTCACAATGTATTGAATTTACCTGCAACCCCGGCAAATAAACGAAGTGTTACCAATTAGTTAGGTCCGTGCACGTCAGCGGCATCGAGCAGCTGCTGTGCAGCAAGCGCGGGGGTCAGCTCGCCATCGCGCACCTGGCGTTCCACCTCGGCGCGGATCTTTCGCACGGCCGGATGCGACAGCACCCGGTCCAGCACGGCGTCGCGAACCATCGACCACGTCCAGTCCACCTGTTGCGCGCGTCTGCGGGTCTCGAACTCCCCCGCGTCGGTGAGCACCCTGCGGTGTTTGAGCACCGTATCCCACAGCTCGGTGAGGCCGTTTCCCTCCAACGCACTCATCGTGAGAACTGGTGGGCGCCAAAGGGTTTCGCGAGGATAAATGAGGCGGATCGCTCCGGTCAGCTCGCGGGCCGCCGTCTTGGCCTCGCCGGCGTGCTCACCGTCAGCCTTGTTCACCACCACGATGTCGGCGAGTTCCAGCACGCCCTTCTTGATGCCCTGCAGTTGGTCACCGGTGCGCGCCAGCGTCAAGAAGACGAACGTGTCGACCATGTTGGCCACCGTCACTTCGGACTGCCCGACGCCGACGGTTTCGACCAGGATCACGTCGAAGCCGGCCGCCTCGAGCAACACGATGGTTTCGCGGGTGGCCTTAGCAACGCCGCCGAGAGTGCCCGAGGTCGGCGAGGGCCGGATGTAGGCGTCGGGATGCACCGCGAGTTGAGCCATCCGGGTCTTGTCGCCCAGGATCGATCCGCCAGTGCGGGTAGACGATGGGTCGACGGCCAACACCGCGACTCGATGGCCCTGCTCGATCAGATACATACCGAGCGCTTCAATGGTCGTCGACTTGCCGACGCCGGGCACACCGGTGATGCCGACATGCATGGCGTTTCCCGCCTCGGGCATCAGCTCGAGCAGCAGCTGCTGCGCCTGCTCGCGGTGATCCGGGCGGGTCGACTCGACCAGCGTGATGGCCCTCGGCAACGCCGCCCGGTCGCCGCTGCGGACGGCCGCCGCTAGTTCCTCGACCGGGGTCGCCATCTAGCCGAGGCTGTAGCCAAGGCGTTCGGCCAGCTTCTCCAGCAGTCCGATCGCGGCGTCGGCGATGACCGTGCCGGGTGGGAAGATCGCCGTCGCACCGGCGGCGTAGAGCTCATCGAAGTCGCCGGGCGGGATGACGCCGCCGACGACGATCATGATGTCGGGCCTGCCCACTTCGGCGAGTGCGTCGCGCAGTGCAGGCACCAGCGTCAGGTGCCCGGCGGCCAGCGACGACACCCCGACCACGTGTACGTCGTTATCGGCGGCCTGGCGCGCCACCTCTTCCGGGGTGGAGAACAACGAGCCCACGTCGACGTCAAAGCCGATGTCCGCGAACGCCGTTGCGATCACCTTCTGGCCCCGGTCGTGCCCATCCTGGCCCATCTTTGCCACCAGGATGCGGGGGCGGCGGCCGTCGGCCTCGGCGAACTTCTCGACGAGCTCTGAAGCGCTGGAGATATTGCTGACCTTTCCGACTTCGTCGCGGTAGACCCCGGCGATGGTACGGATCTCGGCCTGATGGCGCCCCCAAACCTTCTCGAGCGCATCGGAGATCTCACCGACGGTGGCCTTGGCCCGCGCCGCGTTGATCGCGAGTTCGAGCAGGTTCCCCTTCCCGTTCGCGGCGGTGCTGAGTTCGGCCAGCGCTGCTTCGACGGCTTTCGGGTCGCGGTCGGCGCGCAGCTGCTGCAACTTGGCGATCTGTTCGGCCCGCACCCGGCTGTTCTCGACCTTGAGCACCTCGATCTCGTGGTCGGTGCCATCGCCGGTGGCAACCTGGTACTTGTTGACGCCGATCACGGGCTGCTGCCCGGAGTCGATGCGCGCCTGTGTGCGGGCGGCCGCCTCTTCGATCCGCATCTTCGGGATGCCGTCGCTGATCGCCTGAGCCATGCCGCCGTGCTCGTTGACCTCTTTGATGTGGGCCCGCACCTTCTCGGCGAGCTGATGAGTCAGCCACTCCACGTAGTACGAGCCGCCCCACGGGTCGATCGGCCGCGTGGTGCCGGACTCCTGCTGCAGCAGCAGCTGGGTGTTGCGTGCGATGCGGGCGGAGAAGTCGGTCGGCAGCGCCAGCGCCTCGTCCAGCGCGTTGGTGTGCAGCGACTGGGTGTGGCCCTGGGTGGCGGCCATCGCCTCGATGCAGGTGCGCGCGACGTTGTTAAACGGGTCCTGCGCGGTCAGCGACCAACCCGAGGTCTGCGAATGTGTGCGCAGCGAAAGGGATTTCGCGTCTTTCGGGCCGAACTCGGCGACCAGCTCGCTCCACAGCAGCCGGCCCGCGCGCAGCTTGGCGACCTCCATGAAGAAGTTCATCCCGATGCCCCAGAAGAACGACAGCCGTGGCGCGAACTTGTCGATGTCCAGGCCCGCGTCCAGCCCGGCCTTGATGTACTCGACACCGTCGGCCAGCGTGTAGGCCAGCTCCAAATCGGCTGTGGCACCGGCCTCTTGGATGTGATAGCCGGAGATGGAGATCGAGTTGAACTTCGGCATCTTGGTGCTGGTGTAGCCGAAGATGTCCGAGATGATCCGCATCGACGCCTTGGGTGGATAGATGTAGGTGTTGCGGACCATGAACTCCTTGAGGATGTCGTTCTGAATGGTCCCGGCCAGCTTCTCCGGCGGCACACCCTGCTCCTCGGCGGCCACCACGTACAGCGCGAGGATCGGCAGCACCGCGCCGTTCATCGTCATCGAAACGGACACCGTCGACAGGTCGATGCCGTCGAACAGCTGGCGCATGTCGAGGATGGAATCGATTGCCACGCCCGCCATTCCGACGTCGCCGGCGACCCGCGGGTGATCGGAGTCGTAGCCGCGGTGGGTGGCAAGGTCGAACGCGACCGAAAGACCCTTCTGGCCAGCGGCCAGGTTGCGGCGGTAGAACGCGTTGGATTCAGCCGCGGTGGAGAAGCCGGCGTACTGGCGGATGGTCCACGGCTGGTTGACGTACATGGTCGGGTAGGGCCCCCGGATGTACGGCGCCTCGCCGGGGAAGCTGTTCAGCGGGTAACCCGCGGCGACGGCGGCATCGCGGTCGGCGCCGATATAGACCGGCTTGACGTCGATGCCCTCGGGGGTGGCCCAGCCGAGCTGGTCGGGGGTATAGCCGTGCGCGGCGGCCGCGGCGTCAACGTGCTTGGCGACCGCGGCTTCCGTGGTCGGTTCGCCCTCGCGATCGCCGTGCAGCGGAACGTCGGCGAAGCTTCCGATTCCAGTAGTTGCCGTCATGGTCACGCCCCCAATCGGGTGAGCAGGTCCGAGAGCGCCTTGACGGCGTCGATCTTGGCGGTCAGATAGTCGTCGGGTTTCGAATCCGCTTCGGCCACAGCCTTTTCCGGGCCTGCCAGCAGGACATGCGAAATCCCCGCCTGGTGCGCCGCGTCGACGGCGGCCGACGCCTCGGTCGCATAGCGGGCGTCGGTGCCGCAGATCACCGCGACTTTGGGGTCGGGATCCTCGGTGACCGCCTCGATGCCGCCGGACGCGAGCAGGTTGGTCGCGAACGTGGTGCGGATGTTGTGCTCCGCCAGCGGGCCGAGCGGCAACAGCAATACCGTCGGTCGCGATCCGGTTTTCTCCAGGAAAGCATCCGATCGGTCCCGCAGCGCCTCGAAGCCAGCCGCATAGCGCACCACTGCGTCAAGCGAATCACCTTGCGGCAGAGGTGGTTCGGCCAGATTCGGGTATTCGTTGACACCGGTGAGCGCCGTACGGCGGTGTGCGATGTCGTCCGCGCGGCGCTCGGCTACCTCGTTGATCTGGCCGACGACGTAGTCACGCGCGGCCTCGAAGCCACCGCGGGCTTCGATGTCCTGGAAGTGTTTCCACGCTTGCTCGGCCAGCCCCCTGGTGAGATCCTCGACGAACCAGGAGCCGCCAGCGGGGTCGAGCACCCGGCCGATGTGCGACTCCTCCAGCAGCAGCAATTGGGTGTTGCGGGCAATGCGTCGCGCGAAACTCGCTGCGGTACCGGGGAACCCACCGGGTATCGCCACATCGAACGGGTGTACCAGCACAGTGTCCGCTCCGCCGGCGCCCGCAGAAAACGCCGCCACCGTGGTGCGCAACATGTTCACCCACGGGTCGCGCTGCGCCATCATCGGCAGCGACGTGACGGCGTGCAGCCGGGCCGCTCCCGCGTCTGGCTCCCCCACCACTTCGGCCACCCGCGCCCACAGCTGGCGCGCCGCGCGCAGCTTCGCAATCGTCATGAACTGGTCGTCGTCGGCGGCGAAGCGGAAGCTGATCTGCCGCAGCGCATCCCGCGTAGCGATACCGCCCTCGCCGAGCGCACGCAGATACCCGACCGCCGCCGCGATGCTGCCCGCCAATTCCCACGACGCACTGGCGCCACGATTGTGGAACGCCGGGCCGTCGACGGTAATCGCCCGTACGCCACCGTTGTATCCGGTCGCCTTCGCTGCCACCGCAACGAAGTCGGTGAGATTCACCGTGGCTTGCGCGTTCAGCGGTGCGGTCAACGGATCGGCGCCGAGATCCACCGACAGCCGCGACCGTTGGTCGTCATCGAGATCCGTCAACAGAGCCAACACGGCATTCGATGCGGCCACATAGTCGGCACCAGCATCGAGCACTACCGGGACGAGGTCGAGGAACACACCGTCGAGCAGGCGGTCCAGTTCAGCCGTCTTACCCCCGACGCGCAGCACCAGCGCGCTGACGCCTTCGGTCAATGCCACCAACACAGCGCCGTTGGCGTCGGCCGCCGAGGATCCGTTCGCGGGAAAGACTTCGGCGACCCGCCAGCCGGACTTGACGTCGCGCAGCGCGTCGCCGCCCCGCACGAACGGCCACTGCCCCGGCAGCGCCGGTTCGGGTAACTCGTCGAGCGATGTGTACAGCGGGCGCACCGGAAAACCCTCGTAGGTCGGCGAGTCCAGCAGCCGCTCAGGCTCGGCGGGCAAATCCGCCGGGTCGCGCCGGGTGCTCTTGGCCAGGACGCCGGCTACCGCCGTGCGCCACCTCGCGATATCGGAATCCGTAACGCCGGGTTTCTGCACAGCCATCAGGCTAAATGATCGCCATCACAACATCGCCTGCCGGCTGACCGACTCACACCGACGCGCAGATCGTGTCGCCGCGGCATGGCCCGTAGTGTTGGTAGGCGTGAAAGCCGTCGTCAACACCCTGCGTGCACTGCGTGCTGCGGTGATTTCGACGGCGTCCACGGTCTCACCCCGCCGCTTCATCGCGATCCTCACAGCAATTGTGATTCTCATCGCAGTTGCGCTGCTGGCCCCAGTGCCGAGCGCCCTGCAGATGCGCGATTGGGCGACCTCGGTGGGGCCGTGGTTCCCGCTGGCGTTCCTGGCCGCCCACATCGCGGTGACGGTGTTTCCGTTCCCACGCACCGCATTCACGTTGGCCGCGGGCCTACTCTTCGGCCCGTACCTGGGCGTCCCGCTGGCGGTGCTGGCCAGCACCGTGAGCGCGGTCATCGCGCTGCTGCTGGTGCGCGCCGCCGGCTGGCAACTGAGTCGGCTGGTAAAGCACGCCCGGGTGGAATCCGTCGACGCGCGGCTGCGCGAGCGCGGCTGGCCGACGGTGATCTCGATGCGGATGATCCCGGCCATGCCGTTCTCGGTGGTCAACTACGCGTGCGGGGCGTCGGCGGTGCGCGTGCTGCCGTACACCGTGGCCACCCTGGTGGGCCTGCTGCCAGGCACCGCCGCTGTGGTCATCCTCGGCGACGCACTCACCGGCAACGTCAGCCCGCTGCTGTTCGTGGTCTCGTTGTGCACAGCGAGCATCGGCATCGCGGGGTTGATCTACGAGATCCGCACCCACCGCCGCCATCATCGCGAGCGCCTCGCGGCGCCCCACAGCGAACCGGCGGTCACCGGTTGACGCCGGGCCCCTTTACAACTCGGCGTTACCCGCTGTGGCGCCCTGGTGGCGGCGGCTGTGGCGCATAGTCGGAAGGCGGCTGCTGCTGCTGGCTCAGCGGCGGGTATTGGGGAGGCGGGTCAATCGCACCCGGCACCGGTGTCCGCGCCTCAGCCACAGCGGCGGCAACGGCCTGCGCGATCTCGGGGTCCGTCTGCGTGTTGAACCACTCGGCCACCTCAGCGGAGTCGTCCTCGGGCTTCGGCAGATCCTCCTCGACGGGCGAAGGCTGGTAACGGAACACGCCGTCGTCGCCCGGCGCCCCCAGCATCTTGGTGAACCCCTGCAGCGCAGCACCGAAATCGCTTGGCACCAGCCACACCTTGTTCGCCTCGCCCTTGGCCATCTGCGGCAGCGTCTGCAGGTATTGGTAAGCCAGCATCTCCGGGGTGGGCCGCCCCGCCTTGATCGCGGCGAACGTCTTCTCGATCGCCTTGGCCTGGCCCTGGGCCTGCAGGTAGGACGCGGCGCGCTCACCCTGGGCCCGCAGCATGCGCGACTGCCGGTCGGCTTCGGCCGCCAGGATTGCGGCCTGCTTGGCACCTTCGGCCGCCAGAATCTGAGCCTGCTTCTGACCCTCGGCCTGTTTGATCGAGGCCTCCCTGCTGCCCTCGGCGGTCAGGATCATGGCCCGCTTTTCGCGGTCGGCACGCATCTGCTTTTCCATCGAGTCCTGGATCGACGGCGGCGGATCGATCGACCGCAACTCCACCCGGGCCACACGCAGGCCCCACCGGCCGGTGGCCTCGTCGAGCACTCCGCGCAGCTGGCCGTTGATCTGGTCGCGCGATGTCAGTGTCTGCTCCAGCGTCATCCCGCCGACCACGTTGCGTAAAGTGGTGGTGGTCAACTGCTCGACACCGACGATGTAGTTGCTGATCTGGTACACCGCCGCCTGCGGGTTGGTGACCTGGAAATACACCACCGTGTCGATGTTGACCGTCAGGTTGTCTTCGGTGATCACCGGCTGCGGCGGGAAGGACACCACCCGTTCGCGCAGGTCCACCCGCGCCCTGATCTTGTCGACGAACGGCAGCAGCAACGTCAGCTGACCCGACACGGTCTTGCTGTAGCGGCCCAACCGTTCGATCACCGCGGCCTCGGCCTGCGGGATCAGCGCAATCGATTTGGCCACGATGATGGCGGCGAATACCACCAGCACCCCGACCAAGATCAGGCCGGCAACGGCACCTTCCATGACGGGTTCCTTCCCTAGTTTGTCCAGCGTTCTCTAGACAACTTTTTGGACGACGGCGGTGGCGCCGTCGATGTGCACGACGGTGACGTGGTCGCCCGGTTCGTAGATATCGTCGTCGTTGAACGGGCGCGCCGTCCAGATTTCGCCATCGAGTTTCACCTGGCCTTCATGGCGCGCCACCCGATCGAGCACCAGAGCGCTCTTGCCCTCGAGCGCCTTCACCGGTTCGGGCAGACCCTTACCCGAGAGGAAATGCCGTCTCAACGCGGGCCGCACGAGCACCAGCAGCAGGACCGACACCACGAGGAACACGGCGCCGTGCACCCACAGCTCATCGAAGACCAGACTCGAGCCCGCAGCGGCCAACGCCCCACCGCCAAGCATGAGGAGAAACATGTCGCCGGTGAGCGCTTCGGCCCCGGCGAGGGCCAGTGCGGCGATTAGCCAGATCAGCGGAACGGCCATGCCGCCCACCCTATCGTGTGACCGACCCAATCCGCCGTTAACAACTACACTGCGAGCATCATGTGGTGCCCCAGTGTCTCACTTTCGGTTTGGGCCAACGCCTGGCTCGCAGGCGCCGCCGCGCCTGACGACGTCCTCGATGCGTTATCGCAATGGGCGTCAAGGCATTCCGTGACCGCGTATGACTCGGTCGCGGCCGGTCGCACGGGGCTGCCGTGGCCCGACTTGAACGACGCCGGCGCGGTGTCGATGCTGCAAACGGTGCGCACAGCGGCAGGCAGGGGCCTCTCGGCGCCCGCCATCGGCGTGGTGTTGCCGGTGCCTGGCGATGTGCGCGGACTGCCCGCCGGCACCCAATTTCAGCGCGACGCAGTGACCGCGGGCGAGGCGGTCATCGTCGGTCGCGATGCGTCAACCGCGGTCGGCCTTGTCCCCGAATTCGAATACGACGAATTGGAAGACGAAACCGATTACGAACCGGAGCCGACCGCATTGTCGTGGACGGTCTATTCGGTGCCGGCGCAAGCCGCTGACGAACATGTCGACCTCGGCGAGGCGGAGTACGCGTTGCGCGCTGCGGTCCGGTCAGCCGCCGACGCACTCGGCGCAATCCGCGCGGCCGGCACCGATGTGGCCGATCCGCGCGGACTCGTCGAGCAAGTGCTTGAAGGCAATCGGGGGCACCGGGTGCCCGATCACGCGCCCACCCGCGCGGTGCGCGTGCTCGAAAATGCCGCCCACATCGACGCGATCGTCACCGTCAGCTCCGGCCTGATCCCGATCGGATTGCAGACATCATCGGAGGTGCAGATCGCCAGCGACGCGCTGCGTCCGCTGTCATCAGTGGTGCGATCCGCGCGCATGGCGGCGGTCAGCGCGATCCTGCACTCCGCCTGGCAGGCCTAACCGCAGTTCGGCGTGCAGACCACGCCGTCTCGCGAAAACCCTTGCAGCGGAGGCGCATCCGGGCCCGCCACCCTGGCAGGCTCGCGGCCGTCGCGCAGCTCATCGAGCAGATCGGCGACCAGCCTCGCGAATCGCGGATCGGCGTTGGGAGTTGCGGCCCGCGCGAACGCGATGCCGAGATTCTCGGCGTGCTCGCGTAGCTCGTTGTCCAGATCCCAGACCACCTCGATGTGATCGGCAACGAAACCGATTGGGCAGACGATCACCGCCTTGGTTCCGCCGTCGGCAAGTGCCGTCAGATGATCGGCGACGTCAGGCTCCAGCCACGGTACCTGCGGCGGCCCCGAGCGTGACTGCCACACCTGGTCATAGTCGGCGTATCCGGCGGCGGTGGCGACCAGGCGCGACGCGTAGGCCACCTGGCGGCTGTACAGGTCTGTGCCGCACCGGTTCCGGGCTGCAACCGGAATCGAATGCGCGCTGAACACCAGGCGGGCACCGTCGGGCACGGTCTGTGCCGCCGCACCGATGGCTTCGGTGAACATCTCGACGAACAATGGGTGGTCGAAGTACTGGCGCAGCTTCACCAGTTCGGGCGCGCCCTCACCTGCCGCAGCCCTGGCCCGCGCGATGTCCTCGACGTACTGGGTGCAACTGGAGTAACCGCCCCAGGCCGAGGTGGCGAATACGGCAGCTCGGCGAATCCCGTTGTCCCGCATTGCCGCAACCGTGTCCTCGACATACGGCTCCCAGTTACGGTTGCCGAAGTAGACGGGCAGGTCGATCTCGGCCTCGAGCGCGCTGACCAACTGGCGGTTGATGCCGTTGATCGGTGACACGCCACCGAAGTGCAGGTAATGCTCGGCGACCGACGCGAGCCGTTCGCGCGGGATACCGCGGCCGCGAGTGACGTTCTCCAGGAACGGCATCACGTGTTCCGGCGCCTCCGGTCCGCCGAACGACAGGAGCAGAAGCGCATCGAAGTTCATTTACAGTAACTGCGTGCTTGCGCCGCCGTCGGCGTAGATGATGGTCCCGGTCGTCGCGGGCAACCAGTCGGAAAGCAACGCGCACACCGTCTTTGCCACCGGCGTCGGATCCTTCATGTTCCAGCCGATCGGCGCACGCTGATCCCAGCCCTCCTCGAGCAGCTGCATCTGCGCGCCCGCCTCCTCGCCGAGTGCACCGCCGACGATGGCGCTCATCGCCAGCGTCCGGATCGGTCCGGCGGCAACGAGATTCGACCGCACACCGTACTTGCCGGCTTCGCGCGCCACGAACCGGTTCACCGACTCGAGCGCACTCTTGGCCACGGTCATCCAGTTGTAGGCGGGCATCGCCCGGGTGGGGTCGAAGTCCATGCCGACGATGCCGCCGCCGGGATTCATGATCGGCAGTAGCGCCTTGGCCAGCGAGGCATACGAATACGCCGAGATGTGGATGCCCTTGGCGACGTCCTCATACGGTGCGTCGAAGAACGGGTTGATGCCCATGCCGGTCTGCGGCATATAGCCGATCGAGTGCACGACGCCGTCGAGCTTGTTGCCCTCGCCGATCACTTCGGTGACCCGGTCAGCCAACGACGCCAAGTGCTCCTCGTTCTGCACGTCGAGTTCCAGCAGCGGCGCCTTCTCCGGCAGCCGGTCGGCGATGCGCTGGATCAGCTTCATCCGGTCAAAGCCGGTCAGTACCAGTTCGGCACCGGCCTCCTGCGCCACCTTGGCGATGTGGAACGCGATCGACGAATCGGTGATGATCCCCGTGACGAGGATGCGCTTGCCTTCGAGCAAACCTGCCATGTCAAAGTCCTTCTCTCTCTTAGTGGCCCATGCCCATGCCGCCGTCGACCGGGATCACCGCGCCCGCGATGTAGCTCGCGTCCTCGGACGCCAGGAAGCTGACCGCTCCTGCGACCTCCTCGGCGGTGCCGACCCGCTTGGCCGGGATGAACTCGAGCGCCCCCTCCTGGATGCGCTCGTCCAGCGCGCGGGTCATCTCGGTGTCGATGTAGCCCGGCGCCACCACGTTCGCGGTAACACCAGCCTTGGACAGCTCCCTGGAGATCGACCGGGCCATGCCGATCAGACCGGCCTTGGCGGCCGCGTAGTTGGCCTGGTTGCCGATGCCCCACGTGCCAGAGACCGAACCGATGAAAATGATCCGGCCAAAGCGCTTGCGCTGCATGCTGCGCGACGCGCGCTGCGCCACCCGGAACGCCCCGGTGAGGTTGGCATTGATCACCTCGGTGAACCGCTCCTCAGTCATCCGGATCAGGAAGGCGTCCTTCGAGATGCCTGCGTTGGACACCAGCACCTCGACCGGACCCTGGTGTTCCTCGACCTCTTTGAAGGCGCGGTCGACGGCGTCGTTGTCGGTGACGTCACACTCCACGCCGAACAGCCCGTCGGGCGCTCCCGATCCGCGGTGCGTGACAGCGACCTGGTGGCCGTCGGCAGCCAGCCGCTGAGCAATGGCCAGACCGATGCCGCGGTTTCCCCCGGTCACCAGCACCGAACGCGAGACGAACGGTGGACGGCCACCCGCGGCTTGGCCGGCGGAACCGGCATCATCGGTCGCAGTCATGGAGGCCAACTTAGTGCCTGAGGCGCATTCTTAAGAAATCGCCTTAGTTGGGCAGCCGCCGATTGATGAACAACGCGGCCAACGCCGCGAGCGCCAGCACCAGCGCCCCAAGTCGCAGCCAGCCCGCGCTGGCGTCGCCCTTGCGGGTCTCGTAGCCGATCTGCTCCTGCAGATTGGTGAAGACTTCTTTGAGTTGCTCGACATCGGACGCGGTGTAGGACTGTCCGTTGGACAGCTGGGCGATCTTCTTCAGCATCTCGTCGTCGACGGGTACTGGCGTTCGCTGGCCATTCATCTCGACAAAGCCGTACTGGGTGCCGAAAGCCACCGTGGAGATCGGCACTCCCTGATCCTTGGCGGCCCGCGCCGCAGTGTAGGCACCCTTGGGGTTGTCCGGGTTCGACGGCACCGTCTCCTTGCCATCGGACATCAGGACGATGCGGGCAGGCGGCGGGGTATCACCGCCGCCGATCACCGCGCCGACGGTGGAGATGGCCTGCAGCGCTGTGAAGATGGCCTCACCGGTCGCGGTGCGGTCGGCCACTTGCAGCTTGTCGATCGCGTTCTTGGACGCGTCACGATTGGTCGTCGGCGACACCAGCACGGTCGCCGTGCCCGCATAGGCGATCAGTCCCAGGTTGATCCCGGGCGTCATCTGATCGACGAACTGCTTGGCCGCCTCCTGCGTCGCCGCCAGCCGGTTCGGCGATACATCGGTGGCCTTCATGGACTGGGACACGTCGATGACGAGCATCACCACCGCGCGGTTGCGCGGAATCTTGACATCGTGCGTCGGCCCGGCCATCGCGACCGTGAATAAAACAAGCGACAACACCAGCAGGATGGTCGGCAGATGCCGCCAGCGCGGCGGCCGTTTGGGCGCAACGCTTTCCAGCAGTTCGGTGTTCGCAAAGCGCAACATCCGCTTACGCCGCGCCGCCTGCATCGCGAGGTACAGCCCGGCCAGCCCCAGCACCGCAATGAGGAACAGGAAGAACCACGGGTGGTCAAAACCCGTCAGCGTCATGGGTCCGAGCAACGGTAAAGTCATGTGCCAGTTGTCATTTCATTTGCGTCAGTCGGGTAGTCGGCGGTTGATCAGCATGGCCGCCAGCGCTGCCAACGCCAGCACCAGCGCGCCGAGCCGCAGCCAGCCGGCGCTCGCGTCGCCCTTGCGGGTTTCGTAGCCGATCTGCTCCTGCAGGTTGGTGAAGACTTCCTTGAGCTGCTCGAGGCTCGAGGCGGTGTAGGCCTGACCGCCGGATAGCTCCGCGATCTTCTTCAGCGTCTCGTCATCGACAGGGACCGGCTGGCGCTGGCCGTTGATCTCGACGTAGCCGTACGGGGTGCCGAACGACACCGTCGAAATCGGCACGCCCTGGTCCTTGGAGGTACGCGCGGCGGTGTAGGCGCCCTTCGGGTTGTCCGGGTTGGACGGCACCGTCTCCTTGCCGTCGGACATCAACACGATGCGCGCGGGCGGCGGTTCGTCCCCACCGCCGATCACTGCGCCGACGGTGGCGATCGCCTGCAGCGCGGTGAAGATGCCTTCACCGGTCGCCGTGCGGTCGGCCAATTGCAATTTGTCGATCGCGTTCTTGGAGGCTTCACGATTGGTGGTCGGCGACACCAGCACGGTGGCGGTGCCCGCATAGGCGATCAACCCGAGGTTGATCCCTGGCGTGAGCTGATCGGCGAACTGCTTGGCGGCCTCCTGGGCCGCGGCAAGCCGGTTGGGCGACACGTCGGTGGCGCGCATCGACTGCGAGACGTCGATGACGAGCATCACCACCGCGCGGTTACGCGGAATGCGAACATCATGCGTCGGCCCAGCCATCGCGACGGTGAACATCAGCAGCGACAACACCAGCAAGATCGCGGGCAGATGCCGCCAGCGCGAAGGTCGTTTGGGCGCAACGCTTTCCAGCAGCTCCATGTTCGCAAAGCGCAACATCCGCTTGTGTCGGGCCACCTGCACCAGGACGTACAGCGCCGCGATCGCGAAGACCGCGATGAGAAACAGGAAGAACCACGCGTGTTCGAAGCCCGAGAGCGTCATCGGTCCGAGCAACGGTAATGTCATATGCCAGTTGTCATTTCGTTGGATAACGCGCCTCGGACACGCTCTTCGCGCAAGCGCTCATCGGCCGGCAAGCGCTCCACGACGGCGGTTGGCGACAAAACGGACTACGTCGGCGATCCAGTCCCGGTCGGTGCGCAACGACAACAACGGTGCGTCGCATCGCCGTAACGTGCGGGCCACCTCTGCGCGATGGGCGGCAGCGGCCTTCTCGAAGTCGTCGCGCAGCTGCGCGTCGATGGTGAACTCCCGGGTCACGCCACTTTCGGCGTCCTGCAGGATGACGTCGCCGACGTCGGGAAGTTCCACATCGCGCGGGTCCAGTATCTCGATGCCGAGCACCTCGTGGCGGCCCGCGATCGCCCGCAGCGGACGCATCCAGTTGATCGGACCGAGGAAGTCGCTGATGATCACCGCCATCCCGCGGCGCCGCTCCGGCCGGCGCAACGCGTCGATGGCCGCGGCCAAGTCGCCGCGTACGCCCGTCGGCGCCTTGGGCATCGTGGCGATCGTGCGCAGCAGTTCCTGTTCGTGCATGCGGCCGGACAATGCCGGAACCCGCCGCACCGAGTCGCCGTTCGCGATGATCGCGCCGATCCGGTTGCCGCCGCCACTGTTGAGGAACGTGATCGCCGCCGCCGCTGCTACCGCCAGATCGCGCTTCTCGCAGCCGGTGGTACCGAAGTCGAGGCTGGCCGACATGTCGACAACCAACCATGTCTCGAGCTCACGGTCGGCGATCATCTGACGCACATGCGGGTGAGTGGTGCGCGCGGTGACCGACCAGTCCATCCGGCGCACGTCGTCACCGGGCTGGTAGAGCCGCGACTCCCCCGGCTCTGACCCCGGCCCCGGCAGTAGCCCGAGGTGGTCGCCGTGCAGCACGCCGTCGAGCTTGCGGCGCACGGTCAGCTCCAGCTTGCGCAGTGCCGCCGTCAGCGCGGGGTCACGAATCTCCCCGCGCTTGAGCGACGGCAGGTCGACCCCTCGTCTGGAAGTAGTCACCGATTACCGGCGGCAGCCGCTGCTGCTGGCATCACCGGCTGCACCGAATGACCTTGCTGCGGAATGGCATTCACTTGCGGGAGCGCCACCGTCTGCAGGATCCGGTTGATCACGGTCTCCGACGAGATCTCGTCGGCCAGCGCGTCGTAGGTGAGCACGAGGCGGTGCCGCAGCACGTCGGGGATGACCTCGACGACATCCTGCGGCACGACATAGTCGCGCCCACGCACCAGCGCCAGAGCACGCGACGCGGCGATGATGCCGAGCGAGGCGCGAGGCGAAGCACCGTAGGCAATCCACGCCTTGGCGTCGGGCATGCCGAACTTCTCGGGATGCCGGGTTGCGGTGACGATGCGGACCACGTAGTCGACCAGCGCGTGGTGCACGAAGTTGTTCGACGCGACGTCCTGCAAGCGCAGCAGATCACCGGTGGCCAGGATTTGCTTGGGCTCCGGCGGCTTGACGCCCATCCGGTAAACGATCTCCCGCTCCTCCTCAGGAGTCGGGTAGTCGATGTTGAGCTTGAACAGGAAGCGGTCGCGCTGGGCTTCCGGCAGCGCGTAGACGCCTTCCTGCTCGATCGGGTTCTGCGTGGCCATCACCAGGAACGGCGCAGGCAGCGGGAATGTCTTGCCGCCGATGGAGATCTTGCGCTCGGCCATCACCTCGAGCAGCGCCGACTGCACCTTGGCGGGCGCGCGGTTGATCTCGTCGGCGAGCAGGAAGTTGACCACCACCGGGCCGAGTTCGATGTCGAACTCTTCCTTGCCCTGGCGGTAGATCCGGGTGCCGACGATGTCGGTGGGCACCAGGTCGGGGGTGAACTGGATGCGGGCGAAGGTGCCGCCGACCACCTTGGCGAAGGTTTCGACGGCCAGCGTCTTGGCGACACCGGGCACACCTTCAAGCAGCACGTGGCCCTTCGCGAGCAGGCCAACGAGCATCCGCTCGACCAACTGGTCCTGGCCGACAATGATCCGCTTGACCTCGAAGATGGCGCGCTCGAGGGTGTGCACCTCCTGCTGCAGACCTCCGTTGTTCGGCGGGGCGGCGTGGGAGCTACCGGGGTTGTAGGCCTGGGTGGGGGCCTGTCCGGAATATCCTCCAGCGCCCTGCGGCGGCCCACTCGGTGACGTCATCAACGGTCCTTCCACATCAATTAAGACGCTGGTCGCAACGGCGTAGGCCGGTGTTGGCCGCACGCTCGCCGTCAACTATTCCAGGCAGTCCGGAATCCGTCGACGTTGCCCAGCGAAGTGTCGCCTGGTCGAACGGCATTCACCAGGAGTGCTCAGTGTTAACTCAGGCCCCGCTCAGCTTTCGATAATTCGCGCGGCATACGGCTGAAGGCCGGGGTTACGCACGGGGCTGACCGTGACGTGTCCCGCGGCGCTGGAGGCTTCGAGCATCCGCCCGCCGCCCAGGTACAGCGCGACGTGCTGCGTGCCGCCGGGACCGTAGAACAACAGATCGCCGCGCTTGGCCTGCGACAAGGGCACCTTGCGGCCGGTGTTGTACTGGTCGCCAGAGTACTTCGGAATCAGCACGCCAACGCCGGCGAACGCATAGCGCGTAAAACCGGAACAGTCGTAGCCGATCTTGCCCGCGTCTTCATCGACGCCTGCGCTCGGACCGTTCGGCATGCCGCCGCCCCACGAGTACGGCACTCCCATTTGCGAGGCACCGCGGCGGATCACGTATTCGATCGCCTGAGGACCGCGCACACGCGTACCCGGGGAAGCGGCTGCTGTACTCGGCGAGCCGCCAAGGCCCAGGCTCGACAGGAACTGCTGACCGAGATTCTGGGTCGTTTGAATGGCCACCTGGGTGGCCTGAAACGACGCGTTCGCGATCGCGACGGGATCACCAGGCGCGCCGGCGCTGAGGATCTTCGGCAGCGTGGGATCCCACTGTCCGTCATCGGGGGCGGCGATCGCGGGTGCGACAAGGCCAAGCAGCAGCGCGACGGCTATCAGGAGTCCAATTGTTATGCGGCGCAGGGGATTCACCATTCGATCATTCGAGTCACGTAGGGGGTCATACCGCTGGTGCGCACCGGCGAGACCTTCACGACGGAGCCCGTGTACGGGGCCTCGAGCATTTGGCCGTCGCCGAGATACATCGCGACGTGCTGGCTGGCGTTGGGTCCGTAGAAGATCATGTCGCCACGACGCATCTGCGACGACGGGACCTTACGGCCGGCGTTGTACTGCGAGCCCGAGTAGTGGTCGAGCTTGATGCCGACGCCCGCGAACATGTACAGCATCAATCCCGAACAGTCGAAACCGACTGTGTCAGCACCGGAATCGATGCCGCGGCTCGGGCCCGCGGCGTTGCCGCCACCCCAGGAGTACGGCGTGCCGCGCACCGCGAGGCCACGGTTGATCACGTACTCGGTGGCCTGGCGGCCGTACACACGGGGAATCGCGCCATTCGTGTAACCGCTCGGCGTGGGCAGCAGGCCGACCGACTGCAGGAAGTTGCGGCCCATCTGTTGGGTCACCTGAGCCGACGTCGACATGTAGCCGAGGATCGTGTTGATGATCGCGATCGGGTCACCGCTGACAAAGGCGCTCGGGATCGCAGGCAGCGTGGGATCCCACCCTGAGTCCCACTTCTGACCGCCCCCGCCACGCGCACCCGGTGCGCGATCCCAGTTCGCGTTCGGGTCACCGACGCGCGCCGCGGCAGGTTGGGCCGCAGGCGCTCCGCCTGCGGGCGCAGACCAGTTGCGGGCGTTGTCCAGCTTGGCTTGAGCGGCGGCGTGCTCGGCGGTCAACTGATCGAGTTGGGACTGCTGGTCCTTGAACGTCTGTTGCGCGTTGCTCAGCGCCGAAACCGCGCTCTGCTGACTGGCTTCCGCGTCGGCGACGGCCTTGTCGGCGTTCTGCTTCGCCAACCGCGCGGCCGACTCCTTGTTCACCTGCTCGGTGCGGGCGCGCTGAAGATTGGTGATGACTTGCTGTGAGCTCACTGCCAATGTCTGGCCTGCCGACGCCGCGGACAGGATGTCGGCGGGATCGGTGGCCGTCAGGTAGGAATCCGACGGCCCGCTGACATACGTTGCGGCAGCGAAGGTGTCGAAGCGTTGCTGCGCCGCAGCGATCGCGGTGTTGGCCTCCGTCACCCGCTGCGCGTTGGCATCCACTTCGTGTTGCGCGGCGGCGGCATTCTCACGCGCAGTCTGCACATCGACGATCGCCTTGTTGACACCTTCCTGCTGGGCCTGGATCGCGGCGCCGAGGTCTTGCAGCTTCTGGTTGGCGTTGGCCACGGCCGCGACAAGCTCGCCGAGGGTGTCCGGACTCGCGGGCTGGGCGATCGCCAGGCCGGGAGTCGCGAGCAGCATGCCGATGGCAAGCGTCAGCGCGCGGACCCGCGGGGTGCGTCTCATTCGACCGTGTCTCCTAATGGCTCACATGCTGTGCGCAGTCACAAGAACCACAACTGCAACATCAGCCACCGATTGCACGGTACGTCACATCTGACGCTAAGGAAACTTTAGTCACAAATTACAGGTTTGTAATTGAATTTAGCGTTATCCCGCTGTGACTTTCTATTGCGCGAGCAGACGTGAAAACCCCGGAAAACGCGCGCTTTTGGGGGTTTTACGCCTGTTCGCGAGAAGAGGCGCGCTTGGCTTTGACTTGTAACACTCGAGTGGCGACAACGGCCGCAATCACCGCCAACACAAGAACAATCGTGAATGGCGTCCACGGGAAATGTTGGGTCGTCAACTCACTGACGAAATTCTTCGACGACTGCACGGCGTCGCCGGTCTTGGCGATGTCCTGACCCGCCTCGAGAGTCACCCGGTCGTATACCGGGCTATACGTGCCAGCCCAACCGGGGCTGATGACCAAGACTGTGGAACCGGGATAGGCCTTGCCAACCTGAGTGGCGACATCGCGCAGCGGGGTGTCGATCGGCGGACTCTGGTCGAGCACGACGATCTTGAGGTCGATGCCCTTCTGCTTGGCGTCGGCAACCACGGCCGCGAGGCCGGCCTTGTTCTGGCTAGCCGATGCGCTCACGCCGTCCTCGCGAATATCGGCGAAGACGAGATTCATGCAGGCGTCCGGCGGGGTCGCCGGGTCCTGCCCGACCGTCGCGCATACCTGGGGCGGGATGTACGTCGGCAGAAACGGAATCACGTGCGGTCCGGTCACACGGGCACGGTACGCGATGAGTGGGTATGTGGGTGGCAGCACGCGCCTCGCAAGGAAGAATGAGGCAAGACACAAAAACACCCCTGCGTTGGTTTGCAGGACAAGCGTACTGTTAGAGTTGTGACCGCCGACGACACAGCCCGTCGCGGCGATATCGAGCCGGGAGTTGATGTGAGCAGCAAAGATTCGGTTAATTCGTTTGGCGCCCGCGACACATTGAAGGTCGGGGACAAGAGCTACGAGATCTACCGCTTGGACGCGGTGAAGGGCACCGAGAAACTGCCCTACAGCCTCAAGGTGCTCGCCGAGAATCTGCTGCGCACCGAGGACGGCGCCAACATCACCAAGGACCACATCGAGGCCATCGCGAACTGGGACCCGTCGGCAGAGCCGAGCGTGGAGATCCAGTTCACCCCCGCCCGCGTGATCATGCAGGACTTCACCGGGGTCCCCTGCATCGTCGACCTGGCCACCATGCGTGAGGCCGTTGGCGACCTCGGCGGCAACCCGGACAAGGTCAACCCACTGGCGCCTGCCGACCTGGTCATCGACCACTCCGTGATCGCCGACCTGTTCGGCACCGCGAACGCATTCGAGCGCAACGTCGAGATTGAATACGAGCGCAACGGCGAGCGCTACCAGTTCCTGCGCTGGGGGCAGGGCGCGTTCAACGACTTCAAGGTGGTGCCGCCGGGCACCGGCATCGTGCACCAGGTCAACATCGAGTACCTGGCCCGCGTGGTGTGGGAACGCGATGGCGTGGCCTACCCCGACACCTGCGTCGGCACCGACAGCCACACCACGATGGAGAACGGCCTCGGCGTACTGGGCTGGGGCGTCGGCGGCATCGAGGCCGAGGCGGCCATGCTGGGTCAGCCCGTGTCGATGCTGATCCCCCGCGTCGTCGGCTTCAAGCTCTCCGGCGAGCGCAAGCCCGGCGTAACCGCCACCGATGTGGTGCTCACCGTCACCGAGATGCTGCGCAAGCACGGCGTGGTCGGCAAGTTCGTCGAATTCTATGGCGAGGGTGTTGCCGAGGTGCCGCTGGCCAACCGCGCAACGCTGGGCAACATGAGCCCCGAATTCGGTTCTACCGCAGCCATTTTCCCCATCGACGAGGTCACCATCGACTACCTGCGGATGACCGGACGCAGCGACGAGCAGCTCGCGTTGGTCGAGGCTTATGCCAAGGAACAGGGCATGTGGCACGACCCCAAGAGTGAGCCGAAGTACTCCGAGTACATCGAGCTGGACCTGTCCGACGTCGTACCCTCGATCGCCGGACCCAAGCGTCCGCAGGACCGCATCGCGCTTGGCGACGCAAAGTCGGCCTTCCGCAAGGACATTCACAACTATGTGGACGACGGCGCGGAGAGCCCGCATACCAAGCTCGACGAGGCCGTCGAAGAGTCGTTCCCGGCCAGCGACCCGGCTTCGAGCCTGGCCTTCGCCGACGACGACGCGGTCGTTCCGTCGGCGGCCGTCGGCGCCGACGGCAGGCCGAGCAGCCCGGTCGAGGTCAAGTCCGACGACCGCGGCGAGTTCATCCTCGACCACGGCGCGGTGGTGATCGCGGCGATCACGTCGTGTACCAATACGTCCAACCCCGAGGTGATGCTCGGCGCGGCACTGCTTGCGAAGAACGCCGTCGAGAAGGGCCTGACGTCGAAGCCGTGGGTGAAGACCACGATGGCGCCTGGTTCGCAGGTCGTCACCGACTACTACAACAAAGCTGGGCTGTGGCCGTATCTGGAGAAGCTCGGCTTCTACTTGGTCGGTTATGGCTGCACCACGTGTATCGGTAACTCGGGCCCGCTGCCCGAGGAGATCAGCAAGGCGGTCAACGACGCCGACCTGTCGGTGACGGCGGTGCTCTCGGGTAACCGCAACTTCGAAGGCCGCATCAACCCAGACGTGAAGATGAACTACTTGGCGTCGCCGCCGTTGGTGATCGCCTACGCGCTGGCGGGCACCATGGACTTCGACTTCGACTCCGAGCCGCTTGGCAGAGACAAAGAAGGCGCCGACGTCTTCCTGAAGGACATCTGGCCGTCGCAGAAGGACATCAACGACACCATCGCCAATGCCATCAGCACGGAGATGTTCACGAAGAACTACGGAGACGTTTTCAAGGGCGACGACCGGTGGCGCAATTTGCCGACGCCTGCGGGCAACACCTTCGAGTGGGATTCCAACTCGACGTATGTGCGCAAACCACCGTACTTCGACGGCATGCCCGCCGAGCCGCAGCCGGTGACCGACATCAAGGGCGCCAGAGTGCTGGCGCTGCTGGGTGATTCGGTGACCACCGACCACATCTCCCCAGCAGGCAGCATCAAGCCGGGCACGCCGGCCGCGCAGTACCTCGACAGTCACGGGGTCGACAAGAAGGACTACAACTCCTACGGCTCGCGGCGCGGTAACCACGAAGTGATGATCCGCGGCACGTTCGCCAACATCCGGTTGCGTAATCAACTTCTCGATGACGTGTCCGGCGGCTACACCCGCGACTTCACTACCGGCGGTGAACAGGCGTTCATCTATGACGCCGCGCAAAACTATGCGGCGCAGGACATTCCGCTGGTTGTGCTCGGCGGCAAAGAATACGGCTCGGGCTCGTCGCGCGACTGGGCGGCCAAGGGCACCAGCCTGCTCGGCGTGCGCGCGGTCATCACCGAGTCGTTCGAGCGCATCCACCGCTCCAACCTGATCGGGATGGGGGTCATCCCCCTGCAGTTCCCCGAGGGCGAGTCGGCGGCCAGCCTCAAGCTGGACGGCACTGAGACGTTCGACATCACCGGCATCGAGGCGCTCAACGACGGCAAGACGCCGAAGACCGTGCATGTCACCGCGAGGAAATCGGGAGACGGCGCCTCGGATGACAACACTGTCGAGTTCGACGCGGTGGTGCGCATCGACACCCCCGGTGAGGCGGACTACTACCGCAACGGCGGCATCCTGCAGTATGTGCTGCGCAACATGCTGAAGTCGTAAGAGTCCAGTGCCCCGGGTAACGGATGACCATCTGGCAGCGCGGCGCCGGCAGATTCTCGACGGCGCCCGGCGATGCTTCGCAGAGTACGGCTACGACAAGGCCACCGTGCGACGGCTCGAGCAGACCATCGGGCTGTCGCGCGGTGCGATCTTTCACCACTTCCGCGACAAGGACACGCTATTCTTCGAGCTCGCCCGCGAGGACGCCGAACGGATGGCCGATGTCGCGTCGCGGGAAGGGTTGATTCAGGTGATGCGCGACATGCTGGCCGCGCCCGAGCAGTTCGACTGGCTGGCGACGCGGCTGGAGATCGCGCGCAAGCTGCGCAACGATCCGGCGTTCAACCGCGGTTGGTCCGAGCGCTCGGCGGAGTTGTCGGCGGCGACCACTGAACGTCTGCGCACCCAAAAGCAGGCAGGCCGGCTGCGCGACGACGTGCCCAGCGCAGTGCTGCAGACGTATCTGGACCTCGTGCTCGACGGCCTGGTGGCGCGACTGGCCTCCGGCGATGAACCCGAAAAGCTCAGTGCCGTACTAGACCTCGTCGAGGCCTCGCTGCGCCAGCAACCGCCTTAACTGGCACGCCTGCGGTGGTTGGGCCCCCCGCGGCTACGCATTGCAGTGCCCGACTCACGCAGCATGCTGTGAATCGAGCCGTACGAGCGGCCGGTGTTGGCTACCAACGTACGGATGCTCGCGCCCCCCTCGTAGGCACTGCGCAACTCGTTCAGCACCTCGTCTCGCGACTTGTTCAATTTCTTCATCGACATCTCCCCACGTGTGATGCCCCGACGCATACCCAGCGTAAGAAGCCTTCACACGCGATGGGCGGAATTGATGAAACGGTTCGCGATTCGGACTGGCCGAAGCTCCATGAGCGTCCGAGCTCAGGCGAGCTCGATCAAATCCGAGTAGTCGTTGGACCAGAAGTCCTCAGTACCGTCGGGCAGCAGCACCACCCGCTGCGGGTCGAGCGCTTCGGCGGCACCCGGGTCGTGTGTCACCAACACCACTGCGCCGACGTAACTCCGCAACGCGTCGAGCACCTGCTCGCGCGACGCGGGGTCGAGATTGTTGGTCGGCTCGTCGAGCAGAAGCACGTTCGCGGTCGACGCGACGAGGCCCGCCAACGCGAGTCGAGTCTTCTCGCCACCGGACAGTGTGCCTGCCGGCTGATCAAGCTGCGCACCGCTGAACATGAAGGCGCCCAACAGACCCCGCAGTTCCTGCTCACCTGTGTCGGGCGCAGCGTGACGGATGTTCTCCCACACCGTCGCCATATTGTCGAGCGTGTCATGTTCCTGTGCAAAGTAGCCGAGCTTCATTCCGTGGCCGGGCTCGAGTCCCCCGGAGTCCGGTGTCTCCACGCCCGCCAACAGCCGCAGCAGTGTGGTCTTGCCCGCGCCGTTGAGGCCGAGCACCACGACGCGCGAACCGCGGTCGATCGCGAGATCGACGCCGGTGAACACTTCGAGCGAGCCGTAGTTCTTCGTCAGCCCCTTGGCCACCAACGGTGTGCGACCGCACGGCGCCGGCGTCGGGAACTTGATCCTGGCCACCTTGTCGGCAACTCGTTCCTCGTCGAGCGCGGCCATCATCCGGTCGGCTCGGCGCAGCATGTTCTGCGCGGCAACGGCTTTGGTGGCCTTGGCGCCCATCTTGGCGGCCTGCGCGCGCAGGGCCGAGGCCTTGCGTTCGGCGTTGGCACGCTCGCGGCGGCGCCGCTGTTCGTCGGTCGCACGGGCATCGAGGTACTTCTGCCAGCCCATGTTGTAGACGTCGACCTCGCCGCGCACCGCATCGAGGAACCACACCCGGTTGACGACGTCGGCGAGCAACTCGACGTTGTGACTGATCACCACTAGACCGCCGGTGTGGCCGCGTAGGAAGTCGCGCAGCCAGCCAAGCGAGTCGGCGTCGAGATGGTTTGTTGGCTCGTCGAGCAGCAGCGTGGTGGCCGACCCCGAACCCGTATCGGATGCGGCGAACAGGATGCGGGACAGCTCCACTCGGCGACGCTGACCGCCGGACAGCGTGCGCAAGGGTTGGGTCAGAACACGTTCGGGCAGACCAAGACTCGCGCAGATGCGGCCCGCCTCGCTTTCGGCCGCATAACCGCCGAGCGCCGCGAAGCGCTCCTCGAGCTGGCCGTATTTCCGGACCGCTTTGTCACGTGCGGCGTCGTCGGCCACCTCGGCCATCAGCGCCTGCTGCTTTTCCAGATCGGCAAGCAACGCGTCAAGACCGCGGGCGGACAACACCCGATCGCGGGCCAGCACCTCGAGGTTGCCCTCTTTGGGATCCTGTGGCAGATAACCGATTTCCGCGCTGCGAACGATGGTGCCCGCGTAGGGCTCACCCTCGCCGGCGAGGATGCGCATGGTGGTGGTCTTACCTGCGCCGTTGCGACCGACGAGCCCGATGCGGTCGCCGGGCTGGACCCGCAACGCTGCGCCGTCGGTGGACAGCAGCGTGCGTGCTCCAGCGCGGACCTCGAGGTCCGTTGCGGTGATCATTGGCGCCACTCCTCCTCACCACTTCGCGATGCATCGTCGGCGCGGATCACGCTGCGGTACTCCTACTTGTCGTCTGTAAAGACCGGTGCGCGCTTGTCGGCGCGCGCCGCGACCGCTTCTTCGAAGTTGCCGGTGAGCAAACGGACGAAGAGCTGTCCCAGGCCCTCGGCCTGCATATGCCCCTCCAGGCTAGCGGCGTCCAGTCCACTCCAAAGCGTGCGCTTGGTCAATTCGATTCCGGGCCGCGAAAACGATGCGATGCGCTCGCCGAGCTCGTAGCAAACGTCGAGTAGCTTGTCGTCCGGCACTGCACGCGACACCAGGCCGATGCGTGCGGCTTCGTCCGCGTCGACGTCGCGTCCGGTCAGCATCAGCTCGAAGGCGCGAGACGTGCCGATGGCGCGTGGCAACAAGTAGGACAGCCCGAGCTCGCTGGCGGTCAGGCCGTTGTTGATCCCCGCGGCCCGGAAATAGCCGGCCTCACCTGCGACGCGGATATCGCAGGCGAGCGCCAGGCAAAGTCCCCCGCCGATCGCCGCGCCGTTGACGGCAGCGATCACCGGTTGGTGCATCTTGCGCAACGACAGGATGACGTCGTCGAGCACCTCCATCGATCGCAGCGCGAACGTCGGCCGGGTCAGCCCGTCGATGTGCGGCACCGAACCTGCCGACTTGTGGTCGGCGCCGGACGAAAAGCCGCGGCCCGCGCCTGTGAGCACAATCACCCGCGTCGCGTTGTCGTAGGTCAGCTCCTCGAGCACCTTCTTGAGCGGCACCATGACGTCGAACGCCATCGAGTTCATCCGCTCGGGCCGGTTCAGCGTCACCAGCGCGACATGCGGCCGCGGATGGTCGACGAGGACGAAGTTGTTTTGCTCGGTCACGGACTGCACGCTATCGCGTGCATTCAGTTACTTCGGTTCGCCGTTGCCCTGCGCGGCGATTGCGGCGTCGATATCGAACTCCTTGACCCGCTGCACCAGCTGCTCCAGCGCCGCCGGCGGCAACGCACCGGCCTGGTTGAACACCAGCTTGCCCTTCTTGAATGCCATCAGGGTCGGGATGGAGCGGATGTCGGCAGCCGCGGCCAACTGCTGCTCGGCCTCGGTGTCGACCTTCGCGTACACGACGTCGGGGTGCTCCTCCGAAGACGCCGCGAACGTCGGCGCGAACGCCTTACACGGGCCGCACCACGACGCCCAGAAATCCACCAGCACGATGTCGTTGTCGTTGATGGTGTCGTTGAACTCTTCGGCGGTGATGTCTCGCGTAGCCACGATGTTCCTAACGCTCGGGTAAATCGGGTTGTTCCCAGCCTATGGGCACGGCAAACTGCCCGGCGGCAATCAACGGAAGTCTCTGAACGCATCGAGCAGCCGGTTGCGAAATCCTGGGTCGAGGTCGTCGTCGCGGATCTTGCCGACGGCCCGCACGGTTTCGCGGAACTGCTGAAGATAGTTCTCGCAGCCGTCGCAGTCACCGAGGTGGGACTCGAAGCGCGAGCGGGTTTCCCGGTCGAGGGCGTCGTCAAGGTATGCGGTGACCAACTCTACGAGTTCGTTGCAGTCCATGGCATCCAGGCTCATGACCGGTCCTCCAAATACTCTTCGAGCGCCTGCCGAACCGCGGCGCGGCCGCGGTGCAGAAGCACCCGTTGGTTGGCGACGCTGATGTCGAGCATGTTGCACACCTCGCCCGAGTCGAAGCCGAGCATGTCCCGCAGCGTCACCACCATCCGCTGTCGGTCGGGCAGTCTGTCCAACTCACGCCCAGCCACGTCGACGAGTTCGTTGCTGAGCACCGATCCCTCCGGGGTGTCGGGGAACGGCGACGGCTGCTCGCCTTGTTTCCAATGTCCCGGATAGGGATCGTCGGCCGTGCGAAACCGTGCCGGGTCGACGGTGCCGTCGGTGAACGCCATGATCGCCGCGTCGGCATCGCGGCGCTCGCGAAGCCCGCGGGCCTTGGCGATGTTGATCATCACGGCGAAAAGCCAAGTGCGCAAAGAGGATCGGCCTTCGAAATTGTCAATGCCCTTGAGCAGAGCGATCCACGTCTCCTGGACCACCTCTTCGGCGATCTCGCGGCTGGGCACATAACCGCGGGCCACTCGCAGCATCGATGGCGCATGCTGATCGACGAGTTGGGCGAACGCTCCCTCGTCGCCGGCACGCAATCCCGCGAGAATCGTCGTTTCGTCCACGGCTGCGATCATGGCCGAATCACAACTCCCGTCTGCCCTGTTGGAAGAACTCGGTGATCTGCGCGGCCAATTCGTCCACATCGTGTGCGGCGTCGAGCGGACGAACCGCCCCGAATGGGGCATTCCAGAATGGACCGGTGCGTTCAGTCCATGGCCCGACGTACGCGTACGGCGTCGGGTGGTAGTCGTCGCCGGCGGAGACGCCGTAGTTCACCTCGTCCTCGGTGGCGGCGACGTCGAAGTGCTCGGGCCATAGCACGGGGTGTGCCTCGGGCAGGACGGTCTTGATCGCGTGCCCGCCCGCGTAGTGGCTGCGATAGAGCCAGTCCGCCACGGTCGCGTCCACGTCCAGCGCCGCATCCACCGGCAGTGGGTCGACGACGTCGTATACGCCCTCGGGCGGGCCAGGGGCGACGCCGGCGGCGTCGGCGAGCGCGCCAACCGGTCCTGCTAGCGCGGCGGCACCGTCGGGCCAGACCAGCTGCGTGCCATGCACGGCCAGGGGCACGGCCACGCCTGCGAAGCCATCCGGGCGCACCGCCAGCCGGATGGTGCCTGTCGCGCGGTACTGCGGCCCGGCGATCAGGCTTTCGGCGACTCCGCGCAGTTGTCGCCGGGTAGCGACATACGTCTCGTCGAGGCTCATACCGACTGAGTTACCAGATCTCGCCCGAGCGTTACAGCGACTTCTCGAACCAGTGATGGGCGTAGGGCTCGTCGTTGAAGGGCTCGACTTCGCGGTACCCGGACGTCTGATACATCCGGATCGCCTCGGACAATTCGTTGCGGGTCTCCAACCGCATCAACCGGACCCCGTCGGCGCGCGCCCGGTTCTCCAATTCGTAGAGCAGCCGGCGGCCCAGCCCCAGGCCACGGACCGCGGGAGCCACCCACATCCGCTTCACCAGGGCCACGCCGTCGGGGTAGAAGATCAGCGCCCCACAGCCGACAGGTTCGCCGTGCAACGACGCGACGAGCAAAAGCCCTGCGGGCGGGGTCATTTCGGCGTCGGCGACAGGGCTGAGCGCCGGGTCGTAGCCGCCCTCGAAGCGGACAGCCAGCTCGTCGTAATAGGTCTGCAGACAGAACCGGGCGTCGCGGTGGCGCGGTTCGCATTCCCTGACCTCGACCGTTGAGGCGATCAGCAGACGCTCGACGTCCGCCATGGCCGTGACCAGTGCGGTGCGCTGTCGGTCGTTGAGCGGCTGCAGAATGGCCGCCGCGGCGTCGTCGGAGCGCCGGTCGAGTGCGGCGAGCTCACGGCGGCCCGCCGCCGTCAGCCGGGCAATGCGGATGCGCCCGTCGGCTGGACTCGGCTCCACGACGACGTGGCCAGCCGCCTCCAGCGCGCGCAGCAGCCTGCTGACGTAGCCCGAGTCCAGGTCGAGCCGTTCCCGCAGCGAGCGGATGTCGCAGCCGTCGACTCCGATCTCCCAGAGCAGCCGGTTCTGGGCGAGTGACCGGTGGCTGGCCAGGAAATTCTCGTTGAGCACGCCGATCCGCTGGGTGACGGTGCGGTTGAACCGTCTGACCTGCGCCACCATCTCCGCCGTCATATCTCTGACTTTAGTCAGAGATCATCGTCTGTCGAGCCATTTCCGCCGCGCGGTCACCATTAGCCAGCAGCTCGTCTCGCTTCTTGGGCCACCAGAGCAGCTCGATCAGTAGGGCCACCAAGTAGATGACGGACACGATAGCGTTGCCCCAAGTGCCAAAGATGCTGTCCCACAACACGGTTGCGACGCTCACGACGAGGATGAGCGGCAGCACCCATCGATAGGGCTTAGCCTGCTCGGCCGCTGCATGCATACCTGCGCTGTAGTCAACGACGGGTTGCGCCAACCGAGAGTCGCCGACGTGCTCGCCCCGTCGGGCAGTGCCAGCCACCGTCACGCGGTCCTCGCCCGAGAGTTGTTCGGCGCCTGGCCAGTAGCGTCTCATCCGCCGCGGCATCCAGCTGCCGTAGATGAGACCGGTCATGAAGACCGTCAAGATGCCGGCAAGCAGGAGTCCGGAATCTATCCAGGCCATCGCGCCGAGGACGATCCCCAGTGCGCCGCCGATGATTACTGCGCGGCGGAGGAAATCGCCCCGCCAAACGAACGCCGGCACTGTGACCACAGTGCGATTGTGACGTCAGTGGCCGCTCCGAGGCGGGCAAACGCAATACGTCGACGCAGGTTATCCACAACAGACACAATGACTGCTGTCGCGTGGTCATTTCTGACTTAGTGTGATGGCGTGGCGACGCTGGAAGATCTCGAAGCGCGGGTAGCAGCGCTCGAAGCATCGCAAGCCGACTACCGCGCGGTACTAGCGGACGTAAATGCGCTCGGCGCAAACCAGCGGGAACACGCAATCCGACTAAGCGGTGTTCGAAACACGATTGACCGTGCTCGAAACACGGGTGGACGAAGGCTTCCAAGAGACGCGCGGGCGCTTCCGCTCAGTGGATGAGCAGCTCGCCGAGATCAAGGATCTGATCATCGGCGGCCGCAACGGCTAGACGGTAAAGCCCAACGCCCGCAACTGTTCGCGGCCGTCCTCAGTGATCTTGTCCGGGCCCCACGGCGGGTTCCACACCCAATTGATCCTGATCTCATTGACCAGTCCGGCACCAACCAGAGCGGTGCGCGACTGATCCTCGATGACGTCGGTCAGCGGGCAAGCGGCCGACGTCAGCGTCATGTCGATCAACGCAACGTTGCCCTGCTCCCCCTGTTCGACGTTCAGGTCGTAAACGAGCCCGAGGTCGACGACGTTGATCCCAAGTTCCGGATCGACGACGTCGCGCATCGCCTCCTCGAGGTCGGCGAGCAGTTCGTCGTTAGGCGCTGCGGTTTCGCTCATCTGCGGTCTCCTCGTCTTCAAATGAAGCTAGCGCTGTGTTTGATGCGCTCGCCTGGGCGAGCGCGGCCTTGAAAGCCATCCAACCCAGCAGCGCGCATTTCACCCGTGCCGGATACTTCGCGACACCGGCGAACGCGATGCCGTCGCCGATTACATCCTCGTCCCCTTCGACTGTGCCGCGCGAGGACACCATCTCGGTGAACGCCGCCACAGTCTTCAGCGCATCGCCGACGCTCTGGCCGATCACCTGATCTGTCAGCACCGACGTCGATGCCTGGCTGATCGAGCAGCCCTGCCCGTCGTAAGACACGTCGTCGATGCGCTCGCCATCCTCGCTCAGCGCGACGCGGAGCCGCACCTCATCTCCGCACGTCGGGTTCACCTGATACGACTCGGCACCGAACGGCTCGCGCAGCCCGCGATGGTGCGGATGCTTGTAGTGATCGAGGATCACTTCCTGATAGATCTGCTCCAGCCGCACGTCAGTCCCTCAGCCCAATCCCCGGGTCGCTTCGCTCCTGCCCGCCGGATCGAAGAATTCGACCGCGTGCCGCACGCCGGCGACCAGCCGGTCGACCTCGTCGAGCGTGTTGTAGACGGCGAACGATGCCCGCGCGGTCGCGGCGATGCCGAACCGGCGGTGCAGCGGCCACGCGCAGTGGTGGCCCACGCGCACCGCAACGCCGTCGTCGTCGAGCACCTGCCCGACATCGTGGGCATGAACGCCGTCTACGACGAAAGACACTGGCGAACCGCGATTTTCAAGTGATGTGGGTCCGATGACCCGCACACCGTCGATGTCCGACAGTCCGCTCAGTGCCGCTGCCACCAACTCTGCCTCGTGCGCCTCGACGGCGGCCATGCCGATCTCTCGCAGATACTTCGCCGCCGCGGCCAGGCCGACCACCTGCGAAGTCATCGGTGTCCCGGCCTCGAAGCGTTGCGGCGCGGGAGCGTAGGTGGTCTGCTCCATCGTGACGGTCTCGATCATCGACCCGCCGGTGATGAACGGCGGCATCGCATTGAGCAGTTCACTGCGGCCGTACAACACGCCAATACCGTTGGGGCCAAGCATTTTATGTCCGGAGAACGCCGCGAAGTCAACATCGAGCGCGTGGAAGTCGACCGGCTGGTGCGGCACCGACTGGCAGGCGTCCAGCAGCGTCAGCGCACCGACCGCCTTGGCGCGCGCCACCAGCTCCGCTACCGGAGCCATCGTACCGGTGACGTTCGAGTGATTGCTGAACGCAACCACTTTCACGCGTTCGTCGAGCACCAGCGACTCCAGATCGATGCGGCCGTCGTCGGTAACGCCGTACCACTTCAGCGTCGCTCCGGTGCGACGCGCCAGCTCCTGCCAGGGAATCAGGTTGGCGTGGTGCTCCAGCTCGGTGGTGACGATGACGTCGCCCGGCCCGACCGCATGGTCAAACCGGTCGTCGCCGAGCACATAGGCGACCAGGTTGATCGCTTCTGTGGCGTTCTTGGTGAACACCAGCTCGTCGGGGTCCGCGCCGACGAAGGCCGCGATGTCGGCACGGCCCTCTTCGTAGGCGTCGGTGGACTCCTCCATCAGCTGGTGTGCACCGCGATGCACCGCGCCGTTGGACGTGGTCAGGAAGTCCCGCTCGGCGTCGAGCACCTGAAGCGGCCGTTGCGATGTCGCACCGGAATCCAGGTATGCCAGCTGACTTCCGCCGCGCATCACCCTTTTCAGGATCGGAAAATCCGCCCTGATCTTGGCGACATCGAGAGTTCTAGCGGCGGACGAAAGGAGCACCTCTTGTGCCCGAGTCATGTCAGGCTCCGACCGCCTGGGTGAAGCGCACGTACCCGTTCTCTTCGAGCTCGTCGGCGAGTTCCGGTCCGCCGGACTCGACGATGCGGCCGCCAACGAACACGTGCACGAACTGCGGCTGGATGTAGCGCAGGATGCGGGTGTAGTGGGTGATCAGCAGGACGCCGCCGTGCTCTGCTTCCGCGTAACGGTTGACACCCTCGCTGACGACGCGCAGGGCATCGACGTCAAGGCCGGAGTCGGTCTCGTCGAGTATCGCGATTTTGGGCTTCAGCAGCGACAGCTGCAGGATCTCGTGGCGCTTCTTCTCGCCACCCGAAAAGCCTTCGTTGACACTGCGTTCGGAGAACGCGGGGTCGATTTCGAGGTCACCCATCGCGCCCTTGACCTCTTTGACCCAGTGCCGCAGCTTCGGCGCCTCGCCGCGGACCGCGGTGGCCGCAGTGCGCAGAAAGTTCGACATCGACACACCCGGCACCTCGACGGGGTACTGCATCGCAAGGAACAGCCCGGCGCGTGCGCGCTCGTCGATGGTCATCTCGAGCACGTCCTGACCGTCGAGCGTGATCGAGCCCGAGGTGACGGTGTACTTCGGGTGACCGGCGATCGCGTAGGACAGCGTGGACTTGCCGGATCCGTTGGGGCCCATCAACGCGTGGGTCTCCCCCGAGTTCACGGTGAGGTCGACGCCCTTGAGGATCGGGATGTCGGTCCCGTCCTCTTTGGAGACGACGCTGACGTGCAGGTCCTTGATTTCCAGTGTGGTCATCAGTGAGTGATTCCTTCGGTTAGCTCGAGTTCGTGTTCGATGGCCGCGGTGAGACGTTCACGCACCGCGGGGACGGCGATCTTGCCGATGATCTCGCCGAAGAAGCCGCGCACGACCAACCTGCGGGCCTGGTCCTCGGGAATGCCGCGGGCCTGCAGATAGAACAGCTGCTCATCGTCGAAACGACCGGTGGCGCTCGCGTGACCGGCGCCGACGATCTCGCCGGTCTCGATCTCCAGGTTCGGCACCGAGTCGGCACGCGCGCCATCGGTGAGCACCAGGTTGCGGTTGGTCTCGAAGGTATCGGTTCCGGTGGCCGCGGCCCGGATCAGCACGTCGCCGATCCACACGGTGTGCGCGTCCGGCTTTTTCGAATCGGGATCGCCTTGCAGCGCACCCTTGTACGTGACGTGCGAACGGCAGTTCGGCTGGGCGTGGTCCACCAGCAGCCGCGACTCGAAGTGCTGGCCGTCGTCGGCGAAGTACAACCCGAGCAACTCGGCGTCACCACCCGGCGCACAGAACTTGGCCCGTGCGGTCAGCCGCACGACGTCGCCGCGGAGCGTGACCGCGACGTGACGCAGCACCGCATCCTTGCCGAGCGCGGCGTGGTGTGTGCTGACATTCACCGCATCGTCTGCCCAGTCGGCGATCGACACCACCGTGAGCCGGGCGGCGTCGCCGATGACGAACTCGACGTTGTCGGCATACGTTCCGCTGCCGCGTTGGTCGATGACGACGACTGCCTCGGACAGCTCACCGACCCGCACCTGCAGGTGCCCGTAGGCGACCTTGTCCTCGCCGGGCCCGGTCACCGTCACCTGGATCTCATCGCGGATGACGGTATCCTTCGGCACCTCGATCAGCGTCGCGGTCTCGAACGACGAATATGCTTGCGCCGCAACACGATCAGCGGGTGCACCCGCTGCGCCGAGTCGCGAGTCGTCGCGCCCGACCCGATCGACTCGCACGTCATCCGATGTCTCGACGTCGATGGTGGCCGCGCCGGTCGCGACAGCCGACCCGTCGTGGAGGCCGCGCAAACGCCTCAAGGGTGTGAAGCGCCAGAGCTCGTCGCGACCGTGCGGCACCTCGAAGGCGTCGACGTCGAACGACGTGAACAGCTCCCCCTTGTTGATTCCCTCGACAGCAGTGGTCAGCTCAGCCACTATCCGACCGCGCCTTCCATCTGCAGCTCGATCAGCCGGTTGAGCTCAAGCGCGTACTCCATCGGAAGCTCCTTGGCGATCGGCTCGACGAAGCCGCGCACCACCATGGCCATCGCCTCGTCCTCGGTCAGCCCGCGGCTCATCAGATAGAACAGCTGATCCTCGCTGACCTTCGACACCGTGGCCTCATGGCCCATCGTCACGTCGTCCTCGCGGATGTCGACGTACGGATAGGTGTCGGAGCGGCTGATCGTGTCGACCAGCAGCGCATCGCATTTCACGCTGGAGCGCGAACCGTGCGCGCCCTTGTTGACCTGAACCAGTCCGCGGTAGGACGCGCGGCCACCGCCGCGGGCCACCGACTTGGACACGATGTTGCTCGAGGTGTTCGGCGCCAGGTGCAGCATCTTCGCGCCGGTGTCCTGGTGCTGACCCTCGCCTGCGAACGCCACCGACAGCACCTCGCCCTTGGCGTGCTCGCCGGTCATCCAGACCGCCGGGTACTTCATCGTGACCTTCGAGCCGATGTTGCCGTCGACCCACTCCATGGTCGCGCCTGCCTCTGCCCGCGCACGCTTGGTCACGAGGTTGTACACGTTGTTCGACCAGTTCTGGATGGTCGTGTAACGGCAACGGCCACCGGGCTTCACGATGATCTCGACGACCGCCGAATGCAGCGAGTCGCTCTTGTAGATCGGCGCGGTACAGCCCTCGACGTAGTGCACGTAGGCGTTCTCGTCGACGATGATCAGCGTGCGCTCGAACTGGCCCATGTTCTCGGTGTTGATCCGGAAGTAGGCCTGCAGCGGGATGTCGACGTGCACGCCGGGCGGCACGTAGATGAACGAACCGCCTGACCACACAGCGGTATTCAGCGCGGAGAACTTGTTGTCGCCCGCCGGGATCACGGTGCCGAAGTACTGCTTGAAGATCTCCGGGTGTTCCTTCAGCGCGGTGTCGGTGTCGAGGAAAATGACGCCCAGCTTCTCTAGATCCTCGCGGATGGAGTGGTAGACGACCTCGGATTCGTACTGTGCGGCGACACCAGAGACCAGACGCTGCTTCTCGGCCTCGGGGATGCCCAGCTTGTCGTAGGTGTTCTTGATGTCGGCGGGCAGGTCGTCCCACGTGGCAGCCTGCTTCTCGCTGGATCGCACGAAGTACTTGATGTTGTCGAAGTGGATGCCCTCGAGGTTGGAGCCCCAGTTCGGCATCGGCTTCTTGTCGAACGTGCGTAGCGCGCGCAGCCGGGTCTCCAGCATCCACTCCGGCTCGCTCTTCTTGGCCGAGATGTCGCGCACTACCGCTTCGGACAGCCCGCGCTGTGCGCTGGCGCCCGCCGCGTCGGAGTCCACCCAGCCGTAGCCGTACCGGCTCAGCGAGGCGATGGCCTCATCCTGGCTGAGCGGTTCGCCCACTTTGTGGATCTCGGGAGTGGTCGTCATGTCGACGCTCCTTGCTTGCTCGTGGTTTTCCTGACGCGGGCTGTGCGCCGGGTTGATTTTGGCTTCTCGGGGGTGAGCGGTACGTGGGTGGTGCACGCGCAGTCGCCGTTGACGATGGTCGCCAGCCGCTGCACGTGGGTGCCCAGGATCTCTGCGAATGCCTCCCGCTCGGTCTCGCACAGTTCGGGGAACTCCTCGGCGACGTGCGATACCGGGCAATGGTGCTGGCACAGCTGGATGCCGTGGATCGGCCCCGTCACCGGAGTCGTGCTGGTTGCGTAGCCGGCCTTGGTCAGCGCATTCGCAACCCGGTCGGCCTTGGCTTCAACGTCACTGGGCCCATCGGTTACTCCCGACAGGATGGCATCGATGCGGCGCCTCGCGAAGGTGCGCACGGCGTCGTCGCCGCCGATCTCCCGCAGCTGTCGCATCGCGGCAACAGCCAGGTCGTCGTAGGTATGCTGCAGCTTTGCCCTGCCCTGAGGCGTCAGCCGATACCGCTTGGCCGGCCGTCCGCGTCCGTGGTGCTGCCAAGCCGCCGCGGCGCTGGATTGCGCGTCGCCCGCGTCCAACAGGGCGTCAAGGTGCCTACGCACGCCGGCGGCGGAAATACCGAGGCGGTCGCCGATCTCCCCCGCTGTGATTGGTCCGGATTCCAGCAAGAGCTGGACGATCGCGCCACGCGTGTGGCGATCAGCGCTAGTAGTCGCCGCCTGAGCGGCGCCAGCGTCCGGACCGAATTTCACAACACTATTGTGACGGAATTCAGAAACCCGGTAAAGCAAGGGTGCCCTTAGGGTGACGGGACCCATACAACCGGCCGCTACGCTGCTGTGGTGGCGCTTCGCCTGCGGACCCTCAGCACGTCGATTGCCGGATGGCATGGCGACGAGCGTGCCGTCGGCTCCCCGCTGAACGACGCCGAACTCATCGCGTTCCGGCGCACCCGCCTGTTCGGAGCCACCGGGACGGTGTTGATGGCGATCGGCGCATTGGGTGTCGGCGCCCGCCCGGTGGTGCAGGACCCCACATTCGGGGTCCGGCTGCTGAATCTGCCGTCGCGCATTCAGACGGTGTCGCTGACCATGACCACCACGGGCGCGGTGATGATGGCGTTGGCCTGGCTGATGCTCGGCCGGTTCACCCTCGGCGACCGGCGCATGACGCGCAGCCAGCTGGACCGCACGCTGCTGTTGTGGGTGCTGCCGCTGCTCATGGCGCCGCCGATGTACAGCAGAGATGTCTACTCCTACCTGGCGCAGAGCGAGATCTCGCTGCAGGGCCTCAACCCGTACCGCGTGGGTCCTGCCCCAGGACTCGGCCTCGACCATGTCTTCACCTTGTCGGTGCCGAACATGTGGCGCGAGACGCCTGCGCCCTACGGCCCGCTGTTTCTGTGGATCGGGCAGGGCATCTCCGCGCTGACGGGAGAAAACATCGTCGCGGCGGTGCTGTGCCATCGGCTCGTGGTGCTGCTCGGCGTCGGCCTAATTGTGTGGGCGACACCGCGGTTGGCGCGGCGCTGCGGTGTCGCCGAGGTGAGTGCGCTGTGGCTGGGCGCGGCGAACCCGCTGCTGATCATGCATCTGGTCGCAGGCATTCATAACGAGGCATTGATGCTGGGCCTGATGTTGGCCGGCGCCGAATTCGCGCTGCGCGGCGTCGACGCCGCGGGCCCACTCCTGCCGAAGCCTTGGGCCTGGCCGCAAGGCAGGGACGACTGGGCACGATGGCTGCCGATGGCGAATCTCCTGCTCGGCATTGTGCTGATCACGCTGTCCTCGCAAGTGAAGCTGCCGTCGCTGCTCGCACTCGGCTTCGTGGCGATGGCGCTGGCCTGCCGCTGGGGCGGCACGTTCAAGGCATTCCTGATCGCTGGCGGGTCGCTGACCGCCGTCTCGCTGGCGGTGATGGGGCTGATCGGCTGGGCCAGCGGGCTCGGCTTCGGCTGGTTGTACACGCTGGGCACCGCCAACGTCGTGCGCAGCTGGATGTCGTTGCCGACGTTGTTGGCGCTGGGCACCGGACAGGTCGGCATCCTGTTGGGGCTCGGCGATCACACCACCGCGGTGCTCGGGCTGACGCGTGCGATCGGTGTGTTCGTCATCGCGATCATCGTGACGTTCCTGTTGCTCGCGGTGCTGCGCGGCCGGCTGCATCCGGTGGGCGGACTAGGTGTCGCGCTCGGCATGACGGTTCTGCTGTTCCCTGTGGTTCAGCCGTGGTACGTGCTGTGGGCCGTGATCCCGCTCGCGGCATGGGCTACCCGACAGCAGTTCCGAACTGCGACGATCGGTGTCACCCTTGTCGTCGGCATCTTCGGCCCGACGGCCAACGGTGACCGATTCACACTGTTCCAGATCCTGCTCGCGGTCGTGGCGAGCACCGTGATTGTGCTCATACTCATCGGCCTCACCTACTACCGATTGCCGTGGCGAAAGCTGCCCGACCCCGGCCGTCCGCACGTAGAGCCGGTGCCTGAAATCGTCGAACCGGCAATACCGGCGCCGCAGCCTGCCAAGCCCGGCGCTTACGCTGAATCCCCGTGACCTCCTCGAGTGCTGCCGGCTCCTCGCGCGAGCGCTCGTCGGCCGTCCCCGTGCGCCTGCGCGGCGTCATCAAGCGGTATGGGTCGACGACGGCCGTCTCCGAACTCGACCTCGACGTGAACACCGCTGAAGTGCTCGCGCTGCTCGGCCCCAACGGCGCCGGGAAGACCACGACGGTGGAGATGTGCGAGGGCTTCATCAAGCCCGACGCGGGCAGTATCGAGATCCTCGGACTGGATCCCGTCGCCGACAACGCCCGCCTGCGCGAGCGCATCGGTGTGATGCTGCAGGGCGGCGGCGGATACCCGGCAGCGCGCGCCGGCGAAATGCTGAATCTCGTTGCGGCGTATGCGGCTAACCCGCTCGACCCGCAATGGCTGCTGGACACGCTTGGCCTTAACGAGGCGGCGCGCACGACCTACCGTCGGCTGTCCGGTGGCCAGCAGCAGCGGTTGGCCCTGGCCTGCGCGGTGGTGGGCCGCCCGGAGCTGGTGTTCCTCGACGAGCCAACGGCGGGCATGGATGCCCATGCGCGAATCGTCGTGTGGGAGTTGATCAATGGGCTTCGCCGCGACGGCGTGACGGTGGTGCTGACAACACATCAGCTGACCGAGGCCGAGGAACTCGCCGACCGGATCGTCATCATCGACCGTGGTGTCGCGGTGGCGACCGGCACACCGGCCGAACTGATGCGCAGCGGCGCGGAAAACCAGCTGCGATTCCGCGCGCCACGGATGCTCGACCTGTCGCTACTGGTGTCGGCGCTGCCCGAGAGCTACCAGGCGACCGAAACCGCGCCGGGCGAGTACCTGGTCGAGGGCAACATCGACCCGCAGGTGCTGGCCACCGTCACCGCCTGGTGCGCTCGACTGGATGTACTGGCCACCGATATGCGAGTCGAGCAGCGAAGCCTTGAGGACGTGTTCCTCGACCTGACCGGCCGGGAGTTGCGATCGTGACCAATTTGTTTGCGCCAGGCACTTTTTCGCCCGATCCCCGCCCGGCGACCGTGCAGAAGATGCTGACAGCACAGTTCGGCCTTGAGCTCAAGCTGCTGCTGCGCAACGGCGAGCAGTTGTTGCTCACCATGTTCATTCCGATCACGCTGCTGGTCGGGCTGACGCTGCTGCCGCTGGGCTCGTTCGGCCCGAACCGGGCGGCCACGTTCGTGCCCGCGATCATGGCGCTCGCGGTGATCTCGACGGCGTTCACCGGGCAGGCCATTGCGGTGGCGTTCGACCGTCGCTACGGAGCGCTCAAACGGCTTGGCGCGACGGCGTTGCCGGTGTGGGGCATCATCGCGGGCAAGTCGTTGGCCGTTGTCACCGTGGTATTCCTGCAGGCGATCCTGTTGGGCGCCATCGGTTTTGGCCTCGGTTGGCGACCGAACATTCTTGGGTTGGCGCTTGGCGCGGCGATCATCGCACTCGGCACCGCGGGGTTTGCCGCGCTGGGGCTTCTGCTCGGCGGCACGCTGAAGGCCGAGATCGTGCTGGCGATCGCCAACCTGCTCTGGTTCGTCTTCGCCGGCCTTGGCGCGCTGACGCTCGAGGGCGGAATGGTGCCGCACGGCGTGCAGTGGGTGGCTCGGTTGACGCCATCTGGTGCGTTGACCGAAGCGCTGTCGCAGGCGATGACGCTGTCAGTCGACTGGTTCGGAATCGCGGTGCTCGCGGCATGGGGCGCGGTGGCCTCGCTATGCGCGCTGCGCTGGTTCCGCTTTACCTAACGCACGCACGACCACCCGCTACTACGAGCTGTAGTTGCGTTCCTCTACCATCGAGGCCGTGCCCGTCGGACGACTCTTCCTACGAATGGTCGACCGACTGCCGATGCCGAGCCTGCGGGTTCAGCGCATCATCGCCGCCGCAGTCATCCTGACGCAGGGCGGTATCGCCGTCACCGGCGCCATCGTCCGCGTCACCGCGTCGGGTCTCGGCTGTCCGACCTGGCCGCAGTGCTTCCCCGGCAGCTTCGTACCGGTCCCCCACGCCGAGGTCGCCGTCATCCATCAGGCCGTCGAGTTCAGCAACCGGATGATTACGTTCCTTGTGGTGTTGACGGCTGCGCTCGCGGTGCTGGCCGTCACGCGCGCCAGACGCCGCCGCGAAGTGCTGATCTACGCATGGTTGATGCCGGCGTCGACGGTGGTGCAGGCGGTGATCGGCGGTATCACCGTGCTCACTGGATTGCTCTGGTGGACGGTCGCCATTCACTTGCTCGCGTCGATGACGATGGTGTGGTTGGCGGTGCTGCTGTACGTCAAGATCGGCGAACCCGACGAAGGTGTGCCGACGCCCGTAGTACCAAAGCCGTTGCGCCAGTTGACTATACTGACCGCACTCGTGCTGGCCGCGCAGCTCGTGACCGGCACCCTGGTCACTGGCGCCGGACCACACGCGGGCGATAAAAGCATCACCCAGCCCGTGCCGCGGCTGCAGGTGGAGATCACCACGCTGGTGCACCTGCACTCGTCGCTGCTCGTCGGCTACCTGGCGCTGCTCGTCGGCCTCGGCTTCGGCCTGCTCGCGGTGCGGGCGCCCCGTCCCGTCACACTGCGGCTGAACGTTCTGCTCGCGCTCGTCGCGATCCAGGGTTTCGTCGGCACGGTGCAGTTCTTCACCGGTGTGCCCGCCGCGCTGGTGGCCGTCCATGTGCTCGGTGCGGCCGCCTGCACCGCGGCAACCGCGGCACTATGGGCGTCGATGCGAGAGCGGTCCGAGCCCGAGCCGCTCAAGGGCTGATTCCACGCCGAGCGCGAACTCCCGCTGCTGCCGCGTCCTCGTGGCCGCATCCAGTTGTCGCCAGCCCAGCGACGGCTCCACCAGTTCGACCTCGAGCACATGCGCGTCGCGTCGATCCCCGATCACGTCGACGCGCGCGTACAACAGGTCGCCGACGCTGATGCCGAGGTGGGCCGCCGAGGCCTCAAGCGCCGCGTGGCCGGTACCCCACAACTCGAAATCGGGATCGGCGGGCGTCAGGGTTTCTTCGGCATAGGTGCCGGACTCGTCGAACACCGGCGCCTGTCCCGGCGGCGGCAGGATCGGGCCCTTGGTGAATGCGTGCGACTGCCTGCCACCGAGAAACACCAGCGCCGTCTCGCCGTGCTTGATCCGGCGGTCGTAGGGCTGCACCAGCACCGTGCGCCCCTCTGCCTGCAAGGCGGCGGCGTGCGCGCGCGCCTCGTTATGATCGGAAAACCGCAGCGCGCCAACGGAACCCGCGCCGATCGCGGGCTTGACCACCACCTCGCCGGCGGGCAGTACCACGTTCTCCCCCGGCGCGAAGAACTGGCTGGGCACGGTAGGGACACCAGCATCGGCGAGGTCAGCGAGGTACCGCTTGTCAATGTTCCACAGCACGACCTGAGGCGGGTTGAGCAGATTGCGGACACGCTTCGTCCATACCAGGAACTCGTCGAGCCGCTCGATGTAGTCCCACGCCGCGCGCAAGATCACCAGATCGGCCTCAAGCGTCTTCGGGTCATCCCACGACCGCCAGCGAGCATGCAGCCCACGCCCGCGCAGCGCTACGACCAGCCCATCGTCGTCGCCGTCGCCCTCCGGCAGTGCCGGGCAACCCGCCAACACGATGCGGGGATGGAACACGTCAGGCTTCGCGAGCTTCACCTTGGCAGGATAGAAGGCATGAAGGCCATTGAAGTCGCCGAGACCGGCGGACCCGAAGTCCTGACCTACGTCGACAAAGACAAGCCCTCCCCTGGCTCGGGCGAGGTGGTGATCAAGGCCGAGGCCATCGGCGTGAATTTCATCGACACCTACTTCCGGTCCGGCCAGTATCCGCGCGAGGTGCCGTTCATCGTCGGAACCGAAGTCTGCGGCACCGTCGAGGCCGTCGGCGACGACGTCGCCGCGTTGAGCGTCGGCGATCGCGTCGTCACCGCCCAGGCCGTCGGCGCCTATGCCGAATACTGCACTGCCGCAGCCGATTTCTGCGCGTACGTGCCCGACGGCGTCGGCGCGGATGTGGCCGCCGCTTCCCTGCTCAAAGGGATGACGGCGCACTATTTGATCAAGTCGACGTACCCGGTGCAGGAGGGCGACGCCGTGCTGGTGCACGCCGGCGCAGGAGGCGTCGGGCTGATTCTCACGCAGTGGGCCACCAGCCTCGCCGTGCGCGTGATCACCACGGTGTCGACACCCGAGAAGCGCGAGCTGTCGCGCAAGGCCGGCGCGGTCGAGGTGCTCGGCTACCCCGAGGACCCAGAGGAATTCGGCGCGACGATCAAGGACCTGACCGACGGCGGCGTCGCCGCGGTGTACGACGGCGTCGGCGCGGACACCTTCGATGCGAGCCTGGCCAGTTGCCGGGTCCGCGGCACCGTCGCGCTGTTCGGGGCGGCCAGCGGGCCGGTCCCTGCGTTCGATCCGCAGCGGCTCAATGCGTCGGGTTCGCTGTTTTTGACCCGTCCGACGCTTGCGCATTACACCCGCACACCCGACGAGTTTGCTTGGCGCGCAGGTGAACTGCTCGACACGATCGCTGCGGGCACCATCAACATCACCGTCAGCGAGCACTACCGGCTCGAGGACGCCGAGCAGGCCCACCGCGATTTGCAGGGCCGCAAGACCGTCGGCTCGGTGGTGTTAGTGCCCTAACAGCCTCGGCAGCGCCAGGGCCGAATCCACCGCGAGCGCAAGGAAGACCACAGCGAGATAGTTGTTCGACTGCAGGAACAGTCGCAGCGGCTTCACGGTCTCACCGCGTCGCACGCCGGCGTACAGCTGGTGCGCCATCACCAGGAACCAGGCGCCCGCAAGGATCGCGACCGACGCATACAACCAACCGGTCGCGAGCGCCAGCACCAGCGTCGAGATCACCGTCAGCCACGTGTACACGAGGATCTGCTTGGTGACCTGCTGCTCGGTGGCCACCGCGGGCAGCATCGGCACCCCGGCTGCCTGGTAGTCCTCCTTGTAGCGCATGGCAAGCGCCCAGGTGTGCGGCGGGGTCCAGAAGAAGATGATCGCGAACATCACCAGCGCGGGCCAGCCGATGGTCCCGGTAACCGCGGACCAGCCGATCATCACTGGCATACAGCCGGCCGCCCCACCCCACACGACGTTCTGCGAGGTGCGCCGTTTCAGCAGCAGCGTGTAGACCAACACGTAGAACGCGATGGTCGCCCCGGCCAGGTGTGCGGACAGCATGTTCGTCGTCCACCACAGCCAGAAGAACGAGCCAACGGACAACGCCAGCCCGAACACCAGTGCATGACTGCGCGGCACCGTGTCCCTGGCCAGGGGCCGACGGGCGGTCCGCTTCATCTTCTTGTCGATGTCCGCGTCGGCCACACAATTCAGCGTGTTGGCGCCAGCCGCGGCCAGCATTCCGCCAAACAAGGTGTTGAGGATGAGCAGCGGATCAACGGTGCCGCGGTGAGCCAGCAGCATCGCCGGAATGGTGGTGACGAGCAGCAGCTCGATCACCCGCGGCTTCGTCAGGGATAGATAGCCGAGAAGTTTGGTGGTGATTCGGTTCGGCGCCCCTTCGGCAAGGCTGCCTTCGCGAATCCTCACGCAATTACTCCTCGGGGTCGCCGCTGGGCGGCTTCTACTACAGACGATGGTAGACCGCGTGTAAACGCCGTCCTAATCGTCCCCCACGCACCTGCGGCACGCCAGGTTCGCGCACTAGGGTGGACCAAGCGGATTGCGAAGCCGGGCCTATGTAAGGAGTTCGCCACGTGACCACTCTCGACGAGATCTCCACCCTCACTCGTCCGAATCACCCCGACGACTGGACCGAGCTGGACTCGCAGGCGGTGGACACGGTCCGCGTGCTGGCGGCGGATGCGGTGCAGAAGGTGGGCAACGGCCATCCGGGCACAGCGATGAGCCTGGCGCCCCTTGCCTACACGCTGTTTCAGCGCCAGCTGCGCCACGACCCCAGCGACCCGCACTGGCTCGGTCGCGACCGCTTCGTGCTGTCATGCGGACACTCCAGCCTCACGCTGTACATCCAGCTGTATCTGGGTGGGTTCGGGCTGGAACTGTCCGACATCGAGTCGCTGCGCACGTGGAAGTCCAAGACGCCGGGCCATCCGGAGTTCCGCCACACCAAGGGTGTGGAGATCACCACCGGCCCGCTGGGCCAGGGGCTTGCCTCGGCCGTCGGAATGGCGATGGCCTCGCGCTACGAGCGCGGCCTGTTCGACCCGGATGCCGCGCCGGGCACCAGCCCGTTCGACCACTACATCTACGTGATCGCCTCCGACGGCGACATCGAAGAGGGCGTCACCAGCGAAGCGTCATCATTGGCGGGCACCCAGCAGCTGGGCAACCTGATCGTGTTCTACGACCACAACGAGATTTCGATCGAGGACGACACCAACATCGCGTTGAGCGAGGACACCGCCGCCCGCTACCGCGCATACGGGTGGCATGTGCAACAGGTCGAGGGCGGCGAGAACGTGGTCGGCATCGAGGAGGCCATCGCCGAGGCCAAGCGGGTCACCGACAAGCCTTCGTTCATCTCGCTGCGCACGATCATCGGCTATCCCGCGCCCGAGCTGATGAACACCGGCAAGGCGCACGGAGCCGCGCTGGGCGACGAAGAGGTCGCGAAGGTCAAGGAGATCCTCGGCTTTGACCCGGACAAGACATTCGAAGTGCGCGACGAGGTCATCGAGCACACCCGCAGGCTGGTCGCGCGCGGCAAGGAAGCACACGAGAAATGGCAGAGCGAGTTCGACGCGTGGGCCCAGCGCGAACCCGACCGCAAGGCGCTGCTGGACCGGCTGACTGCGGAGGAACTGCCCGACGGCTGGGATGCCGACCTGACCTATTGGGAGCCGGGTTCCAAGCCGCTGGCCACCCGCGCGGCCTTCGGTCAGGTACTCAACGACGTCGCACCGAAACTGCCCGAATTGTGGGGCGGCTCAGCGGATCTCGCTGGCAGCAACAACACCACGATAAAGGGCGTCAAGTCGTTCGGCCCCGCATCAATCTCCACGAAGGAGTTCACCGCGGACCCCTACGGCCGCGTGCTGCACTTCGGCGTCCGCGAACACGCGATGGGGTCGATCCTGTCGGGCATCGTGCTGCACGGGCCGACACGCGCGTTCGGCGGCACCTTCCTGCAGTTCTCGGATTACATGCGCCCGGCAGTGCGGTTGGCGTCGCTGATGAACATCGACACCATCTATATCTGGACGCACGACTCGATCGGCCTCGGCGAGGACGGTCCCACCCACCAGCCGATCGAACACCTGGCGGCACTGCGGGCCATCCCCAACCTGTCGGTGGTGCGACCAGGCGACCCGAACGAGACCGCGTACGCGTGGCGCACGATCATCGCGCGTGGCGCGACAGCCGGCCCGGTCGGTTTCATCCTCACCCGACAGGGCATCCCAGTACTGGAGGGCACCGACGCTGAAGGGGTTTCCAAGGGTGGTTACGTGCTCGGTGGTGCACCTGATGAGGACCCCGACGTGGTGCTGATTGGTACGGGGTCGGAGCTGCAGTTGGCCGTGGCCGCACAAAAGATATTGGCCGACAAGGGAATCACCGCGACGGTGGTCTCGATGCCATGCGTCGAGTGGTTCGAATCTCAGCCGGCGGAGTACCGCAACAGCGTGCTTCCCCCGGCGGTGTCAGCGCGTGTTGCGGTGGAGGCCGCAGTCGCGCAGAGCTGGTACAAACTGGTCGGCGACACCGGCGAGATCGTCTCGATTGAGCACTACGGCGAGTCGGCCGACGACAAGACGTTGTTCCGCGAGTTCGGTTTCACCCCAGAGGCAGTGGTGGCCGCCGCAGAACGATCACTAGATAATTAGTTTCGAAAGGCAATCCAATGGCTCAAAACGCAAACCTTGCAGCCCTTTCCGCGCAAGGCGTCTCAGTATGGCTCGACGATCTCTCCCGGGACCGGCTGCAGACCGGCAACCTGCAGGAGCTGATCGACACCAAGAGCGTGGTCGGTGTGACCACCAACCCGTCGATCTTCCAGGCAGCGCTGTCCAAAGGCAGCGCCTATGACGACCAGGTGAAAGAACTCGCCGAGCGCGGCGCCGACGTAGAAGCCACCATCCGCACCGTCACCACCGACGACGTGCGCAACGCCTGCGACGTGCTGGCCAAGCAGTACGAGTTGTCCGACGGCGTGGATGGCCGCGTGTCGATCGAGGTGGACCCACGCATGGCGCAGGACACCGACAAGACGATCCTGCAGGCGATCGAGCTGTGGAAGATCGTCGACCGGCCGAACCTGTTGATCAAGATCCCCGCGACGATGGCAGGCCTGCCCGCCATCACCGCCGTTATCGCCGAAGGGATTTCGGTGAACGTGACGCTGATTTTCTCCGTCGAGCGCCACCGCGCCGTGATGGACGCCTACCTGGCCGGCCTGGAGAAGGCCAAGGAAGCCGGACACGATCTGTCGAAGATCCATTCCGTGGCTTCGTTCTTCGTCTCGCGTGTCGACACCGAGATCGACAAGCGGCTGGAGAAGATCGGCGGAGACGAGGCACTCGGACTGCGCGGCAAGGCCGGCGTCGCGAATGCCCGGCTGGCCTATGCGGCATACGAAGAGGTCTTCCTCGGCGGGTCGCGCTACGAGGCGCTGAAGGCCGACGGTGCACGCGTGCAGCGGCCGCTCTGGGCGTCAACCGGCGTGAAGAATCCGGATTACTCGGACACGCTGTATGTCACCGAGCTAGTGGCACCGAACACCGTGAACACCATGCCGGAGAAGACGATTGATGCGGTCGCCGACCACGGCGTCATCACCGGTGACACCGTCACCGGGACGGCAGACGCGGCACAGGCCGTGTTCGACGAGCTTTCAGGTGTCGGTGTCGATCTACCGGACGTGTTCAAGCTGCTCGAGGACGAGGGTGTGGAGAAGTTCGAGAAGTCCTGGCTTGAGTTGCTCGAAGCGACACAGGCTCAGCTCGACGCCGCCAACAAATGACGGCCGACACGGAAACGGCCGCATCGACCGCAGCGGCATGGCGTAATCCGCTGCGGGACAAGCGCGACAAGCGGATGCCACGCATCCCGGGCCCGTGCGGTGTCGTGATTTTTGGTGTCACCGGCGACCTGGCCACCAAGAAGCTGATGCCTGCCATCTACGACCTCGCCAATCGCGGATTGCTGCCCGCGAACTTCGCACTCGTCGGTTTCGCCCGAAGGGACTGGGCCCACGAGGATTTCGCCAAGCTGGTCTGCGACGCGGTCAGGTCGCATGCGCGCACGCCGTACCGCCAGGAAGTCTGGGACCGGCTGTCGGAGGGAATCCGGTTCGTGCAGGGCACATTCGATGACTCGAAGGCGTTCGAGCGGCTGGCCGAAACACTGCAGAAGCTCGACGCCGAGCGGGGCACCGGCGGCAACCACGCGTTCTATCTGTCGATTCCGCCCAAGGCCTTTCAGCAGGTATGCGAGCAGCTACAAAAGTCTGGGTTGGCCCGCCCGCAGGAAGAGCGCTGGAGCCGGGTGGTCATCGAGAAACCGTTCGGCCACGATCTGCAGAGCGCCCAGGAGCTCAACGGGGTCGTCAACAGCGTCTTCCCCGAAGAGTCGGTGTTCCGCATCGACCACTACCTCGGCAAGGAAACAGTCCAGAACATTCTGGCACTTCGGTTCGCCAATGAGCTGTACGAGCCGATCTGGAACAACAACTACGTCGACAGCGTGCAGATCACGATGGCCGAGGACATCGGCCTCGGCGGCCGGGGCGGCTACTACGACGGGGTCGGCGCTGCCCGGGACGTCATCCAGAACCACTTGCTGCAACTGCTTGCATTGACGGCCATGGAGGAGCCGGTCAACTTCAGCCCGCAGGAGCTGCAGGCAGAGAAGATCAAGGTGCTCTCCGCCATCAAGTTGATGCAGCCCCTCGATGACACCACAGCTCGCGGGCAGTACGCCGCGGGTTGGCAGGGCAGCGAGAAGGTCGTCGGCCTGCTGGACGAGGAGGGATTCTCCAGAGAGTCCACCACGGAGACGTATGCGGCGATCACGCTGGAAATCGACACCCGTCGTTGGGCGGGTGTGCCCTTCTTTCTGCGGACCGGAAAACGGCTGGGACGCAGGGTGACCGAGATTGCGCTGATCTTCAAACGCGCCCCGCACCTGCCGTTCGACAAGACGATGACCGAGGAACTCGGCCAGAACGCGTTGGTGATCCGAGTACAGCCCGACGAAGGCATCACCACCCGGTTCGGATCCAAGGTTCCCGGCAGCGCCATGGAGGTCCGTGATGTCAACATGGACTTCTCCTACGGCTCCGCCTTCGCTGAGGACTCCCCCGAGGCCTACGAACGATTGATTCTCGACATGCTGCTCGGCGAACCGTCGCTGTTCCCGACCAACGCCGAGGTCGAATTGTCTTGGGAGATCCTGGATCCCGTGCTGGATTACTGGGCGTCGCACGGCAAGCCTGATGAGTATGAATCCGGCACCTGGGGGCCGGCCTCGGCCGACGAGATGATGCGCCGCACCGGCCGAGAATGGAGGCGGCCGTGATTGTCGACTTGCCCGACACGACAACCAACGACATCAGCAAGAAGATCACCGGTCTTCGCGAGGAGGGTGGTGCGATCACCCTGAGCCGGGTGCTCACGCTCGTGATCTCGCTTGACTCAGACGATCTGCTGGAAGATTCCATCGAGGCGGCCAATTTTGCGAGCCGTGAACATCCGTGCCGTGTGATCGTGGTGGTCCAGGGCGATCGAAGCGCCGCCGAGTCACGACTGGATGCGCAACTTCGGGTCGGCGGCGATGCGGGCGCCGGCGAGGTCGTCGCGCTGCGCCTGCACGGTGAGCTTGCCGAACACGCCAGCAGCGTTGTGCTGCCCTTCCTTCTGCCTGATACCCCGGTCGTGGCATGGTGGCCGGCGGGCGGCCCGCCCGTTCCGGCACAGGACCCGTTGGGCCACTTGGCAATTCGCCGGATAACGAATGCGACAGAATGCTCCGACCCGCTTGCAGCGATCAAGAGTCGCCTGCAGGGTTACACCGACGGCGATACCGACCTGGCGTGGGCCCGCATCACCTACTGGCGGGCACTGCTGGCGTCGGCGCTCAATCAGCCGCCCTTTGAACCAATCACCTCAGCGGTGGTGTCGGGCCTGAGGGATGAGCCCTCGCTCGACGTTCTCGCGGGTTGGCTCGCCGCCCGCATCGACGGACCGGTACAGCGCGCAGTCGGCGAATTGAAGGTCGAGCTGGTACGGGACAGCGAGACCATCACCCTGAAGCGTCCGCAGACAGGAGTCACCGCGACGCTGAACCGAACCAGTAGGCCCGAAGCGCGAATCCCGTTGGCGCGCAGGGACGCCAAGGAATGTCTGGCCGAGGACCTGCGCAGGCTGGACGCCGACGAGATCTATCGCGAAGCACTGCAGGGCATCGAGAAGGTGCAGTACGTATGAACTCCGAAGGCGACGACGAGTGAGGATCGCAGCGAGGAACGAGCGAGGACCGGAGCGAGGAGGAGTCGAGGCATGAACTCCGAAGGCGACGACGAGTGAGGATCGCAGCGAGGAACGAGCGAGGACCGGAGCGAGGAGGAGTCGAGGCATGAATTCCGTCGTCGAGAAGTATCCCGACACCACCGCATTGGTGGCCGCGGCCGGCGACCGACTGGTCGACGCGATCACCGATGCGATCGACAGACGCGGCGCGGCCCACATCGTGCTGACCGGTGGTGGCACCGGCATCGGCCTGCTCAAGCGGGTTGGCGAGGGCAGCGACAAGGTCGACTGGTCGAAGGTGCATCTGTATTGGGGCGACGATCGGTTCGTGCCCGAGGACGATGACGAACGCAATTACAAGCAGGCCCGTGAGGCGCTGCTCGACCACATCGACATCCCGAACGGCAACGTGCATCCGATGGCGGCCAGCGGCGGTCAGTTCGGCGACGACCTGGCTGCCGCTGCCCGCGATTATGCGCAGGTGCTGGCCGCCAATGCCGCCGACGGCCAGCCCGCACCGGACTTCGATGTGCACCTGCTGGGCATGGGGCCCGAAGGCCACATCAACTCGCTGTTTCCCGATACCCCTGCGGTGCGCGAGACGGAGCGGCTGGTACTCGGCGTGCCCGACTCCCCCAAGCCGCCGCCGCAGCGAATCACGTTGACGTTGCCCGCGATTCAGCGTTCGCGGGAGGTTTGGCTGGTGGTGTCGGGCGCTGGCAAGGCCGAGGCCGTGGCCGCGGCGATCGGCGGCGGCAAGCCGGTCGATGTGCCTGCGGCGGGCGCGATCGGCCGGGATGCGACCGTGTGGCTGCTCGACGACGACGCCGCCTCGAAGCTCTGATACCACCACCCATGGCGCATGAGCCCAGCGCTCATCGCGGGCTGATGCCGCGCCGCAAACAAACCCGAGCACAAGACCACCGCGACCGCATCAACGCCGAACGCCGCCAACGAACCCAACTCATCGTCGAAGAAGATCGCCAACGCCAAGCCTGGCTCGCCGCCCACTACGCACCACCATCCTTCTGAGGGTTAGTCGTACGCTGTTATGCCCCAGTCGGTTTGTCCATCCTTGAATCCCTGGGCATACTCGGCCGCCCGGATCGATGGGTCGGCAGCACGCGCTCGCCGCCGAACATCGACCGGGCATTGGCGGGACGGTGTGTCCCCTCCGCACTCCGTCATACCTGGTTCAGACGACCACTAGGCTCCGGCGGTTCCGTCGTGTGGTCATAATGACTGCCATGGTGGACAAAGGTGGCAAGGCGGGCGCGCGCACCGGCACCGAGCGGATCCGCAAGCTCGCGCAGGCCGCGCTCAACGCCGACGTCACGGTGGAGCAGGTCGACACCATCTTGGAGGGGTTGAGCGAGACCCTGGTCGACCTGAACAACTCGACGGGCAACCTCGACGCCACCCTGGAGCGGTTCAACGAAACGATCAACCAGATCAACGAGCTCGCACCGCGGCTGTTCGCGGTGGTCGATCGCCTAGAAGCGATCGTCGGCCGCGTCGAACGCATCGTCGACATCGGTGAAGCGGCGGTCGCGCCGATCGCGGCGACAGAATCGGCAGTGCGCGGTGTCGTCGACAGGGTGCGCCGAACTGCCGGTTTCTAGCGACCAGCGCTATCCACTGTTGCGTAACGCGGTAGCCAGCCCACTCATCGTCAGCAGGATGCCCCGCTGGACGAGTTCGTCGTCGTCACCGGACCGGTATCGCCGCAGCAGCTCGACCTGCAAATGGTTCAGCGGTTCCAGATACGGAAACCGGTTGAACACCGACCGCGCCAGCGCCGGGTTGTCGGCAAGCAGGTCGTCCTGGCCGGTGATGAGCTTGTGCATGCGGATCGTGCGGTCGTGTTCGTCGACGATCTTGTCGAACACCCGCTGGCGCAACGCCTCGTCCTCGACGAGTTCCGAGTAGCGCGCGGCCAGTCCCATGTCCGACTTGGACAACACCTGCGCCATATTCGAGAGGACGGTGCGGAAGAACGGCCATCGATGATAGAGGTCCTGCAGCACTTCCAGCCTGCCGTCGCCTTCGGCGATCCAGCCTTCGAACGCGGCCCCGGTGCCGTACCAGCCGGGCAGCATCACCCGCGACTGGCTCCACGCCAGCACCCAGGGGATAGCACGCAGATCCGAAATCGACGTGGTCGGTTTACGCGACGTCGGCCTGCTGCCGATGTTGAGCGCACCAATCTCGCTGACCGGCGTCGACGCCTTGAAATACTCGACGAAACCCGGTGTCACGTGCACCAATTCGGCGTACGCACGCTGGGCACGGGCAGCAAGTTCATCGAGCACCTCGTAGGCCGGCTCGGCCGCATCGCCGAGGCCTTCGACGTCGAGCAGCGTGGCTTCCAACGTCGCCGCCAACAGCGTCTCGAGGTTGCGATGCGCGACCCGCGGTTCGGCGTACTTGGCGGCGATCACTTCGCCCTGCTCGGTGATCCGAAGCGACCCGTTCACCGCGCCAGGCGGTTGGGCGAGAATGGCGTCATAGCTCGGCCCACCTCCGCGGCCGACCGTGCCGCCACGACCATGAAAGAGTCGCAACCGAATTCCGGTCTTGCGGGCCGACTCGACCAGATCGAGCTCGGCACGATACAGCGCCCAGTTGGCCGCGAGATAACCGCCGTCCTTATTCGAGTCCGAATAACCAAGCATCACTTCCTGGCTGTCGCCGCGCGCAGTCACGACAGCGCGGTAGAGGGGAAGATCAAGCACCGCTTCAAGAATCGACGAGCCCCGCTGCAAGTCGTCGATCGTCTCGAAGAGCGGCACAATCCCGACCGGCGCATACGGCTCGTCGCCCGAGGCATCCAGCAGCCCGACCTCCTTTAGCAGGATGGCCGCCTCGAGCATGTCCGAAACCGACTGGCACATCGAGATGATGTAGTTGGGTATCGCATGAGGCCCATAGACATGAACGGCTCGCGCGGCGGCGGCAACGATGTCCAACTCCTTGCGAGCCAGCTCCGACAATTCGGCATCGTCTTTCGTCAGTGGTCGACGGGTCGCCAACTCGGCGGCCAGCAGCTCAACGCGCTCCGGCTCAGACAACGACTGGTAGTCCGCGTGCACCCCCGCCCAGGCCAGCAGTTCGGCAACGACTTCTTCGTGCACATCGGAGTTCTGACGCAGATCCAGGCCGGACAAGTGAAAGCCAAAGACACGCACGGCCTCTCGCAGCTGCGCCAGCCGGTCGTCGGCGAGCACCCCGCTGCCGTTGGAACGCAACGAGTGATCAATGACATCGAGGTCGGCCAGCAGTTCGGCCGGCGTCACGTAGCGCTGTAGGCCAAGATCGAGCTCGTGCTCGGGCTGGCTGTCCAGGATCTCACCTGCAGTCGCGGTGAGCCGGCCGTGGATGACGCGCAATGCGCGGCGATACGGTTCGTCGGCACGTGCTGGCTCGTGACACTTGTCGGCCAATGCCGCGAGGTCGTCGCTGACCTTGACCAGCCGCGCCGACATCGACAATTCCTGTTCCAGCGCACTGATTTCGGTGAAGTAATGTTCGAACGCGGTGTAGGAAGCTCTGCCGGTGGCCTGCCGGACCACGTCCGCGGTGACGTTGGGATTGCCGTCACGGTCACCACCGATCCACGAGCCCGGCCGCAGAATCGGCAGCTCGAGCAGGTCCGCCTCGGGCCAGCGGGCCTGCAGTGCGGTACGTACCTCCGCGTTGACCTTCGGGATCACTTCCAGGAAAGCCGCCTGGTAGTAGCGCAACCCCGTCTTGATTTCGTCCTGAATCTTCAACCGCGACAACCGAATCAGCGCGGTCTGCCACAGCGTGAAGATGTGGCGACGCAGCTCCAGGTTGATGTTGCGACCGTCGTCGGTCTCGGTCTGGCCGTGCAGCCGCAGCCTCATCAGTTCGGTGATGCGATGTTGGGTGTCGAACACCGTGCGCCGGCGCGTCTCGGTGGGATGCGCGGTGATCACCGGAGCGACCAGCGCGCCTCTCAGTGCGTCGGCAACCGTGGCCGAATCCAGTTCCGCGGAGTCGAGTTTCAGGTACGTAGCGGCCAGGCTGCTGTTCTGCGGAGGTTCGCCCGCGGCGACGTGAACGGCGCGGCGGCGTTCACGATGGATATCCTCGGCGACGTTGGCAAGCAGCGCGAAATGCGAGAACGCCCGGATAACCGGGATGGCCTGGTGGATGTCGATGCCGTCGAACATGCGGGCCAACTCGGCCCGATCGATCTCCGAGCGTCGCACCCGGAACGACTCGACGCGGGCCCGCTCGACGAGGTCGAAGACCTCCTCGCCGTTCTGCTCACGCACCGTGTCGCCGAGGATCGTGCCAAGCAGCCGGATGTCCTCCCGCATCGGCTCGGTTGCCTCGCGACCCACCTGGGTACGACGCACCGAGCCGATCGGGGCGAGCGCGACATCGGGTCCTTCAGCCATGCGTCAAGTATCGATGCGGGCCCCAAGGCGCGCATGACGAGGGCCAGTGCTTGGCACCGCAGGGTTGCTGCGGCCTTGGGCCGGGCGCGTTGGCTCTCGGGCCATCCGGGCCCCGCGGCCGCCGAACCGCCGGTCTGCCCGAAGAACACCGTGACGATCGGCAACCAGGGTCAGGTGATCAATGTGCCGCAGCAGAGCCAGGTCTGCGACGACGATCCGACGATGGGCGGACTGCTCGGTGATCTGCCTTTGCTTGGCAATCTGCCCGGCCTTGGCGGCATCAGGTAGCGGCTAGAGGGCCGCAAGTAGGAACAGCAGCACTACGTGTACTTGATCATCAGCGCGACGCCGATGATCGAGACCAGCCAGATGCCGGTCACGAACAGCGTCAGGCGGTCGAGGTTCTTCTCGACAACGGTCGATCCCGACAGGCTGGACTGGACGCCACCGCCGAACAGCGTGGACAAGCCACCGCCCTTCGCGCGGTGCAGCAGGACCAGGAGCACAACCAGCACACTGGTCACGACCAGGGTTATCTGCAGGGCCAATTCCATGGCAGCCAGACTACAGGCTGGTGAGCAGGCCTCAGGGCAGGGGCCCGCCGGCCGCAATGGCCGACAACGTGGCGAATTGCTCGCCGTCCAGCGACGCTCCGCCGACCAATGCGCCGTCTACGTCTTCCTGCGCGACGATCTCGCCGACGTTCTTGGCGTTGACGGAACCGCCGTAGAGCACCCGGACGCCGGCGGCCAGTTCCGGTGTCGCCAGCTTGCCCAGCTCGTCGCGGATGGCCTTGCAGACCTCCTGTGCATCGGCCGCACTGGCCACCCGCCCGGTGCCGATGGCCCATACCGGCTCATAAGCGATCACGGAGTTGCCAATCTGCTCGGCCGTCAGCCCTGCCAGCGAGCCGCGCAGCGACTCGACGTTGTATTCGACGTGGTTGCCTGCCTCGCGGACCTCGAGCTGCTCGCCGATGCAGATGATCGGAGTGAGCCCGTGCTTGAACGCGGCGGCGGCTTTCGCCGCAACCAGTGCGTCGTCCTCGTGGTGGTAGGTGCGCCGCTCCGAATGGCCGACGACCACGAAAGTGCAGCCCAACTTGGCCAAAAACGCACCGCTGATCTCACCCGTGTAGGCGCCGGAGTCGTGCTGAGACACGTCCTGCGCTCCGTAGGTCAGCCGCAGCTTGTCGCCGTCGACAAGGGTCTGCACGCTGCGCAGGTCGGTGAACGGTGGAATCACCGCAACGTCGACCTTGTCGAAATATTTGTCCGGCAGCGAGAACGCGATCTTTTGGACGAGCGCGATCGCCTCGAAATGGTTGAGGTTCATCTTCCAGTTGCCGGCGATCAGGGGCTTACGGCTCACGGGCGATGCCTTTCAGTCGTCCAGCACTTCAATGCCGGGCAGTGTTTTGCCCTCAAGGTATTCCAGCGAGGCACCGCCACCGGTGGAAATGTGGGAGAAGCCGTCCTCGGGCAGGCCGAGCTGGCGCACCGCTGCGGCCGAGTCGCCGCCGCCGACGACGCTGAACGCGCCTTTGCCGGTCGCGGCGATGATCGCCTCAGCAACGCCCTTCGTGCCCGCCGCGAACGCGGGGAACTCGAAGACGCCCATCGGGCCGTTCCAGAACACCGTCTTGGCGTTGGACAGCAGCGTGGTGAACCGGTCGACCGAACCAGGCCCGACGTCCAGGCCCATCTTGTCCTCCGGAATGCGGTCAGCCGCAACGATCTCCGAGGGCGAATCGGCCTTGAACTCGTCGGCGACGACGATGTCGACTGGCACGTGGATCACGTCGCCGTAGTCCTCGAGCAGCTTGCGGCAGGTGTCGATCATGCCCTCTTCGAGCAGCGACTTACCCACCGAAACACCTTGTGAGGCAAGGAAGGTGAAGCACATGCCGCCGCCGATGACGATGCTGTCGGCCTTGGTGGCGAGGTTCTCGATGACCGCCAGTTTGTCCGACACCTTCGAGCCGCCGAGCACCACCGCGTACGGCCGCTCGGTCGAGCTGGTCAGCTGCTCGAGAACTTTGACCTCGGCGGCCACCAGCGTGCCCGCATAGTGCGGCAGCAGCGTTGCGACGTCGTAGACCGATGCCTGCTTACGGTGCACCACGCCGAAGCCGTCGGAGACGAAAGCGCCGTCGTCTCCAACCAATTCGACGAGCTGCTTGGCCAGTGTCAGTCGCTCGGCGTCGTCCTTGCTGGTTTCGCGAGGGTCGAAGCGAATGTTCTCCAGCAGCAGGAGGTCGCCGTCAGTCAGGCCTTCGGCGCGGGCTAACGCGTCGGTTCCGACGACGTCTCCGGCCAGCGGAACGTGCCGACCGAGCTTGTCCCCCAACGCCTTTGCGACCGGCGCGAGCGAGAACTGCGGGTCCGGGCCGCCCTTTGGCCTGCCGAGGTGCGCGGTGACGATGACCTTGGCACCGGCGTCGGACAGCGCCTGCAGCGTCGGCACCGAGGCGATGATGCGGCCCGGGTCCGTGATGTCACCGTCATCGTCCAGTGGGACGTTCAGGTCTGAGCGCACAAGTACGCCCCGGCCCGAAACCCCTTCTGCGAGTAGGTCGTCGAGTGTCTTGATAGCCACTGGGCTACAGGGACTTGCCGACCAGCGCGACCAGATCGACGAGTCGGTTCGAGTAACCCCACTCGTTGTCGTACCAGGAGACGACCTTGGCCTGGTTGTCGATGACCTTGGTCAACCCCGAGTCGTAGATCGAGCTGTGCGGGTCGGTGACGATGTCACTCGACACGATCGGCGCGTCGTAGTACTTCAGGATCCCCTTCAGTGGGCCCTCGGCTGCGGCCTTGTAGGCGGCGTTGATCTCCTCGACGCTGGCCGACTTCTTCAGCTCCACAGTCAGGTCGGTCACGGAGCCGGTTGGGATCGGCACGCGCAGCGCGTAGCCGTCGAGCTTGCCCTTGAGTTCGGGCAGCACCAGGCCGATGGCCTTGGCGGCACCGGTGGAGGTCGGCACGATGTTCAGCGCGGCGGCGCGGGCGCGGCGCAGGTCCTTGTGCGGGCCGTCCTGCAGGTTCTGGTCCTGGGTGTAGGCGTGGATCGTCGTCATCAGGCCCTTGACCACACCGAACTCGTCGTTGAGGACCTTGGCCAGCGGGCCGAGGCAGTTCGTGGTGCACGAGGCGTTGGAGATGATGTTCTGGCTGCCGTCGTACTTGTCGTCGTTGACGCCGATGACGATCGTGATGTCCTCATCGGTGGCGGGTGCGGAGATGATGACCTTCTTCGCACCGGCGTCCAGGTGGCCCTTGGCCTTGGCGGCGTTGGTGAAGATACCGGTGGACTCGACGACCACGTCGACGCCCAGGTCGCCCCAGGGCAGGGCGGCGGGGCCTTCCTTGACCTCGAGCGACTTGATCTTGGTGCTGCCGACGACGATCGTGTCGTCGCCCTCGAGGCTGACGTCCTCGGGCAGGCGGCCCAGGATCGAGTCGAACTTCAGCAGGTGCGCCAAGCTGGCGTTATCGGTGAGGTCGTTGACCGCGATGATCTCGATGTCGGTGCTCTTGCCCTCGGCCTTTTGCGCCGCGAGGGCCCGGTAGAAGTTGCGTCCAATGCGGCCGAAGCCGTTAACGCCAACCCGGATGGTCACTTGTCTCTCCCTATTAGTTGCCTTGATGCTCGGCGCCCAGCCTAGTGGTGTGATAGACGCCACGCGCGGGCTGGTTCAATGGATGGCCGTGCTCTGGTCCGCGTCGGGTCTGCCCAGCCATTTCTGACGGATTCGCGGCAGGGTGCCGTCGGCTTCGAGCTCGGCCTGGGCGACCGAGATTCTGCTGAGCAGGGCCTGGTCATCCAGCGGGACGGCGATCGCGATGTTCTCGACGGAAATGCCGCGCTGGACGACCTCGACGCCGGCGATCAGCTTGACCAGTTCGGTGAGGACTGGCGCGAGCTTCATGAACGCATCGCAGCCGCCGGTGGTCAGGTCGGTCAGCGCGGTTTGGATGGAGCCGTAGTCGTAGACGCGGACTCTTGCGGCCTTGCCGTGGGCGACGAGTTGGTCGGCGATCGGCTGGCTGGTGTTGCCCTGTTGGACGCCGATGGTCAGACACGTGAGGTCATCGATCGAGGTGACGTCCGGTAGCCGGGTGGTGTCGACTGCGAGGGATTGCCCAGAGATGAGATAGGGCGCGACGAATTTGGCTTTCTTTTCGCGGTCAGGTGTGACGGTGGTGCCTGCGGCCACACAGTCGTACTCGGAACCGAGTGCGTCGAAAATACCGTTGAAATCCGCTCCTAGGTACGGAACGAATTCGACTGTGGCGCCGAGGGCTTCGGCAATCGCGGACATCAGGTCGATGTCGAGCCCTGAATTGTCCGGCATGCCGTTGAAGGGCGGATCGGGGAACGCCGCGCCGACCCTCAGTGTCTCCATGGGAGTCACGCTAGTCGTTCGAGTTCTATTCGGGCTTGGGCGATTTGCTCATAGGCATACGCGACAACCTCCGCCGTGCTCATCGCTTCGCCATGGCCGGCGAACGATTCGTAGGTCGGATCGCCGAGCACTTCGCGGAGGTGGGCGATGGTAGCGGGGAACTCTGGCACCGATGCCAGAGATACGGGGTTGCACGAGAAGCCGGCTATTGTCGCGGCGGCCTCTAACCGCCCAAGGCGATCGAGGAATCCGCTGAGCATCGCGAGGGGCCCGACCACCCCCCCGACATTCCCTGAGTCGTGCCAATGCCGAATGACAATCGTCAGGTGGTCGAGCGCCGCTACGGTAACAAACGGCTCGGCTTCGAGTCGGGCCAGAGCCGTCGCGAGAATCGTTCCGGTGTACCGATTGCCGCTGTCTTGAGCGAGCGCTAACCCCTGTCGGCAGAGCGCGAGATCATGTTCGGAGCCTGCTGAGCTCAAGCAGATGCCGTAGTTGGCGAGCGCGAACGTGTGCAAGTACGGGTTATCGCAGGCAATAGCCGCTTCGATCAGTCCGTCGGCCGCTGCTCTCGCGTCCTCCACGAGACCGGCGAAAGCGAGCGCGAAGGAGCGGCAAATACGAATGAGCACGTTGTTGTCGCCGCGGCGTTGGAGCGAAGTGCGGCAGAGCTCGGCCCACCGCTCGGGTTGCCCGGTGGCAATGTATGGTCCGCCCAGGGCGCCCTCCCAGCCGTGCGGCGGCGCATCCGGACTGTTCGCCGCGAACGTCGCCAAGAGGGTCTGGCCGCTGTCGACGTATACGAGCGCTTGATCGACTCGGCCCACCGTCCAGCACAGCGATGCACCGACATACAGACTGGCCAGGCGCGGGTGCTGAACTGCACGCGCCGGCTCGATCAGCTCTTCCGCCCACGAAACCGGCTCGAGGTTCTCGACGCAAAACCCGAGAAACGAGCCACATGTCGCGATGGCCGCAGCAGTGTCGAGGTCACCGCGGTCGGCGGCCCAGCGGAACGCACTGCGCAGATTGGCGAGTTCGATTGCGAACCAGGCATATGCCTCACGCTGGCGCGGGCTGTCCCACAGCGCGAGCATGTCGGTTCCGAGGTCGGCGAAAAAGTGGGCGTGGGCCGAACTCGCTTCGGCCGCTTTCCCATGTTCGATCAGTTTCTCCTCCGCATATTGGCGGATGGTCTCCAGCATCGAAAACCGGGTCTTACCGGTCGATCGATCCGCGACAAGCAAGGACTTGCGCACCAGCGTGTCGAGCACGTCAAGGATCGCGAACTCGTCGGCATCGTCGAATCCTGAAACGGCACAAGCGCCTCGGACGTCGAAGCCACCCGCGAACACCGAACACCGTTCCAGCAACGTCTTTTCCGGTTCTTCTAGGAGGTCATACGACCATGACACCGCCTGCCGCAGCGTCTGGTGGCGTGCAAGTCCACGCCGCGAGCGGACGAGCAGCTTGAATCGGTGGTCGAGGCGGTCGCGCATCTCGGTCGCGGTCATTGACTCCATTCGCGATGCGGCCAGCTCGATCGCCAATGGGATGCCGTCGAGTCGGCGGCAGACCTCTTCCACCGCCGTGGATTCGTCAGCCGACATTTCCCGTGCAGCCCGTTCTGTGAACAGCTCGATGGCCGCAACGACTGCCAATGACGGAACCCGCCACAATCGCTCGTCGGCGAGGCCCAGCCCCTCACGGCTTGTGGACAGGATCTTCACCGTGGCCGACCCCTCGAGGATGCGGTTGATCAAATCCGCTGCGGCGTCAACGACGTGCTCGCAGTTGTCGAAGACCAGGAGGCGAACCCTGCCCTCCAAAGTGGCTGCGATCGACTCACTCATCGTCATGCCGGGCTGCTGCGTGATGCCCAGCACCGCGGCCACGGCGTCGGGCACAGCCGCAGGATCGGTGACCGAAGCGAGTTCGAAAAACCAGACGCCGTCAGGAAATTCGTCGGCCAGGACTGTGGCAACCTCAAGCACCAATCGGGTCTTACCGACGCCGCCCACACCCGCCAACGTGACAAGCCGGTGCGACCGCATCGCCGCTACGACGTCCTCAACTTCGTCGTCGCGACCGATGAGTCGACTGGCAGCCGGTCGCAGATTGCCCAGACTGGAATCGATCGTCCGTAACGGCGGGAAATCCGTACGCAAGCCAGGCGCGTGCAATTGAAACACTGTGATCGGATTCGGCAGATCTCGCAGCCGACGAGATCCGAGGCTGACTAGCTCTACTCCGCTGAGCAGGCTGGCGGTGGAGTCTGCGACCAAGATCTGACCGCCATGCCCGGCGGCCATCACCCGGGCGGCGCGGTTGAGCACTGTCCCGAAGTAGTCACCGTCCCGCAGTTCGGCTTCCCCGGTCGCGATGCCCATCCGCACCGGCAACTCCAACTCGCGCTGCGCGTCGATTGCCGCGTCGACAGCCGCCTTTGGCGACGCGAATGCGGCAACCACGCCATCGCCGGTGTGGCTGAACAGAAAACCGTCATGCGCGTCGATCGCGGTGCGTAGCACCTTGTCATGCGCAACGAGCGCTACCCGCATCACGTCCGCATCTGCCTCCCACCGACGAGTCGATCCCTCGATATCGGTGAACAGGAACGTCACGACCCCCGACGGCGGTTTCATTTCGATCGTTCGAGTTCTGCTCGAACGTGGTCGATTTCGTCGTACGCATACGCCGCGATGCCGGAGGCGGTCATCGATTTCCCCTTGCCGGCGAGCGTGTCATAGGTTTCGTCACCAAGGGCCTCGCGGAGTTGGGTGATCGCGGTGCGGAGCTCAGGCACCCAATTTTTAGCGAAGGGACTGAACGCGTAACCCGCGATAATTGCGCACTTTTCGTGGCGACCGATCCGGTGGAGCAATGCTGCGAGCGAGGCAAGGGGTACCCGCATCACCGTGAAACTGCCTGAGTCATGGTAGTTGTGGATGGCCAGAGAGAGATAACCCATCGCGGTCAAGGGGTCGCCGTACCAGGCCTCGAGCCGTCCCAGCACGTTTGCGATGTGAGATTCGTTGTAGCGGTTGCCGCTTTCTTGAGCAATCACGAAACCCCTGCGCAGCGCGTCTCGCGCGCTGACGGGATCGCTATCGCAACAGGCCATGCCGTACACCAGAAATGCATACGTCCGCGCCCACGGATTTGAGATGGCATCGGCGGTTTGAACTAGGCGCTTGGCCGTGGCGACTGCCTCCGCGTGATCGCCGGATGCCATCAGAGCGGCAACCAGGCTAGACGACGCCAACGCGTACGGGTCTGGACGGGTCGCAAGCATTTCCCGGGACCACGCGGCGGTCCGCTCGGCTTGGCCAATCACGTTGAACACACCCGCGAGCCAGCTTTCGAAGCCCGGTGGCACTGCGTCGCGGCCGCTGAGAAGAAGCTTCTGACCGGCCTCGCTGTAGCGGATCGCTTCTTCGACCCGCCCGAGCGACCAGCACCAAGTTGCCATCAAGTGCAGCGACGTCAGGCCGGGATGGTCGACGGCGCGTGCGGGCTCGACGAGCTCCTCCACCCAGGTGATGGGTTCTACGTTCTCCACGAACGTCCCGAGCAACGCCGCGTATACGGCGATGGGGGTGGCTGAGTCGAGGTCGCGGTGTTCCTCAGCCCACCGAAACGCGGCGCGGAGATTCGCCAACTCATTGGTGAACCACGTGTAGGCGTCGCGCTGACGAGGGCTATTCCACAGCGCGAGTATGTCTGCTTGGCGCCCCGCAAAGTAGCTGGCGTGTGCAGTACGCGCCTCATCGGCCTCGCCGCGACTAGCGAGTTGTTCCTCGGCGAACTGGCGGATGGTCTCCAGCATTGAATACCGGGCTCGGCCCGTTGACCGATCGGTGACAAGCAGTGATTTGCGTACCAGTGCATCGAGCAAATCAAGAACGGCAAAGTCGTCGCGGTCATCGAATCCTGCTACTGCACAAGCACTTTGAACATCGAATCCGCCAGAGAAGACCGAACACCGCGCCAACAGCGCCTTTTCCGCGTCTTCCAAAAGGTCGTAGGACCACTGGACAGCCTGACGCAGCGTCTGGTGTCGCTCAACGCCCCGCCGAGTACCCACCAGCAACTTGAAACGTTGATCGAGTCGATCGCGGACGTCGACCGCGGTCATCGACGAAATGCGCGAAGCCGCCAACTCGATTGCCAATGGGATGCCGTCGAGGCGCTGGCAGATCTCCGTGACGGCTTCCTCGTCTTCTGCCGAAAGGGCCGGCGCCACACTGTAAGCACGTTCGGCGAACAAGTGGCCGGCCGCAACTGTATCCAGCGATTTCACCGGCCAGACTTGCTCGTTAGCGACACTTAAACCCTCGCGACTGGTGGCCAGAATGCGTACGGTCGTCGAGCGGTCGAGGATCGCCCCGATGAGATCGGCCGTCGCGTCCAGCACGTGCTCACAGTTGTCGAATACCAACAACCGAACCCGGCCCTCCAAAGCCGCGGCCACGCTTTCGCTTACGGTCATGCCGGGCTGTTGAGTGATGCTCAACACTGCGGCTACCGCGTCGGGAATCGCTGCGGGATCTGTCACTGCCGCCAGCTCGAAAACCCATACCCCGTCGGGAAACTCACCGACGAGTTGCGCCGCCGCCTCAAGTGCGAGCCGGGTCTTGCCCACTCCTCCGACACCTGTCAGGGTGACCAAACGATGAGCCCGAAGCGCCGCCTGCACATTGGCGACCTCGCCTCCGCGGCCGATGAAGCTGGTGGCTGCCGGCCGGAGGTTGCCCGGATTTCTGTCAAGGGTGCGGAGCGCCGGGAAGTTCGTCCGCAGACCCGGCGCGTTCAGCTGGAAGATCGTGATGGGATTCGGCAGATCCTTCAGGCGTCGCGGGCCGAGGTTCTGTAGCTCCACCCCGCTCAGCAGGACTGCCGTTGAGTCCGCCACCAGCACTTGACCGCCATGCCCGGCCGCCATCACCCGCGCGGCGCGGTTGAGCACGGTGCCGAAATAATCCCCATCTCGCAGTTCGGCCTCCCCCGTGGCGATGCCCATCCGCACCGGTAACTCCAACTCGCGCTGCGCATCGATCGCCGCGTCAACGGCCGCCTTGGGCGACGCGAACGCCGCTACGACGCCATCTCCGGTGTGGCTGAACAGAAAACCGTCATGCGCCTCAATTGCGGTGTGCAACACGTCGTCATGCGCCAGCAGCGCCACCCGCATCGCAGCCGCGTCTGCCTCCCACCGACGCGTCGAACCCTCGATATCGGTGAACAGAAACGTGACAACGCCAGAAGGCGGTCCCCCCGCGGACACCCGCACAGAATCTCATAGAACACGAGGTCGATCAGATATTCACGCGATTCCACTTGCCGCCAAGGATCCGCCAAGGCACACCTCGGAAGCTTTAGACCAACCCGGGGGGACCGGGAACTTCACACCAAGGGGAACAAAATGAAGAAGATCGTCGTAGGGGCACTACTGTCAGGCGGCATCGCGCTCGCAGGCCTGGGGCTGAGCGTGGGCACGGCTCAGGCCTTCAACCCGCAGCCGGACCCGCCCGGCAAGGTCGCCACCTCGCCCATCACCGATCGCGGTGTCATCCGCGGCTTCAACCCGCAACCCGACCCGCCGGGCGTGCCGGTGCTGAAGCCCGGCCTCATCCGTGGTTTCAACCCGCAGCCCGAGCCGCCAACCGCCGGGTAGCAAGGCTGAGCGGGCCAGGCCTCGTCGCAAGATTGCATCTACGGTCGTGCTTCGATCGAAATCACGACCCTCAGTGCAATTTCGGGCGAACAAGCGCCGGCTAGGCGTCCTCGAGTAGATCAGGCGTGACGGCAGACTCGGTATCGGGAATGCCGTCCTGCTTGGCCTTACGGTCGGCCATCGACAGCAAGCGTCGAATCCGGCCTGCCACAGCATCTTTCGTCATCGGCGGATCAGCAAGCCGACCCAGCTCCTCCAGCGACGCCTGCCGGTGCTCGACGCGCAGCTTCCCCGCTGCGGCCAGATGATCGGGCACGGTGTCGCCGAGGATCTGCAGAGCCCGCTCCACCCGGGCCGCCGCCGCCACCGCCGCGCGCGCTGACCGCCGCAGATTGGCGTCGTCGAAGTTGGCCAGCCGATTCGCCGTCGCCCGCACCTCGCGGCGCATCCGGCGCTCTTCCCACGTCAGCCGGGTGTCCTGGGCGCCCATTCGCGTCAGCAACGCCCCGATGGCCTCGCCATCGCGCACCACGACGCGGTCACTGCCGCGAACCTCACGCGCCTTAGCGCTAACCCCCAACCGTCGCGCCGCGCCAACCAAAGCCAGCGCCGCCTCCGGCCCCGGACAACTGACCTCCAGCGCTGACGACCGGCCTGGTTCGGTCAGCGAACCGTGCGCCAAAAACGCTCCGCGCCAAGCGGCTTCGGCATCAGCGACGCTACCGCCGACCACCTGCGCGGGAAGTCCTCGCACCGGTCGGCCGCGCAGATCGAGCAGGCCTGTTTGCCTGGCCAACGCTTCCCCGTCTTTGGCCACCCGCACCACGTAGCGCGTGCTCTTGCGGATGCCGCTGGCTGAGAGCACGTGCACCACCGCGTTGTAGCCGTACAGGTCGTAGATGTCCTTGCGCAGCCGTCTTGCGATGATCCCGAGGTCGACCTCGGCCTCCACCACCACGCGTCCGGACACGATGTGCAGGCCGCCCGCAAAGCGCAGCAAGGACGCCACCTCGGCACGACGGGCGCTCACGGAGTTGACCGCCAGCCGGCTCAGCTCGTCCTTGACCTCGGCCGTCATCGCCACGGGTCGTCACCTCTCGGTCCGTTCACTGTCGGTGTGGGCACGGTCGGCTCCTGGATGTTCGGCGTCGGGGCCACCCCACGTACACGTACACCCTCCAGAGCCGCAGCCAACCTCGCCGGGTCATGTAAAGGTGTACCAGGTCTGGACACCTCAGCAAACTCAACTTCGGCATTGAGGATGGTAGCGGTCCGACGCAACTGCTCGCGTTCGCGTTCGCTGGGCACCCGGCTGGAGTCGACGATGATGTCGTGCACCGAGAACCCCGGCGCATGCTGGGCGAGCACATGGATGTGCCGCTCCACCGAAAAGCCCGCCGTCTCCCCCGGCTCGGCTACCAGGTTCAGCACCAGCGCCCGTCGCGCCGTCGTGGCCTGCAGCGCCGCCGCCAACTGCGGCACCAGCACGTGTGGGATCACGCTGGTGAACCACGAGCCGGGGCCAAGCACCACCAGATCTGCGGACATGATTGCGTCGACCGCCTGGCGGGTGGCTGGCGGATCCGCGGGCTGCAGCCGCACCCGTCGCACCTGACCGACGGTGGTGGCGATCGCCACCTGTCCGCGGATCACCCGGAACATCCGCGGATCCGACTCGAGGCCCGACACGTCGGCCTCGATGCTCAACCCCATCGGGCACATCGGCAACACCCGGCCCTTGACGCCGAGGACACGGGCGAGTTCGTCGAGCGCCGCCACCGGATCGGCCAGCACCTCGTTGAGCCCCGCCAGCATCAGGTTGCCAATCGGGTGGCCGGCCAACGCGCCGCTGCCGCCGAATCGATGCTGAATGATGGTCGCCCACAGTCGGCCATGAGGGCTGTCAGATGCCAACGCCGCCAATGCCATTCGCAGATCACCCGGTGGCACCACATCGAGCTCGCTACGCAACCGGCCCGACGATCCGCCGTCGTCGGCGACCGTGACCACCGCGGTCACGTGCGGACTGAGCCGACGGGCGGCAGACAGCGTGGCGTAGAGCCCGTGCCCGCCACCGAGTGCGACAATCCGTGGGCTCATTCGCGGCCCAGATCCCGGTGCAGCACCCGCACCGTGAGCTCATCGTCCTGCAGTCGCGATGCCAGCGCCTCGGCCATCGCGACACTGCGGTGCTTGCCGCCGGTGCAGCCGATGGCAACGGTCATGTAGCGCTTCCCTTCCCGGCGATAGCCTTCGATCACGACGTCCAGCAGCTGATGGTAGGTATCCAAGAACTCCGCGGCGCCCGGCTGTCCGAGCACGTAGTCCCGCACCGCCGGGTGCTGGCCGGTGTGCGGCCGCAGCTCATCCACCCAGTGCGGGTTCGGCAGGAACCGAACGTCCATCACGGTGTCGGCGTCCATCGGCAGCCCGTATTTATACCCGAACGACTCGACGGTCACACTGGTCTGGGCGATGGTCTCGCCGCCGAACGCGCGCTCGATGCTTTCGCGCAGCGCAGGCACAGACAACTTGGACGTGTCGATCACCAGGTCTGCTACCGCGCGCAACGGCGCGAGCATCTGCCGTTCCGCCGCGATGCCTTCGGCCAGAGTCTGGTTGCCCTGCAACGGATGACTGCGTCGGTTCTGCTCATACCGGCGCACCAGGATGTCGTCGGAGGCTTCAAGGAACAACACCCTCGGAGAAATGCCCCGCGTGGCCAAATCGGTGCGCACCCAATCCAGGTCGCCGGTGAAGCCACGGGACCGCACATCCATCACCACCGCGAGCTGCGTGATGCGAGAACCCGCCGCCAGACCCAGTTCGACCATCTGGGCGATCAGCTCGGGTGGCAGGTTGTCCGCGACATACCAGCCGAGGTCCTCCAGCACCTTCGCCGCCGTGCCACGCCCCGCACCCGACAACCCGGTGACCAGGACAACATCGATACCGGTGTCGCCGGCGCTAGCGCGCAGTTCCTCGTGCATATGCTCCGTCATCCCGATGCCCTGGTCTGATCATTGCCGATGACGGGGGCGGGCGCTTCGGAATCGGGCGGTACGCCGAGCGCCTCCAGCACCGCCTTGGCCGTTGCCACGCCGATCCCAGGCACCGCAGTGATCTCCTCGACGCTGGCCTGCTTCAGCCGGGCCACCGAGCCGAAGTGCGTGACCAGCGCCTTACGCCGGTGTTCCCCGAGCCCGCGCACCGAGTCGAGCGCAGACGCGGTCATCCGCTTCGAGCGCTTGCTGCGGTGATAGGCGATCGCGAACCGGTGTGCTTCATCACGCACCCGCTGCAACAGATAAAGCCCCTCGCTGTTGCGGGGCATGATCACAGGGTCCGGCTCTGACGGCACCCACACCTCCTCCAGCCGCTTGGCCAACCCGATAACAGCCACGTCCGCGACTCCCAATTCATCGAGCGCCGCCTGCGCAGCGTTGACTTGCGGCGCGCCGCCGTCGACCACAAACAGGTTGGGCGGATAGGCGAACTTACGCGACTTTCCTTCTGGCGCAAGCTCAGTCGGATGCTGGGTGTCGTGCAGGTGACGGTAGAAGCGGCGTCGCGTCACCTCCGCGATCGACGCCACGTCGTCGGAGCGACCTTCACCGGCAGCCTCCTTGATCGCGTAATGCCGATAGTCCGACTTGCGTGGCAGCCCGTCCTCGAACACCACCAGTGACGCCACCACGTCAGTACCCATCACATGGCTGATATCTACGCATTCGATTCGCAGCGGCGCATCGGCCAACCCGAGTGCGTCCTGAATGCTTTGCAGCGCAGCGGTTCTCGCGGTGAAATCGCCTGCGCGCTTCAGCTTGTGCTGGGTCAGCGCATCCTGCGCGTTGCGCTTCACGGTCTCGGCAAGCGCACGCTTGTCACCGCGGCGCGGCACTCGCAGTGAAACCTGCGATCCCCGCAGCTGCGACAGCCAGGTCGCCAGCTGGTCGGAGTTGTCAGGCAGGCATGGCACCAGCACCTGGCGCGGTACCGGGTTGAGCGACTCGTCGGCTGCGCCATCCAGTTCGACCTGATCGCCATAGAACTGCGTCAGGAACTGCTCGACAAGCTGGCTCTCACCGGATTCCCCTGGCTCACCGGACTTTTCGACGATCCACCCGCGCTGACCCCGAACACGTCCGCCACGGACATGGAACACCTGAACGGCTGCTTCGAGTTCGTCGTCGGCGAACGCCACCACGTCGGCGTCGGTGCCGTCGCCGAATACGACGGCCTGCTTTTCCAGCGCGCGTTTGAGCGCGGAAATATTGTCCCGTAACCGGGCAGCGCGCTCGAAGTCGAGTTCTGCGGCCGCCTCGTTCATCTGCTGTTCCATGTCGCGGGCCAGCCGGTCGGTCTTGCCTGCCAGAAAATCACAGAAGTCGTTGACGATCTGACGATGCTCGTCAGCGCTGACCCGCTCGACGCACGGCGCCGAACACTTGTCGATGTACCCCAGTAAACACGGACGTCCGATTTGCCTGTGCCGCTTGAATACTCCCGCAGAACACGTGCGGGCAGGAAACACCCGGGTCAGTAAGTCGAGGGTCTCCCGGATTGCCCAGGCATGCGAATACGGCCCGAAGTAGCGAACGCCTTTGCGCCTGGAGCCGCGGTACACCATCAGCCGCGGATACTCCTCGTTCAGCGTGACGGCCAGCACCGGATACGACTTGTCGTCGCGGTAGCGGATGTTGAACCGGGGATCGAACTCTTTGATCCAGTTGTATTCCAGCTGCAGCGCCTCGACTTCGGTGGTCACCACCGTCCACTCGACGCTGCCCGCAGCCATCACCATCTGCCGGGTGCGCGGTGCCAGGCCGGCGATGTCTGCGAAGTACGAGTTCAGCCGGCTGCGCAAGCTCTTGGCCTTGCCGACGTAGATGACCCGGCCGTGCGGATCCCGGAACCGGTAAACGCCCGGCTCGACCGGAATCGATCCGGCGGCAGGCCGGTACGTCGCTGGATCGGGCACGGATTCCAGGTTACTGCCGCCGGTCCGGCAGGCAGGGCGGCTGGGCCCACCGCGAAGCGTGGGGACGACTCGGGGAGTTACCGAGGCGGCTCCGATCAACTACCGTCGAGTGATGCGGATCCTGGCACCGCTCGCAGCAGTGATCTTGGTTCTGGCCGGATGTGCCGCCGAGGAGACGACGCCACCGGCCACCAAGGCTGGCCCTTGTTCGATCGTCGCGAACGGGACACCGGCTCCCAAGACGTCCGCGGCGCCGGCCTCGGGGTCGGCCACCACCTCCACGAACATCTCGACCAACCCCGAGGTCGCCACCGGCTACCGCAAAGACATGACGGCGGTTCGGACGTCGCACTATGCCGCCGTTACCGCCAATCCGCTGGCCACGCGGGCGGCCTGCGAGGTGCTCGACAAAGGTGGAACCGCCGCCGATGCACTCGTCACTGCGCAGGCGGTGCTTGGCCTGGTCGAGCCGCAGTCCTCTGGCATCGGTGGCGGCGGCTTCCTGCTGTATTACGACGCCGCGACCGGCACGGTGCAGGCCTATGACGGCCGCGAGACGGCGCCGATGGCCGCCACCGAGAATTACCTGCGCTGGATCTCCGATGCCGACCGCACCGAGCCCAAACCCGATGCCCGCGGCTCGGGGCGGTCCATCGGCGTGCCCGGAATCCTCCGGCTGCTGCAGGCCGTCCACACCGAGCATGGCAAGACCCCATGGCGTGATCTGTTCAGTCCCGCGGCGTCGATGGCAGACGACGGCTTCGACATCAGCCCGCGGCTGGCCGCCGCGATCGCCGACGGCGCCCCGAAGCTGAAGGTGGATCCGAACGCCTCGGCCTACTTCCTGAACCCCGACGGCAGCCCGAAGGCGTCGGGCATCAAACTCACCAACCCGGCCTACTCAAAGACGTTGGGCGTCATCGCATCCGATCCGGAGTCCTTCTACACCGGCGATCTCGCGCGGGCCATCGTGGCCGCTTCGGTCGACACCAGCGGCGGCCGTACCCCAAGCGTGATGACGCTCGACGACCTGTCGCGCTACACCGCCAAGAAACGCGAACCTCTCTGTACGGCCTACCGCGGCAAGGAAATTTGCGGCATGCCGCCCCCCTCCTCTGGTGGCATCGCGGTGGCGGCGACACTGGCCATGCTCGAACATTTCCCGATGGCTGATCACAAACCCACCGACGTCGACCTGAACGGCGGCAAGCCAACAGTGATGGGTGTGCACCTGATCTCCGAAGCCGAACGGCTGGCCTACGCCGACCGCGACAAGTACGTTGCCGACACCGATTTCGTGCCCCTGCCGGGTGGCTCACCGGAGACACTTCTTGGCAGTGATTACCTCGCAGGCCGAGCTGCATTGATTTCCGAGCAGCACACCATGGGCACCGCGAAGCCGGGCGAGTTCGGCCCACCGACGCCGCCCGCCCCGCCGATACCTGAACACGGCACCAGCCAGATCAGCATCATCGATGCCCAGGGCAACGCGGCGTCGATGACCACCACGGTGGAATCGGCATTCGGCTCGTTTCACATGGTGGACGGGTTCATCCTCAACAATCAGCTCACCGACTTCTCCGCGGAACCGGATAAGGACGGGGTGCCGGTGGCCAACCGGGTGCAGCCAGGTAAGCGACCACGCAGCTCGATGGCGCCCACACTGGTGTTCAACCCGACCGATCCGGGCCAGTCGAAGCGGACGTTGTACGCAGTGACGGGGTCACCTGGCGGGTCCGTCATCATCCAGTTCGTCGTGAAAACCCTTGTCGGAATGATTGATTGGGGCCTGAATCCGCAACAGGCGGTATCAGCGGTGGATTTCGGTGCGGCGAACTCGCCGAAGACCAATGTCGGCGGTGAACATCCCGCGATCGACACGGCCGACAACGGCGACCACGATCCACTGGTGCAAGGCCTACGCCAGCTTGGCCATCAAGTCGACATCGCCGACCAGTCCAGTGGGCTGTCGGCGATCGTGCGCGACAGTGGGGGGTGGAACGGTGGCGCAGACCCGCGTCGCGAAGGTCTTGTCATGGGCGACACTCGGTGACCGCAGCTACCTCACGTGTCGCGCGACTAACAGAGGCTGACTGGCGGACATTCGCCGCAGTTCGGTTGCGCGCGTTGGCCGATTCGCTCGGCGAGAACGATCCGCAGTATCAGCACGAAGCTACGTTCACTGCTGCGAAATGGCGCCGCCGGTTACGCGATCACGCGCAGTTCGCTGTGCTGATCGACGAGCGACCCGTTGGCCTGATCGGGGCACAGCGGGAGAATGCCGAAACCGTGTACCTGTATTCGCTGTGGTTGGACCCGGCGGCCCGCGGCCGAGGCCTGGCGCGGCCGCTGGTAGAGGCTGCGGTGGACTGGGCCAGCCAATGCCGCGCCCGCACCGTCACCTTGCGGGTGGCGGCCGAAAACGCCGTGGCTCGTGGCGTTTACGAAAGCCTTGGCTTCACACTGAATCCAGCCGAGAACCCAAGCGACCGTGGCGAAGTCGCGATGACGCTCAGCGTGAGTTGATGTCGGGCCGGTAGCGCACCAGCAGACCGCGCACGCGGTCCATCGCGTCGACGGCGCGCTCCTTGTCAACGGCCTGAATCGCCATCACCGGAATGTATTCATCGTCGGGCAGATCCACCCGCGCCCACCGCGCCCCGCGCGGAAATGACACGTCCACCACGTCCGACCACGGGATCAGCTTGTACCCAAATAGGTTTCGCACTGCAATGCCCGCGGCGCCGACCCGAAGCCGCGGCCGGGCGAAGAGCAGAACAGCGCAGGCGATGACAACACCGAGGAGCGCGATCGCCACCTGATCGGCGGTCTGGAAGATCACGCCGGTCGACGAAATCTTCAGCAGCGCACCGACGGCGATGTGGACCGCCAATATCAGCGCAGCCGCGCCATAAGCGAAATAGGGCGTCAGATGCGGCCGCACCTCAATATCCCAAGCAGTCATGACCTCAGGTCACGCAGTGTCATCGCGGTCGACAGCGCCGCGGCGGCGGCCTGCGCACCCTTGTCCTCTGCTGAGTCCGGCAGTCCCGCGCGATCCAGCGCTTGCTGCTCGTTGTTCGTCGTCAGCACGCCATTGGCCACTGGGGTGGACGCATCCAGCGACACCCGCGTCAAACCCTGGGTGACCGCGTCACACACGTAATCGAAATGCGGTGTCTCGCCGCGGATCACCACGCCCAGCGCCACCACCGCGTCGTGAGTGGCGGCCAATGCCTGTGCCACGACCGGGATCTCGATTGCGCCAAGCACGCGGACGATGGTCGGGTTGTGAATGCCCGCATCCGCGGCGACCTTTCGGGCGCCCTCGAGCAAGGCATCGCAGATCTTCACGTGCCACGTGCTGGCCACGATGCCCAGCGTCACACCCCTCGCGTCCAGATCGGGAAAATCGGGAACGCCGGCGCCTCCACTCAATTCACGGCCCCGCCGTGGCTGCTCACAATGCACCGCCGAATTCGCCGGGCACGGCTTCGTCGTAATCGTCAAGGCCGACCAAGTCGTGGCCCATCCGGTCGCGCTTGGTCATCAGATAGCGGATGTTCTCCGCGTTGGCCCGCACCGGCAGCGGCACGCGCTCGATGATGTGCAGCCCGTAGCCGTCAAGGCCAACCCGTTTCGCGGGGTTGTTGGTCAGCAACCGCATCGATCGCACTCCGAGATCCACCAGGATCTGCGCGCCGATGCCGTAGTCGCGCGCGTCGGCGGGCAGGCCGAGCTTGAGATTCGCGTCGACGGTGTCGTCGCCCGCGTCCTGCAGCTGATAGGCCTGCAGCTTGTGCATCAGGCCGATGCCGCGGCCTTCGTGGCCGCGCATGTACAGGACCACGCCGCGGCCCTCGCGAGCCACCATCGCCATTGCGGCGTCCAGCTGCGGGCCGCAGTCGCAGCGGCGCGAGCCGAACACGTCGCCGGTAAGGCATTCCGAGTGCACGCGCACCAGCACGTCGTGCCCGTCGCCGTGTGGTCCGGCGATGTCGCCGCGGACCAGCGCCACATGCTCGACGTCGTCGTAGATGCTGGTGTAGCCCACCGCCCTGAACTCACCGTGCCGGGTCGGGATGCGGGCTTCGGCGATGCGCTCGATGTGCTTTTCGTGCTTGCGACGCCATTCGATCAAGTCGGCGATGGAGATGAGTGCTAGGTCGTGCTCGTCGGCGAAAACGCGCAGCTCATCGGTCTGCGCCATCGCGCCTTCGTCTTTCTGGCTGACGATCTCGCAGATCGCGCCCGCCGGTTGCAGACCAGCGAGTCGCGCCAGGTCGACGGCGGCCTCGGTGTGGCCGGGCCGGCGCAGCACCCCGCCGTCCTTCGCGCGCAGCGGCACCACATGTCCCGGCTTGGTGAAATCCTCAGCGACGCTTGACGGATCGGCGAGCAGACGCATGGTGGTGGCACGGTCGGAGGCCGAAATACCCGTTCCCACACCATTTTTCGCGTCGACCGTGACGGTGTACGCGGTGCCATGCTTGTCCTGGTTGACCGCATACATCGGCAGCAGCCCAAGCCGGTCGCAGACCTCACCATCCAGTGGCACACACAGGTAGCCCGACGTGTAGCGGACCATGAACGCGACGAGTTCGGGAGTGGCCTTCTCGGCGGCGAAGATGAGGTCGCCCTCGTTCTCGCGATCTTCGTCATCGATGACGACGACGGCCTTACCCGCGGCGATGTCGGCAACCGCTCGCTCCACGGAGTCCAGCCTCGTCATCACATCAGTATGAACCACGCCGACTGGATAGTTATTGCCGCTCCCCTGACCTGGGCATTGACCGAGATTGTCAGGGTGATCGGCGCGTTGCCGCCATGCCCGTCGGACATTCCGAGCTGTCAGAAGCCTGTCAGGAGTTGCTGCCGTCCGGCTGATCGCCGGAGCCAAGCAATCGTTCCACGTACTTCGCGATGACGTCGACTTCGAGGTTCACCCTGGTGCCGACCTCTGCCCTTCCGAGGGTGGTCAGATCCAACGTCGTCGGGATCAGCGACACCTCGAACCAGTCGTGCCCCAAACCGGAAACCGTAAGGGAGACACCGTCGACGGTGATCGAACCCTTCTCGACGACATAGCGCGACAGTGCGGTCGGCAACGCGATCCGAACAACTTCCCAATGTTCCGACGGTGTCCGCGCGATCACATGCGCCGTGCCATCGACGTGTCCCTGCACGATGTGTCCCCCGAGGCGGCTGTTGACCGCGGCGGCGCGCTCCAAGTTCACGTGGCTGCCGACACCGACACCGCGCAGACTCGACCGGTTCAGCGTCTCGCCCATCACGTCGGTGCTGAACGCCCCATCCGGCAGCACCTCGACCACGGTGAGGCAGACTCCGTTTACCGCGATCGAGTCACCGTGTCCGGCATCGGACGTGACGACGGGCCCGCGGATGACGAGTCGCGCCGAATCGCCGAGCTCTTCCTTGCCGACGACCTCGCCCAGCTCTTCGACGATTCCGGTGAACACGCCGACGAGCCTAGCTCCTGCTCGAAAGTCCAGTTCGGAAGCCACGATTGCAGTTCGGCCGCCACCACGCACAACGCGCCCACACAAGCGCACCCTCTACGATGCACTCATGCAGACGCGCCTCTTGGCCATCTTCGCCGCCCTTTTCGCCACAATCGCCCTTATCGCCGGGTGCTCCTCGAAGTCGCAGGACTCGTCCAAGCCACTGCCAGACGCCGCCACCCTGCTCAAGGAGTCCAGCGAGACCACCAAGGCGCAGTCGAGCATGCACCTGAAGCTGAGCGTGCAGGGGCAGATCAAGGAACTGCCGATCGAGACCCTCGAAGGCGATGTGACGAACAAGCCCGCCGTCGCCGCCCAGGGCACGGCGAACATCATCTTCCTGGGTCAGCGCCTTCAGGGCGTCGACTTCGTGGTCGCCGACGGCAACCTGTTCGGCGCGCTCACCAAGGGCAGCTTCCAGGATTTCGGACCTGCCGCCGACATTTACGACGTGTCAGTGCTGCTGAACCCCGATACCGGGTTGGGCAACGTCCTCGCCAACTTCTCGGACGCGAAGACCGACGGCCGCGAGACCCTCAACGGTGTCGAAACCATCCGCGTCACCGGAAACGTGACCGCCGACGCGGTCAACAAGATCGCCCCGCAGATCGGCGCGACCGCTCCGGTCCCCGGCACCGCATGGATCCGCGAGGACGGCAACCACGAACTCGTGCAGGCCAAGCTGGACCCGTCACCAGGCAACAGCATCACGATGACATGCACTGACTGGGGTAAGTCAGTAACCGTCACCAAGCCCACGGTCTGATCTGATGCGCGCTTCGCCCGGAGTCGCTCAGCCGGCGACATCTGGCCGCCGAGTCGCGATCAGCGCCGGCAGCCTCGCAGTGCTGCTGGGTGCCCTCGACACGTATGTCGTGGTCACCATCATGACCGACATCATGAAAGACGTCGGGATCGGGATCAATCAGATCCAGCGGGTCACCCCGATCGTCACCTGGTACCTACTTGGCTACATCGCGGCCATGCCGCTGCTCGGCCGCGCCTCGGACCGGTTCGGCCGCAAGCTGGTGCTGCAGGTCAGCCTCGCCGGGTTCGCGATCGGCTCGGTCATCACCGCGTTGTCGGACGATCTGCTGCAGCTGATCATCGGGCGCGCGATCCAGGGCACTGCCAGCGGCGCGCTGCTGCCGGTCACGCTGGCGCTCGCGGCCGACCTGTGGTCTGCGCGCAACCGCGCCGCCGTGCTTGGCGGCATCGGCGCCGCGCAGGAACTGGGCAGCGTGCTGGGCCCGCTGTACGGCATCGCCGTGGTCTGGGCGCTGAACACCTGGCGTGACGTGTTCTGGATCAACGTGCCGCTCACCGCGGTCGCGATGGTGATGATTCACTTCAGCCTGCCGTCGCGGGAGAAGACGGAGGAACCGCAGAAGGTCGACGTGATCGGCGGTGTGCTGCTGGCGATCACGCTGGGCCTGGCCACCTGGGGCCTGTACAACCCGGCGCCGGACGGCAAGCGGGTGCTGCCGAGCTACGGGCTGCCCCTGCTGATCGGCGCCGCGCTCGCCTGTGTGGCGTTCTTCGTGTGGGAGAAATTCGCCCGCACCCGGCTGATTGAGCCTGCCGGTGTGCACTTCCGCCCGTTCCTTTCCGCGCTCGGCGCCTCGCTGACCGCAGGCGCGGCGCTGATGGTCACGCTGGTCAACGTCGAGCTGTTCGGCCAGGGCGTGCTCGGTCTCGACAAGAACGGCGCCGCCGCCTTGCTGCTGCGGTTTCTCATCGCCCTGCCGATCGGCGCTCTACTGGGCGGCTGGATCGCGACCAAGGTCGGCGATCGGATCGTGGCGTTTGTGGGCCTGATGATCGGCGCCGGCGGCTACTGGTTGATCTCGAAGTGGCCCGTTGACCTCCTGGCCGCCCGCCACGACCTCGGCTTCATCAGCCTGCCGGCTCTCGACACCGATCTAGCGATCGCTGGCCTTGGCCTTGGTCTGGTGATCGGCCCGCTGACGTCGGCGACGCTGCGGGTAGTGCCCACTTCCCAGCATGGGATCGCGTCGGCGGCCGTGGTGGTGTCCCGCATGATCGGCATGCTGATCGGCATCGCCGCGCTGAGCGCATGGGGGCTTTATCGCTTCAATCAGCATCTGGCCAGCCTGCCCGCCGGCACCGGCAACAACCTCGTCGAGCGGCTGGCCGCGCAGGCGGCCCGTGTCCGCACGGCCTACGTCATGCAGTACGGGGAGATCTTCGGCATCACCGCGCTGGTCTGCGTGATCGGTGCCCTGCTGGGCCTGTTGATCGCTGGCAGGCATGAGCACGCCGAGGAATCAGCTCCGGCGGCTGACGTCGCCGAGACTGGGCGTGCGAATGAGACGCCCACCACAATGATCGAGGCGCCGACACAGGCGTTCGACGCCCAGACTCAGCAGATCTCGAGGCCGGGCAGACACCGGCAGGAGTAGACGCTCAGCAGCGCTCGAGCCCCCTGCGCAGCAGCGCAGGCTCGTCGGTCTTTGCCGGCTCGTCGGCGGTCAGGGTCCGCAAGGCGTCGCGGATGAAAATTTTGAGGCCCCGCGGATCTACGGGTCGGGTGCTGAGCCAGTCCTGCAGTGCAGTCACGCTCGTTTTCCTTTGTTAGTGCTCACCAGGCGGCAACTCTCGTCGGTGAAAGCGCTTTGGTACGAGTGTACCGACAGCAATGCGCTGATTGGTCCCTCGCCGCGCCGGGTACGCGTGCGATAGCCAACAATGAGACGGGAGAAAATTCATGCCAAGTTCACTGAAAGGCAAGACTATTGCGTTCCTCGTCGCCCCCGAAGGAGCCGAGCAGGTCGAGTTGACGGAACCGTGGAAGGCCGTCGAACAGGCAGGCGGCACACCCGAGTTGGTTTCGACGGAGGTCGGAAAGGTCCAGGCGTTCAACCACCTGACACCGGCCGATACATTCGAGGTCGATAAATCTGCCGATAGCGTCTCCTCTGCCGACTACGCCGGCCTGGTGTTGCCCGGCGGCGTGGCCAACCCCGACTTCCTGCGCACCAACGACGCGGCAGTTGCGTTCGTCAAGAGTTTCTTCGACGCCGGCAAGCCGGTTGCAGTGATCTGCCACGGACCGTGGACGCTGATCGAGGCCGACGTTGTCCGCGGCCGGACGATGACGTCGTGGCCAAGTGTGGCGACCGATCTTCGCAACGCTGGCGCGAATTGGGTCGACGACGAAGTTGTCGAATGCTCGCGCGGGCCAAACACGTTGGTGTCGAGTCGCAAGCCCGACGACCTGCCCGCGTTCTGTAGCACACTGGTCGGGGCGTTCGCAAAGGAGAAGTCATAGTCCGAACTCGGCCCATAATCGTTAAGGCGTCGGTAATCTCGCGGACATGCTGATCGCCGCGCTGCGCGACATGCAGTGGCGGAGACGGCGCTTCGTCATCGCGATTCTTTCCACGTCGATCATCTTCGCGATGACGCTCGCTCTCACGGGGCTCGCGAACGGATTCCGGGTGGAGGCCGAGAAAACCGTCGGTGCGCTTGGCGTCGACGTCTTTCTCGTCAAGGCAGGAGCATCCGGGCCCTTCGTCGGTGCGACGCCGTTCGCGCCCGTGGACCTGCAACGGATCGCCACCATCCCTGGCGTGATCGCGGCCGCTCCACTTGCTTATGCCGGCGGCACGGCCACGCTTGGCGACACAACGCGCAATGTTGACATCTTCGGTGCACCGGAGCGCGGGCCAGGGATGCCGGCCGTGTCCGAGGGCCGGCCGCCGACGACGCCCGACGAGGTCGTGGTATCGACCACGCTCGGTCGCAACATTGGCGAGGACGTCGAAATCGCTTCGCGCAGACTGCACGTCGTCGGCCGTGTGGAGAACTCGACGGCGTTGGCCAACCTGCCGAATGTGTTCCTCACCACCCAGGGCGCGCAGCAATTGGTGTACGGCGGTCAACCGCTGGTCGCCTCCATCGGCATCCGCGGAGCCCTCGGCCAGGTGCCCGCCGGCTATCGCGCCGTCGACAGAGCGGGCGCGGTCGCCGACCTCCTTCGGCCGTTGAAGGTCGCAGTGAATTCGATCACGATCGTGGCCATTCTGCTCTGGGTGGTCGCGGCGCTGGTGGTCGGATCCGTGATCTATCTGTCGGCGCTCGAACGACTGCGAGACTTCGCGGTTTTCAAGGCGATTGGCGTTCCCACTCGGAGCATCGCCGCCGGCCTCGCAATGCAGTCGGTCATCGTGGCATTGCTCGCTGCGCTTGTCGGCGCCGGCCTCTCGATGCTGCTTGGTCCGTTGTTTCCGATGCAAGTTATTGTTCCGGCTTATGCTTTCGTCCTGCTTCCGGTTGTCGCGGTCGTGATCGGCTTGATCGCCAGCGCGACAGGACTGAGCCGCGCGGTGTCCGTCGACCCGGCGCTGGCCTTCGGGGGTCCTTGAGCCATGGGCGATCTGAGCATTCAGGACCTGGTGGTGGAGTACGCCAGCGGCGCCGAGACGGTTCGCCCGATCGACGGCTTCAACCTCGACGTGGCCGCCGGCTCACTGGTGATCCTGATGGGCCCCAGCGGCTGCGGGAAGACGACGCTGCTGTCCTGCCTCGGCGGCATTCTGAAACCCAGCGGGGGCGCCATCAAATTCGGTGACGTCGACGTCACCGCCCTCGACGCCCGCGCACTGTCGAATTACCGTCGCGAAACAGTCGGCATCGTGTTTCAGGCCTTCAATCTCGTTCCGAGTCTCACCGCCCTGGAGAATGTGATGGTGCCGCTGCTCGCCTCCGGTATGTCACGCCGCGCCTCGTTCAAGAAGGCCGAACAGCTGTTGTCCCGAGTCGGCCTGCAGGATCGGATGTCGCACCGGCCTGGTGATCTCAGTGGTGGGCAGCAGCAGCGCGTCGCGGTGGCCCGCGCGATCGCCCTCGATCCGCCGTTGATATTGGCCGACGAGCCCACCGCGCACCTGGACTTCATCCAAGTCGAGGAAATACTGCGGCTGATCCGCGAGCTCGCATCGGGCGACCGGATGGTGGTCGTCGCGACCCACGACAGCCGGATCCTGCCGTTGGCCGATCTCGTCGTCGAATTGGTACCGGACTTCGCGTCCACCGACCGCCCCCCCGAGACCGTGGAGTTGACGGCAGGTGAGGTGTTGTTCGAGCAGGGCACAATGGGCGAGCTGATCTACATCGTCTCCGAGGGCGACCTGGAGGTTGTGCGTGAATTGCCAAGCGGCGCTGAGGAAATACTGAAGGTCGTCAAACGCGGAGACTACTTCGGGGAGATCGGTCCTGTGTTTCATCTGCCGCGCAACGCGACGGTGCGGGCTTGCACCGATGCAACGGTGGTCGGCTACACCGTACGAGCCTTCAGGGAGCGTCTCGGCGTCGGCGGGGTGCGCGATCTGATCGAACACCGCCCGCTGGAGGTCGACGAACCCGCTACGCAGGAATCAGGCTGAGCAACAGGTCCGGCCCGATCGGCTCGATACCGTCGAAGCGCCACCGCTGTGCATGGGCGATGGACAGCACGCCGACGTCGTCGACGGCGGTGATGGGCCCGCCCAACAAGATTGGCGCCACGTACGCAAGGATCCTGTCGATCGCCCCTGCCCGCAGGAACGCGCCAGCCAGCGTCGGGCCGCCTTCGAGGAGCACATCGGTGCGGTCTGACAACGCCTTGATCACCTCGTGGGGATCACGGGTACGGATCACCATGGTGCGCGAGTCGTCGTTGAGAACCCGTGCCTCAGAGGATATTTCACGCTCACCGACGACGACGCGCAACGGCTGACGCGCAGCCAACGTTCCGTCGGGCAACCGTGCCGTCAACGTCGGGTCGTCGACGAACACCGTGCCGGTTCCAACGATGATCGCGTCAGCAGTCGCTCGACGGCGATGCACGTCGGCCCTGGCGGCCTCGCTGGTGATCCACTGACTGGTGCCGTCGGCGGCTGCGCTGCGGCCGTCGACGCTTGTGGCGTATTTCCACGTGATATGTGGTAACCCGGTGCGCTGCTTGTGCAGCCACTCCCGAAGCGGACCGCCAGCGACGACGTCGGTCAGCACTCCGGCCTCAACGTTGATGCCGGAGTCAGCCAGCCGCGTGGCGCCACCCGCGGCTTCCGGGTTGGGATCGGCGACCGCGTAGGCGACGCGCGAAATCCCGGCGGCGACAAGCGCATCCACACACGGCGGGGTCCTGCCGTAGTGGTTGCACGGCTCGAGCGTCACGATTGCGGTGCCGCGGACGGCGCGCTCCCCCGCTCGACGCAACGCGACGATCTCGGCGTGCGGACCGCCGGGCGGTTCCGTCGCACCAGCGCCGGCGATCTCGCCGTCGCGGTCCAAAATAACCGCTCCCACAGGTGGATTCGGATACGTGGTGCCCTTGACCCGGTCGGCGTGTTCGACCGCCAACCGCATCGCGGCGTCCAGATTCATAACGTCAGATGTTTTGAGGCCGAGGCAGCCTGTCGGCGCAGCGATTCCACTGCGGCGGCCGGGTCTTCGGCGCTGTACACAGCGGATCCCGCGACGAAGCAGTCGACTCCGGCCAGGGCCGCCTCTTCGATGGTGTCTTCGTTGATACCGCCATCGATCTCGACGACGATCGTCAACTCGCCGGCGTCGACGAGCCTGCGTACGGTGCCAACTTTCGGCAGCACCTCCGGGATGAACTTCTGCCCGCCGAAGCCGGGCTCAACGGACATGATCAGCAGCGTGTCGAAGTGGGGCAGGATCTCCAGGTACGGCTCGATCGGGGTGCCCGGCTTGACCGAGAGCCCCGCCTTGGCGCCTGCTGCCCGGATGTCGCGGGCCACGCCGATTGGGTTGTCGGTTGCCTCGGCGTGGAATGTGACGTTGTACGCCCCGGCCTCGGCATAGGGCGGCGCCCACCTGTCGGGGTTGTCGATCATCAGATGGCAGTCCATCGGGATGTCGGTTCTCCTGAGCAACGCCTCGACAACCGGGAGCCCAATGGTCAGGTTGGGCACGAAGTGGTTGTCCATCACATCGACGTGCAGCCAGTCGGCGCCCGCCACCGCCGCGGCTTCGTCGCCGAGCTCGGCGAAGTCGGCGGCCAGGATCGACGGCGCGATCAGGGGTTCTGCCATGGCGCTCACCCTACTAAGAGGGCCGCGGCGAACATCGCATCGGTGCCATGCCGGTGCGGCCAGAGCTGCACGTAGGGCCCGTCGCCGAGATCGTCGACCGGGTCGAACAACGGCCGGGTGTCCAACGCCATGACCCGGTGACGGCGCAATGCGTCGGCCACGACGCCAACGGTCTCGGCCAGATGCGGCGAACACGTCGCATACAGCACCACCCCGCCGGGCCGGGTCAGCTCAATTGCCGAGGCCAGCAGCTCACGCTGCAGCTTGGCCAACGCAGGCACGTCGCTGGGCTGGCGCCGCCAGCGGGCCTCTGGCCTGCGCCGCAGCGCACCGAGCCCGGTACACGGGGCGTCGACCAACACCCTGTCGAATCCCGGCTCGAGCCCCGACTCGCGGCCGTCGACGCGCACCACCTCGACCGGCAGGCCACGGGTGTTCTCCTCGACCATCTCGGCGCGTCTAGCGGCTGGCTCGATCGCGGTGACCTGTGCTCCGTCAGCTAAAGCGGCCAACAGCGCGGTCTTGCCGCCGGGGCCTGAGCACAGATCCAGCCATCGGCCGGAGTCCGGGCCGTCGAGTGGGGCGAGGGTCAAGGCCCGCGCCACCAACTGGCTGCCCTCGTCCTGCACCAGCGCCGCACCCCCACGGATCGCGTCAAGCCGACCCGGATCGCCACCTGACAGGTACACCGCGTACGGCGAATATCGCCCGACGGTGCCGTCGACCTGATCGGCCAGTTCCTCGGCGGTCAACACGCCGGGCCGCGCGGCCAGATGCACCGCCGGGCGCGCGTCATCGCTTGCCAAGAGCGCGTCCAGCTGTCCCGCATCGACGCCAAGCGCGTCGGCGAAGGCTTGGGCAACCCAACGCGGATGGGCATGCACGAACGCGAGATGTCCGATGGGATCGCTGTCAGCGGACGGGGCCAGCTCCGACACCCAAGACTGTTCGTCACGGCCGGCGATGGTGCGCAGCACACCGTTGACGAAACCCGCTCGAGCCGAATCGAATTCGATACCCGCCTGCTCGACGGTCGTGGACACCGCCGCATGGTGTTCCACCCTGGTGCGCAGCAGTTGGTAGGCGCCGAGCCGCAGCAGGTCCAGCAGCACGGGGTCGATGTGCTCGGGCGGTCGATTGGCTGCCTTGCCGATGATCGAGTCGAGCAAGCCGCGGGTGCGGCAAGTGCCATAGGCGAGTTCGGTGGCGAACGCTGCGTCGCGGCCGGTGATACCGCGATCGCGCAGCAGCGCAGGCAGGGCGAGATTGGCGTAGGCGTCACGCTCCGACACCGCGCGCAACACGTCGAACGCCGCCCCGCGGGCCGGGTCGAGTGGTTTGCGTCGCGGCGGACGTCTGTTGGGCGGCTTGGTCATTCGGCGCGTGCGGTTTCGTCGAGACGGGCACCGCGCGCCCAGTCAGCAGCGAGCATCGGCTTCTTACCCTGGGGCTGGATCTGGCCGAGGAGCACCGGATGCGAGCCCGTGCCAACGTGAACGCCGTTGCGTTCCACCCGAATCGCACCGGGCGCCAGAGTGTTTGCCCCCTCTTCCACGGTCACGGGACCGAGTTTGACGCGCAGATCGCCAATCATTGTCCATGCGCCGGGATTCGGCGTGACGGCCCGAACCCGGCGATCGACCGCGTGGGCGGGCAGGTCCCACCGCACACGCGCGTCGTCGACGGTGACTTTCGGCGCGACGGTGACGCCGTCGGTGGGCTGTGGCACCGCGGTCAGCGAACCGTCGGCGATACCATCGAGCGTCGTCTCCAGCAGCGCCGCTCCCGAAATCGACAGCCGCTCAAGCAGATCGCCCGCGGTGTCGGTGGGCCGGATCGTCTCCGTCACGACCCCGTACACCGGGCCTGAGTCCAGCGCGAGTTCGATCTGAAACGTCGTCGCTCCGGTCACCGCGTCACCGGCGGCGATGGCCGCCTGCACGGGTGCCGCGCCACGCCACGCGGGCAACAGCGAGAAGTGCAGGTTGATCCAGCCGTTGGCGGGCACCGCGAGCAACCGTTCCGACAGCAGCGCGCCGTAGGCGACGACCCCGCAGGCGTCTGGCGCCAGGTCCGTCAGCTCGGCGATGAATTCGTCGGAGTTGGGACGTGACGGCCGCAGCACGGGAATGTCGTGTTCAAGGGCCAGCTGAGCCACCGGCGACGGCGAGAGCTTGCCGTGCCTGCCCTTCGCGGCGTCAGGCCGGGTCAACACGGCGACGACGTCGTGACGCGGCGATTCGATCAGCCGTCGCAACGACGGAAGCGCTGGCTCTGGGGTGCCGGCGAAGACGATGCGCACCGCGCCAGTGTAGGGATGGCTAGCGCGGGGTCTGGTAGTACTCCCGCTCCGACACCCCGGTCATCGGCGCGACGAACATCCACGGGATGGTGCTGATCAGCCGATTCAGCGTCGCGACGGAATCGTTGTAGTACTGCCGCGCGAAGGCCAGCTTGTTCTCCGTGTCGGCGAGGTTGTCCTGCAGATTCAGGAAGTTGTTGGACGAGTTCAGCTGCGGGTAGCTCTGGCCGAGCGCCAGCACTGGCGCCAACGCGCTGTCGAGCTCCTTCTCCGCCGCGCTGCGCTGCGCCACCGATTTCCCGGTCGTGGCGGACGTCAGTGCCGCACGCGCGTTGGTGACGTGATCGAGGACGCCCTTCTCGTGAGCGGCGAACGTCTCGACGGTGTGCACGAGGCTCGGGATCAACGAGGCACGCCGCGTCAGCTCCACGTCGATGCCGGACAGCGCTTCGGCGACGCGGACGTCCGCGGAGCGAATCTTGTTGTAGCCCATCACAAAACCGATCAGCACCAGCACCGCTAGCACCAACACCAGAATGAGCAGAAACCTCACCATGAGCCGCCTCCTCCTCCACCGCCGCCGCCCCCTCCGCCGCCGCTGAAGCCGCCGCCGCTACTGCTGCCGGAGGAGGACGATTGCGACGCGGTATAGGCGCCGATCGATGACGATAACGCCGACTCGAAGCTGTCGAAACTCGGACCACTGGAGCCGTGCGCGAAGCCCCATGAGGTCGACGACGACGAGTTGTACCAATCCGGTTGTGGTGCAGGCGCCCCCACCGTCGTCTCATACTTCTTCGCCCACAGCGCCGCCGTACCTGCGGCCACGGCGAACGGCACATAGGCGCTGTAGAGATCCTTGCGGGCGCCGAAGTCGAACCGCGTCTCGGCGGAGTCGGTGGACAGCATCCGGTGGAATCCGCCTGCACGCGACCACAATTCGCGGCCGGCCTCGGTGCGCCTGGTGCCGACGCCGTCGGCCCATGCCCGGACTGACAGCAGGAAGAACGCCGCGAACGGCAGCGCCCACATCGTGGTCGGAAGGCCCCACCGGAAGAACCCGCACACCATGATGCCGAACGCTATCGCGTTCGCCGCGCGGACCCACATTTCCTTTTTGCGCTTGACCATCAGCCCGTGGTCGAACGCCCACTTCTCGGCGGCCTTAGCCATATCGGTCTTGGCCTTGTTGAGTTTCTGACCGGATTTGACGGTGTGTTTGGCCTCGAATTCGCTGCCCTTGTTCATGACGCCCAGTGCTGAGCCGACCGCGACGCTAACCGGATCGACGTCAGCCCAGGCGCTGCGTTCAGCGAGGCTTCGGATGTTCCACTGTTTGTCGTTCACCTGCTTCAGCTCGATGAGCCTTCGCTCGGCGAGATAGAAGAGCGTGGCGGTGAGCCCGTTCTTCGGGACGGACTCAGTACGGATGTACTCGGTCTGGACCGGCCCGAGACCCGGCGGTGGCGCGTACTGCAGTGGGAATCCTGGCGGTGGCTCGACGGTGGTGCGGTACCAGAGGAACGCCCAAAGGCCGAAAGCCACTGTCAGGCCTGCGATCCAGACCACGCCGGTCACCGACTGGCCCAGGATGCGGTCCCAGGTATACGGCCACGGCAGGCTGATGCGCGACGGTGTCGGCACGTCGACACCAGCGCGCACGGTGACGGGCGTACGCGGCGCGAGGTCGGATGCCGACAACCTGACCGTGTTGCCGTCTACCGTGAGGTCGTCGCACTTGCGGCCCACGCCGAATCCCACCGAGCATTGAGCGCGGCCGACGTCGCCGGGAAGGGCCACGGTGACATCAACGTTGTCGATCTCGTTGTTCCAGGACGGCGCGATGACGTTCCAGAAAAACACCGACGGCGACGTCGTTGGCACACCCATGCCGCTGGCGAACATCTTGTCGGCGCCGGTGCTGCCGGGGTCGAGCACGCCAGGGATGCGGTAGCGGATCTCGTAGGTGTGGGTGCCGTAGCTGAGGTACTTGTCCGCCTGACCGATCTTGGCGACCACGAAACGTTCTCCGCCCTCCCACAGTATTTCGTAGGACTCGGGCTCACCGTCGAGCAGGATCGAGGTGATCTCGGGCTGCTGCCGCACCCGCGGGCTGTTCTGGTTGGCGACATCCCAGTACCGGAAGATGCCGTGGCGCCCGCCGGGGAATTCGGCTGTGATGGTTTCGACCGCGTCGAGTTGGCCGTCGCTGTCGACGACGAAGTTGGCCTTGTAATTGCTGAAAACCACCGGATCGGAAACATCTGATGCCTGCGAGCCACCGGTGAACACGAGCGGCCACAATAGACCAAAAGTGATGAGCGCCAACGGGATCAGCCACTTGAATAGCCGCCCCATGGCCACCTCCTGATCGGCGCGAGTCGCCGTGTCCGCATCACCCTATGTGCAAAGGATCGATTTGCACACGAGTTGGCTGCTGATCGTGTCGCGCGCTGAGTACACCGGTGGCCCGCCGCAGCGCGGCCGCGAGCGCCAACCCGCCGTCGCGCGGCACCCGGACCAGCATTCGGGTGACGGGGGTGTCGACCGAGAACCCGGGCGGGCGCCGCGCACCGATCGGCAGGTCAACGGGCCCGAGTAGCTGCGCGGTTTCGGGCAATTCCGCCGTGTCGAGCAGAGCAGCCACGGCCGCGGGCGCGCCGTCGACCGCCGCGATGTGCACGGCGGGCGGCAGTCCCACCTCCGCGCGGGCGTCGAACTCGGCGTCGGCATGCCCCACCGGATCCCACCGGATCAGCGACTGCACGGTCGGAATCGCCGATTCGGCAACCACGGCAACCGTGCCGCCGTCCTCGCGTGGCCGCACCAGCGCCGCGGCTGCCATCCATCGCCGCAGGGTGTCCTCGGCGGCTCGCAGATCCTGGCGGCCGAGCAGAGCCCACGCGTCGAGCAGCAATGCCGCGCCGTAGCCGCCCTCGGCCACGGGTTCAGCACCGGGTGTCGCGACGACGAGAGCCGGCTCTCCAGCGACCGCAGCGACCATCGCGTCACCGCCGGACGTGAGCACTGGCATCCCGGGAAATGCCCTCCCGAGTTCCTCGGCGGTGCGCCTCGCGCCAATGACAACCGCGCGCACCGCATCGGATCCGCACCGGGCGCAACGGAGCGCCGGCTCCTCACGGCCGCACCATCGGCAGACCGCCGCACCGCGGTCTAGTAGCGACAACGGTCCGGTGCAGTGCCTGCACCGCGCGACAGTGCGGCACCGCGCACATGCCAGCGCGGGCACGTAACCGCGTCGGGGCACCTGAACCAGCACAGGATGTCCGGCCTGCAGCGCGGTCCGCGCCGCCCGCAGGGCCAGCGACGGCAGCCGGGCCGTGCGGGCGGCCGGGTCGCGTTCCTGCTCGTGGCCGCTGTCATCGGGTGCGACGACGCGTGGCGAGCGGGCGCGCACAACACCGCGGGGCGCGACGAGATCATGCGCCCATCGGCTCCGCACCAGCGCCTGTGCTTCTGCGGTGCGGGCGTAGCCGCCGATCAGTGCGGCACAACGCAGTTGGTGAGCGCGCAGCATCGCCACCTCACGCGCATGCGGGTACGGGGCACGGGGTTCGGCGAGGGTGTCGTCGCCGTCGTCCCACACGATGGCCAACCCGAGGTCGGTGACAGGTGCGAAGACCGCGCTGCGAGTGCCGATGACCATGCGTGCGCCGCCGTGCAGCACGGACAACCAGCGGCGGTAGCGCTGCGCGGGCCCGAGCCCGGCCGACAACGCCGCCACCCTCTCCTCGTCGATGTACCGAATTGCGCTGGCGTGCAACGCATCAACATCGCGCTGATCGGGCACGATCGCCAACACCCCGCGGCCCGAGTTCACCGTGACCGCGGCGGCTTCGGCCAGCCGGTCGGTCCACGGCTCCCCCGGCAACGCCTGCCACACAGCGCGGGCTGCGCGGCCGTCACCGAGCGCCGTGAGGAACTGCTCGCCACGCCCGTACGTGGACCACGCGGCTGTGTCGACGGGCTTGACTGCCAGCGGCGCAAGCTCTGGCGCGGGCTGCTTTTCGACGTTGGCGTGCCGCGGCGGGACGGCGAGCCGCAACACGTCGGCGCGGGTGCCCGCGTAGCGCGCCGCAACGGCGTCGATGAGGCGGCGCACGTCGGGTGTCAGCACCGCCTCCGCCGACACCACCCGGTCAAGCCAGCCGAGCTTGCCGACATGGTCTGTGTCGGAACGTCTTTCGAGGACAAAGGCGTCAACAAGCCTGCCGTGGAAACGCACCCGCACCCGCACGCCGGGCTGGGCGTCGTCGGATTGCTCGGCCGACACGAGATAGTCGAATTCACGGTCCAGGTGCGGCACCGTCAACATCGGCAGCACACGCGCGATCGGCTCGTGCTCGGCTTGCTGGCGGGTGGTCACGTGCGGCCGAAGAAGAAGCCCGCGGTGATGAGCAATATCGACGATGCGTACGCCCACCAGATCGGCACGGCCAGCGCCTCTGAACCCAACACGAACTTGCCGATGCCGATCATCCCGTCCGACACCGCAAAGCACACCGCGCCCAGCGCGGTCCACGGCGTCGGCAACCGAGCCAGCAGCGCAGCACACACCATCGCCCCGAGCACTGCGATGTAGAGCGTCACCGGTACGGCCATGCCCTCGACGAGCAGTCTCGGCCAGAACCACACCAGCAGCACAATGCAGGCCGACACCATGACAGCGGCGCCCGCCAGCCGCGGACCCGTCCGGGAGACAAGCGGGATCAGCACGGCCAGAAAGCACAGGTGCGCGATCAGGAATGCGCCGAGCCCAAGCACGAACGAGGGTTTCCACCACGGCATCGCCAGCAGAAAATCACCGGCCGCCGAGAGCACCAGTGCCGCGATCAGCCAATGTCGCTCCCGGGCGATGGGGTGTGTCAGCGCCGCGACGGCCAACAGCACCGCGGTCAGCGCCTTGGCGGCAGGCTGCAGCATGAACTGGCCAGTGAGCTCTGCACCGGACGGCAGTTGCAGTGCCGTGACGATGAGGAACACGCCGTAACAGGCGCCGACGATCGCGGCGGTCACCCAAAACAGCCTGGTTCGCGAGTGTGCGTACGGTGTCCCCATGTCTGTTGCCGAGGAAGAGCCCGCCAGCCGAAAACCCCCAGACGCCATTCTGCTGAAGGTACTGGAGGCCGTTCCGTTTCAGTTGACAACCGACGGAGGTGTCGAGGCAGCCCGGCAACGATTTCGCGACCTGCCGCGCCGCCCTGTGCATCCCGACGTGCACACAGAGGAGCGCACGATCGACGGGCCTGCGGGACCGATCCCGATCCGCATCTACCGGTCGCCGACCGATAACGAGGCAACGCCGCCGGTGGTCGTCTTCCTGCACGGGGGCGGCTGGTGCGTCGGCGATCTCGATACCTATGACGGCGACGCACGCAACCATGCGGTCGGAGCCGACGCGGTAGTGGTGTCGGTGGACTACCGGCTCGCGCCCGAACACCCCTACCCCGCGGCGGTCGAAGATGCTTGCGCCGCAACGCAATGGGTGGCCGCCCACGCCAGCGAGCTCGGCGTCGACCCCGAGCGGATTGCCGTCGCGGGCGACTCGGCTGGCGGCAACCTTTCGGCGGTGGTGACGCTGCTGGCACGTGACGCCGGCGGCCCGCCGATCCGCTTTCAGTTGCTCTGGTACCCGGCGACGACGTGGGACACGTCGCTGCCGTCGTTCACGGAGAACGCCGATGCATTGCTGCTCAACGGCTCGTCGGTAAGAGGGTTTTCCCGTTGGTACGTGGGCGATTTGGATCTGTCCGACATGCCAATGACGTTGGCTCCCGGGCGGGCGAAGGATCTGACGGGACTTCCCCCTGCGTATATCGCCGTCGCAGGCCATGACCCGCTGCGTGATGACGGCATCCGCTATGCCGAACTGCTGGCGGCGGCGGGTGTGCCCGTGCAACTGCACAACGCCGAGACGCTGATCCACGGCTACCTCGGGTACGCCGGCGTGGTGCCCGCAGCGACGGAGGCGGCCGAACGCGGATTGTCCGCGTTACGGGACGCGTTACACGGTCCATGAGCAACTCCGTCGATATCGTGCATGCCTTCTGGGAACAGTGCTGGAACGCACGCGATCCCGCGGCCGTCGACACCGCCGTGTGGGCTGTGCGTGAGGACGGGAAATTGTTGAGCAACCATGTCGAACGCGCTGCGCTCGATCAGTTTCAGCGGCTCACCCGGTCGACTTGAACCGGTCCCGATACGCCTTGGGCGAGAGGCCCAGCTGGGTGACGAACACACGACGCAAGGTCTCCGCACTGCCGAAACCGGCCAGCCGGGCCGAGTCCGCGACAGAGCGGCCCGCGTCAAGAGCCGAGCGGGCCGCGTCGATGCGGATCATCTCGACATAGCGGGCAGGAGTCGTCCCAAGCTCGCTTTGGAATAACCGGGTTAACTGCCGAGTGCTTAGAGATGCTTGCGCTGCAAGGGTTTTCACGGTGTGGTTGGCGCCGGGATCGGCAGCGATCGCCTCCGTGACCGCACGCAGCTGGAATCGCTCCGGTGGAGGCGATTCGACCAACGCGGAGAACTGCGACTGGCCGCCTGCCCGCTTCAGGTAGACCACCAACGACCGGGCAACATCGCGAACGAGGTCGGCGCCGTGGTCGTCCTCGACGAGGGCCAACGCAAGATCGATGCCCGCCGATACCCCAGCCGAGGTATAGATGTCACCGTCGCGCACAAAGATCGCGTCCGGTTCGACGTTGATTCGCGGATATGCACGCGACAGCAGGGCGGTTTGGCGCCAATGGGTGGTCGCACGGCGGCCGTCGAGCAGGCCGGCCTGCGCCAGGATGAACGAGCCGGTGCAGATCGACGCCATCCGGCGGGTCCGCGGACGCAACGCCTGGACCGCCGCCACGAGGTCCAGATCGATGGGACGACCGACCAGATCGTCACCCCCGGAAACGACCACCGTGTCAACATCTTCCACCGCGCTGGTCGAAGTCGACACCGCGAGCCGGCTGCCGACCGACGTGACCACGTCCTGCCCGTCGACTGACGCCATGACCACGCGGTAGGGCGCCCCGAACCGGTTAGCCTCCGCGAACACCTCGGCAGGCCCGGCGACGTCGAGCAGCTTCATGCCGTCGAACACCACGAACACAACGACGCGGGCACTGGACATGCGACCATTGTATGTCGCTTTTTGTGGGAAAGATGGCTGAACGGACACCCCCAGTCGAGGGCGCTCCCAGCTGACACTGACGTCATGACAACACAGACGATCGCGGGCATCGCGATACCAGACACTCAACTCGTGCGCGACACCACCGAGTACATCCGGGACGTCGAAGACGACCTGCTCTTCAACCACTCCCGGCGCGTCTTTCTGTTCGGCGCCCTGCAGGGCCGTCGGAGGGGCCTCGACCCCGATCTCGAACTGCTGTACGTCGGCGCGATGTTCCATGACATCGGCCTGACGGAGGCCTTCCGCGACTCCACCGTGCGCTTCGAGGTAGACGGCGCCAACGCGGCCGAGAAATTTCTGCGGAACCAGGGTCTAGACGATGCGACGGTGCGCAAAGTCTGGCTTTCCATCGCGCTGCACACCACGCCCGGCATCCCGGAGTTCCTCGATCCCGAGATCGCCCTCGTCACCGCTGGGGTCGAAACCGATGTGCTCGGCATCGGTCGCGACGACTTGTCGGAGGATGTCCGCAACGCCGTCACAGCGGCGCATCCGAGGCCGGATTTCAAGCGTCAGATTCTGCAGGCCTTCAACGACGGCATGGCGCACCGGCCACAGACCACCTTCGGCACGGTCAACGACGACGTGCTGGCCCATTTCGATCCGACGTTCGTTCGCGAGGACTTCGTCGAGATCATCGTGAACAACAGCTGGCCGGAGTAGGCGCTCAGCGGCGGCCGCTACGGTGCCTGAACCCATTTGACACCGGCCGGCATCGATCCGGCCATGCAGGCGCTGCTCGATGCATTCCCGTTCACCTCACCGCGGACCAGGGTGTCGACGTGGCGCGCGAGCAGATGCGTCAGATGAAGGCGCCGCCGGAAACTGTTGCCGGAGATGCGAATCGAAGAGCGGACGATCGATGGGGATTCGGCGGGTGGCAACATCTCGGCGGTGATGGCGCCGCTGGCCCGCGACAACGGCGGACCCGCGCTGGCGTTCCCGTTGAGCTGGACAACGCGCCGACACTCGTGCATGGCTTCGTCAGCTTCGCACTGGCGGTTCCCGCCGCGGCCGAGGCCACCAATCGTGGCCTTGCGGCGCTGAAGGCCGCGCTGCACTAGGTGTACTGACCCTTTGACCCGACGCGGGACGTCCGGTGAAATGGGAAGGGAGCCCAGCGACGGGAGACCCTATGACAGTGCCCGACTACGAGACCGTCATCGTCGGCGCCGGTTTTTCCGGTATCGGCACCGCGATCAAGCTCGACAAGGTCGGCTTGAGCGACTATCTGGTCGTCGAAGCCGGCGACGGCCCGGGCGGCACGTGGTACTGGAACACGTATCCCGGTATCGCCGTTGATATTCCGTCGTTTTCTTACCAGTTCTCCTTCGAGCAGAGCCCGGACTGGTCACGCACCTACGCGCCCGGCCACGAATTGCGGGCGTACGCCGAGCACTGCGTCGACAAGTACGACCTGCGCCGAAAGATCCGGTTCAACACCAAGGTGCTCGGCGCCGACTTCGACGAGGCACAGGATTTGTGGCACGTCCGCACCGACCCCGGCGGCATGATCACCGCGCGGTTTCTGGTCAACGCCAGTGGCGTGCTCATCACACCCAAGCTTCCGGACATCGACGGCGTCGATTCGTTCGCGGGCCTGACCATGCACACCGCGCGCTGGGACCACGACCAGAACCTGACCGGCAAGCGCGTCGCGATCATCGGCACGGGAGCCTCAGCGGTGCAGGTGGTTCCCGAGATCGCGCCAATCGTCAAGCACCTCACAGTATTTCAGCGCACGCCGATCTGGTGCTTCCCCAAACTCGATGTGCCTCTGCCGCCGTGGTCACGCTGGGCGATGCGGCTGCCTGGCGGCAAGACCGTGCAGCGGATGCTCAGCCAGGCCTACGTCGAGCTGACGTTCCCGTTGGCGGCGCAGTACTTCACCGTCAACCCGATGGCCAAGAACATGTCGAAGGTCGGTGAGGCGTATCTGCGCAAGCAAGTCCGCGACCCCGAAGTCCGCGACAAGCTGACGCCGCGATATGCCGTCGGCTGCAAGCGGCCAGGATTCCACAACACGTATCTGTCGACGTTCAATCGCGACAATGTTCGGCTGGTCACCGAACCGATCGACAAGATCACGGGCTCGGGGGTGGCCACCGCGGACGGCGAGAACCATGACGTCGACGTGCTGATCTTGGCGACCGGTTTCAAGGTGATGGACACCGACGACCTGCCGACCTATCCGGTCACCGGCCCGGGCCGCCGATCGTGGAGCAGCTACTGGGACGAGCATCGCCTGCAGGCCTACGAAGGTGTGAGCATTCCCGACTTCCCCAACTTCTTCATGGTGTTCGGGCCATACGGCTATGTCGGATCGTCGTACTTCGCGCTGATCGAGACGCAGACCCACCACATCGCGCGTTGCCTGAAGCGGGCCCGTCGCCGCAAGGCCACCCGAGTCGCCGTGAAGCAGGAGGCCAACGACCGGTATTTCGCCGAGATGATGCGCAAGCGGCACCGGCAGATCTTCTGGCAGGACAGCTGCCAGCTAGCCAACAGCTACTACTTCGACAAGAACGGCGACGTGCCGCTGCGGCCGGCCAGCACGATCGAGGCGTACTGGCGCAGCCGCCGTTTCCCGCTCGACGATTATGTGTTCAGCCCCTAGACGGCGGCCTTGAGCTCGTCGACCTTGTTCAGCTGCTCCCACGGCAGCTCGACGTCCGTGCGGCCGAAGTGGCCGTACGCGGCGGTCTGCGCGTAGATCGGGCGCAGCAGGTCCAGGTCGCGGACGATCGCGCCGGGGCGGAGGTCGAAGACCGAGGTGATGGCCTTCTCGATGCGGGCCGGGTCGACGGTCTCGCTGCCGAAGGTCTCGACGAACAGGCCGACGGGGGCCGCCTTGCCGATCGCGTAGGCCACCTGCACCTCAGCGCGCTCAGCCAGGCCAGCTGCGACGACGTTCTTTGCCACCCAGCGCATCGCGTACGCGGCCGAACGGTCCACCTTGGACGGATCCTTGCCCGAGAATGCGCCGCCGCCGTGGCGGGCCCAGCCGCCATAGGTGTCGACGATGATCTTGCGACCGGTCAGGCCGGCATCGCCCATCGGGCCGCCGAGCACGAACTTTCCGGTCGGGTTGACCAGCAGCCGGAAGTCCGAGGTGTCCATCGTGTCGTGGTTGAGGTCGGCCAGCACGGTGTTGACGACCTTTTCGCGGATGTCCGGGGTCAGCGTGGCGTCGAGGTCGATGCCCGCGGCGTGCTGAGTCGAGAGCACGACGGTGTCGAGGCGGACCGGCGTGGTGCCGTCGTACTGGACGGTGACCTGGGTCTTGCCGTCCGGGCGCAGGTAGTCCAGCACGCCGTTCTTGCGGACCTCGGTCAGCCGGCGCGACAGCCGGTGGGCCAGCGCGATGGGCAGCGGCATCAGTTCAGGGGTGTCCTTGATGGCGTAGCCGAACATCAGGCCCTGGTCGCCGGCGCCTTGGGCATCCAGCGGGTCGCCTGCGCCCTCGACGCGGGTCTCGTGCGCGGTGTCGACGCCTTGGGCGATATCGGGCGACTGCGCGCCGATGCCGATGTTCACCCCGCAGGTCTCGCCGTCGAAGCCCTTTTCCGATGAGTCGTAGCCGATGTCGAGGATCCGCCGACGGACGATGTTGGTGATGTCGGCGAAGGCCTCCCTGGCGCTCGTCGTCACCTCCCCGACGACGTGCACCTGTCCCGTGGTGACCAGTGTCTCCACCGCGACGCGAGATTTGGGATCGTCCGCGAGCAACGCGTCGAGCACCGAGTCGCTGATGGCGTCACAGATCTTGTCGGGGTGGCCCTCGGTTACCGACTCACTGGTAAACAGCCGAGCATCGCTCACGGTTCGAACCCTTTCCGAAACTTAGTTAGTCAAATTATATCCCTGCTTCGCTGCAGCCAACCGTGCGCCACCTTCTCGCGCAACCCTTAGCCGCAGCCTGACGCCTGCGTCGGTGCTACCCGCCGCTGCTGTGCAGGAACGCCACGATCGCGTCCACAATACGGCTGGCCATCAGAGTTTTGGAACCGTGCTCCAGTGCCGATTCGGTTCCGTCTGATGCAAGCAGCCATCCGTCGTTGTTGTCGACTTCGAACGCCCGATTCTCACCGACAGCATTGACCACGAGCAAATCGCAGCCTTTCCGTGCCAATTTGGCGCGGGCGTGGAAAAGCACATCGCCGTTCGCGTCGCCGGTTTCCGCAGCGAACCCGACGATGGCCCGCATGTTCGGCAGCTGTCCGTCGGCACGGGCGCGCACCGCACCGGCGAGCACGTCGTCGGTGCGGGTCAGCTCGATCACCGGCGCCGCGGCGTTGGGGTCCGCCGACTTCTTGATCTTGCTGGTCTGCACGTTCGTCGGCCGGAAGTCCGCGACGGCGGCGGCCATCACCAGCACGTGCGCGTCCGGGGCGTGCTTGGATACGGCGTCTTTGAGCTGGGCGGCGGAGCCGATGTGGACGACGTCAACACCAGCCGGGTCGATCAGGCCTGCGGTGTTACCCGCGATGAGCGTGACGTCGGCGCCACGCTGAGCCATCACTCGGGCCATCGCATAGCCCTGCTTGCCGGAGCTGCGGTTGCCGATGAAACGCACCGGGTCGATCGTCTCGCGGGTGCCGCCGGCGCTGACCAACACCTTAACGCCGGCCATGTCGAAGGGCAGCGCGTCGCCGCGTTCGAGCAGCAGCCCCGCAAGCGTGGTGATTTCTTCGGCCTCGGGCAGTCGGCCCGCTCCGGTGTCTGCTCCGGTCAGCCGACCCGAGGCGGGCTCGAGAACGATTGCGCCCCTTCGCCGTAACGTTGTGACGTTCTCGATCGTGGCTGGGTGGAACCACATCTCGGTGTGCATCGCGGGCGCGAACATCACGGGGCATCGCGCGGTGAGCAGCGTCGCGGTCAGCAGGTCGTCTGCGCGGCCGGCGACCGCGCGGGCCAGCAGGTCGGCTGTCGCCGGCGCGACCACGACGAGGTCGGCCTCCTGCCCGATGCGGACGTGCGGAACCTCGTGGACGTCGTCAAAGACGCCCGTGTGTACGGGATTTCCGGACAGCGCTTCAAACGTTGCGGCACCGATAAAACGCAGGGCGGACTCGGTCGGCACGACGCGGACGGAATGGCCCGCTTCGGTCAACTGACGGACGACGGTGGCCGCCTTGTAGGCGGCGATGCCACCGGCGACGCCGACGATGATCCGCTTGCGCTCCGTCACGCCCGCGGGTCCCCTACGACTCGCCCTCGGTGTGCTCGAGCAGGTCTTCGTGGATCTCGCGCATAGCGATCGACAGAGGCTTTTCCTGCAGGCCAGGCTCGACCAGCGGGCCGACGTATTCGAGGATGCCGTCGCCGAGCTGGTTGTAGTAGTCGTTGATCTGGCGCGCCCGCTTGGCGGCATAGATCACCAGCGCGTACTTGCTCGACGCGCGGTCCAGCAACTCGTCGATGGGCGGGTTGGTGATGCCCAACGGCGTGTCGTAGGCGCTGGCGGCGGACGGGTCGATGTCGTCCACAGCGGCCAGCTGCGCATCGGCGTGCGGGGTGCTCACGTAGAAAATCTCCTGGGGGTTTAGGTGGCTCTCGGGCGGGATGGCGACTGGCTAAGGGCGCCTCAACAAGTCCTGCCCACCAGCAAGGATACCAATTCGGTGCAGGCAGATTCCAACTCGCTGTTCACGACGACCGCGTCGAAGTCACTCTGAGCGGCCAATTCGGCCCGTGCGGTGGCCAGCCGGCGCGCCATCACCTCGGGGGTTTCGGTGCCTCGAGCGGACAACCGGCTCTCCAGCTCCGCCCAACTGGGTGGGGCCAAAAAAACGGTGATGACCTCGGGCATTGCCTGCTTGACTGCCCGCGCGCCTGCCAGATCGACTTCGATCAGGACTGGGCGGCCTGCCTCGGTTGCCTCGCGTACCGGCGCGGCGGGCGTTCCCGATCTGTGCAAGCCACTGTGAATTTCCGCCCATTCCAGCAGGGCACCGTCATCGATCAGCTGCTGGAACCGTTCGGGGGTCACGAACGCGTAGTCGACGCCGTCCACCTCACCGGGGCGGGGCGCCCTGGTGGTGACGGACACGGAAAAGTGCAGGTCAGGAATCCGGTCCCGCAGGCAGCGGACGACTGTGGATTTCCCGACGGCAGACGGGCCGGACAACACCAAGACCGGTGCCTTAGAGCGCCGAGTGCTGGCCGGCCCTCCGCCTTCGCTCACCGACCTCCCTTTACGAGAAGTCGAACTTTTCCAGCAGCGCCTTCCGCTGACGATCGCCCAGGCCGCGCAGACGGCGGGTCGGGGCGATCTCGAGTTCGGTCATGATTTCCTGCGCCTTGACCTTGCCGACTTTGGGCAATGCCTCCAGAAGCGCAGAAACCTTCATCTTGCCCAAGACCTCGTCGGTCTCGGCATCCTTCAGCACCTGCTTGAGGTTGGTGCCGCCGCGCTTGAGCCGATCCTTGAGTTCGGCACGTGCTCGACGTGCGGCAGCAGCCTTCTCCAACGCTGCCGCGCGCTGTTCGTCGGTCAACTGGGGAAGGGCCACGGGTTCCTCCGTCTCGTCTCCATCATCTGTTTTGTCTCGGCTGACCTAGAAACTTCCTAGAACCAGCCAGCGTGGACGACCGTACCCACGCAATCTGACGAAAGCTAACCCCACCCCCTGGTTACTGGGTCAAAAGCCCAGCGTGTAGCGCGCACACGTGGCTCACCCGCTGCGGCCTCCTGCGGCGCCTGCGATGCAATTTCTCCGGCGATTTGTGCGGAACTGCCTGCATATCAACGGTTTTCGCGTTTTGTGTCGCGCGTCACCCCAACGGCGTCGATGTGACGCCTTCCAAAGCCCGGCCTGGCGGTGACCGCAAAATTAAAATTTTCCCTGGTCATCGCGTGTCGGGCGTGTCGCGGCCGGTCAGTTGACAGGTAATCCGCCCAGCACGCCATGCGGAATGTTGCATTCAAACAACACTGGTGTGACTCGTGCGCCGCGTGATGCAGAAGTTGCCCATGGCAGGCCCAATTCCTGTCAACTACAGTGCGTAGTAGATCGAAGCACGCGGAGCAACGCTCGGGAGCCGTCCATGCGGCAGGCTTTTCAGGGGTTCCTGACGCTATTCGGCGTCATCGTGATCGGCATTTCGCTCCCCCATCTGGCGATCGGCCCGCGAGCAATCATCGGCAGCGTGGCCGTTGACCCGACCATGGCGGGTGAGGACCGGTTCTTCGCCGGGCTGTTCCTGTGTACCGGCGTCGCGTCGAGGCGGCTTCGGCCAGGAGCCGACCGCTTGTGTGGTGTGCGCGCGACGTGCAACGCAAACGCGTGCACGTCAACCTGCTGGCTGGTGTTGCCGCCGCTGATGGTCGTCGTGGCCAAGCGCGTCGCCGAGCCTATTAGCGTTTGATCTCAACCAGCAGCACCCAGGCATTGGCCGTTGCGGCCGCGAAACCCGTTGCCACAGCCGCGGTTATCCAATACAGGCCGCGACGGTGTTCGCGAATTCGGCCCATTTCGCGACGAGGTAAGCGGTCATGCCAGGTATGCCACCGCGTCGCGGAAGCGTTCGGCAGCAGCGTGTAGCGCGGCCACGTCGGGCCCGGCACGCAGGATGTCGCGCGACACAGCGGGCAGCAGCTGCCCTGGTAGCGCCCCGCCGAGGCCGCCTAGCGCCTCGAGTCGCCCGCCCTGCGCGCCGACGCCGGGCACCAGGACCGGACCGGCAAGCGCGCTGAGGTCCGGCGGGTCGGACAGCGTGGCACCGACGACGACGCCGACGGACCCCGGCTCCGGAGATGACTCGCGGTTGACTGCTGCGGCGGCATCGACGATCGACTGCGCGACGGTGCCGCCGTCGGTCTTGGCCCGCTGCACGCTGGCGCCCTCGGGGTTCGACGTTGCGGCGAGGACGAACACGCCGCGGCCATGCGCCTTCGCGGTGTCGAGCAGCGGTTGGAGAGACCCGAATCCGAGATACGGCGAAGCGGTCACCGCGTCGGAGGCAAGCGGCGAATCACCCGCCCAGGCGTCGGCGTACGCCGCCATCGTCGAGCCGATGTCGCCACGTTTCGCGTCGGCCAGCACGAGCACACCCGACGACTGCAGCGCACCGATCGTCCGCTCCAGCACTGCGAAACCCTTGGCCCCGAACGCTTCGAAGAACGCAACCTGCGGCTTGACGACGGCGAAGTCGGCGAAGGCTTGCACGCAGATGTCGCAGAACGTGGCGAGGCCGTCGCTGTCCGTTGACAGGTCCCACGCCCGCAGGAGCTCCCTGTGCGGATCGATGCCCGGGCACAGCGGCCCGCGCCGCGACACCGCGTCGGCCAGCCGCCGCCCGAACCCGTCCACTATGAACCCAAGGTGCTGTGCAGTTCCTGCAGCGACATCACGTCGATATCACCGCGGATGCCTGCCTCGATGCCTTGCACCGCCGCCGAGGCGCCCTGCACGGTCGTCACGCATGGGATGTTCACCGACACTGCGGCAGAACGGATTTCGTAACCGTCGATGCGCGGACCGGAGTTGCCGTACGGCGTGTTGATCACCATGTCGACCTCGCCGGCGCGAATCGCGTCGACGGCCGACAACTCCGGGCGGCCCGGGCTGGGTTCTTCGAAGTGCTTGCGCACCTCGTCGCACGGAATGCCGTTGCGCCGTAGCATCTCCGCGGTGCCTGCGGTGGCCAGCACCCGGAAGCCCAAGTCGGCGAGCCGCTTGACCGGGAACACAAGCGAGCGCTTGTCGCGGTTGGCGACCGAGACGAATACTGTGCCTTCAGCGGGGAGCGACCCGTAGGCGGCTGTCTGACTCTTCGCGAACGCCGTGCCGAAGTCGTGGTCGATGCCCATCACCTCGCCGGTCGACTTCATCTCCGGGCCGAGCAGCGAGTCGACCTGGGCGCCATCGGCCTTGCGGAACCTGTTGAACGGCAGCACGGCTTCCTTCACCGCGACGGGTGCGTTGCGGGCAGTGGTGGCGCCGTCGCCCGTCTTGGCTAGCATGCCTTCCTCGCGCAGTTGAGAGATGCTGGCGCCCAACATGACTCGCGCGCACGCTTTGGCCAGCGGGACTGCCGTGGCTTTTGACACGAACGGCACTGTGCGGCTCGCGCGTGGGTTGGCCTCCAGCACGTAGAGCACATCGTCCTTGAGTGCGTACTGCACGTTGAGCAGGCCGACGACCCCGATGCCGTGGGCGATCGCCTCGGTGGCACGCCGCACGGCCTCGATGTCGCTGCGGCCCAAGGTGACAGGAGGCAGCGCGCACGCCGAATCGCCGGAGTGGATGCCCGCCTCCTCGATGTGCTCCATGATGCCGCCGATGTAGACCTCGGTCCCGTCGCAGAGCGCGTCGACGTCGATTTCGATGGCGTCCTCGAGGAACCGGTCGACCAGCACGGGATGTTCGGGCGACAGCTGGGTGGCGCGGGTGATGTAGCCCTCCAGCGTCTCATCGTCGTAGACGATCTCCATGCCGCGGCCGCCCAGCACGTAGGACGGGCGCACCAGCACCGGATAGCCGATCTCGGCAGCGATGCGGCGGGCCTGCTCAAAGCTGGTGGCCATGCCGAACCGCGGCGCGGGCAGCCCCGCGGCCCGTAGCACCTCGCCGAAAGCGCCGCGGTCTTCGGCCAAGTCGATCGCCTTGGGGCTGGTGCCGACGATCGGGACACCGGCCTTCTCGAGGCGCTCGGCCAGCCCGAGCGGTGTCTGCCCACCGAGTTGCACGATGACGCCGACGACGCCGGGACCGCCCTTCCCGGAAGCAGATTCGGCGTAGTACACCTCGAGCACGTCTTCGAACGTCAGCGGCTCGAAGTACAGCCGATCTGCGGTGTCGTAGTCGGTCGACACCGTCTCGGGGTTGCAGTTGACCATCACGGTTTCGAAACCGGCCTGGCTCAGGGTCGTGGCGGCGTGCACGCAGCTGTAGTCGAATTCGATGCCCTGCCCGATCCGGTTCGGGCCGGAGCCGAGGATGAGTACCTTGGGCTTCTCGGCCTGCGGGGAGACTTCGGTTTCGGCTGCGGGGTCCAGCTCGTAGCTGCTGTAGTGGTACGGGGTCTTGGCCTCGAACTCGGCCGCACAGGTGTCGACCGTCTTGAACACGGGATGGATGCCGAGCCGCTGGCGCAGTGCGCGCACCCCGACTTCGCCAGCCAATTCCGGTCGCAGCGCAGCGATCTGGCGGTCGGACAGGCCGTAGTGCTTGCTGCGTCGCAACAGCGCCTCGTCCAGCACGGGCGCATCCAGCAGCTCGGAGCGCAGCGCCACCAGCCCGGCGATCTGCTCGACGAACCAGGGGTCGACCCCCGACGCCTCCGCCACCTGCTCGACGGTCGCGCCCAGGCGAAGCGCCTGTTCGATGTCGTAGAGCCGGCCGTCCGTCGGCGTCCTGAGACCCTCGAGCAGGTCGTCGACCGACATCTCAGGCTCCGGCGCGGTCCAAAACCCGGCTCGCCCAGTCTCCAGCGACCGCATCACCTTGCCGAGAGCTTCGATGAAGTTGCGGCCCAACGACATCGCCTCGCCAACGGACTTCATCGTGGTGGTCAGCGTGGGGTCCGCACCGGGGAACTTCTCGAAGGCGAACCGCGGCGCCTTGACCACGACGTAGTCCAGCGTCGGCTCGAAGCAGGCGGGGGTTTCCTTGGTGATGTCGTTGAGGATTTCATCGAGGGTGTAGCCGATGGCCAGCTTGGCGGCGATCTTCGCGATCGGAAAGCCGGTGGCCTTGGACGCCAGAGCAGACGAGCGCGACACCCGCGGGTTCATCTCGATGACGATCAGGCGGCCATCGGCCGGGTTGACCGCGAACTGGATGTTGCAGCCGCCGGTGTCGACCCCGACCTCGCGCAGGATCGCGATGCCGAGGTCGCGCATTTTCTGATACTCGCGGTCGGTCAGCGTCATCGCCGGCGCGACGGTCACCGAGTCGCCGGTGTGCACACCCATCGGGTCGACGTTCTCGATCGAGCACACCACGACCACGTTATCGTGGTGGTCGCGCATCAGCTCGAGCTCGAATTCCTTCCAGCCGTAGATGGATTCCTCGATCAGCACATTGGCGCTTGGCGAAGCCGCGAGTCCGTCGCCCGCCATCCGGTCCACGTCCTCGGTGGAATACGCCATGCCGGACCCAAGGCCGCCCATCGTGAACGACGGGCGCACCACTACCGGCAGCCCGAGTTCGGCGACCGTCTCGCGAACCTCGTCCATGGTGAAACACACGCGGGAGCGCGCCGATTCGCCGCCGACCTTCGCGACGATGTCCTTGAACCGCTGCCGGTCTTCGCCCCGCTGGATGGCCTCGAAGTCGGCGCCGATCATCTCGACGTTGTACTTCTCGAGCACGCCGTTCTCGTACAGCGCGACGGCGGTATTCAATGCCGTCTGCCCACCGAGGGTGGCCAGCACCGCGTCAATCTTGTTGCCGCGCTTGGCTTGCTGGGCGATCACCTTCTCGACGAACGCCGGCGTGATCGGCTCCACGTAGGTGTGGTCGGCGTATTCGGGATCGGTCATGATCGTGGCCGGGTTGGAGTTGACCAGGCTCACTTGCAGGCCCTCTGCGCGCAGCACGCGACACGCCTGGGTGCCCGAGTAGTCGAATTCGCAGGCCTGCCCGATGACGATCGGCCCTGAGCCGATCACCAGCACGTGGTTGAGGTCAGTCCGCCTCGGCATCTACCGCTCCCCCTTCTCCGCGAGTGACCGTGTTTGTACACGACACGCCGTGGGTTTCTGCGCAAAAGCGGTCGCTCGCCGCGGAAATCATCGCCCTCCACTCATCAGGTCGACGAACTGGTCGAACAGGTACTCGGCGTCGTGCGGGCCCGCTGCCGCCTCCGGGTGGTATTGCACCGAAAAGGCGCGGCCGTCAACGAGTTTGATGCCCTCGACGACACCGTCGTTGGCGCAGGTGTGGCTGACCTCGGCGCGTCCGAACGGGGTATCAAAGACCTCGCCACGCTCTCCTTCTAATGCGAACCCGTGGTTCTGTGCGGTCACTGCGACCCGCCCGGTGGCATGGTCGATGACCGGAACATTGATGCCGCGGTGTCCGAACACCATCTTGTAGGTCGAGCGGCCCAACGCCCTGCCCAGGATCTGGTTGCCGAAGCAGATGCCGAACAGCGGGATTCCGGCGCCGAGCACGTCTCGGGTGACGCCGACAATGTGGTCGGCGGTCGCAGGGTCGCCCGGACCGTTGGACAGGAAGACACCGTCGGGATTGAGGTCGGCGATCTGTCCGAACTCCACCGTCGACGGCAGCACGTGGCTGCGGACGCCGCGTCGCGCGAAGTTGCGCGGCGTGTTGGTTTTGATGCCGAGGTCGATCGCGGCGACGGTGAATCGTTGCGGCCCATCGGGTTCCACGATGTAGGTGGCGTCGGTGCTGACTTCGCCTGCGAGATTGGCACCGAGCATCGACGGCTGGTTGCGCACCCTATTCAGCAGCTTCTCCGGGTCGGCCAGCGCGGCTCCCGAGAACACCCCGGCCTTCATCGAGCCGAGGCTGCGCAGGTGGCGCACCACTGCCCGAGTGTCGATGCCGGCGATGCCGACGATGCCCTGGCGCACGAGTTCGTCTTCGAGGGTGCCGCTGGCACGCCAGTTCGAGGCACGCGGCGAGGGGTCACGAACTGCGTAGCCGGCCACCCAGATCTTGTCGCCGCGACTTTCGGCGTCCTCGTGATTCCACCCGGTGTTGCCGATCTGCGGTGCCGTCGCCACGACGATCTGCCCGTGATAACTCGGGTCGGTGAGCGTCTCCTGATAACCGGACATCCCGGTGGAGAACACCGCTTCGCCGAGTGTCTGGCCCACCGCTCCGAACTCGGTACCGGTGAAGATGCGGCCGTCCTCGAGGACGAGTACTGCCTTACTCATGCGACCTCCAGCCATCGGTCGTACTCGCGGCGATCGTCGGCGCGAAACCCGGTGTCGATTTCGGCGCCCGACGGCAACCGCCAGCGGATGGCCAGGATGCCTTCATGGGTCATCGCCTTGCCTGCGATGCCCTTCTCGGTGCGGATCGCTTCGATCGAGTCGTCCGGTATCCAGATGGGCCCGGCACCGGTGCGCTGCAACATGATTCCTTCGGGATAGCGGGTCAACACGGCCTTGGCGCGATAGCCGAGGTCACCGACGGCGATGCGATCGAGCCAGCTGGGCGCCAACGTGCTGCCGACGTAGAGACCCTTTGTCGCGGGAATCAGCGCCGGGCCGACAGTATCCGGCAGCTGCGGCAGCGTGCCGATCAATTGCGCCTGCCGCTGGGCACGGTGCAGCCAGCCGCGCATCATCTGCCGGATCGCCAACGCGATCAGCGCTGCCAGCGCGGCGGCGATGATCAGCATCGTGATAAGCGTTCCGGTGTTCACGCGCGATCCGCCTGCGTTACTGGCTGGCCGTTCACGCCGGGCTCTTCCCATCGCGCGCTGTCACCTTGCCCCGCAGCAGCGTCAGCGTGACGGCCGCGGGCAGTTCCATCGACTCATAAGGCGTGTTGTCCGAGCGGCTGGCCAACGCGGAACCCTCGACTGTCCAGGTGGCGTCGGGGTCGACGACGGTCAGGTTGGCGGGTTCCCCGATCTCCAGCGGTCGGCCGTGGTCGGGCAATCCGACTATGCGGGCGGGGTTTTCGCTCATCACCCGCGCGACGTCACGCCATGTCAGCAGGCCGGGGCGCACCATCGTCTCGACCACCACCGACAGCGCGGTCTGCAGTCCGAGCATGCCAGGCCGTGCGTGGGCGAACTCGCACATCTTCTCGTGCTCGGCGTGGGGCGCATGGTCGGTGGCGACACAGTCGATCACGCCGTCGGCAAGCGCCTGGCGCAGCGCCTCTGCGTCAGAGGCCTCACGCAGCGGCGGGTTGACGCGGTTGCGGCCGTCGTAGGTGGCCAGCCGGGCATCGTCGAGGAGCAGATGGTGGGGTGTCACCTCGGCGGTGATCGAAATGCCTTGTGCCTTGGCCCATTTGACGATCTCGACGGTGCCCGCGGTAGACGCGTGGCAGATGTGTACCCGCGCGCCCGCATCACGGGCCAGCAGCGCGTCGCGCGCGACGATGGATTCCTCCGCGGCGCGCGGCCAGCCGGCAAGCCCGAGCCGGGCGGCGTTGGGTCCTTCGTGCGCGACGGCGCCGACTGTCAGACGCGGCTCCTCGGCGTGCTGAGCGATGAGCACACCCAGGCCGGTGGCGTACTCCAAAGCGCGGCGCATGATCAGCGGATCGTCGACGCAGATGCCGTCGTCGGAGAACATCCGCACCTGCCCTGCGCCCCCGGCCATCATGCCCATCTCCGTGAGCTGCTTGCCCGCTAACCCCATGGTCACCGCGCCGACGGGATGCACATCGACGAGCCCGACCTGCTGGCCGCGGTACCACACGTGATCAGTGACGACGGGGCTGTCGGCGACCGGATTGGTGTTGGCCATCGCGAAGACCGCGGTGTAACCGCCCAAAGCCGCAGCCGCCGAACCCGTTTCGATGTCCTCGGCGTACTCCCGGCCCGGTTCACGTAGGTGGGTGTGCAGGTCGACGAAGCCAGGAAGCAGCACCTGATCGGTGGCGTCGAAGACGTCGGCGTCGTCGGGCGCGGGCAGGTCTGCCCCGATGTCCGCGATCTGGCCGTCGGACGCGAGGACGTCGGCCCTGTCGCCTTCGCCGTATAGACGTACTCCTCGAATCAAGACACTGGTCATGCGCTGATCGCCTCCTGCCCGGCGCCGACGAGTAAGTGGAACAGCACCGCCATTCGAACGTGCACACCGTTGGAAACCTGCTGCAGCACCGCCGATTGCGTCGAATCGGCGACCGAGAACGCAATCTCCATGCCGCGCACCATCGGGCCAGGGTGCAGCACCACGGCGTTGCCGGGCAGCAGCGCCTGACGCTTCTCGGAGAGTCCGTAGAGGACCGAGTACTCGCGCGCCGACGGGAAGAAGCCGCCGTTCATCCGCTCTGCCTGGACGCGCAGCATGAGCACCGCGTCGGCCAGCGGCAGTTCGGCATCGAGGTCATGTGAAACGGTGACCGGCCACTCGGCGACGCCGACCGGCAGCAAGGTGGGCGGCGCGACGAGCACCACTTCGGCGCCGAGGGTGGCGAGCAGCAGCACATTGGAGCGCGCGACCCGGCTGTGGAGGACGTCGCCGACGATCACCACCCGCTTGCCGTCGATGCTGCCCAGCCGCTGCCGGATGGTCAGCGCGTCGAGTAGCGCCTGCGTCGGATGTTCGTGGGTGCCGTCGCCGGCGTTGATCACCACCGGGCCGCCATGCTCGGTCGCCGTCCATTCGGCGAGCTGCTGGGCTGCGCCGGAGGCAGGATGGCGGATGATCAACGCGTCAGCGCCTGCGGCCCGCAGCGTCAACGCGGTGTCGCGCAGCGACTCTCCTTTGGAGACAGACGATCCCGAAGCGCTGACGTTGATGACGTCGGCGCTCATCCACTTGCCCGCCACCTCGAACGAGACCCGGGTGCGGGTGGAGTTCTCGTAGAACATCGTGATGATGGTGCGGCCGCGGAGCGTCGGCAATTTCTTGACCTCGCGGCCGAGCAATGACTGGCTGAACCGGTCGGCGTCGTCGAGAATGGCCAGCGCGTCGTCGCGGGACAGGTCGCCGGCCGAGAGCAGATGCTTCATCGTGTTGGCCCTCCCTGAGGTGCGATCCAGATGCCTTCGATTTGATCGTCTTCGGAGAGCCGGACCTTGACGTTCTCGCTACGCGAGGTTGGCACGTTCTTGCCGACGTAATCCGCACGCAGCGGCAACTCCCGGTGGCCGCGGTCGACGAGGACCGCAAGCTGCACGGCGCGGGGCCTGCCGATGTCGCGCAGCGCGTCCAGAGCCGAGCGGACCGAGCGCCCGGTGTAGAGGACGTCGTCGACGAGGACGACCAGCGTGCCGTCGATGCCGCCTTCAGGAATGGAGGTGTCCTCGAGTGGACGCGGCGGCTTGAAGTCGAGGTCGTCGCGGTAGAGCGTGATGTCGAGGGCGCCGTGCGGGACGGTGACTCCGGAGAATTCCTTGATCTTGTCGGCCAGCCGCGCGGCGAGGGTGACGCCCCTGGTCGGGATGCCGAGGAGGATGACGCGGGGGGCATCGGAGCCGTCGAGAGCGGTCTTTTCGATGATCTGATGGGCGATGCGGGAGATGGTTCGACCGACGTCCGCTGCGGACATCAACTCCCGGTCGGTGCCTGATGAGGCTGCGCTAGAGCCCAAGTGACCCTGACCTCCTTCTCCGCCTCTCTGGACGGATCGTTAAAGGACGTCGAACTTCGCCGGCGAGCTTAGCACCTCCCTTTCAGCGCGCAGCCAGCGACACCAGCGGGTTACAGCGGCGCCAGATCATCGTCCCGCCCGACTCATCCCCGTCGAGCGATGCGCGCCCGCTGGGTACGCTGACGCCGATGAAGCTCGACACCAACCAGGCGTCCATCCGCGAGGCCATCGACGCCGGCCTGTTGGCTGGCGCGGTCACGCTCGTGTGGCGCTCCGGCGAGGTGCTCCAGGTCAACGAGCTCGGCCACCGCGACGTGCACGCCAACCTGCCCATGCAGCGCGACTCGATCTTCCGTATCGCGTCGATGACCAAACCCGTCACCGTCGCCGCGGCCATGACCTTGGTCGACGAGGGCAGGCTCGCCCTAACCGACCCCGTCGTGAAATGGCTACCGGAATTGTCGGACATGCGGGTGCTCGCCTCTCCGGGCGGTCCACTCGACAAGACGCAGCCGGCGCGTCGGCCCATCACCGTCGACGACCTGATGACCCACCGCAGCGGGCTCGCATACTTCTTCTCAGTGACCGGTCCGCTGGCTAAGGCGTATTCGCGCATTTCGCCCCGGCAGGGCCCCGACCGCTGGCTAGCCGAGGTGGCCGCGCTGCCGCTGCAGCATCAACCCGGCGACCGCCTGACCTACAGCAATGCGACGGATGTGCTGGGGATTGTGCTCGAGCGGATTGAGGGCAAGTCCCTGCAGGAAGTGCTCGCCGAGCGGGTGCTGGGTCCGCTGAACATGACGGACACCGGGTTCTTCGTTGACTCCCGCAGTCGCGGTCGTACCGCGACGATGTACAAGCTCGAGGACGACGACACCCTCAGCCATGACGCGATGGGTCCCCCGCCGATCACGCCGCCGCCGTTTTGCATGGGCGGCGCCAATCTGTTCTCCACCGCCGACGATTATCTGAAGTTCGTCCGAATGCTGTTAGCGGGCGGCGAAGTCGACGGCGTACGTGTGCTGTCGGACGAGTCCGTGAGGTTGATGCGCACCGACCGGCTGACCGACGAGCAGAAGCAACATCCGTTTCTCGGCATGCCGTTCTGGATCGGCCGCGGTTTCGGCTTGAATCTTTCGGTGGTGACCGACCCAGCCCGATCCCGGCAACTGTTTGGCCCAGGAGGTCTTGGCACGTTCAGTTGGCCGGGCGCATACGGTACGTGGTGGCAAGCGGATCCGAGCGAGAACCTCATCTTGATCTACCTGATCCAGAACCTGCCGAACTTCGGCGCAGACGCGGCGGCCGCTGTCGCGGGTAACACCGCATTGCTGAAACTTCAATCCACCCAACCGAAGTTCGTCCGGCGCACCTACCAGGCGCTCGAAATCTAGATGCCGACGGTACTGATCAACGGTGCCGGGATCGCGGGACCCGCACTTGCCTTCTGGCTCACCAAAAGTGGCTATCAGGTAACGATCGTCGAACTCGCGGACGGCATTCGCCCCGGAGGACAAACCGTCGACTTGCGCGGCGCGGGCGGCGATGTGGTCGAGCGCATGGGGCTCATCGACCAGATGCGCCAACGCTCTCTCGACCAGCGTGGCGTCGCGTGGATCAAGGCCGACGGCAGCAGGCGCGCCGAGATGCCGGTCACCGCGTTCAACGGGAACGGCTTGGTTTCCAAGCTCGAGATTCTGCGCGGCGATCTGGTCGACGTGCTGTATCAGGCGACCAATGCGCAGACCGACTACCGCTTCGGCACCCGCATCGAGGAACTCGGCCAGACCCAGGATGCCGTGACAGCGACGCTGAGCGACGGGTCGACTGTGTCCGCGGACATCGTCGTCGGTTGCGATGGACCACATTCGGCAGTGCGGCGCTTGGTTTTTGGGCCCGAAGAGCAGTTCGTCAAACCACTGGGCGGATACAATGCATGGTTCACCGCGCCCGACACCGTCGGACTCGATGGCTGGTATCTGATGTATCAAGCACCGGGTCTCAACGCGTCGATGCGGCCGTCGCATGATCCAGCGCTGTGCAAGGCCGGACTGGCCTTTCGCTCAGAACCCCTTACCTATGAGCGACGCAATGCCGACGAGCAACGAGCGTTGCTGGCAACGTATTTCGCTGGCGCCGGTTGGCAGTGCGACGCACTCTTGTCCGCCGCGCAGACCGCCGACGACTTCTACTTCGACGCGTTCGCACAGGTGCACATGCCGACAATTTCGCAGGGCCGGGTCACCCTCGCCGGTGACGCCGGATATTGCGCTTCACCACTGAGCGGCATGGGCACCAGCCTCGCGTTGGTCGGCGCCTACGTGTTGGCGGGCGAACTTGGCTCCGCCAAATCTCTAGACGCCGAACGCATCCAGGTCGCGCTGAAGCGATACGAGGCCGTGATGCGACCGTACATCCAGAGGTGCCAGGGTCTGCCCAACGGCGTCGACGGCTACCTGCCGAAGTCGAGCAGCGACATCACGATCACCGCACAGGTGATGAAGTGGATGCAGCGCTGGCCGTTCCGCTCCTTCGCTGAGAAGAAGTGGTTCACCACCGCGGACGCCATTGACCTGCCGGACTACGCCGCACCGTGAACTGCGACGACGCCTTCGGTTGTTTCATCTGTCAAACAGAACTCCTCAGCAACGCTCCTCGCATGGCTTCCGTGCCTGCTCCGCGGCGTTGAGCTTGGCCTCGGCTATCCGGTAGACGCCTGCCAACGCGGCTTCGTCCACACCGACGTATTCGCTGACCACTTCGGGCGCGACTCCGGCCTCGCGTAGCCGTAGCGCGAGCGAGTACGGCAGCGGAAGCTTGCGCAGTGCGTTCTCGTGAGGGGTGAGTTCATCGGCCACCCCATCAGCCTCCTCCCGGCGGGCAGTGACCAGGTGAGTAACGGCCTACTCGATTTTCTCGACGTCTTCAGCTGGTGCCACTCAGCGGAGTCATACCGCCAATGCCTTCCGGGCATACGCCCGCACGTCGGCGTCGCCGTCCTGAAGCGCCAGCTCCAACGCCTCACGCGCCGCGGGCTCGTCGTCCGCCCACCGCGTCAAGGTCAGCACCGCCGCCTTACGGACGTCGAGGTGCGGATCGGTGAGCGCGGTTGTCAGCGTGGGGACGGCGACCGTCGGCTCTGCTCCGGCCAGTGCCCTTGCGGCACCTTCACGGACCTGCCACGCCGGTTCGGTGAGCGCACGCTGTACGTGGGCCAAATCGTCGTCGCCACAGCCGACGGCGCCGAGCGCAGCCAGCGCCGCGGCCCGCACTAGGGGGTCGTGGTCGCCGACCAGGCTGCGCACCGCATCGACGCCCGCGCGCAGTGTCGCAAGCCCGTTCGCCGCTGCGATCCTGACTTCGCGGTTGTCATCGGTGGCGGCGGCCGCGACGCCCTCGGCATCGTCCACGGACACCAGGGCCCGCACCGCCTCGATGCGCACGCGGTGATCGGCATCCGCCGACGCACGCCGGTATTGCACTCGGTCGCCCACCCGCCGCGCGCTCAGCAGGTACACCGCCACCGCGCGGACGACGGGATCCGCCGAATTCAGCTGTCCGGCAACATCTTCTGGGACAGGAATCACCTCGGCGAGTTCGCGGGCACTGTCAGCGGCGGTCCGCCGCACTTCCCCGTCGCCGTCGCCCAGCGCATCCAGCAGTGGTCGGGAGTACCCGTCGGGCAGATTCTCGACGAGCGTTGCCACCGCGGTCCTTCGTACCCCCGGATCGGAGTCCGTCAGATACTGCGCCAGGTCAGCGACCGTCGGTGATTCCAGCGTCACGACCTCGACGATGCGCGGCGACGGCGGCTGGCTAGGCCCGGCCGGCCGTACGCGCGACGCCGAGGTGGCCGGCGCCTGGCCGCCGGCCAGCACCGGCTGCTCGATATGCGCCACGGGCTGCTCGGATGGCAGGTGCTCCAGCTCTGGTACCGGCACGAAATACGGTGCGACGGGCCGTTTCAGGAACTCCATCGAACCGTCGGGCCTCTTGCGCAGGTTCAGGTGATAGCGCCACTCTTCGTCGTCACGATCGGGCAGGTCGGCGCGATCGTGATACAGGCCCCACCTCGACTCGGTGCGGGTGAGCGATGAGCGGGCGGCCATTTCGGCGCAGTCACGGATGAACGACACCTCCACCGCCCGCATCAATTCATGCGGTGTAGTGGCGCCCATCTCGGCGATTTCATCGTGCATCCGCTCGAAGCTCTGCACCGCGATCGATAGCTTCGTCGCGGTCTTCGGCGGAGCCACGTAGTCGTTGACGAACCGGCGCAGCTTGTATTCCACCTGTGGCTGCGGTGGGCCGTCGGGCTGACGTATCGGACGGTAGACGAGCTCGTGCGCCTCCTTGAGCTGGTCTTCGGGAGGCTGCTGCGGCGCAACGACGTCCGCGATCGTCGATGCTGCATGCTCGCCTGCCAGATCGCCGTACACGAAGGCACCGATCATGTAGTTGTGCGGAACGCAGGCCAGATCGCCCGCGGCGTACAGACCGGGCACCGTGGTGCGCGCGTGCTCGTCGACCCAGACCCCGGAGGCGGAATGCCCACTGCACAAGCCGATCTCGGAGATGTGCATCTCGACGTCGTGGGTGCGGTAGTCCTGCCCGCGGTTGGCGTGAAAGGTGCCACGGGTGGGTCGTTCGGTGGTGTGCAGAATGTTTTCCAGCGCGGTCAGCGTCTCGTCGGGCAGATGCGACACCTTGAGGTAGATCGGGCCGCGGGCGGACTCGATCTCGCGTTTCACCTCGAGCATCATCTGACCGGACCAGTAGTCGGAGTCGACGAACCGTTCCCCTAATGCATTGACCTGATAGCCGCCGAACGGATTGGCGACATATGCGCATGCGGGCCCGTTGTAGTCCTTGATCAACGGGTTGACCTGGAAGCACTCGATTCCGGACAGTTCGGCCCCTGCGTGATACGCCATCGAATACCCGTCGCCGGCGTTGGTGGGGTTTTCGTAAGTGCCGTATAGGTATCCCGATGCGGGCAGGCCCAGCCTGCCGCACGCACCGGTGGCCAGGATCACCGCCTTGGCTGCCACCGCGACGAATTCGCCTGTGCGGGAATTCAGTGCGGCGGCACCGACCGCGCGGCCATTGTCGGTCAGCACGCGCACCGGCATCAGCCGGTTCTCGATCGTGATCCTCTCGCGCATCGACCGCTGCCGCAGCACCCGGTACAGCGCCTTCTTGACGTCCTTGCCCTCGGGCATCGGCAGCACGTAAGAACCCGATCGATGCACACGGCGCACCGCATACTCGCCGTGCTCGTCCTTCTCGAATTTGACGCCGTAGCGCTCCAGGCGCTGCACCATCGCGAAGCCGCGCGTAGCGGTTTGGTAAATGGTGCGCTGGTTGACAATTCCGTCGTTGGCCCGGGTGATCTCGGCGACGTAGTCCTCGGGGCTGGCCTTGCCGGGGATGACGGCGTTGTTCACCCCGTCCATGCCCATCGCCAACGCGCCAGAATGGCGCACGTGCGCCTTCTCCAGCAGCAGCACCTGCGCACCATGCTCCGCGGCGGTCAACGCCGCCATGGTGCCCGCCGTGCCTCCGCCAATCACCAGCACATCGCAGTCGAGGCGACTCGTGTCGGCCAGTTCAGGTATCTGCATCATGAATGACCAAGGACTGTAATGATTTCCGTCCGGAGTGCGTGGCGGCCGGTCTGGTCGGTGCGCGGCTGCGGCACGTCGATCACCGCGCGCAAGGGCTGGCCGACGCGGCCGAGAACGGCGACACGGTCGCCAAGGATCAGCGCTTCGTCGACGTCGTGGGTGACGAACACGATCGTGGTCGGGTGGGCGCGCCAGGTCTCGATGAGCAGTCGTTGCATCGCGCCGCGGGTCTGGGTGTCCAGCGCGGCGAACGGTTCGTCCATCATCACCGCACGGGGTGCCCCGGCAAGCCCGCGAGCGAGCTGCACGCGCTGACGCATGCCGCCCGACAGACTCTTGGGCAGATAATCGGCGAACCCGGTCAGTCCCACCTCGTCGATCCACTGGTCGGCACGCCGGCGTCGGTTTGCGCGGGGTTCACCGCGCAACTGAAGGGCGAGTTCGATGTTGGAACGCACTGTGCGCCATGGCAACAACGCGCTGTCCTGGAACACCATGCCGCGATCGCGCGACGTGGTGGTGACCTCTTGCCCATCGGCCAGCACCTGGCCGGAGTCCGGCCGCAGCAGACCGGCCAGTGCGCGAAGAACAGTCGACTTGCCGCAGCCCGATGGCCCGGTGAGCACCAGGATTTCGCCCGGCTGCACCGTCAGGCTCAAGCCATCGACGACTGGCGCTCCCGTGTAGGACAGCCGGACGTCGTCAAGCTCCAGCCGCATGCCTTCTGCCACAGCCGTCGTCATCGCACGTTCTCCTCACCGCGGGGCAGCCAACGGGTGGCCCGCCTGCCGATCAGTTCGACGGCCGCAGCGGTCGCGAAGCCGAGCACGCCGATCGTGATGATGCCGACGAACACGTCGGGATAGCTGAGCACCGTGTAGGCCTGCCAGGTGCGGTAGCCCACACCCAGTCGCCCCGAGATCATCTCGGCGGATACCACGCAGATCCACGCCACACCCATGCCGACAGAGAGCCCCCCGAACAACCCGGGCAGGATGCCGGGCAGCACTACGCGCCGCAGCACATCCCAGCTGTTGCCTCCGAAGGTGCGCACCGAGTCCTCCCAGATCGTCGGCAATGCGCGCACGGCGTGCCGGGTGCTGACCATGATCGGGAAGTAGGCCGCAAGGAACGTGATGAACACGATCCCGGCCTCGTCGGTCGGGAACAGCAGGATCGCGACCGGAACGATCGCGATCGCCGGGATGGGCCGCGCCAATTCGGTCAACGGACCGAACACGTCGGCGAACACCGCCGACCGGCCGAGCAGGATCCCGGTGCCAACACCGATGACCGCGGCCAACCCGAAACCGGTCAAGATCCGGATCAGCGACTGGCCGAGGTCGAGCCAGTATGCCTGGGTGCCAAGGCGATCCACGAATGCCGTGGCGATCTGCGTGACCGTGGGCAACGTGTCGAACCGTAGCCACATCCGGACGTGGTTGGCGGTGAGCAGCTGCCAGAGGCCGATGGCCGTGATGACCGATGCCAGGCGCACGAGCCGACGGCGCCATTGTGGGTTCGACCGCGGGCGTAGAACCGCCGGCCGCGCGCTTACCGGCTCGAGTACACCCGGGACGACGGCATCGGCGGTCGTCATACGGCGCCCGCCAACGCCTCTTGGTAATCCACCGCCGTACTTCCGGGATGGGCTGCAACGTGTCGCTGGGCCCCAGCTGGGGTGCCGAACGGTAGGTAGTTCTGGCCGTCGCGCACCCACGACGCCTTGTCGGCGAACCACCGCGTACCGAGATCGGTGTCGGGAACGTAGGCGGCGCGGACCTTCGAACCGTTGGCGGTGGCCTCGCGAACGGCCTTGAGCAGGCAGGTCGGGCTGGCCGCGGGCTGCGTGGCCGACGCTCCGTCGAGCCAGAGTTCACTGGCCCGCGCGGGATTGTCGACAGGCGTGTTGCAGACCGGGTCGGTACCGCCGAGCACCGACGGGTTCGTCGTGGCGGCTACGGCCTTGCCGTAGTCCTGGTTTCGCGTCGCGAATGCGGCCTTCAAAGGAGCGTCCTGGACGAAGCCGGCGACGTCGAGGTCGGCGAAGTCGCCGATCGACTTCAGATAGGGCACATCGCCTTTGAGCGCGTCGACCAATGACGGCTTGAGCGTCGTATCGAACGAGGTGCCGCCTGGGCCGTTGTAGAGGTAGACGACTTCCTGGGGCAGGCCGCTGCCGTCGGCGACGATCTTGGCTGCTTCCAGTGGCTTGGAGTTGAGGAAGTCAGTGGCGTCGAGTTGCGCCTGCAGGAAGGCGTCGAGCACTTCTGGATGTTCGGCGGCGTACGCACGTCGGACGACAACACCGTGCAAGGTGGGATAGTTCAGCTCGGCCCCGTCGTACAGCAGCTTGGCCTTGCCCTGAAAGACCAGCAGACCTGGCCATGCCACAAACTGCGAAAGCCCCTGGACCTGACCGGATTCCAATGCTGACGCGCCGACCTGTGGCTGCTGGTTGAGCACCTCGACCCCGCTCTTGGGGTCCAGGCCCGCGTTGGACAGCGCCCGCACGAGCGTGCCGTGGCCTGCCGATCCGACACTGGCAGATACCTTCTGACCTTGGAGATCGGAGAGTTTCTGTGCAGGCGAATTAGGCGCCACCACAACCATGTTCAGTACGCCCTTGGGGTTGTAGCCGGTCACCGAGACGATCTCGGTGCGCGCGCGGTCGTTGGCCTGGGTCTTGGAGCCATTGATCAACATCGGGTAGTCGCCCATCGAGCCGATATCGATCTTCTCGGCGACCATCTGCGCGGTGATGGGTGCACCCGTGTCGTAGTCCTGCCACGTCACGTTGTACTTGGTTCCGGTCCGGCTGGTGATGTCGGCCAGCCGGCGCTCCAGATATCCCTGCGCGCGCAGCAATGTCCCTGCGGTGACGGTGTTGATGGTCTTCGACTGGTAGCCGATGACGACATTGACGACGTTGCCGGAGGATTGGCTGGTGGCGTCCAGTGAGCAGCCGGTGGCGGCGAGGAGAAGCGCAGTGGCCAGGGCTACAAATCGAATCAGTTGTCTCACGGTGGGGTCCTTACCGGATCAGATAGGGCATGTTGACGGTGACGGCGCCGGTGGGGCAGCGGGCGGCGCAGGGCCCGCAGTACCAACACTCGTCGACATGCATGTAGGCCTTGCCGTTGTCCGGGTTGATCGCCAGCGAGTCGAGCGGACAGATGTCGACGCAGAGCGTGCAGCCCTCGATACACAAGGATTCGTCGATCGTCACCGGAACATCGGTGCGTTGGTTCACCAGCGTCATGATTCGCTCCTGATCAGGCTGCCGCGCATGGTGATTCGGTCACCACGCATCCGGATGTATTCGAGGTCGACGGGCCTGCCGTCGTCGAGGCTGGTGAGACGTTCCAGCATCAGCAGAGCCGCGCCGTCGGGCACCTGCAGCGTCGCTGCGGAATGCGGATCGGCCGAAACCGCCTCCAGCGCAAGCGTTGCCGATCCCAGCCGTTGTCCGCTGACCTGCTCGATGAGCGCGAACACGTCGTTGGTTTCTAGCGAGTGCGCGAGTACCTCGGCGCCGATATCGGGCGCCAGGTACGTCAGGTCGAGAGACAGCGGCAGGTCGCCGAGATAGCGCAACCGCTCGATGAAAACCACCTGTGCGCCCGGTTCGAGCCGCAGTCGGCGCGCGACCGCGGGCGGCGCGGCCACGTTTAGGACGGCCCGCACATCGTTGTGCACCTCGCCGTAGTCCTTGAAAGTCTCCTTCAGGCCGACGAGGGCATCGAGGCCGTGGTCGTACTTGCGGACTGCGACGTGGGTGCCAACCTTGCGCCCGCGGTCGATCAGCCCTTCGTTCTTGAGCACCGCGAGCGCCTCGCGAACGGTATTACGGGAGGCGAAGAACTCGGCGGCCAGCTGCTGTTCGGTGGGCAGCCCGTCGTCGTAGGCGCCGGCATGGATTTGATGCCGCAGCACGTCGGCGACCTGCCGCGCACGGTCGGCGCGGGGCCGCCGGATCGGCGTCGGCTCAGCTGACACGACGTGAACGCTAAGAGGCGCGAAAGCCTGCCGCATCGCCGTGAAATCTACGTTGGCGCAGGTTAACTGAATCCGCCACCGTGGACAGGCGGCTACCAGGCAAAAGACCGCGCGGGCGTGGCTATTGCGCCAGCCCGTGCCGGCGAAGAATTTACAATCGCGCTGAGCTTAAAGCCGTCGCTCAACTACCGCGACCGTGCGTGTCCGCACGCTGACACGCCGCATTTCGTGTGCATTCCGCGCACGCTCACGCCGCCCGAGCGTGACACAACTGCTTGGCAATCATCGCGATGAACTCCCATGGCCGGTGACGGACATCCTCGAACACGATGGGGATGACGATCCATCCGACCGCTTCCAGAGCCGCGCGCCGTCGGCGGTCGCGCTTCATGGCGTCGGGCTGGCTATGCCAGTCGACGCCGTCATACTCGACCGCGATCCGGTATTGCGGCCACGCGAAGTCGACGCGCCTGCGCTCACCATTGCCGTCGATGATCTCGTATTGCAGTTTCGGGATCGGCAGCCCACCGTCGATCATCGCGAGCCGCGCTTCGCTTTCCATCGGTGATTCCGCGAGCGCATCGGCGAGCGGGATCAGCTCGCGCACCGCAACGATGCCGCGCCGCCGGGCCTGCTCGACGGCCGCGCGCCACATCTCGGCGCGACTACACGATTCACTGCGCAGCGCGGCATCCAGCGTTGCGAGCGCCCGCGGCCGACGCTGCGCACGGGCGACCTCGACAGCCGTCCACCCAGCAGACGTTGCCAGTCGTCCGTCGACCATCACGAGAGGAGCGCCGTCGCGCCGATGCACCACCAGCCCGTCAGCGTTACGCAGCTGTCCGCCGGCCGGATTCAGCACATGTAGGTCGACGGTGCCCTCGGTGTCGAAACCGTAAATCGCCGCGGCGGTACCGAGGCACACGGGTACAGATTTGCCACTCGACAGGTCTAGGCCGCGAAGCCTCAGCTCGTCCGTCGGCTCGCCGGCGCAGTAGATTCCTTGCCACATCCTCTCCAGGACACCGCAATTGACAGCCGCCGCGAAACGGCGCCTCGTAGTGCGGGCCAGAATTTGACCGCTTGTGGCCACGCCGCCTTGGTTGTAGAAGAGTTCCGCTAGTTCGGGATTCATGGCCAGGATCATCTAAACCGGCTGACAAGGACGGTAGACCCGGAGTAGTCATCTGTGGATGAGTGCGCGATTGTGCACAGTCGGCGGCCGTGAGCGTGCACGAAATGCACGCGATTTGCGGCGTGTCGGCGCGCAGACACGCACGCTCGGCATAGCTAAGTTATTGCATGCAGCGCGAGAGCACCCGGCCGAACTGCAATAGTCGTTGCATCTGGGCCAGGCCGCCGTTGTCGACGGACTTGTAATAGCGAAACGATTCGCAGTAGATATCGCTTTCGGTGGCGGACTTCTGCCGCGACCGCGTGACGAGCTGGGTATACATCCGCAGCCGCACCTCGGACAGTCGCCGGGTGTCGTCGCCGAGTACCTCGTACTCGGCGGTCAGCACATGGTCGGTGATCGTCGACAGCAGGATGGTTCGCACCGACGCGTTCAGGATGCGACGCTCGCGATCGTCCGCACCTGCCAGCTCGTCATCGGCGCGCCACATGATCAGCCGCTGGCCGTCGGTGAGGATCACCTCTTGCCACAGCGCCTCGCCCCACGACTCCTCGCTCGAACCGCGCGACATGATGAACGACTTGATCGCGGAAAGGTCAATCACCGAACGGATTTGGTCCAGAGCAAGCTCGGGGTCACGCAGGTACACCCTGGCTGCCTCCTCGACACTGGAGTACGGCGCCCAATCCTGCGGTATGCCCATCAGCTGCCCTCGCTTGTCCCCCGCATCGCCGCTGAAGCCGCCCGGATCTGTGGCGTCACCAGCATCACTTGTCCCAGCACGCCGTTGACGAAACCCGGTGAGTCGTCGGTGGACAACTGCTTGGCCAACTCCACGGCCTCGTCAACTGCGACCGGCTCGGGTACATCGTCGGCGTGCAACAACTCCCACACCGCCACCCGCAGAATCGCTCTGTCGACCGCGGGCAGCCGCTCGAGCGTCCAGCCCTGCAGATGCGCGGAGATGAGATCGTCGACGTGCGCGGCGTTCTCGGTGACGCCGCGTGCCACCGTCACCGTGTACGCATTCAGAGGTGAGACGTCGGACTCTTTCTCCGCCAAGGCATTTCGCGCTTCTGCAACCTCGGCAGGGGTAAGCCCCCGCGCCTCGGCCTCGAACAGCAGGTCGACGGCGCGTTTGCGGGCCTGATGCCGCCCCCGATCACCCTTGCGGTCAGGCATTCACCAGACTCCCAATGCCGTCAGGCATTAACGCGGCCCAAGTAGCTGCCGTCGCGGGAGTCGATCTTCAGCTTGTCGCCGGTGTTGATGAACAGCGGCACCTGGATCTCGGCACCGGTCTCGACGGTGGCCGGCTTGGTGCCTGCGCTCGACCGATCGCCCTGCAGTCCCGGCTCGGTGTGGGTGACCTCCAGCTCGACGGTCACCGGCAGCTCCAGATACAGCGGCGCGCCGTCATGGAACGCGATCTGCACCGGCATGCTCTCGAGTAGGTACTTGGCGGCGTCACCGACCAGCGACTCGGGCAGGTGGTGCTGCTCGTAGTCCTGGGAGTCCATGAACACGAAGTCCGACCCGTCGCGGTACAGGTAGGTGTGGTCGCGCCGGTCGACGGTCGCGGTCTCGACCTTGACGCCGGCGTTGTAAGTCTTGTCGACGACCTTGCCGGACAGCACGTTCTTCAGCTTGGTCCTGACGAAGGCCGGCCCCTTGCCTGGCTTGACGTGCTGGAACTCGACGATCTGCCACAGCTGGCCATCGATCTGCAGGACGAGCCCATTCTTGAAGTCGGCGGTCGATGCCACGGTCGGTCGTTCTCCTAGAGGATCGCCAGTTCTTTGGGGAACCGGGTGAGTAAGTCGGGGGCCTTGTCGCCGACGACCAGCGTGTCCTCAATGCGGACACCGCCGCGGTCGGGCAGATAGACACCTGGCTCAACGGTGACCGCAGAGCCAGCAAGCAGTGTACCGGCGGCCGAAGCGCTGATCCCCGGCGCTTCGTGGATCTGTAACCCGACGCCATGGCCGAGCCCGTGGCTGAAGTTGTCGGCATAACCCGCGTCGGCGATGACCTGCCGCGACGCTGCGTCGACATCCTTGAGCGTGACGCCCGGTGCGAGCGCGTCACGGCCGGCCCGCTGGGCTGTAGCGACCAGTTCATAGACGTCGAGCTGCCACTGCGCGGCAGGCGCCAGCACAAAGGTGCGAGTCATATCGGAGTGGTAGCCGCAGACCAGCGCACCGAAGTCGATCTTGACGAAGTCGCCCGCCGCCAACACCGCGTCCGTCGGCCGATGATGCGGGATCGCCGAGTTGGCGCCTGCGGCCACGATGGTTTCGAACGACACGCCATCAGCGCCGTGGTCGAGCATCAACGCCTCGAGTTCGCGGCCTACCTCTTTCTCTGTCCGGCCCGCGCACAGCCCACCGCGTTCAACGAGATCGGTGAGCGCGGCGTCGGCTGCCTCGCATGCGAGTCGCAGCAGGGCGATCTCGCCCGCGTCCTTGACCTCGCGCAGCGCCTCCACCGTGCCTGCGGCCCGAACCAGCTCCACCTGGTCGCCTGCGGCCTTGCGCAACGTCGCGAACCCGTCGACGGTCACCACGTGGCTCTCGAAGCCGACCCGACGAGCTCCGTCTGCGGCGGCACGCGCGGCCAGATGTGGCCCGCACGCCCGCTCGATCACGACCTCCGCGTCGGGGGCCTGCTGTGCGGCCTGCGTTCGATAGCGTCCGTCGGTGGCCAGCACCGGCGTTTCGCTGTCGACACGAATGAGCAATGCCGCGTTCGAACCTGTGAAACCAGACAGGTAACGCACGTTGACCAGGTCAGATATCAGCATCGCGTCCAGTTCGGCGTCGGCCAGTCGCTGGCGCAGACGGTCCCGGCGCTGTGAAATAGTCACGGTTGAAGAACCTACTCGCTAAGGTGTGGCCCCATGAGCTCCGAAGCCGACAACGAGCGAGGACCGGAGCGAGAAGGAGTCGAGGCATGAGCAAGTGGTTACTGCGCGGACTGGTGTTCGCGGCCCTGATGGTGATTGTCCGATTGCTGCAAGGGGCGTTGATCAATGCGTGGGAGACCAAGGCGGGATTGATCAGCATCGTGCTGGTCGTGCTCTTCGCGATCGCGGTCTTCATCTGGGGCCTTCTCGACGGTCAAGCCGACGCCAAGGCCAACCCCGACCCCGACCGGCGAGGAGACCTTGCGATGACGTGGCTGCTGGCCGGCCTGTTCGCGGGCGTGGTGAGCGGCGCGGTGGCATGGTTCATCTCGCTGTTCTACAAGAGCCTCTACGTGGAAGCGCTGCTCAACGAGGTCACCACGTTCGCGGCGTTCACGGCGCTGTTGGTGTTCCTGTTCGCGATCGCCGGCGTTGCAATCGGTCGCTGGATGATCGACCGCAACCTCGAAAAGCAGCCGCGCAAGCATCACGGCCTGGCCGAGGCCGCCGCAGAGCAAGAACAAGACCGCGCCGACACTGACGTCTTCGCAGCGGTGCGCCACGACGGCGGCGCCGAAACCGCGCCCACCGAGGCACGCCGCGAGGAGTAGTCCCTAGTCGAGGCTCGCGAGGTAGCGCAGGGCCAGCACGTAGCCCTGCACTCCGAGGCCGACGATCACTCCGGTTGCGACCGCGCTGAGGTAGGAGTGGTGTCGAAACTCCTCGCGGGTGTGCACATTCGAGATGTGTACCTCGATCAGCGGCGCGCTCAACTCCGCGCATGCATCGCGCAGCGCCACCGAGGTGTGGGTGAAGGCGCCTGCGTTGAGCACCACCGGATCGCCCGCATCCGCGGCCGCATGGATCCAGTTCAACAGCTCGGCTTCGCTATCGCTTTGTCGCACAACGGCTTTCAGGCCAAGCTGATCGGCCTCGCGTTCGATCAACGCAACCAACTCGTCGTGGGTGGTGCTGCCGTAGACTTCCGGCTCGCGACGCCCGAGCCGACCGAGGTTGGGACCGTTGAGCACGAGCACGGTCGAGAATTTCATGAGCCCATCGCTCCGATTTCTGAGTAGGCCGCCGCCAGCAGTGACGGGTCCGGCCCCTCGAGCCTCCCCGGCTTGCCCAACCCGTCGAGCACCACGAATCGAAGCACGCCTGCACGCGTCTTTTTGTCACCCGCCATGTATTCGAGCAGCTGCGGCAGCGCATCGGCGTCATAGCTGACGGGCAGGCCCAGCGAGGTGAGGATCGACCGGTGTCGCGCGGCGGTGTCATCGTCGAGACGTCCTGCCAGCCTTCCCAATTCGGCGGCGAACACCAGACCCACCGATACCGCTGCACCGTGTCGCCACTGGTAACGCTCCCGGCGCTCGATCGCATGCGCGAGGGTGTGGCCGTAGTTGAGGATCTCGCGCAGCTGCGATTCCTTCTCGTCGGCCGCAACCACCTCAGCCTTGACCGCGACGGCCCGGCGGATCAGCTCCGGCAGCACCGTGCCCTTCGGGTCGACAGCGGCCTCCGGGTCGGCCTCGATCATGTCGAGGATCACCGGATCGGCAATGAAGCCTGCCTTAACGATCTCGGCCATGCCCGCGACAATCTCGTTGCGGGGCAACGTTTCCAGCGTCGCCAGGTCGATGAGCACGGCAGCCGGCTGATGGAACGCGCCGACCAGGTTCTTGCCCGCGTCGGTGTTGATTCCCGTCTTGCCGCCGACCGCGGCGTCGACCATGGCAAGCAGCGTGGTGGGCACGTGGACGATGTCGACGCCGCGCAGCCAGGTGGCGGCGGCGAACCCGGCGACGTCGGTGGCCGCTCCCCCGCCGAGGCTGACGATCGCATCCTTGCGGCCAACGCCGATGCGGCCCAACACTTCCCAGATGAAACCGAGGACCGGCAACTCCTTGCCGCCCTCGGCGTCCGGGATCTCGATGCGATGCGCGTCGATGCCCTTGTCCGACAGGTGATTTCGGATTGCTTCTGCGGTCTGCGCGAGCACCGGCTGATGCAGGATTGCTACCTTGTGCCTGCCCTCGAGGACACGGCCCAGTTCGCCGAGCAGGCCGGTGCCGATGATGACGGGGTATGGCGGGTCGACGAGCACATCGACGGTCACCGGCTCAGTCACGGTGTCCTTTCGGGTGTCGGGCGGCGACGGCCGCGGGTGTCGGTGGGGCTTCCGTGCTTGGCTTCGGTGCCAGCGACGACGGACCGCGGCGCCACGACGGTCGGCGACGTCGACGCCGGGTGGCCTGTGGGTTCTCCAGGCGATCCACGATGTGGCGAACCACCGCGCCGGGGTTGCGACGGTTGGTGTTGACGCGCATCGTGGCGACCCGTCGGTACAGCGGAACCCGTTCGGCCATCAGTGCTTTGAACTTCTCGTTGCGATCGGGGCCCGCGAGAAGTGGCCGCACGGTGCTGCCGCCTGTCCGGCGCACACCTTCGGCGGCGCTGATCTCCAGATAGATCACGGTGTGCCCGGCCAGCGCGTCGCGCACCCCGGGGGTGGTGACGGCGCCGCCGCCCAACGACAGCACCCCGTCATGCGACTGCAGCGCGGCGCGGATGACGTCCTCTTCGATGCGCCGGAATTCGTTCTCGCCGTCGGTGGCGAAGATGTCGGCGATGGTGCGGCCGGTGGTTTCCTCGATCGCGGCGTCGGTGTCGAGCATCGAGGTGCCAAGCGATTTGGCCAGCCGCCGCCCGATCGTGGACTTGCCCGATCCGGGCAGCCCGATCAGCACCGCTTTGGGGGCCATCAGCCCGAGGCCTGCGCCGGTTGCGCGTTGCCGATTCCCCGGTCGCTTCGCTCTCCCCTGGCCTCCGCCCGTGGGCCCGACCCGCCGGACGGCTCGCGGTCGGCCACAGCCCGCAGGTAGGTATCGATGTTGGCCCGCGTCTCCGTCAGCGAGTCGCCGCCGAACTTCTCCAACGCGGCACGCGCCAGCACCAGGGCAACCATCGTCTCGACGACGACACCGGCGGCGGGCACCGCACACACGTCGGAGCGCTGGTGAATCGCAACGGCCTCTTCGCCGCTCACCATGTCGACGGTGGCCAGCGCACGCGGCACGGTCGAGATCGGCTTCATCGCGGCGCGCACCCGCACGGGCTGGCCGTTGGTCATGCCGCCCTCGAGGCCGCCGGCCCGGTTCGTGGAGCGCATCACCCCGTCAGGACCCGGGTACATCTCGTCGTGCGCGACGCTGCCGCGCCTGCGCGCGGTCTCGAAGCCATCGCCGATCTCGACGCCCTTGATCGCCTGGATGCCCATCACGGCACCGGCCAGTTGGCTGTCAAGACGGTTGTCGCCGCTGGTGAATGAGCCGAGCCCGACGGGCAACCCGTGCGCGACGACCTCGACCACACCCCCGAGTGTGTCGCCGTCCTTCTTGGCGGCCTCGATCTCGGCGATCATCAGCTTTTCGGCTTCTTCGTCGAACGCCCGAACCGGGCTGGCATCGATGGCAGCCAGGTCGGCGGCCAGCGGCGGCGGCCCGTCGTAGGGCTTGGATGCGCCGATGGAGATGACGTGCGACACCACCTCGACGCCGAGCGCCTCCTTGAGGAACGCCCTGGCGACGGTTCCTGCGGCGACGCGGGCGGCGGTTTCGCGGGCACTGGCCCGCTCGAGCACCGGGCGCGCGTCGTCGAATCCGTACTTCAACATGCCTGCGTAGTCGGCGTGGCCTGGGCGGGGCCGGGTCAGCGGCGCGTTGCGAGCGACATCGAGCTCAGCGGGATCGACAGGGTCGGGAGCCATCACGGTTTCCCACTTCGGCCACTCCGTGTTGCCGATCTCGATCGCGATCGGCCCACCGAGCGTGACCCCGTGCCGCACACCAGCGAGCATGGTGACCTGGTCCTGCTCGAACTTCATCCGGGCGCCGCGGCCGTAGCCGAGTCGGCGGCGGGCCAGTTGGGCCGCGATCTCGTCGGAGGTGACGTGGACGCCGGCAACCATGCCTTCGACCATGGCCACCAGCGCGCGGCCGTGGGATTCACCAGCTGTCGTCCATCGCAACACGCGTCCCATTTTCGCACGTCGCGCCGTCGAGACCCGAATCAGTCGATAGCCAGGCCGTCAAGGATGCGGTTGATCTCGCTGACGGCCTGGCGATGGGCGGTCTTCTGGTCGTCGGCGCGGGCGACGATCATCGCGGTTTCGCAGAGCGCTCCGTAGAGAAAATGAGCGAGTGGCGCCGGTGGTCGTGGCGCGATGCGGCCGGCTTCTGCGGCCCGCGAAATTCCGACCTGCATCATGTCCAGCAGCGGGCCTTCCAGCCGCCGGACGTGCTCCCAGCCGATGGCGGCCAAGGCGTCGAGCAGCACGATTCGCTGTAGGTCGGGGGCGAGGCACTCGTCGAGGAATGCCCGGCATCCGGCCTTGAAGGCGTCCCACGGATCCTTCTTCCGGGCGTACGCCTCGACAAGTGGCGTGGCCAACTGCTCCACTTCGCGGGTGAAGACGGCCTCGAACAGCTGCCGCTTGCCGTCGAAGTGGTGATACACCGCGCCCTTCGTCATGTTGGCGCGTGCCGCGACCGCGTCCAGCGACGTCGCGTCGTAGCCGTCGCGGGCGAACAGTTCACGTGCGGCATCGACGAGCGCAGTGGTGGTCGCCTCGGTCCGCTCGGCCTGAGTCCGTCTTGCCGCCTTCGTCGCCACGGCCCGACCATAGCCGGTGCTCACCCTGTATCCGGCACCAACGCGATCAGCCGCAGCGCGCGATCCGTGTACCGCGCGTAGTGCTCGGCCTGGGCGTGCAGCCGCCCCATCGCGCGTTGCGCTCTGGGCCAGCGTCGCACCACCCGATTCGACTGGCGCGCAAGCCTTGCCTGGTTCACAGCACTCGATAGATCCGGTAGTCGATGTGGTTGGGCGACAGGATGTTGTAGCCGACGGCGACCACCTCGGATAGCCACGCGTAGCGCTCGTCGGAGGTTTCGAACTTCGGCGTCGTGCGAATGTAGGTCTGCTCAAACGGGAGCACTTCGCCCGCAGCGAGCCGTTGCACACCGTCCGCGGGGATCTTGATGACGCCGCGGGACTCGTAATGAATGAGCGCGCCGTCGTGCGTGCGCAGCGTGGCTCGGACGTCGACGCGTCCGGTGCCGTCGGCGCCGATGATCAGCCAGTCTCCGCCGCCGGGGAGGAGTTCACCGCGCAGCTTCGGTCCTTCGATGACGCCTCCGGTCGTGATGAAGGTCAACCGCGTACCGACGGGAGTCGGAATCGATTGAGCGGGTTGCAGATTGACATGCATGTCGAACAAGTGCTCAACCGGTAGGGCGGTGACGAGCGGCAACTGGTCGACGGGTGTTGCGGTGGTCATGCGATCACGGTTCCCATCGCTTGCTGCAACTGGGCCGCGTCGATGAAGGTGTCCTTGCGGCTCACCAAGCCGTCCGATGAGACGTTGACGACGTCGAGGCAGTCGAAGCGGATGTCACCGGAGGTCAACGCCCAGTCGAGGATCCAGTGATCCTCGCCGTACAGCACGCGATAGGTCTCCCAGGCGAAATCCGGGAACTGGGCGAAAATCTGCTCGAAGGCCGCGCGCACGGCGTCACGGCCCTGTACGGGCCCCGCGCCAAGATGCGTCCAGAACTGAGTGTCCTCGGTGTGCATGGCGACGATCGCACCCGGATCATGCGCCGCCCAGGCGGCGAAGTAACGGTGCGAAATCGCGGGTAGATCTAGATCGGTACTTTGCATACCTACAGTATGTACTAACCTACTTTAAGTATGCAAGGGTGTCGGGTGGCTGAAATGCGCGTGCCGATCAACCGCAGCGCGAGGCGAGCGAGTCGGCGCAGCCGTCGTCTCCGACTTAGCGCACGACCAACGCGGTTGCTATGACCGCCGCCGCGCACATCGAAGGACCGTGCGGCACAGTGTGTTCCGATCGGCGCAACACGATCACAACAGCCCATCCCGCGGTCAGCATGGGCGCAGCAAGCGCGGCCAGCAGCCAAACGTCGCTACCGAAGGTTGCTGTCAGCGCACCGATGCCGAGCGCCAGCTTTACGTCGCCGGCGCCCATCGCCGGTGGTGACAACAGGTGCACGACGGCGTAAATGACGAACAACGCGACCGCGCCGAGTAGGGCGGCGACACCGCGACCATGTGCGGCGGCCACCGCGAGGATCACCGCGGCACCTGGCAGCGTCAGCCAGTTCGGCAACCGTCGCGAATAGATGTCGTAGGCGGACAACACCGCCAGCCACGCCAGCACGCAAACACCGGCCACCACCGCCCCCATACATTGAGGCTAACGTCGGTTCCGTGCATCGACGGTCACCAATTGGTCCAGCGCTGCTGGTGGTGGCGGCCGCGATCAGCCAGGAGGTTGGCGCCGCGTTCGCCGTCGGCCTGTTCGCGGCGCTCGGCCCGGTCGGTGCGGTGTTCATGCGACTCCTTGTCGCCGGGGTAGTCCTCTGCGTGGCGACCCGCCCCCGACTGCGTGGGCTATCGCGCCGGGCGTGGGTGTCCGCGATCGCCCTCGCCACCGCTTTGGTGGTGATGAATGCATGTTTTTACATCTCGCTGACGCGCGTCCCCCTCGGGGTGGCCGTCACCGTCGAAGCCCTTGGCCCGCTTGCGCTTTCGGTGATCGTCAGCCGACGCAAGTCAGCATGGTTGTGGGCGCTGTTGGCACTGCTGGGTGTCGCGCTGCTCAGTCTCACCGGTGTCCGAGTCGGTCATCTCGACCCGGTTGGCCTTGGCTTCGCCGCGGGCGCAGGGGTGAGCTGGGCCGGCTACATCCTGGCCACGGCTCGCGCGGGGGCCGATTTTCCGAGGCTCGACGGGCTGGCGCTGGCGACCGCCATGGGTGCGGTAGCCATGGCTCCATTTGCGGTGTTCGCGGTCGATCCGGACGCTGCGCTGCGGTGGCAGGTGCTGGGGCTGGGGGTGACGGTCGGAGTGATGTCGTCCGTCATCCCCTACTCGCTGGAGCTCATCTCGCTGCGCCGGTTGCCACCCGAGACGTTCGCGATACTGACATGTCTGTCCCCGGTGTTCGCGGCGGTAGCGGGCTGGCTGATTCTTGGTCAGCACCTCGCGGTGATGGGGTATGCGGCGATCGTGCTGGTGACCGTGGCCAGCATCGGTGCGGTGCGCTCAGCACGAGGCCGCTTGGCGCACAGCGACACCCGGCTGATCACCGCCTAGCGGCGGTGACGACATTGCGGCCGCGACCAATTCAGGCGACCCTACTGTTCGGCCAGTGCCGCCCTCATCGCCTCTTTGGGGGCGGGCAGACCGGTGAATTGCTCGACTTGAGCGAAGGCCTGGTGCAACAGCATCTGCAGTCCGCTGATGACCCGGCCACCCGCCGCCTCGACCGCCGCCGCCAGCGGCGTCGGCCACGGGTCGTAGATCGCGTCGAGCAGCACTGGCGTCGACGCGACGGTGTTGGCATAGCTGGCCGCGACGTCCGCGGGGATGGTGCTGACGACAGCGTCGACGTCCGCCACTGGCGTGCCCAGTTCGATCCAGCGGATCTCGATGTCGAGCCTAGGCCCGAGGGCCAGCAACGGTGCAGCCCTGTCGCGATTGCGGGCGACCACCGAAATATCTTCCACGCCAAGCTCTGCGAGCCCGACGACGACGGCGGGTGCCGTACCGCCAGAGCCCAATACTGCCGCACGTCCGGTGACCGACCCCAACGCCCCCTTCACACCGTCGATGTCGGTGTTGTCGGCCTGCCATCCCGTCGCCGTCCGCACCAATGTGTTGGCCGAGCCGACGAGTTCGGCGCGTTCGGTGCGTTCGTCGGCGAACCGAAGCGCCGCGAACTTGCCGGGCATCGTCACCGAAAGGCCGACCCACTCCGGGCCGAAACCCCCTACCAGGCTTGGTAATTGGTCGGCGGTGCATTCGATACGGTCATACGTCCAGCCGTCGAGCCCCAGCGCCTGGTAAGCGGCCAGATGCAGCTGCGGTGACCGCGAATGCGCAATCGGCGACCCGAGCACCGCAGCTTTGCGCGGACTACCTTGCGGAGTCGAGGACACCGTTGCGCTTGGCCAGTTCGATGTTCGCCAGATGCTGCTCGTAGTCGCGGGTGAACAGCGTCGTGCCCTGCATGTCGACCGTGACGAAGTACAGCCAGTCCCCGGGCGCAGGCTGTTCGGCCGCCGATAGCGCGGGCTGCCCCGGCGAGCAGATCGGTGTTGCCGGGAGGCCCGGCCGCACATACGTATTCCACAACGTGTGCTGCGCGCGGTCGGCGTCGGTGGTGGCCACTTCGATCCGGTCCAGCGGATAGTTCACCGTAGAGTCGAACTCCAGCGTCCGGTTCTCGTGCAGCCGGTTGTAGATCACCCGCGCAACCTTCGCGAAGTCATCCGGCTTGGATTCGCGCTGCATCAATGAGCCGACGGTCAGGATCTGATACGGCGACATGTTCATCGCCTTCGCCGTGTCCAGCAGCCCGCCCTGCGCGTACTGCGTCGCACTGGCCGCGACCAACGTCGACAGGATTTGTTGTGCCGACTCCGAAGGATCGATGTTCCAGGTGCCAGGGGCGATCAACCCTTCCAGCCGGCGGTGATCGTTGCCCAGTGCGGCGACCGGATTGGTAGCCCAGTCTGGCACCGAAAGCACCGACGGCTCAGCGCTTCCCGCGGCCTTCTTCAGATCGTCCACCGCGACACAGCGCCTGTCGCCGTCGAGGTTCACGCATGTCGCCCGCGAGATCAGGCTGAAGATGCCTTCGGTGACGGCGTTCGTCTTCACGTCTTGAATGTCGTCGAGTTGGCGGCCTTCGGGGATCACCAGCTTGCCGACTCGGTTCTGCGGATCCGCAAGTCGCGCAACAGCATTGGAAGCCGGTATCTCTGTGCGCACCTTGTAGAAGCCGGGCTGGATGGCCGAGATGGCGGCGTTACCATTCGCGGCTTCGACGAATGTATTGACGTTGGCCACCACCTTGTGGTCTTTCAGCGTCTGACCGATCGCAGTCGTGGAGTCGCCGTCGTGGACCTGGATGACCACGTCATTGACGCCGTTGCCGGTGAAGTCGTTGCCTCCACCGAACAGCGAGTGCCACATCTTCGAGCCGAGGAACACCGCGCCGACGAGGACGACGATCAGCAGGGCCAGCGCGAAGCCACTGGTAAAGCGCCGTTTGCGTTTACCTCGCGCTTCCCGAATCCGGTCCGACCGGCTCATTCGGCGTCGCGGCGGTCCGACCGCCACGGGCTCTGCGCGATCGCGACCGCCCCATGGGTTGTCAGTCATCCCCGACCTCTCCGTGCGCGGTCAAAGCCGCGCGCCGCTGGTCCAGCCAATTCTGCAAAATCCCTACCGCCGCAGCCTGATCGATCATCGCTCGTTGTCCCTTGGCGCGGATACCGGCGTCGCGAAGTGACCGCTGCGCCGCCACTGTGGTCAGCCGTTCGTCGGACAACCGTACCGGCGTCGGCGCGATGCGCCGGGCCAACTGGTCGGCCAGCTCGATCGCATCCCTGGCGGACGAACCGGAGCGGTCGGCAAGGGTGCGCGGCAACCCCACCACCACTTCGACCGCCTCCAGCTCCTCGGCCAATTGCGCGAGCCGGCGCAGATGTTTGCCGCCTCTGTTCCGCCGGTCCCGCTCCACTGTTTCCACGGGCGTGGCCAGTATCCCGTCCGGATCGCTGGCCGCCACCCCGATACGCACCGTACCCACGTCGACACCGAGCCGTCGGCCGCGGCCAGGATCGTCGCCCCCGGGCCGATCCGGGAGACGATCATCGGTGTCGACCACGGACTACTCCCGGCCTATTTCTGCGCGCAGCGCGGCCAATGCCGCGTCTATGCCCGCCGCCCCCTTACCGGAACCCTGTGCCAGATCGGTTTTCCCGCCCCCACGACCGTTTACCGCCGCGCCCAACTGCTTCACCAATTCGTTGGCCTTCAGGCCGAGATCCTGCGCTGCCGTGTTGACCGCCACCACGAACGGCACACTGTCGTTCTCACCTTCGGCGATCAACGCGACAACGGCTGGGTCGCTGCCCAGCTTGCCCTTGATATCGCCGACGAGGGTGCGCAGATCCGCCGCCGACATTCCGCCGGCCATCCGCTGCGCCACGACACGCACCTTACCGATTTGCTCAGCTCCCGCGGCGGCATTCGCTGCGGCGGCGCGCGCACTCGCAAGCCGCATCTTGTCGAGTTCCTTTTCGGCGGCCCGCAGGCGCTCGACCAGATTGGCCACTCGCGCCGGAACCTCCTCGGAGGGAACCTTCAGCGTCGACGCCAGACCTGCCATCAATGCGCGTTCCTTGGCGAGATGGCGGAAGGAGTCCAGACCGACGTAGGCCTCGACGCGGCGCACACCGGAACCGACCGAAGACTCGCCGAGGATCGTCACGGGACCGATCTGCGCCGAATTGTGTACGTGGGTACCGCCGCACAGCTCCAGCGAGAACGGCCCGCCGATCTCGACGACGCGAACCTCGTCGGGATAGTTCTCACCGAACAGCGCCATGGCGCCCATCGCCTTGGCCTTGTCCAATTCGGTGGTGAAGCTGTGCACCTCGTAGTCGGCCTCGACAGCCTCGTTGGTCACTTCTTCGATCTGCGTGCGCTGGTCCTCGGTCAACGCGCCCTGCCAGTTGAAGTCGAACCGCAGATAGCCCGGCCGGTTCAGTGAGCCCGCCTGAACAGCGTTGGGGCCCAGCACTTGTCGCAGCGCCGCATGCACCATGTGGGTACCCGAATGACCCTGCGTCGCACCGTGCCGCCACCGCGGGTCGACGGCGGCGACCACGGTGTCACCCTCGACGAATTCACCGGACTCGACGTTGACGCGATGAGCCCACAGGGTTTTGGCGATCTTCTGCACGTCGGTGACGGCGGCCTTGGCCGAACTCGACGCGCCGGCGCCGGTGACGCTGCCCTCATCGGCGATCTGACCGCCGGACTCCGCGTAAAAGGGGGTTCGGTCGAGGATCAACTCAACGCGGTCAGGCGCCGGTCCACCGTTGTGCGCAACGACAGGAACGCGCTTGCCGTCCACGAAGATGCCGAGAATCTTTGCCTCGGAAGTCAATTCGTCAAAGCCGGTGAACTCCGTCGGGCCCGCATCGACCAGATCGCGGTACTCCGACAGATCGGCGTGCGCCTGCTTGCGCGCGGCCGCGTCGGCCTTGGCGCGCTGGCGCTGCTCGGCCATCAGGGTGCGGAAGCCTTCTTCGTCGACGCTCAGGCCGGACTCGGCGGCCATCTCGAGCGTCAACTCCAACGGGAAGCCGTACGTGTCGTGCAGCGTGAAGGCGTCGGTGCCCGACAGCACCGTGGCGCCGGAAGCCTTGGTTGCGCTGGCCGCGTCGTCGAACAACCTCGAACCCGATGCCAGGGTGCGGTTGAACGCGGTCTCCTCCGCGACCGCGATGCGGTGAATCCGATCGAAGTCGGTGACAAGCTCGGGATAAGACGGCCCCATCGCGTCGCGCACCGTGGCCATCAGGTCACCGACAATCGGGTCGTCGATGCCGAGCAACTTGGCCGAGCGGATCACGCGGCGCAGCAGCCGACGCAGCACGTAGCCGCGGCCGTCGTTACCGGGGCTCACCCCGTCGCCGATCAGGATCGCCGCGGTGCGTGTGTGGTCGGCGATGATCCGGTACCGGACGTCGTCGTCGTGATTGCCGACGTCATACCCGCGAGGGGCGCGCGCAGCCACGGTATCGATGACGGGACGCAGCAGGTCGGTCTCGTAGACGTTGTGCACGCCCTGCAGCAGGAACGCCACCCGCTCGACGCCCATGCCGGTGTCGATGTTCTTGCGCGGCAACGGGCCGAGGATCTCGAAGTCCTCCTTGCTCGTGCCCTCGCCGCGCTCGTTCTGCATGAAGACGAGATTCCAGATCTCGATGTAGCGGTCCTCATTGGCGACGGGCCCGCCCTCGATGCCGAACTCGGGGCCGCGGTCGTAGTAGATCTCCGACGACGGACCGCACGGCCCGGGGATGCCCATCGACCAGTAGTTGTCGGCCATACCGCGACGCTGGATGCGCTCGGCCGGTAAGCCGGCGACCTCCTGCCACAGGCCGACAGCCTCGTCGTCGTCCAAATAGACTGTGGCCCAAAGTCTTTCGGGATCTAATCCGTAGCCGCCCTGGTCGACGGGGTTGGTCAGCAGCGTCCAGGCCAGCTCGATGGCGCGGCGTTTGAAGTAATCGCCGAACGAGAAGTTGCCCGCCATCTGGAAGAAGGTGTTGTGCCGGGTGGTGATGCCGACCTCGTCGATGTCCGGCGTCCTGATGCATTTCTGGATGCTGGTCGCCGTGTCGTAGGGCGGGGTGCGCTGCCCCAGGAAGTACGGCACGAACTGCACCATGCCCGCATTGACGAAAAGCAGGTTGGGGTCGTCGAGGATCACCGAGGCGCTCGGCACCTCGGTGTGGCCTGCCTTCACGAAGTGATCGAGGAAGCGCTTCCTGATCTCGTGTGTTTGCACGTTCCTTACGTCCCTTTTCTGCATTACCTGCGACTATTCGACCGCACTACAGTACCGGTCGCTATTGTCGCGCTGACAATCAACGAACCGGCGCGGCGCCAAGTGCCGAGCTCAGGAATTGACGAAGCTCAGCCGCACCTGGCGTTGTCGATTGTCCCTGTTCAGATCGACCAACACGACACTTTGCCAGGTGCCAAGCAGCGGTTCGCCGTGCTGGACCGGCACCGTGACCGAAGGCGCCACGATGGCGGGCAGCACATGGTCGGCGCCGTGGCCCGGCGAACCGTGCGCGTGGCGGTAGCGGTCATCACGCGGCAGCAGGCGCTCAAGCGTGACGACCAGATCGTCGTCCGAGCCCGCACCCGTCTCGATGATCGCGACACCGGCGGTGGCGTGCGGCACGAAGACGTTGCACAGGCCGTCCCCGTGGCCGTCGCAAAACGCGCGCACCGCTTCGGTGAGGTCGACGATCCGTCGGCGCGATGTGTCGATTTCGAGCACGTCGGAGTCCACCAGACCACCCTACGGACCATCCGTTTGCGTACCGAAATATGCCTGCTTGCACAGGGAAATATCCATTGAATTGCCTGCTCGGCGGGAGGAAGCTGAGCACTGGTCCGGTGGCGCCACCGGGGCGCCGCCCCAACACCAATCGGGGGTGGATCGTGCACGCACGCACAACCACATTGCAGGCGCAAACCTCATCGATCGACGGCGGCATTGCCTATATGCGCGATGAGTTGACGCCCGAACTGGAGAACATCGAGGGCTACGTCGGCATCTCACTACTGGTCGACCGGCATTCCGGCCGCTGCATCATCACCACCGCCTGGGAATCCGAGGACGCGATGCGCGCCTCGGCCGACAAGGCGAAGGAGCTGCGCAGCCAAGCCGCACAGCGCTTCGGCGGCGAGGTCGAGAAGATCGAAGAGTGGGAAATCGGGTTGCTGCACCGCGACCACCGCTCGAAGGACGGCGCATGCGTGCGGGCGACGTGGGCGCAGGGCGATCCGGGCATGGCAGAGCAAAACATCGAGTACTTCAAGACATCCGTCCTGCCCGACTTGGAGAGCCTCGAGGGCTTCTGCAGCGCAAGCCTCATCCTCAACCGCTCGACGGGCGTCGGCGTGTCCTCGGTCACGTTCGACAGCCGTGAAGCGATGGAGCGCAACCGGGAGCGGGCGACTGCGCTCAAGGCGGAAAAGATTGGCGCACTCGGCGTTCAAGAGCTCGACGAAGGCGAATTCGAGTTGGCTTTGGCGCATCTGCGGGTGCCCGAGTTGGTCTGAGGAAAAGTTTGTCGGTTCCGCCGCCGGGAGCTGCTCGGCGGCGGAACGTGGTGATTGGACCGGTGGCGCCACCGGGGCGCCACCCCGAACCAAAGGGGTGGGTAGACGTGTATGCACGCTCGACCACAATCCAGGCGCAGACTTCTTCTATCGACGAGGGCATTGCCTATATGCGTAATGACGTGATGCCCGAACTCGAGAGCGTCGACGGGTACGTCGGCATCTCACTTTTGGTTGACCGTGAGTCCGGCGACTGCATCATCACCGCCGCCTACGAAAGCGAAGACGCGATGCACGCCGCCGCCGACAAGGCGAAGCACTTGCGCGCCCAGGCGGCTGATCGCTTCGGCGGCACGGTCGAGAAGATCGAAGAGTGGGAGATCGGGGTCTTGCATCGCGACCACCAGTCGGTCGACGGTGCGTGTGTGCGGACAACGTGGATCAGGGTTCCGCGCGACCAGGCGGACCGCGCCATGGATTTCTACAAGGACTCGGTCCTGCCATCGCTTGAAGGGCTCGAGGGGTTCTGTAGTTCCAGCTTCTTGATGGACCGCGCGTCGGGGCGGGCCGTGTCGTCAACGACGTTTGACAGCCGCGACGCCATGGAGCGAAACCGGGAGCAAGCCAAAGAACTGCGAAACACGCGTACCCGTGAACTGGGCGCTGACGTGCTCGACGTTGGCGAGTTCGAGCTCGCAATTGCCCACCTGCGGGTGCCCGAGATGGCCTGACTGGTCCTCGCGTGCAGATTGACGCACGCGTTTATTGACACCGCCGCAGGGGTATGTCCCCTCCAGCCCACACAGCTTGGAGGAACAATGACTATCACCGGCGTAATTACCGCCATTCTCATCGGCATCGTCGTCGGCGCGTTGGGGCGGCTCTTGGTCCCTGGTAGGCAGCCGATCGGATGGCTGGTGACGATCCTCGTCGGCATCGTGTCGGCCTTCATTGGCACGGCGATCGCCCGCGCGCTCGGCATCCCCACCGACACCAACGGCATCGACTGGCTGGAGCTGCTGTGCCAGGTCGTCGTCGCGGCGCTCGGCGTTGCGCTCGTGTCTGCATTGATGGGCCGGCGGCGTACCGGCCTGATGGGCGGCAGGCGTTCCGGTCTATTGCGCTAGCTGCCCACCCCCGGCGATCCCGGCCTGGCCCCCGACCGGCCGGGATCGTCTTGCGGGTTCATGCGCTCGGACTACAACGTCGACTCACTGGATTGCGTCAGCGCGATAGCAAGGGCATGTCCGCCCGCGCCTTGATCTGCTGTACCACCCACGAATTGCCGTCGGGATCAGCGAATCCGAACAGCGTGCCGCCATCGCGTTCATCGATGACGTCGATATCACCGGCGGCAACTCCGCGGTCGACGAGTTCCTCGCGGGCGCGATAGGCGTCGGCGACGACGAGCTGGAGGCTCTTGAGCGAACCTGGCGGCATCGGCGGTGGCGAGGCGAGCACTATCGAACAACCTGAGCCCGGCGGAGTGAGTTGTACGAAGCGCTGCTCACCCGCCCGCGTGTCGTGGTCGAGATTGAAGCCCACCTGGTCGCGGTAGAACGCAATCGCCCGGTCGACATCGCCGACCGGAACCCCTACGACTTCGAGAGTCCACTCCATCAGAGCCTCTTGAGCAGCTCGTCGAGCTTTTCGTAACCCTCGGTCATGCCGCCCTCCATCCCCGAGGACAGCAGGCCGTCACGGGCCTCGATGTTCGGGCAGATCGACCGGCCGCGCAGTCGACTGCGGCCACCGCCGAGGGCTTCGAACCACATGAATTCGATGTTCACCATGTCTGGCGCGCCCTCGAATTCGAAAGTCTGGATGATGAATTCGTTGTCCCGGACTTTGTGGAAGACGCCGTTGAAGCCGAACTCGCCGCGATCTGCCTTGTGTACGTAGCGGTAGCCGCCGCCGGTCTTGAACTCCCAGTGTTGGATCGTCATCTCGAGGTCGCGTGGGCCGAGCCACTGCTTGACCAGATCCGGCTCCGCATGGGCGCGGAAGAGCGCCTCGACCGGAGCGTCGAACTCGCGGGTGAACTCCATGGCGAGGGTGTCGACCGGGGCGTTGAGGTTGAGTGGATTCGTCATGTGTCGGTTCCTTTCTTATGGGTGTCGGTGATCGCCGCCAGCACGGCGTCGAGCTGGCGGTAGCTGCGTTCGGCGTCAAGCCGGTATCGGTCGATCCATGCGGTCAGCCGCTCCAGCGCGGCCGCGTCGAGATGCACCGGCCTGCGCTGCGCATCGCGGGTTCTGGTAACCAGTCCCGCCTGTTCGAGCACCTGAATGTGTTTGGACACCGCCTGTTTCGTGATGTCGAAAGGCTCGGCCAGCTCGTTGACCGTGGCCGGGCCGCGGGACAGCCGCGCCACCATCGCGCGCCGAACCGGGTCGGCCAGCGCCATGAAGGCGCGGTCCAGCCGGGCGCCTGCATCTCCATCACTCCCCAATTATCAACCTTGTGTTTGATCAATCAGTTGGTTGACTACCAACGTAGAAGGCGCTGCGGCGGGTGTCAAGGGCCGATTGCGCCGCGTTTAAGCAAGCGGGTTCTTTGAGCCTGCAGTTACCGAGAGATGGTGCGAGTAGACGCCTCGGTAACTACAGGCTCGACGGTGGGTGCAGTTGCCCATCCCAACCGCGTGCGATCAACGCTCGATATGCGCGGTCGATGATGTCTTCGTCGCGGTCCTCCTTGATTACGCGGATCACGATCCAGCCGAGACGCTCGAGTATCGCCAATGCCCGCATGTCCTTGACGTACGCCTTCCGGCTGGTGCGGTGGTGTTCCCCGTCGTACTCGGCGGCGACCAGAAAGTCCTCCCACCCCATGTCGACAGGGCGAACGAGCCGCCCGCGGCCGTCGACCACGGGTATTTGAGTCGTTGGCCCGGGAAACCCGGCGTCGATGAACAGAAGCCGCAACCGCGTCTCTTGCAGCGATCCAGCTCCGCCGTCGACAAGCGGGAGCGCGGCACGTAGTTGCGTGAGGCCGCGGGCGCGGCGGTGACGCTGCGCCAACCCCAAGACCTCATCCATCGAAAACGGCGCGGCCCGCATCAGCGCGTCTAACCGCGCGATCGCGTCGTTTCGCGGCAAGTGGCGCCCGAGGTCATACGCCGTGCGAGCGGATGTGGTGACGGAAATACATGAGACGGTGGTTATCTCGTCATTGTCGAGACGCTCGTCGCGAGCGATGATGCCCGGCGGCGGTCGCGTGTTATCCCAGATCAGCTCGACCGGTATGTCGTGGTCGACCCACTGCGCTCCGTGGAGAGCCGAGGCAGCCACGCCGGCCACCACCCCTTTCCGGCCCGAACGGAGCCAAGCACCGTCGATGCGGTCCAACAGTGTCGGCTCACAGCCTTTGGGCCAGTAGATGTCCCGGAACATCCGGTCGTACCAACGACGCAAGTCATGTTCAGTCACCGCACCACTCGCTAGTGCCTGGCTGCCGACGATGAGCTTCCTCATGCCAGCATGCTCACAAAGGGCACCGACAAGTTGAGCCTGCAGTTACCGAGAGGTTGTGCGAGTAGACGCCTCGGTAACTACAGGCTCAATTCATCAGCGCTTCTTGCGAATGATGGCCCGCAGCTTGTCCAACCGGGTCGCAATCTCCCGTTCGGCGCCGTGGGTGGTCGGCTGATAGTAGTCGACACCGACCAGTTCGTCGGGCGGATACTGTTGCGGCACAACACCATCCGGGTCGTCATGGCTGTACTTGTAGCCGATGGCGTTGCCGAGCTTTGCCGCGCCGGAGTAATGGCCGTCGCGCAGATGCGCGGGCACCAATCCGGCCTTGCCCTCGCGAATGTCGCCCATCGCGGCGCCCAGCGCCGTTGTCACCGCATTGGATTTCGGAGCGGTCGCGAGGTGCACGGTGGCGTGGGCCAGCGTCAGTTGTGCCTCCGGCATGCCGATCAGCTGCACGGTCTGCGCCGCCGCGACGGCGGTCTGCAGCGCAGTCGGGTCGGCCATCCCGATGTCCTCACTGGCCAGGATCATCAGCCGACGGGCGACGAACCGCGGGTCCTCCCCCGCCACCAGCATCCGCGCTAGGTAATGCAGGGCCGCGTCGACGTCGGAGCCGCGCACCGACTTGATGAAGGCGCTGACCACGTCGTAGTGCTGGTCGCCGTCGCGGTCATATCGCACGGCGGCCTTGTCCAGCGATTGCTCGATGGTCGCGACCGTCACCTGCTCGCCTGTTTCGGAGGCCACCTCCAGCGCGGTCAGCGCTCGCCGCGCGTCACCCGCGGCGAGTTGCACCAGCAGATCGACGGCCTCCTCGGTGACGTCCAACCGCCCGCCGAGGCCGCGAGGGTCGTCGATGGCGCGGCGGACCACCGTCCTGACGGCGTCGGCGTCGAGCGGTTGCAGTTGCAGGATCAGCGACCGCGACAGCAGCGGCGCGACGACGGAGAACGACGGATTCTCAGTGGTGGCCGCCACAAGCAACACGATGCGATTCTCGACGGCCGAGAGCAACGCATCCTGCTGAGTCTTGGAGAACCGGTGCACCTCATCGATGAACAACACCGTCTGCTCACCATGCACGGCGGCGCGGCGCGCGATATCGATGACGGCGCGGACCTCCTTGACGCCTGCCGACAGCGCCGACAGCGCCTCGAACCGACGTCCGGTGGCCTGCGAAATCAATGACGCCAGCGTGGTCTTTCCGGTGCCCGGCGGACCGTACAAGATGACCGACGCTGCGCCCGAGCCCTCGACGAGTCGACGCAGCGGGGAGTTCGGCTTGAGCAGGTGATCCTGGCCGACCACCTCGTCGAGGCTGGCCGGTCGCATCTTCACCGCCAGCGGAGCCGACGCGCCGACGGGTCCGCCCGCGCGAGCGCTCGGCTCGCCGGGGACGTCAAACAGACCGTCGGACACCGTTCAGGAATACCACGGCAAGCGGACATACTCTCGAATCGTGACAGCCAAACCGATCAATCTGGCCAAGGCGCTCGCGTCGTTCGATGACATCTACAGTCCGCGAATCGTCGCCAAGGTGAATGAGTACGACGTTCGGGTCGCCCATGCCAAAGGTGAGCACCTTTGGCATGTTCACGAGGACACCGACGAGTTCTTCCTCGTCCTCGATGGCGAGTTCCACGTCGCGGTGCGGGACGGCGACGGGAATGAGTCGGCCGTCGTGCTGCGCAAGGGCGACACCTACGTCGTGCCAAAGGGTACTGAGCACAAGCCGTCGTCGCCGGGCGGCTCCATCCTGATGTTCGAGCCTCGCGGAACCTCGACTACCGGCGATCGACACGAAGGCGACATACCGGACCATATCGACAGCACGACAGGCCACGCGCTGAGCTAAGCGCCGGCGGTCACGAAGTCGATCAGCTCTTCGACCCGACCGATCAGCGCGGGCTCGAGGTCGTTCCAGTCGCGCACCCGACTCCTGATCCGTTGCCACGCCCGCGCGATGTCGGCCTGTTCGCTGTGCGGCCAGCCGAGCGCCTGGCACACGCCGTGCTTCCAGTCGGTGTCGCGCGGCACCACCGGCCACGACGAGATACCAACACGCGCCGGCTTGACGGCCTGCCAGATGTCGATGAACGGGTGACCGACGACCAGGGTGTGCTCGCCGCCCTGGCCGCGCCGCACCGCTTGCTGAACCTGGCTGGCGATGCGCGACTCCTTCGAGCCGGCCACCAGATGGTCGACGAGCACGCCGAGGCGGCGGCCGGGGGCGGGCCGAAATTCCTCGACGATGCCGACGAGATCGTCGACGCCGCCGAGGTATTCGACCACCACGCCCTCGACGCGAAGGTCGTCGCCCCACACCTGCTCGACCAGTTCGGCGTCGTGGCGCCCCTCGACGTAAATCCGGCTGGCCAGCGCGACTCTCGCCTTGGCCTGCACCGCTACCGACCCGGACGCGGTGCGCGCCGGAGTCGTCGGCGCCGAACGCTTTGGCGCGGTGAGGATCACCGGTTTCCCGTCGATCAGATAGCCCGGCCCGATCGGGAACGGCTTGCGCCGCCCGTTGCGGTCCTCGAGCTCCATCCGGCCGTATTCGACGCGCACCACCGCGCCGACATAACCCGTCTGTGCGTCCTCGACGACCATGCCCATTTCCAAAGGTTGTTCGGTCGAGCGGGGTTTCCTGTTCGGGTTGTTGGCGAGAACATCGGAGCCATAGCGGTCAGCCACCGGGTGATCGTAGGGTCACAGCCGTGCTGCTCAATCGCGACACGGCCGAAGGCATTGCTAACGGTGACATCACACTCGTCCTGCGGCGGTGGGACGCGCCTCGCGCCAAAGCCGGCGGTACCCAACGCACCGTGGCGGGCACCATCCGCGTCGACGACGTCGCCGAACGCCCAGGCGGCTATCGCGTGACCGCCGCGCAGGCGCGGGCCGCGGGCTATCCGGATGCGAAGTCCGCGCAGAAGGATCTGGACCGCCGCCCAGCCAAGCACACCTATCTGATCACGGTGTCGTACCTGGCGCCCGACGAGCGGCCGAAGCTGGCCGCCGATGATCGGTTGTCGGCGGCGGACGTCGATGCGATCTCCGCCCGACTGGCCCGCTGGGATGCGGCGGCCGAATCCGCTTGGACGCGACAGTATCTGGAGATGATCGCGGCCAACGAGGCAGTGCGCGCGCCTGACCTGGCCGCGCGCGTCGGGCTGGACGTGCCCCGCTTCAAGCGTCGTGTGCGGCAGCTCAAAGGGTTAGGCCTGACGATCAGCCTCGACGTGGGTTATCGGCTGTCGCCGCGCGGAAAGGCTTTCCTGAAGCGTTAGTCGTCGAGGCTGCCCATGGTCAGGTTGACGGTCGTTCCCGTCTTTTCCCGTCATCACTGCGAGCGACCGCATTTGCACACCAATCTCCGGCGTGTCGACGTACAGACACGGTCGCTCGCGGAAGTTCTCGCACACTCGCGGCAAGTCAGGAGGTGGTTTCCTCGATGACCGTGTGGATGAACCGCATCTTCTCCAGCACCGCGGGAGGCAGCACGAACGGGTAGAGGTCCTCTTTACCCATCGAGCGGTTGATCATGTTCAGCGCCCATGCCAACGGCAACCACATGTCGATGATCGCGTCAAACCCGCTGGGGCCTACCACTCCTCGCTCGAACGTCGCGGCGGCCTGCGCGAAACCGAACGCGGCGGCGGTATCCAGCGTGTCACGGATGTGCAGATAGTGCGCGAACGTCTCGGCCCAGTCCTCGGCGGGGTGCATCGTGGCGTAGGACGACACGTGGGTGTCCTCCCAGCCAGGCGGCGCGCCCTCGTTGTAATGCCGATCCAGCGCCGCCTGGTAGTCGGCGTTCGGGTCGCCGTACAGTTCCCGGAACCGCGCCGCGTATGCCTCCGACGGCTCGACGAGCCGGTAGAAGTAGTAGTGGCCGATCTCGTGGCGGAAATGTCCGAGCAATGTGCGATACGGCTCGTCCATCGAGACCCGTAGCTGTTCGCGATGGACGTCATCGCCCTCTGCGAGGTCTAGCGTGATGACCCCATTCGCATGCCCGGTGAAAACCTTCTCCTGCTCACTGGACAGTAGGTCGAACGCCAGGCCGTACTGCGGGTCCTCATCGCGGCCAACAATTGGCAGTTTCAACTCGTGCAGTTCCGCGATCAACCGCCGTTTGGCTTTCTCGGCGGCCGCGAATGCCGCGAGCGCCTTGCTGTCGGCATCATTGGGCCGTGTTCGGGTGAGACGGCAGGAGGCGCACAGCTGTCTGATGGGTCCCTTTCGGACCAGCCAATTGCATTCGGCCAGATACAGGTTCGCGCACAGTTGGTATTGGTTTTCGTCCACCGCGCCGCCGTGCTCGCTCTCCTCTCCTGGCGCAATGACCAGCAGGGCCATGTCGGTCAACGAAAAGCCCAGTGCGCTACCGCAATTCAGGCACAACGAATTCTCGAAGGCCAGGCGCTGGCCGCAGGTCGGGCAGATGAAATCACGCACGCAGCACTCCGCCGTCACACGGCGCTACGTCCACGGAGACATCGATCACGCTGCTGTCGGCGTCGGTGTAGATGATGCCGCGCAGCGGCGGCACATCCGCGTAGTCGCGGCCGAATCCTACGAAGATATACCGCTCGTCGACCATCTGGTCGTTGGTGGGATCCAGACCCAGCCACTGGTTCTGCGGGGTCCACACCGACGCCCACGCGTGCGTCGCGTCAATGCCGATCATGCGTTCCTTCCCCGGCGGCGGGTCGGTCGCCAGGTATCCCGATACATAACTGGCGGCCAACCCGTTGGCACGCAGACAGGCGATCGCGAGTCGCGCGAAGTCCTGACATACCCCTTCCCGCGCCGCCAAAACCTCGCCGACTCCAGTGGACACCGTCGTCGACCCGGACCGATATGTGAAGTCGGTGAAGATCCGCGACGTCAGGTCGCGAAGCACCTCGATCAAAGGCCGGCCAGGTTCGAAACTCGGTGCGGCATAGGCACGTAGCTCGTCGGTGATCTCCGGCGGCTGAAGGTCGAGCGTGAACTCGATGGCCAGCGCGCCGTCCACGCCGACCGGCCGCGCGATCTCCCACGGTGCGCGTGCTGACCCGCCGCCATACAGCTCGGGCGGTGGTGGATCGACCTCGACCACAGAGTCGCTGCGAATCGACAGTGTGTTATGGCGTTCGGTGACATGGAAATACGAGCTGATGTTGCCGTAGCCGTCGGGGCTGGTGGAGCTGTCGGCGGCCTCGGGTTCGATGATCAGCTCGTGCGACAGGCACCGCTGCCGCGGTGAGTCGCGCGGGGTCAGGAAGCCGCGGCCGTACGAACTGGTGACGATGTCTGAGTACCGGTACACCGTGCTGTGCGAGATCTGGTAGCACCGACTGGACGCCGACGCGATGGGGCCGTCGGTCACGGGACCAGGCGCCGTTCGCCGGCACCCCAGAGATGCTGCATGCCACCGGGCAGCGAGAGGTGCGTTGAGGTGATGACACCGGACAGCTCGCGCAAATCCCGGTGCATCCCGTCGAGCAGGTCGGCCAGTTCGGCCCGCCTACCGTCCGCGGTGACCACTTCCAGGTCCGCGGGATCGATCCGGCGCAATCGCGTGGCAAGGTCGTCGACCAGTCGCTCAGGCCGCGACGACCCGGACGATGCGGGGAGCGCCTTCAGGTCCGCCCGCAGCCGCTCGAGTTGGTAGACCAGCGACCGCGGGTTCTCGGTGTCGAACAACACCAGGTCCGCCACAGCAGCCACACTAACCTTGCCCAGCATGCGACGCCGGTAGATGACCGACGATTCGCAAGCCACCAGCGCCGACTCGGTGATTGTTTGCTCTGCGCCCACGCTACGAACTGTCGTCAACGTCGCACGCAGCAGCGCCGTTAGGGCCAGCCCGCGTTCGATTCGTTTGCCGATGTCCATCATCGTCCAGCCGACGTCCTGCACCATCGACTCGGCGGCGACGCCGGACAGCGCCAGCATCCCGGCGAGCGTCAGGTTGTTCGTCGACGACAGGAACGCCTCACCCTCGGTCTGTGATTCGGGCGGCATATCCGGCGCATACAACAGCGCGCGCTCGACGGCAGCCAGCACCATCCACGTGTCGTTGGACATCTGGTCACGCACGGCGCGGGCGGCCAGCCCCAGCCGTTCGACCGATTGCGCCAGCGACCCGGCCCGGTGCCTGTCGGCGGTCAGCGACCACAGCGTGCTCTGGGCTGTCGCGACCATCTCGGCGTAATCACCGGCCGCGCCGGTGTCGGTCCCCGTGATGTGCCCGAGCGTGGCGAGCAGCACCGGCACGCACTCGCTGCCTTCCATCTCGCGGCGATACCGGAATTCGTGATAGCGCTCGCGGGTGACGGTGAGTAGTCGGGCCATGTTCTCGGCGCGTTCGGCGTAGCGGCCCATCCAGAATAGATCGGACAACACACGCGGCGAGCTGACCGCCCGCGTCGGGCTGGGCGTCATCGCCGGTTGTTCAGCCGCGCTCGGAACCAGCTCGACGGTCACCCGTGTCGGGGTGCGCACCCAGATATCTTTGGCTGCAACGGTATTCAACCGATAGGCGGCATTGCCTGGCGCCAGCAGATAACCCAGACCTCCGATCATCGGCGCATAGCCGCTGCGTTGCGACACGGTGAACAGTCGCATGCCGACGCGGCCAGACGACAGCCCGCCCGGGTAATGGTCGGTGGGCGCTGACGAGAACTGCGGCAACTCCTGGCCCACCCATTGCCACGGTGTGGCTTCGATGCGGGCTCCCAAATCTTTGCGCTGCGCGGACGATAACGCCGGTCCGACGATCGGGTCGCCACCAAACACCGACCTGATCAGCAGCGCCGACAGGTTTGTCAGCAGATGCGAGCGTTCGGTGTTGATGCCGCCCCAATACACCGGCGCGGTCTGCAGTAGCGGCGTCTCCCCCAGCAGCCGTTCGGCCATTTCGGGCAAAAACCGAAGCAGCCCAGGGCTTTCCAGGATTCCACTGCCCAAACTGTTGACGACCGTCACCGCACCGCGGCGCAATACCTCGACCAAGCCGACCACGCCCAGACGCGAATCCGCCCGCAGGTCAAGCGGATCGGCGTATTCCGCGTCGACTCGGCGCAACACGACGTCGACGCGTTTGAGCGTGCCCATCGATCGCATCCACAGCTTGCCGTCGCGCACCACCAGGTCGGCGCTCTCGACCAATGGGAAGCCCAGCACGCTGGCCAGGTAGGCCTGATCGAACGCGGTCTCTGAATGAATGCCCGGGCTGAGCACCACCACCACCGGCTCCTCGGCCGACTCGGGGGCCGCATCGATTAGCGCCAGCCGCAACGCCTGCGCCCAAGGCGAGGCCGGCCGCGGCCCGATCCGCTCGTATAGGTCTGGGATGGCGTGCGCGATCACTCGCCGATCGGCCAACGCGTAACCCGCACCCGACGGCGCCTGGGTCCAGTCGGCGTTCACCAGGAAGCTGCCATCGGCGGCCCGACTCACGTCGCAGCCGTGCAGGAAGAGCTGATGACGACCGGGCACCTCGATACCGCGGGCCGCCCTGACGTAGCCGGGGTGCGCGAACAGCAGCTGGGGCGGCAGCACGCCGCCGGTCACCGAAACCCGCGGGCCGTACAGATCGGTCAGCACCGCGTCGAGCAACCGGGAGCGCTGCACCAACCCCGACTCCAGGACATCCCAGTCAGCGGAGGACAGCACGAGCGGTAGCGCATCGAGGTGCCACGGCCCAGGCTCCGCGGTGCCGTCGCCGTTCGTCACAGCCTCGCCGTGCCTGTCCACCTCGATGTAGGTGATGCCGTCGTTGTCGACCAGGCTCCGGACGATCGACCGCAGCTGGGCCAACCCACCCCGGCCGCGCTCGCCGACGCATTCGGCCAGTTCCTGCCAGGCGGGCCGGACATCGCCTGCCGCGTCGACGAATTCGTCGTATCCGGTGCTCGCCCCGTCGCCGCGCACGTCGAAAAGCGCCTGCTGTGAACGCGCGGCCCGGTACCGGGCGAGCAGGTTGTCGATGTCGTGCGTGTTCGGTGCGGGAAGTGCCATCACTGCAGAACGGTACGCACCCGTCGCAGGTCGAGAATGCCGGGCGCGCCGATATCGGTTGATTGGCGCGCCTGCTTCTCCCGAATGTCCGACATGTCCACCTTGCCGGGGGTGAAGCCCGTTCCGTCGAAGCGCCGACCCCGCCGGGACTCCGCCTCCACCGCGTTGACCGGTGGGGCGTCGTAGGCGCGGCCGCCCGGGTGTGACACGTGGTAGGTGCAGCCGCCGCGTGACATTTCCGTCACGGTGTCGACGAGCTCGAAGCGCAACGGCGCGTCGACGGTGATGGTCGGGTGCAGCGCGCTCGGCGGCTGCCAGGCCCGGAATCGGACGCCGCCGACCTGGACGTCGGGGTTGTCGGTAGCGAGTAGCGGGATCGGGTAGCCGTTGGCGGTGACGACGTAGCGATGCCGGTCCGCCCCGATCAGCCGGACCTGGATGCGCTCTATCGACGAATCGACGTACCGCGCGGTGCCGCCTGCGGTGGACTCCTCGCCGAGCACGTTCCACGGTTCGATCGCGCCACGCAATTCGATCTCGACACCATCGAACACCGCGGTGCCGATGCGCGGGAACCGGAACTCGGTGAACGGATCGAGCCAGCTGGTGTCGAAGTTGATGTCATGCGCACGCAGATCGGCGGCGACATCGGCGATGTCGTGAATCAGGAAGTGCGGCAACAGGTATCGGCCGTGCAGGTTGGCGCCGTGCCGGATCAGCGGCGCCCGCAGTGGCTCGTCCCAGAACCACGCCACCAGCGACCGCACCAAAAGCGACTGCACCATCGCCATTTGGTAGTGCGGGGGCATCTCGAAGCCGCGAAGCTCAAGCAGCCCGAGCCGGCCGCGCGCGCTGTCGGGGCTGTAGAGCTTGTCGATGCAGAACTCGGCGCGGTGCGTGTTGCCTGTGATGTCGGTGAGCAAGTGACGCAGCGCGCGGTCGGTGACCCAGGGCTTAGTCGCGCCGGGCGCAGAGGCCAGCCGCGCGATCTCGGCGAAGGCGATCTCGAGTTCATACAGCGCCTCGGCACGACCCTCGTCGACGCGCGGCGCCTGCGAGGTGGTGCCGACGAACCGGCCGGCGAACAGATACGACAGCGACGGGTGGCGCTGCCAATAGGTCAGCAGTGACACCAGCAGGTCCGGGCGGCGCAGCAGCGGCGAATCGGCTGGCGTGATGCCGCCCAGCGTGATGTGGTTGCCGCCGCCGGTGCCGCCGTGCGTGCCATCGACGTCGAATGACTCGGTCGATAGCCGCGCCTGCCGGGCCTCCTCGTAGAGCGTCTCCAGCTGCCGCTTCTGCTCCGCGAAGCTGGCCGTCGGGGCGATGTTGACCTCGATGACACCCGGGTCGGGGGTGATCGTCATCGAGCCGATCCGCGGATCGGGCGGCGGTCCGTAGCCCTCGACCACGACGGCGCAGTCGACCTTGGCCGCAGCCGCTTCGACCCGACTGACCAGGTCGACGAAGTGCTCGAGTTCCTCGGTCGGCGGCAGGTAGACATACAAGTGCCCGTCGCGGATCTCGGCCACCAGCGCGGTGGTGGGTGCAGAGTCGGCGTCCTCGACCGTGGCGGCCTCGTCGTCGGTTTCGGCGGGCAGGGCGGCGCGACGAGCCAATGGGTCGGCATCGTAGGTCGGCCGCGGCGGCTCCCAGCTGATGGAGTCCAGCGGCAGCCGCAGTCCGGCCGGCGACTCGCCCTCGAGCAGGACGATGCGCCCGCGGCGCAGTTTCCAGTCGGCGCTGGCCCATCCCGAGCCGTCGTCGCGGCGATGCAACGGCAGCACATGTGCGGCGGGGTCGCTGACGGACTCCTCGAGCCGGGACAAAAGTGCGGTGCGGGCGTCGACAGCGTCGGCCTCCAAATCGTCTGCCGCAGTGACGGGTTCACCCTCAGGGTGTCGCACCGCGCCTGCCAGCCGGGCCAGCGCGTCCTCGTAGGCAGGCCGCACCTGGGTTGTAGGCAGCCCGAGGCCGTTGGCGATCGCGTTCAACAGTAGATGGCCGACATCGGGTGCGAGCGCGGGCAATTCGCCTTCGGCCTGCCACGGGTCGACCAGCAGTGCCTCGTCATTCCATAGCGGCTCGCCGTCCTGCCGCCAGTACAACCCAATCTGCCAGCGCGGCAACGGTTCTCCGGGATACCACTTGCCCTGGCTGCGTTGCACCAGCCCCTGCGGCGCCCACACCTTCTTCAGCCGGGCAGCCAAGGCGGAGGCCCGCTCCCTCTTGTGCGGTCCGTCGGCGTCTGTGGTCCACTCAGGGTCGACCTGGTTGTCGATCGAGACGAACGTCGGCTCACCGCCGACGGTCAGTCGCACGTCGCCGTGGGTGAGCAGCTGATCGACGCGGGCGCCCAACGCGCAGATCGCTCCCCAGGCCGCCTCGGTGTACGGCAGTGTGACGCGGGGATCCTCATGTACGCGGGTGACGACGTTGGAGAAATCCAGCGTGGTCTCGCACGGCTCGGTGGCTCCGGTGATCGGCGCCGCCGACTCCGGATGAGGTGTCGCCGACAACGGGATGTGGCCTTCGCCTGCGAACAGCCCCGACGTGGGATCCAGCCCGATCCAGCCGGCGCCGGGGATGTACACCTCGGCCCACGCGTGCAGATCGGTGAAGTCGGCGGCGGGGCCCGACGGTCCGTCGAGCGCCTCCACGTCGGACGTCAGCTGCACCAGGTAGCCGGAGACGAAGCGGGCAGCCAGGCCCAGCTGCCGCAGGATCGACACGAGCAGCCATGCCGAGTCGCGGCACGAGCCGATTCCGGTGCGCAGCGTGAAATCTGGTGTCTGCACACCGGGTTCCATCCGCACGCTGTAGCCGACGTCGGCGTTCACCGCGCGGTTGAGCGTGACCAGGAAATCGATGGTGCGCGTGCCCGGTGCGACTGAGAAATTCTTCACCCACGCCTGGGCAAGGTCACCGGGCCCTGAGCCCTCACCGTTCTCGTCGACCGGCCGCAGATACGGCTTGAGGTCTTCGGCGAGCGCCTTGGGGTATTCGAAGCCGATCCGCTCGGCCCAGTCCTCGATGAAGAAGTCGAACGGATTGATGACCTTCAGGTCGGCGATCAATCCGACGCTGATGGTCAGGCGGCGGGTGCGGCTCGGAAACACCAGGCGGGCCAAGAAGTTACCGAACGCATCCTGCTGCCAGTTGATGAAGTGATCGGCCGGTTCGACCGTCAGCGAATACGCCTCGATCGGGGTGCGCGAATGCGGCGCGGGGCGCAGTCGAACGACATGGGGATGGACCTCCACCAGCCGATCGAACGTGTAGCTGGTGCGATGCTCCAGCGCCACCTTGATGCCCATCGACAGATCCCATCACACCGTGAGGAGGTGCGCATCGCAGCGCGATCTGCGGGTGGCGAATGTCCCCGGCCCGCGCAGGTGCGGGCGTACGCTCGCTGCGTCGCATATTCACGGGGGTGAGTGATGAGTTCAATCGGCTTTGTCGTGCCTGTACCGGCTGGCAAGGAGCAAGCGGACCGGGAGTGGATGAGCGCACTCGATGGGGAGAAGCGCGCGGAATATCTAACCGAGTGGAAGAAGGCCGGCTTCAAACACCACACGGTCTGGCAGCAACAGACTCCGAACGGCACCGTTGACATCGTGTATCTGGAGGCCGACGACATACCCACGGCCATGCAGGCCGTCACGTCGTCGGATTCTCCGTTCCACCAATGGTTCCGCGAACGCGTCCGCGATGTGCACGATCTCGATCTGACGCAGCAAAATCCGCCGACGCCGACGCTGTTGCACGACGCCAGCTTCTAATCTGGTGTGGTGGCCACCTGCGATGACGTCGCGCGCGTCGTCATCGCCGGTCTACCAGAAACCGCCGAAGCGTGGCCGGGCGCAGGCACCGAAGTCACTTAGCAGAAAGTTCCTTAACGGAAGCTGAAAAGCGCTGGGAGACAACTGGGCATCCGCGGAGTTAGGGTGTGCGAGGTGAGGACCCGTCTATCGGCGGTGACCGCAACGGTGTCGTTGACGGTGGCGACCGCGGCGTGCGCAAGTGGCCCGTCCACACCGTCGACCGCCAGCACACCGGCCGCTTCCGCGCGCAACTCCTCCTCTGCCTCGGCAGCGACTCCCGGTCCGTTGAGGATCACCGACCCTTACTCCCCGACGATCGATCCGTCGGCCTTCACGACCAAGATCGACAACCCGTACTTCCCGCTCACACCGGGTACCCGCACGATCTACGAGGCAGCCACACAGGACGGGCTGCATCGCACGACCACCGAGGTCACCCGGGACACCAAGAACATCATGGGGGTCGACACCGTCGTCGTCCACGACGCCGTCACTGTCGACAACGCGCCGTTCGAGGACACACTGGACTACTACGCCCAGGACCGGGACGGCAATGTCTGGTACTTCGCCGAGGCCACCAAGGAATTCAAGGACGGCGAGGTGGACACCGCGGGCTCGTTTGAGGGCGGAGTCAACGGCGCTCTACCCGGGATCATCATGCCGGCGCACCCGCAGGTCGGCGATCAGTATCGGCAGGAGTTCGCAAAGGGTGTCGCGGAGGATACTGGCGAGGTGCTCAGTCTCGCCGGCGCTGAAACCACCCCGCTCACCGGGCCCGCCAAAGACCTTCTGGTTACGAAGGACTCCGACCTGCTCGATCCCACCGGGCCGGGCGAGAACAAGTACTACGCCCGCGGTATCGGGCTGATCCTCACCGTGACGACAACGGGTCCGCCGGAGCGCGAACAAGCCACCGTCGTCGAAAAGTTCTGACATGACTGTGCTCGACGGTGATCGTGAGCTCGCTGACCCTATCGATGGGCCTGCGCGCGAACCTTGGTACGGCAAGGTGACGGCGACGATCGTGCTCATCGTGATTGCACTCGTGGCGGTGGCCATCGCCGTTTCGGCCGATCTCGTTGTGTCCCGCGAGCCGGTGGGGCCCGCCGGCGCCGTCGTTCCGACAATTCCGGTCACCACTACCCCGCCGTCGGCCCCGACCATGGCCCCGCCAAGCGCACCGCCCGCAACCGAAGCCCCGTCGCCGACGCCGGCGTACACCCCGCCCGCACCAGTCGAGCCGAGCACACCGCCACCTCCGCCGAAGCCGAAGCAAACCACTGCAAAACCGGCACCCAGCACGTCCGCGCCGTCGAAGAGTTCTGGCCCGACGACGCACCGGCCGTTCCCGCAGGAGACCACCGACTTCTTGGGGCCTCCGGGAACGAACAACTGATACGCCTCGCGGGAATCCCTATTGCTTCACCGACCGAGTTGCCTTGGTGTGCTCGTGGATTGCCTTGGTCAGTTCGAGGATCTGACTCGATAACTCGATCAGTTGCTTGTTCTGATCGTCTTCCTCTTGCACCATCTTCCACTGCAGATCCGCGGCGGCTTGGCGTTTGAAGTCGGCGCGGTTCTGGCTGATCATCACGAACGTCGACAAGAAGATCGCCTCGAGCGACACGATCATCGTCAGCAGCCCGAATGGGTAGCCCTCGATACCGAAGATGATCCAGACCGCGAACCACACGATGTGGAAGTAGACGAAGGCCATCGAACCGGCGAATCGCGTGATGGCGTCGGCGATGCGGTTCTGAATGCTGGAGGCGCGGGCTTCGTAATGCTTGGCGAGTGCCGGGTTGATCGGCTTGGGTAGCTTCGGCGGAACGAACCCGCGGTGAGCAGACGTTTCTGACATCGGCTCACCGTAGCTGTGGGCAAAATCGCGGCCCGTCACCTTCAGCTGTGAATCAGCTTCAGGTCATCTCTTGGCTAGCTGTACGACCAGTTCGTCGGCGGGCACGTGATGGCCTCGCTCGCAACGGATCTCGACAGTGGCCTCGGCGCCGCAATCTTTATGCGCAAGCTGTAGCGACGCGTTGTACGGCAGGTGCCGTCGACCCCACTCGAACATCGCCCACACCACCGGCATGAAATCCACTCCCGCGTCGGTGAGCACATACTCGTCGCGGCTGCGCTGGCCGGGTTCCTTATAGGGCCTGCGCTCGAGCAGTCCAATGTCCACTAGTTCAGTCAGCCGCGCCGACGCCGCGGCCTTCGTGATTCCGACGCGCCGCCAGAAGTCCTCGAACCGGGTGGTGCCGTAGAAGGCCTCACGCATGATCAGCATTGCCGACTTGGTGCCCAGCAACGCCATGGTCTTCTCGATCGGGCACTCTCCCACCGCCGACCAGGTGTCACGGTCGGCCAGCGGCCCCCGCAGAACTGTCATGCACGTCACTCCTTTTCTGGGTTGTTCCCACTATACCTAGGTGTTATAGCTGGATATAGCGAGTACTACTCAGTGTCGAGTACAGGAGGCGGTAATGGCCGGATACGTGGGCCGGGATGCAGTGATCGTTGGGGCCGTGCGCACCCCGATCGGCAAGGGAAAGGCCGGCGGCGCGCTGCACGACGTGCTGCCCGTCGACCTTCTGGCGCATAGCCTGAAGGAACTGGTCAGCCGGACCGGAATCGACCCGGCGCAGATCGACGACGTGATCGCGGGCGCGGTCACCCAGGTGGGTGACCAGGCCGTCAACATCGCTCGCAACGCGGTGCTCGGCGCCGGCTTCTCGGAGAGTGTTCCGGGCACGACGGTCGACCGGCAGTGCGGCAGCAGCCAGCAGGCCATCAGCTTCGCCGCTCAAGGTGTCAGCTCGGGAGCTTACGAGGTCGTGATCGCCGCCGGTGTCGAGTCGATGGGTCGGGTGCCCATGGGCTCGAGTGTGCTGCCGGGCAGCGACCCGTTCGGCCAGATGGCTCAGCGTTATCCCGAAGGCCTTGTGCCGCAGGGCATCAGCGCGGAGTTGATCGCCGCCAAGTGGGGCTTCTCGCGCCAACAGCTCGACGAGTTCTCTGCAGGTAGCCACGAAAAGGCTGCGGCCGCAACCAAAGAGGGCCGCTTCGACAACGAACTGGCTCCGATTGCGGGCCTGGCGACGGATGAGATCATCCGTCCTGGCACCACCGTCGACACGTTGGCTGGTTTGAAGCCGGCGTTCTACAACCCGGCATATGAGGCCCGCTTCCCGCAGATCAAGTGGGAGATCACCGCAGGCAACTCGTCGCCGCTATCCGACGGCAGCGCCGCCCTGCTGATCACCACCAGTGAAGCGGCGGCGCGATTGGGGCTGCGTCCCCTGGCCCGCATCCACACGGCCACCGTGGTCGGATCGGACCCGCTGTACATGCTGACCGGAGTTATCCCCGCGACCGAAAAGGTCTTGCAGCGTGCGGGATTGGCACTTTCGGACATCGACCTGTTCGAGGTCAACGAGGCCTTCGCGCCTGTTGTGCTGGCGTGGGCTCAAGATGTCGGTGCTGACTTGGCGAAGACGAACGTCAACGGCGGCGCGATCGCCATCGGCCACCCGCTGGGCGCCAGCGGTGCGCGCATCATGACGACCATGGTCAACGCGCTCGAACAGCGCGGCGGCCGCTATGGGCTGCAGACGATGTGTGAAGCCGGTGGCATGGCCAACGCCACCATCATCGAGCGGCTGTAAAGGCTTGCCTCCCGATTGCACTCAGGGTCGTGATCTGGTGCCTTTCACGACCCTGGGTGCAATCTTCAGACCCTCTGTAGTTCGAACAGCGGGATGATGCGGCTTGTCTTCTCTTGGTACGCACCGAAAGCCGGTGCCAAGGCGACGACCTTCGGGTATGTCTTGTCGCGCTCCTCGGCAGGCAGCTCGCGCGCAATCACGTCGTAGGCATCGGTTCCGACCTCAATGTGCGCCTGCGGATTGGCGCGCAGGTTGTGCACCCAATCGGGATTGGTGTCGGCACCCGCCTTTGATCCGATGATGATCATTTTGTCATCGATCGTCAGGTAGGCCAGCGGAGCCAACCGCGGCTGGCCCGATTTGGCGCCCGTCGACGTGAGCAGCAGAAGGGTCGCGCCGTCGAAAGGTCCGCCGACCTTGCCGCCGTTGGCGCGGAACTCGTCGACGATGTTCTTGTTGAACGCCTTCATCGTTTCGGCGTCGGGTATTTCGGTCACGGGCTCTCCTTCAGTGCTGACAACAGTTCGGCCACGGATTCGGGACGCGGAGTCAGCGACCCTATCCGCAGGATCAGGTGTTGAGCGCCCGCGGCGATGTAGCGGGCCAGCCAGTCCAGGCACTCCTGAACGGAGCCGCCTCGGATCGCCTGAACGTGGCGCATCACGTCGAGCGGCTGGCCGTAATACGCGCGCAAGTACTCATCGAGGTCGTCGTCGGCGCCCGGGCCGCTGATGTTCACGGTCGCGTACAAGGCGGGTGTGACCTCGCGGACTGCCTGCGCGCGGATCCGATCCCACGCCCGCGCATAGGCATTCACATCCGGCAGGTACGGCAGCCAGCCGTCGTACGTGGCAGCGACGCGCTCGATGACCTTCGTCGTGTCACCTCCGGCAAGCCATACTGGTGGACCGCCCGCTCGTGCCGGCGGGAGCGCGTCAGCGAATTCGCCTTGGCCACCCCATGTCTCGCGCCACAGCTTGACCGACTTGTCGAGCCGTGCGCCGCGACCGGCGAATGCCATTCCCACGGCATCGAATTCACGCCGGCTCTCCGGCAACGGCGCGCCTGACCCGAGCCCGAGAATCAACCGACCACCGGACAGCTGGTCGACCGTAGCCGCTTGCGCGGCGACGAGCAGCGGATGCCGCAGCGGCGCGATCATCGCCGCGGTGCCAAGCGCAAACCGTTCGGTCACCGCTGCGACGTCGGACAAGATCGACAGCGGCTCGGCACGCGTCCGTGCCAAGAGTGAATCGCCGACCCACACCGAGTCGAAGCCGGCGGCTTCGGCAGTTCGTGCAAACTCGACCAGTCCCGGCGCGTCGTGCTGGCCCGTCATCGCGGTTTCCCGGCTGGGCAGCATGATCCCGACGCGTACCGGCATCGCGTGCTACGCCTTGTCGAGTTCGAAGATCGGGATCACGCGGCTGACATTGGCCTGGAAGTCTGCGAACTGCGGCGCGATCGCGATGACCTTGGGCAGGATCGACTCGCGCTCGTCTCCAAGCAGTTCGCGGGCTGTCACGTCGAAGGACTCGCAGCCGAGTTCGACGTGCGCGCGGGGGTTTGCCCGCAGGTTGTGCACCCACGCCGGGTTGACGTCCGCACCGCCGTAACCACCGATGACCACCAACTTCCCGTCGATGCGCTTGCACGACAGCGGCGACAACCGCGGTTCACCCGACTTCGCGCCGGTGGTCGTGAGTAGCAGCAACTCGTTGCCCTCGAACGCGCCGACCTTGCCGTCGTTGGCGCGGAATTCGTCGGCGACCTTTACGTTGAACGCCTTCGTCGTCTCGATGTCGGGTGGCTGGGTCATTGCACCTTCAAGCTTCGCGCGATTGGGGTCTATTCCCGGAAAGTCGAGTATTCAGTACTCAGTACAGCTGGTCGCAATCGCGTGATGATCGGTTGATGACCGATGCGGCAAAACCTGACGTAGAAGTCGTTGTGGTAGGCGCAGGCATTGCCGGCCTCTATCTCGCTTACCGGCTGAGCCGTGCCGGGTACAGCATGCGCGTCTTCGAGGCGGGCGACGACCTCGGCGGCACGTGGCACTGGAACCGGTATCCCGGCGCCCGGGTCGACATCCCCAGCATCGACTACATGTACAGCTTCGATCCCGACTGGCGAAGCGACTGGCAATGGTCCGAGAAGTACGCCACCCAGCCGGAGATCCTGCGCTATTTGAACCACGTCGCCTACAAGCACGACCTGCGCCGCCACCTCACCTTCTCGACGCGAGTGCAGCAGGCCCACTGGGATGAGGAGGCGTCGCTGTGGCATGTCCACACCGATGCGGGTGACGACGTCAGGTCACGCTTCGTCGTGATGGCAACGGGTTGCTTGTCGATGCCCAAGCCGCCAGAGATCGATGGCCTGGAGCGATTCGCCGGAGAGGTGTACTTCACCAGTCGTTGGCCGGATGAACCTGTGGACTTCGCCGGGAAACGAGTAGCGGTGATCGGCACGGGTTCCTCTGGGGTGCAATCGATTCCGGTGATCGCCGAACGGGCGGAGCAGGTGCTGGTGCTCCAGCGCACCCCGACCTTTTGCATCCCAGCGCACAACGGCCCGGTCACACCGGAGATGCTCGTGCCGGTCGAGGGCGAGGCCGAATACCGCGCCGCGGCAAAGGTCTCGCCCAACGGCATCCCGGCAGAACGCAACATCACGCCGACGTTCAGCGTGTCGGAGGCCGACCGCCAAGAGCGCTATGAACGGGTCTGGGAGTTGGGGCTGCTGCTGGAGTCGTTCACCGTGTTTGCCGATGTGCTCAGCAATCCCGCTGCCAATCACGAGTTCGCCGAGTTCGTCAGGAACAAGATCCGTTCGATCGTCGACGATCCACAGACTGCGTTCGAGCTGTGCCCGACGGAGTACCCCATCGGGACCAAGAGGCCCTGCCTCGACACGAACTATTACGCCACCTACAACCTGCCGCACGTGCGCCTCGTCAACATCCGGAAGCATCCGATCCAGGAGATCACTGAATCCGGCATAGATACCGCCGATGAGTCGTTCCCCGTCGACGTCATCGTCTTCGCCACTGGTTTTGACGCCATGACTGGTGCGATAACGGCTGTCGACATCCGAGGGCGCAATGGCTTGGCGCTGAACGAGAAGTGGGCGAACGGGCCGCAGACCTATCTCGGATTGACGACGGTGGGCTTCCCCAATCTGTTCTTGATCACCGGCCCGGGAAGCCCGTCGGTGCTGTCCAACATGACCGTCTCGATCGAACAGCACGTGGACTGGGTGCTCGACTGTCTCGGCCATATGAGCGCCTCGGGCTTTCACATCGTCGAGCCCACCAAAACGGCCGAGACCGGGTGGATGCAGCACGTGAACGACTGCGCCGGCATCACCCTCTTCCCCACCGCCAACTCGTGGTATATGGGCGCCAACGTGCCTGGCAAGCCACGAGTGTTCCTGCCGTACTGCGCGGGTGTCGACTTCTACCGGGCCAGCTGCGAAGAGGTCGTTGCCCGCGACTATCTGGGCTTCACGCTGTCCGGTCCGAACGGCGTGCAGTGCAACGACGGAGTGGTGCGGCGGCTGCAACCCGACGCGGAGATGGTGCTGATGGAGATGGCGGCGATGGATCTGCCGTTGATGGAAACGATGACCGCCCCGCAGGCCCGCGCGTTCTACCAGCAGCTGCTGGCGGACCGACCGGCTGGCCCGGATGTCGGCGAGATCAACGACGGTGTATTGCCCGGCGCCACAGGCGATCTCGCGTACCGGCTGTATAAACCGCCAACTCCTGGCCCGCATCCGGTCATCCTGTACTTCCACGGCGGCGGATGGGTTGTGGGCGATGCCATTTCGGACGATCCGCTGTGTCGGGACCTTTGTGTCCGCAGCGACGCGATCGTCATCTCGGCGGACTACCGCCACGCACCGGAGCACCGATTCCCGGCGGCGGTCGACGACGCCATGGGCGCGCTGCGGTGGGTCGCCGACAACGCCGAGGCTCTCGGCGGCAGACCGGGCGGAGTCGCGGTGGCGGGGTGGAGCGCTGGCGCCGGCCTCACCGCGGTGGTCTGCCGGCTAGCGCGAGACATGGGCGGACCACACATCGTCGGACAGCTCTTGTTGACGCCGCCCACGAGCGGTGGCACCGCGCTCGCGTCATTCGTCGAGAACGCGGACGGCTACCTGCTGACGACGCCGCTGATCGACTGGTTCTACGACCACTACATCGACGAAGCGGACCGCAGCGATCCACGCTTCGCGCCGTTGCGCGCTAGCGATCTGTCCGGGCTGCCGCCTGCCACCGTGGTGACGGCCGAATTCGACCCGCTTCGGGACGACGGCAGGGCGTATGCCGCCGCGCTCGCGGCCGCGGGCGTTCCGACCGAACACATCAGCGCCGGGGGGCACACCCATCACTCGGTGACGATGGTGGATGTCGTGATTTCAGGTGAACCGATACGCGCCCAGATGGCCGACGCACTGCGCCGCTTCTTCGCGGCGGTGCGCACGCCCGAGCCGGCTTAGCCTTTCGGCTCCGGCTTGGCATCGATATCGCCGCCGGCGCGGCTCCGTGCGTCTATTCCCGATTCCTTGCGCTGCTGCGGCGTGATCGGGGCCGGCGCACCGGTCAGCGGGTCGACGCCGCCGCCGGACTTCGGGAACGCGATGACCTCGCGGATGGAGTCCATGTCCGAGAGCAGGGCATTGATGCGGTCCCACCCGAACGCGATGCCGCCGTGCGGCGGTGCGCCAAAGGTGAACGCTTCCAACAGGAATCCGAACTTCTCTTCGGCTTCGGCCTTGTCGATGCCCATCACCGCGAACACCTTCTCTTGCACGTCGCGACGGTGAATACGAATGGAGCCGCCGCCGATCTCGTTTCCGTTGCACACGATGTCGTAAGCGTCGGCGAGCACAACACCCGGATCGGTGTCGACACTGTCCGCGAACTCCGGCTTGGGCGCGGTGAACGCGTGGTGCACCGCCGTCCATGCACCAGAGCCGACGGCGACGTCGCCATGCGCGGTGGCTTCGTCGGCAGGTTCGAACAGCGGTGGGTCGACGATCCACGTGAAGGCCCACGCGTTCGGGTCGATCAGGTCCAGCCGCTTGGCGACCTCGATGCGGACCGCGCCGAGCAGCGCGCGCGACGACTTTGCCGGGCCCGCCGAGAAGAAGATGCAATCACCGGTCGATGCGCCGACATGCGCGGCCAGCCCGTCGCGCTCGGCATCCGACAGGTTCTTGGCCACCGGACCACCCAGCGTGCCGTCGTCGTTCACCAGCACGTAGGCCAGCCCACGGTGGCCGCGCTGTTTGGCGAACTCCTGCCAAGCATCCAGCGTGCGGCGCGGCTGCGAGGCGCCGCCCGGCATCACCACCGCCCCGACGTAGGGCGCCTGGAACACCCGGAACGGCGTGTCTTTGAAGTAGTCGGTGCATTCGACGAGTTCCAGGCCGAACCGCAGATCGGGTTTGTCCGAGCCATAGAGACGCATCGCGTCGGCGTAGGTCATTCGGGGCAGCGGCGTGGGCACGTCGTAGCCGATCAACGCCCACAGCGCCGTGACGATCTCCTCCGAGACCGCGATGACGTCCTCCGTGTCGACGAAGCTGAGCTCCATGTCGAGCTGGGTGAACTCGGGTTGCCGGTCGGCGCGGAAGTCCTCGTCGCGGTAGCACCGCGCGATCTGGTAGTAGCGCTCCATGCCCGCCACCATCAGCAACTGCTTGAACAGCTGCGGGCTCTGCGGCAGCGCGTAGAAGCTGCCCGGCTGCAGCCGTGCGGGCACCAGGAAATCGCGCGCCCCCTCGGGCGTCGACCGCGTCATCGTCGGCGTTTCGATCTCGACGAAGTCATGGCGCGCCAGCACCTCGCGGGCGGCAGCATTTACCTTGGAGCGCAACCGAATTGCGTTGCCCGGTCCGTCGCGGCGCAGATCCAGGTAGCGGTACTTGAGGCGGGCCTCTTCGCCAGCAGTCTCATCGAGCTGGAACGGCAGTGGCGCGCTCTCCCCCAGCACCGTCAGCGACGTCGCGTTGACTTCGATCTCGCCGGTGGGGATTTCGGGGTTCTCGTTGCCTTGGGGCCGGACCTCGACGACACCGTCGACGGCAATGCAGAACTCCGCGCGCAGCCGATGGGCCTGGGCCAGCACGTCGCCCTCACGGAACACCACCTGTGCCACGCCGGACGCATCGCGCAAGTCGATGAAGATGACGCCACCGTGGTCGCGGCGACGCGCCACCCAGCCGGCGAGCGTCACCTTCTGCCCGGCATCGGTGGACCGCAGCGAACCGGCGGCATGTGTGCGCAGCACGAAATCTCCCTGTTGATGGCCTGACGAGACGATTGCCAAGTGTAGAGGGGTGCTGACCGCCGGTAGCTTGGCCTTCGTGGACGAGCGCTTGCGCGAAGACAATGCACCGGGCACGAAGATCGCACTGATCGGACCCGGCGCCATTGGCGCAACCGTGGCCGCCTACCTGCACGCCGCGGGTCACTCCGTCCTGCTGTGTGGGCACAGCCCGCGTTCCTCGATCGAGGTTCGGCCCGACGATCACGCGCCGATCATGCTGCCGGGACCCGTGCACACCGACCCCGCTGACATGGATGAACCCGTTGACGTGGTGTTCATCGCGGTGAAGGACACCCAGAACGAACAGGCCGGCGGCTGGCTGGCGCGGCTGTGCAATGACCGCACTGTGGTGTGCGCGCTGCAGAACGGCGTCGAACAGGTCGAGCGGGTAGGCCGGTTCTGCTCGTCGTCGACGGTGGTGCCCGCAGCCGTCTGGCTTTCGGCGGAAATCCAGCCGGAGGGCTGGGTCCGGGCCCGCACAGAGCCGCGGCTGATTCTGCCCAATACCGAGGCAGCAGACATTCTGGCGCAGCTGTTGCGGCCGGCAGGTGTGAACGTCGAGCTCGACTCCGACTTCAACACCTCCGCATGGCACAAGCTGCTGGTCAACGCTGTGGTCGCGGTCATGGTGCTGACCGGTCGACGCTCCGGCGCCTTTCGTCGCGACGACGTGGCGGCGCTCGGGCGCCGGTATCTGACCGAATGCCTCGCGGTCGCGCGCGCCGAGGGTGCCAACCTTCGCGACGAGGTGATCGACGAGATCATCGGCATGCTGGCGCAGGCCCCGCCGGACCTCACCACGTCGATGCTGACCGACCGCGAAGCGGGCCGGCCGCTGGAGTGGGACATCCGCAACGGCGTCATCCTGCGGAAGGCCGCCGCGCACGGGCTGGCCACTCCAATCAGCGAAGTATTGGTGCCGTTGTTGGCGGCGGCCAGCGACGGCCCTGGCTAGACACCGTCGTCTACCGTGTATGGCCATGCACCCATGCGAGCGCGTCGGCCGCGACTTCATCGATAGCGCACCGTTCCGCTTCGTCTCGACCGTCGATCTGACCATCACCCCCGAGCAGGTTTTCGAGATCCTCGACGACGCCGAGTCGTGGCCGCAGTGGGCCACGGCGATCACCAAGGTGACGTGGACCAGCCCCCAACCGCATGGCGTCGGCACCACGCGAACCGTCGATATGCGCGGCGGCATCGTCGGCGATGAGGAGTTCTTGGCCTGGGAACCCTACAGCCACATGGCTTTTCGATTCAACCAGGCATCGACCCGCAGCATCGCGGCGTTCGCGGAGGATTACCGCATCGTGCCGACCACCACCGGTTGCAACCTGACGTGGGTGATGGCGATGAAGCCCAACGGCGTGGTAGCGCGCCTCGGCATGACGCTGGGCCGCCCAGTGATGGCGCGGACGTTCCAGAAGTTCCTCTACAACCTGCTCGAGTACGCCGACAAGCATTACTGATCTTGCGGCGAAACGGCATTCCGGCACGGAAAGTTCGAGTACAGGCGTACCGGAATGCCGTTTCGGCGGAACCTAGTACAGCCCTTCCCAGGCCTTGCGACGGTCGGCGTCGGGATCGGAGACCACGGTGTCGTGGGCGGTCTGGATGATCCGGGTGAAGCGGTTTTCCGTGTCATAGATCGGCCAGTGATGTCCGCTGGACCAATGGATTTCGCCCGTCTCCCAGCCCTTGGCCGCGAAGTCCAGCCAGGCGCGTTGCATCCGCCTGCCGACGGGCGGTTGCAGCCTCCGTCCCAGCGGATGCAACTTGCGTCCGATGAACGACGCGTAGCTGTGCTGGATGTGCACGATCTCACTGCCATGCGTGGCGCCGAGGCCGAGAAGCCGCAAGCTCCAACCGAAATGGTCGAACCGGTACATGTGCGTCGGTGCATGGGAACTGTAAGCGTCGGCGAACGCCCAGACTCCGCGGCCGAACATGACGTCGGACCCGAACGCGACGAGCGCACGCCTACGTGGGTAGTCCGGGTACGCCGCCAGCACCTGTTGCTTGGCATCGGGAGCGACACGGTCGAGGTACGAGTCGATCGACGCAACCGTCGTTGGCAGCATCGGCGGCTTGGTCCAGGCGAACATCGACGCCTCGTGACTGTTGGTGCCGATGATCAGCGGCACCCGCGCCAGCTTGCCCACGCGGGCCGCGTCGACGGGATGCTGAGGCAGCAGGTCGACACCGTAGGTCAACCCGTAAGCCAGCGTCGGGGTCCTCGCGGCGCTCTTGAGCTGCAGCATGCCCGCGGCACGGCGCAGCTGCCGCTGCGGTAGCCGCTTGACCTCGTCGGCACCCACACCTAACCGCATCAGGAATTCGTGGGCCTGCCTGGCCCGCAGGTCGCGGTCGGCGATCAGCGGCAGCGCCGGACTCTGAGCGATCGCCCCACGGAACAGGCCGTCGGCGGCGGGACTGGCCAACAACGCCAGCACGGACGTCGCACCCGCCGATTCCCCAAACACGGTCACTCGATCGGGATCACCGCCGAACGCGGCGATGTTCTCCTTGATCCATCGCAAGGCGGCCATCTGATCACGCAGCGCCAGGTTGTCGTCGAACCCGTCGCCGAGATCGCTGAGTTCGAAGCCGCCGAACACACCGATCCGGTAAGTGACGTTGACCACCACGTTTCCGTTGGCGGCCAGCCGCGATCCGTTGTAGAGCTGGAATTGGCCGGCCCCGTAGACGAATGCACCGCCGGGAATCCACACCATCACGGGCAGGGAGCCGGTGGTGTCGGGCGACCACACCGTCAGGGTCAGACATGCTTCGTCGCGCACCTTCGGATCGTCGCGACCCCCGCCGACGAACGACTTACTCTGCGGCGGGAGCGGTCCGTGCTCGAGCGCGTCGCGCACCCCGGTCCACGGCTGCAGCGGAGCCGGCGCCAGAAACCGACGTTCACCGATCGGCTGCTCGGCGTACGGCACGCCGCGCCACACCTCGACGCCACCGTCGGTGGTGCCGCGAAGACCTCCCAGTGCCGTGTGCGCGATGGTCGAATGCCCCAGAAGGACTGCCACGCCCAAATCGTAGTGTGCAAAGCTGGACACGCCTGGGTCTGAACAGGGTGTGGCGAGCGACGGAGCGGGGCAATGACCTTCAACGAGGGTATGCAGATCGACACGAGCAACATCTCCGCCGGAGGTGGCGGTGGAGGTGGGCGAGGAATCGCGATCGGCGGCGGGCTCGGCGGATTGGTCATCGTCGTGATCGCGCTGTTCCTCGGCGTCGATCCGAGCGCGATAACCCCCCAGCAACAGGAGATCGGCGCAGGCGGTGTTCAAGCGCCCGGCTATGACCTGAGCCACTGCAAGACCGGTGCCGATGCCAACAAGTATGTGGAATGCCGGGTGGTCGCGACGACGAACTCGGTGGACGGCGTATGGCAGCAGCTACTCCCCGGCTACACCCCGCCTCGCACCACGCTTTTTCACGGTTCGGTGGACACCGGCTGTGGCCCTGCCGACACCTCCGTCGGTCCGTTTTACTGTCCTGTCGACAAGACCGCGTACTTCGACACCGACTTCTTCCAGGTGCTGGTCGACCAATTCGGTTCCAGCGGTGGCCCGTTCGCCCAAGAGTATGTCGTGGCGCATGAATACGGCCATCATGTCCAGGACTTGCAGGGCACGATCGGACGCGCCCAGCAAGGCGTTCAGGGGGCTCAGGGCAACAGTGTGCGCACGGAACTGCAAGCCGACTGCTACGCCGGTATCTGGGCGCATTACGCGGCCACCACCAAGCAGGCGAGCACAGGCGTGACCTTCCTGGAGCCGTTGAGCGACAAAGACATTGCCGACGCATTGTCAGCCGCATCATCCGTTGGCGACGACCGGATTCAGAAGCAGGCGACGGGGCGGATCAACCCCGAACAGTGGACGCACGGCTCGTCGGCGGAGCGGCAGAAGTGGTTCACGGTCGGCTACCAAACCGGCGACATCAAGAAGTGCGATACCTTCGCAACCAACAACCTTGGTTAGGCCACCAACGGCCGTCGACGCCGTCGCCGAACGCTACCTCCATACGTTCGCGTCGCTAGATCCATGCGCGGCAACGGAAATGGGCATCCTCGGCCACGACGACGACATCACCGACTACTCCCCCGACGGCGTGGCGGCGCGCGTCGATGCCGCGCGTACGGCGTTGCGCGAGCTCGATGATACGACGGCGACCGATGAGGTCGACCATGTGACGATCGCGGCAATGCGTGAACGGCTCGGCCTGCAGATCGAATTGCATGATGCCGGACTGGATGTCGGCGATTTGAACGTGATCGCGTCGCCGCTGCAGTCGATGCGTGACGTTTTCGACTTGATGGCCACCGACACCGACGAGGACTGGGCCCTGATCGACAAGCGGATGTCCAAGGTGCCCGACCGTGTCGGCGGCTATGTCGAGGCGTTGCGCGCGGCCGCGGCGGCCGGACGGGCGCCCGCGGCCCGCCAAGTTGCGCGGGGCGCCCAACAGGCGGCACAGATTCAGCAGCTGTTCGTGACGATGGTGGCAGACGCGGCGCCCGGAAACGACGTGCTGCATGCCGACTTGCAACAACGGGCCGCGGCGGCCGCTGAGGCCTACGCGACACTCGCCGTCGCGCTCCGCGACGAGATCGCACCGCACGCCCGGCAGGAAGACGCGTTCGGCCGTGATGCGTACCGGCTGCTGTCGCGCGAATTCCTCGGCACGGCCGTCGATCTCGACGAGACGTACCAATGGGGTCTCGAACGGCTGGAAAGCATTGTGGCAGAACAGGAATTGATCGCGAATCAGCTCTATCCCGGCGCTTCGGTGAGTGAGGCGTTGCGGCGGCTGGACGACGAGCCGCGCTACCTGATACACGGCACCGACGCCCTACAGGCGTGGATGCAGGACCTGTCCGATCGCGCGGTCGACTCCTTGGCGGATACGCATTTCGACATCGCGCCCGCGCTGCGCAGGCTTGAGTGCAGGATCGCCCCGACACACACGGGTGGCATCTACTACACCGGGCCCTCGGAAGACCTGAGCCGGCCCGGCAGGATGTGGTGGTCGGTCCCGCCTGGCGTCGACACCTTTCGCACCTGGCAGGAGACGACCACGGTGTTCCATGAGGGCGTGCCGGGCCACCACCTGCAGGTCGGCCGCGCGGTGGTCTCATCGGATCGCCTGAACCGGTGGCGGCGGATGGGCTGCTGGGTGTCGGGACACGGCGAGGGTTGGGCGCTCTACGCCGAGCGCCTGATGGCCGACCTCGGCTGGCTCGACGATGCCGGCAATCGAATGGGAATGCTTGACGCGCAACGCTTCCGCGCCGCGCGCGTGGTGATCGACATCGGTGTGCACTGCGGGCTGACCGCACCGGACGGCGGCCAATGGGATGCGGAACGGGCGTGGGTATTCCTGCAGTCGCACAGCGCGATGACAGAAGAGCATCTGCGCTTCGAATTGGACCGCTACCTGGGCTGGCCGGGACAGGCACCGTCGTATGCGATCGGACAGCGGATCTGGCAACAGCTGCGCGACGAGATGCTCGGCCGCGGGCTGTCGTTGAAGGAATTCCACAGCAGAGCACTCGATCTCGGTGGCCTGCCCTTGGATGTGCTTCGGTCGGCACTGCTCGCCGATTTCGCCGCTAGCTGATCAGCTTTCGTTTCACCCGCAGGGACCTTTAGCGTCGAGGCATGGACACGGTGCCGATGACACCGATCCTGACCATGCTGCGCGTGAACGGCTGGCAGCTGTACGTCTGGCGCGACGACGACTCGGTGACGCTGATCGATACCGGCGCGCCGGGATCCGGCGCGGAAATACTGGAGGCTGTGCCGGGTGTGGACCGGATTGTGCTGACCCACGGCCACGTCGACCACATCGGATCGGCCGCCGAGCTGCATGAAGCCACCGGCGCACCGGTGTACGCGGGCGCCGGTGACGCCGACGCGATCCGGACGGGGACGGCTGTGCCACCGGCCGTGTTCGAAGACTGGGAAATACCGATCTATCAACGAGTTTCGGTGGGGCTGCCGGACACAGCGCCGCCGGTGCCGGTGGATCGGGAACTCGGAGACGGCGACGTGCTCGATTTCGGCGGTGGCGCCGAAATCCTGGCGATCCCCGGCCACACCGAAGGCAGCATTGCGATCCACCTGCCTCGCCACGGCGTGCTGTTCACGGGCGACACCATCGCCAACGTCAGCACCGTCATGCTCGGCGTCTTCAATCAGAACCGCGCACAAACCGTTGCGGCATTTCAGCGATTGGCCGCCCTCGACGCCGACACCGCCTGCTTCGGCCACGGTGAGCCGATTTCTTCCGGCGCCGGCGATCGAATTCGCGAGGTGGCTGCCACACTGGTGCCGTGACTCCTGAGCCCATCGAGCCTGACACCAAAGACTGGACCTGGGTGCTGTCGCGCGCCTGCCCCGAGTGCGGCTTCGACGCCGCATCCGTGCACTACACCGAGGTGGCCGATCGGATCCGCGGCGACGCCACCAATTGGATGGCGCGCCTCGGCGAACCTGGCGCCACGGAACGCCGTGAACCCACGGTGTGGTCCACGCTGGAGTACGGCTGCCATGTCCGCGACGTCCACCGGATCTTCAATAACCGCATGCAGTTGATGCTCACCGAGGATGACCCGCAGTTTCCGAACTGGGACCAGGACGAGACCGCGATCGCCGACGGCTACGCCTCGCAACACCCTGCGACGGTGGCCACCGAACTGTTCGACGCCGCAAACGTCGTCGCCGACACCTACGCCCACGTGCCCGCCGACGCGTGGTCGCGGCGCGGCCTGCGCAGCAATGGCAGCGAGTTCACCATCGCGACGATCGCGATCTACCACCTGCACGACATCGTCCACCACGCCCACGACGTAGACCATTGACCCATGAGGAGCCGAGGCATGAGCGAACCACCACTGGCAGGCAAGGTCGCATACCGCCCCGGACCTGATCTCCGACATCGTGGTGTGGCTGGCAAGCGACGCGTTGTCACTGGTGACAGCGGCCCAAATCCCCGCGGACAAGGGCTATCTGAAGATCTAAATCTTTGCCGAGCAGACGCAAAGTGCTCGCTTCTCCCGGCGTGTCGGGACACTTTGCGTCTGCTCGCGCTATAAACGCGACTGTTCTTTGATCGCCGTATCGGTCGTGCGCAGCGGGCGGATCAACGCGTCCTGCGCGAACGACGCGATCAGATTCCCCTCCTCGGTGTGCACAGCACCGCGTACATACGACATGCCGGCACCGACCTGCGTGCTCTCGTGGGTGTAGAGCAGCCAGCCGTCCCAGCGGACCGGTTCATGAAAGCTCACGGTGATGGTCATCGGCGCCGTCGACACCGTCAGGTGAGCCTGCCCGGTGCCGATGCCCTCGTGCGCCCGCATCGTCGTCGAAATGCCAAGGTGCCCTGTGAAATACGCAACCAACGCCTTCGCGAGGTCGTCGCGCGACGGGATCGGGTCGTAGTGCAGCCACGCATATAGCTCCGGCGGGCCTACCTCGTCCGGACTGTTGACGTCGACGACGTCGACCAACCGCAGCTGCCGTCCCTCCATCGGCATCTCTGCGACGTTGGCATCATTCGGCCCGGCTACCTCGGGGCGTGGCAGATGGTGCCGAATCACGTCAGCGGTCGGCACGTCGGTGAGCATCGTCATCGTGATGCACCGCTTGCCGTTCTGCTTGGCGGCGACGATCGCGGTGGCGGTGGACCGGCCCTCGCTCACCACGTCGAGTTCCAGCTCCACCGGCCCCGCCCCGACCATGACCGCGCGGGCGAACACCGCGGACACCGACCGCACCGATTTATCCGGGAACCGTTTGGCCACAGCGACAATCGCCTGGGCAAGCACCTGGGTGCCCTCCACCACTTGGCGCTCGTCCTCCCCGGCGGGACCCGTCTCGGCGATGAAGCGGTTCTCCCCGTCCTGACAGACGTCGAACAAATCGAGCAGGCCTGCGACGGTCCACGTCTGCGCTGAGTCTGTCGTCATGGGACGGAACAGTAACCGAGCTTCTGCAATAGCGGTAACGTCATTACCGTGACGAAGTGCAGCAGGCCACCGGATGCCGCCGGCGTCGAACCGCGCGAGAGGCGCTTCATGAGGTCGGCGCTGGCGATCCTCGGCGAAACGGGTCGCACCGACTTCACGGTGCTCGAAGTCGTCGAGCGGTCCAAGACCTCGCTGCGGTCCTTCTACCAGCACTTCACCACCAAGGATGAGCTGCTGCTCGCGCTGGTCGACAAGATCATGTCGGAGTCGACGAAGAAGTGGCGCGAGGACACCGCCGGCGTCGAGAGCGCCGCTGCCCTACGGATTTTGATCGACCGGATCTGCACACCCGCCGAGTCCAGCACCCAGGACAGGGTCAACCGCGGTCTGACGAACTACAACGACCATCTCGCCGAGACGCTGCCCCGCGAGTACGCCCGCGTGCTGTCTCCGCTTCACGAGTTGATCAAGGACATCATCAACCGCGGCATCAACGAGGGCACCTTCCGCAAGGACCTCACCGTCGACGCCACCGCCGCGCTGATCATGCAATCGGCGCTGGGCGCCATGCGGCTGCAGGTCCTCGGCGCTGAACTCAATGGCGCCCCGATCGACGCCGACCACATCTACGAGTTCTGCGTGGCCGGCCTGGTCCGCCCCGGCAACGGCGTCTGACCTGCGCGATACCGGCTTGGGATTCCCTTTCTCCGAGGTGGTGTTTTCGCTGGTCCAGACGTGGTAATGTCATTACCAGTTAATGTCAATGAGACTTCCAGGAGGCGAATATGACCCGCAAGCTTCCCTATCCAGTGTTCGACGCCGACAACCACTTCTACGAGCCCAAAGAAGCGCTGACAAAGTTCCTGCCGGAGCATCGCAAGCACGTCATCGACTACATCGAGGTGCGCGGCCGCACCAAGATCATGGTGCGCAATCAGGTCAGCGACTACATCCCGAATCCGACGTTCGAGGTGGTCGCGCGGCCCGGTGCGCAAGAGGAGTATTTCCGGCACGGCAGCGGCGGTAAGAGTTTCCGCGAGGTGATGGGCAAGCCGATGAAGGCGATCCCCGCGTTCCGCGACCCGGCCGCGCGGATGGAGGTGATGGACGGGCTCGGCCTCGACTACTCACTGATGTTCCCGACGCTGGCCAGCCTGGTCGAGGAGCGCATGAAAGACGATCCCGCGCTCATCGCCGACGTCATTCATGCGCTCAACGAGTGGATGTACGAGACTTGGCAATTCGATTACCAGGGCCGTATCTTCTCCACCCCGGTCATCAACCTCGGCATCGTCGACCGGGCGCTCGAGGAGCTGCAATGGTGCCTCGAACGCGGCGCCAAGACCGTCCTCGTGCGGCCCGCTCCGGTGCCCGGATTGCGCGGCACCCGGTCGTTCGGCACGGAGGAGTTCGACCCGTTCTGGGACGCCTGCGTCAAGGCCGGTATTCCCGTCTCGATGCACGCATCGGACTCCGGCTACGCGGAGTACCTCAACGACTGGGAACCTGCCGACGAGTTCCTGCCGTTCAAGCCGACCGCGTTCCGCATGGTGTCGATGGGCAAGCGCCCGATCGAGGACTCGATGGCCGCGCTGGTCTGCCACGGCGCGCTGACCCGCAACCCCGATCTGCGCATCCTGTCCATCGAGAACGGCGCCGACTGGGTGCCCTACCTGTTCAAGCAGTTCGAGAACACCTACAAGAAGATGCCGCAGGCGTTCCCGGAGAATCCGGTCGAAGCCTTCAGGCGCGGCGTCTACGTCGCCCCGTTCTGGGAGGACGACTTCGCGCAGATGGCTGAGCTGTGTGGCGTCAACCGGGTGATCTTCGGATCCGACTGGCCACATCCCGAGGGTTTGGCGGAGCCGACGCATCTGATCGACGACCTTCAGGGACTTGACGACGAGGGTCAGCGGAAGGTCATGGGCGGCAACATGATCGACCTGTTCAAGGTGCCCAACGAGATCGTCCACAACCCCGACGTGCCACCCCTCGTCATACCCGCCTGAACCGTTTCGGCTGGGGGGAGCGCCCTGGGACGCCCGGCGCGCTCCTCGCAGTAAGAGCGCCAACTTCGAAGAGGTTGAACCGAATACATGACGGACGACGCAAATCCAGAACGGCTGCTGTTCGCCTCGACGACCCAGTCGTTTTTGGAGAAGGAAGCCTCGCTAAGCCGGCTGCGGGACCTCCACAAAGCCGGTGCGTCCTTTGAAGCCGACTGGTGGCGGCGGGCCGCCGAGCTGGGCTGGACGAGTCTGCTGGTGCCTGAAGAGCTTGGCGGCGGCAGTGTGTCCGGTGACGGCGTAGCCGACTTGGCGCTGGTCGCCGAACTCGCGGGAAGGACCGTCGCCCCTGGGCCGCTGCATCCTGTCAGTACCGTGCTGGCCGGTCTGGTCGAGGCGCCCGAAAACCACGAAGCGACAATCGAATCCCTGGTCTCGGGTGACGTCGTCGGGTCGTGGGCGGTCTACGAGCCGGGCAAGCCGTGGTCTCCATTGGACGCGACGACCACGGCGACGCGGACGACGACGGGCTACCGGATCGATGGCGTGAAGGATCGCGTTGAGGCCGGCGCGGAGAGCGCGGTGCTGTTGGTGGTCGCGCAATGCGACGGTGCGGTACGCCAGTTCCTGGTGCCGACGGATGCGACGGGCGTCCGCGTCGAGCCGCAGCAGTCGATCGACCTTGTGAAGAGTTACGCGCGTGTGCATTTCGACGGTGTCGAGGTCGACGAATCCGCGGCCGTGGGATCGGCCGAACAGACGCCCGACCTGATCAGGCGACAGAGCCAGATCGCACAGGTGCTGCAGTGCGCCGAGGTGGTCGGCATCTTGGACACCGTGCTGGCTTTCACCATTCAGTGGGGATTCGACCGGCATTCGTTCGGCCGCCCCATCGGCTCCTACCAGGCGCTCAAACACAAGTACGCCGATCTGAAGATCTGGTTCGAGGCGTGCCGCGCGACGACGAAGGCCGCCGTCGCCGAGGTCGCGTCGCGGTCGCCGGGCGCCGAGATGGCGGTCAGCGTCGCCAAATCCTATGTCGGCGAACACGCCCCTGGCATGCTGCAGGACTGCGTCCAATTGCACGGCGGGATCGGCGTGACGTGGGAACACGATCTGCACCTGTACCTGCGAAGGGCCACGCTGTATCGTTCGATGTTCGGCACGCCCGAGGACCACAACCTGCGCGTCTACGCGCTCACGGTGGGCCCACGCGCAAGCAGGGGACAACTGGAGACCGCGTCGTGACCGAAACCACCTCAGCACCAACGCAGACCGAGTCGGTCGAAGAATTCGCCGCCCGCGCCCGCGCCTGGCTGGCCGCGAACATGCCGCGCATCGATTCGGACAATCCGCCGGAAGCCGACCGTGGTGAAGAGGCACCGTGGCTGCGCGCCCGCGAGTTGCAGAAGATGCTGTGGGACGGCGGATTCGCCGGTATCTGCTTCCCGCGCGAGTATGGCGGCCTGGGCCTGCCGATCGCCTACCAGAAGGCGTTCGACGCCGAATCGCGCAACTACGAGATGCCGGTCATTCTCAACACGCCGACGTTCACGATCTGCGCGGCGACAATCCTCGATACCGGCTCGGAAGAACAGAAGCGTCAACATATTTCCGGCGTGCTGCGCGGCGACGAAGTATTGGTGCAGCTGCTCTCGGAACCCAGCGGTGGGTCCGATCTGGCCGGCGTCATCACCCGCGCCGACCGCGTCGGCGACAAGTGGGTGATCAACGGCGCGAAGACGTGGAGCACGAGCGCGTTCGCGGCTGACTACGGGTTGATGCTGGCACGGACCAACTGGGATGTGCCCAAGCACGAGGGCCTGACGATGTTCCTCGTGCCCATCAACAGTCCGGGCATCACGTTGCGGCGCATCAAGCAGGTCAACGGGTCGGTCGAGTTCTGCGAAGAGTTCTTCGACAACCTCGAGCTCGGCGACGACGCCGTCGTCGGTGAGGTCAACGAGGGCTGGCACGTCGCATCGCGGCAGCTTTATCACGAGCGGCGCGCGGTGGGCGGCGGCTCCGAGTTCGCCAGTGGCATTGGCGCCGAAGGCAAGACCGACATGCCCATCGACTATGTCGAGCTTCTGGAGAAGACGGGGCAGACCGACAGCGAGCACGCCCGCATGCTCGCCGGCCGTGCATTGGTGCATCGAGCCGTACGCGAGCAGTTGATCGACCACGTCTACCACGGCGTGCTCGACGGCTCACTGCCTCCGGCCGCGGGCTCGATCATCCGCGTCACGCACGCCGAAACACACCATCTGGAATTCGACACGGTCTTGGCGATCACCGGCAGTTCGGCAGTCGTCGATGGCGGCGATGGCTCGCTGCGCTTCGGCGAGCGTTACCTGTCGCGGCAGACGGCAGCGCTCGGCGGCGGGACCACTGAGATCGCGAAAAACATCATCGGCGAACGTGTTTTGGGGTTCCCCCGCGAGTACGCGGCCGACCGCGGTGTGCCGTTCAATCAGGTCAAGCGCAACAAGAGCTAATCCCCTCGCCGAGACTGCGCACAGATCGCGGTCTCTGCGAAATTTGCGATCTCACAGCGGTTTCGGCGATTAATTGGATAGAAGTTCCGGCTTGAGCAGCAACGTCGGCAAAGTCGTCGCCAGCCACCGCTGATAACGATCAGCCGAGCCGCGCTTCGCCGATCTCGGCTTCAGTAATCGTTAGAAGCGCCCGCGAGACCGCGGGGAGATCGCAAATCAGAACAGCGTGGGCTGCAGGACCTGGGCGGGCGCCGCCGCCGGGGCCTCGGCCGCCCGGAAGGACCGCCGATCGGGAGCAAGGCCGTACTTGGCCACCAACGGCGTCACCCGGTCATGCAGCATCTTTTTGTAGTCCGACGGCAGATACGCTCCGCGCCTGTACAACTCGCGGTACTCCCCCATCAACTCCGGGTGCGAGCGAGCCAACCAGCCCATGAACCATCCGCGCGTCGAGCCCCGCAGATGTAGGCCGAACACCGTCACACCTGTTGCGCCGGCTGCGGCGACCTGAGCGAGCAGCGTATCGAGGTGCTCGACGGAGTCGGTCAACCGCGGCAGCACCGGCGCCACCATGACGTGACAGCCAAGTCCCGCATCACGAATCGCCGAGATCAGTCCCAACCTGGCCTGCGGCGACGGAGTCCCCGGTTCGACGTCCTTGTGCACTTCGGGATCACCGACCGCCAGCGACACCGCGACGCTGACGTCCACGCTTTGCGCGGCTTCAGCGATCAACGGCAGATCGCGGCGCAGCAGCGTTCCCTTGGTCAGGATCGAAAACGGTGTACCGGAATCGGCCAGCGCGCCAATGATTCCCGGCATCAACGCGTAGCGGCCCTCGGCCCGCTGATATGGGTCGGTGTTGGTGCCGAGCGCGACGGTCTCCCGCCGCCACGATGGTCGGTGTAGCTCGCGACGCAACACCTCGGCGACATTGGTCTTGACCACGACCTGGGTGTCGAAATCGGTGCCGCAGTCGAAATCGAGGTACTCGTGGGTGGGCCGGGCGAAGCAGTAGCGGCAGGCGTGTGAACAGCCGCGGTAGCCGTTGACGGTGTACCTGAACGGGAGCATCGACGCTGCAGGCACCTTGTTGAGCGCGCTCTTGCAGAGGATCTCGTGAAAGGTCATGCCCTCGAACTGAGGACTGCGCACGCTACGGACAAAGCCGATGCGCTGCAGGCCAGGCAGGGCGCCGTCGTCGACGCTCACACCCTGTCGATCCCACCGCACCATGCTATTCGAACGCTTGTTCGATCCGATGTCAAGGTATTTACCCGCTTGTGTCGCGATTACTCGTATGCGTATATTCGCTTACGAGTAATTAGACCAAGGAGTGGCGATGGCCGAGAAGCGCAAGGTCGCGAACTTGATGGCGCTCGCGGTGCTGGCCACGGTCGTGCAGGGACCCATGCACCGCTACGAGATGGCCTCGCTGATGCGGGCCCGCGGCAAGGAACGCGACATGGGCATCAAGTGGGGGTCGCTGTACACCGTCGTGCAGAACCTGGAGCGCAGCGGCTATGTCGAAGCCATCGGCGTTACCCGTCAGGGGGCGCGGCCCGAGCGCACCGTGTATCAGATCACCGACGCCGGGCGAGACGAACTCGTCGCATGGACCCGTGAGCTGATCGCCGAACCCGAGGCCGAGCACACCAGGTTCATCGCCGGGCTGTCGGTGATGTCCGTGCTCCCCCCACAGGACGCCGCGGCCTTGCTGCAGCGGCGTCTACAGCGGCTGAGGAAGTCCATCGCAACGGCGCGGACCGAATTGGAGCAGGCCGCCGACGTGCCGCGACTGTTCCTGATCGAGGACGAGTACCGGATTGCGATGGCCCAGGCCGAGGCCGACTGGACACGGTCGCTGCTCGACGAACTGACCGCGGGGACGTTCCCGCATCTGGACGCGTGGCGCCGGTGGCACGAAGGCGGCGATATCCCAACCGAATTCACCGAACACAATCAGTAGGAGTAATCAAATGCCCACAGCACAGACCGCGCTCGTGATCGGCGGCGGCATCGCTGGGCCCGTCGCGGCCACAGCTCTGGAGATGGCCGGCATCGAGGCCGCCGTCTACGAGGCGCGTCCGGCCGATCCCGCGTCGGCTAACGGTATTGGCGGCTCATTGGCGTTGGAACCCAACGGCCTCGCGGCGCTGGGCATCGTCGGGGCCGCGGATGCGGTCCGCGCCGCCGCTAGTCCCATCACATGCTCGATGATGTCGATCGGCGGTAGCCCGGCTCGGGAATTGCCGGGCCGCAACGACTTACCGCCACGGCGACTCATCGACCGCGGCGCGCTGCACCGGATTCTTCGCGAACAAGCCGAGCAAACAGGCGTACGAATCCACGATGACAAGAAGTTGATTCGTGTCGACGAACATCCCGACGGGGTCACCGCTCACTTCGCGGACGGTACCAGCGCCAGAGCCGACGTGCTGATCGGTGCTGACGGCGTCCACTCCACGGTGCGTCGGCTCATCGACCCCGAGGCGCCGACCGCGCGCTACCTCAACCTGCTCGGCTTCGAGGGCCTGGTGGACGATGCGTCCGACACCGCCGCGTTGGAACCCGGCACGATGACGTTCGCTTTCGGTAAACGGGCCTACTACTTGTACTGGAAGCGGCCAGACGGCCGCATCGGCTGGGGCGCGAATCTGCCGTCGCAGCAATACCTCACGCTCAAGCAAGCCCGCGCCATATCTGCCGAGGACTGGCTGCATACCCTTCGCAGCACGTATGCCAACGACGTGCCCGGCGCCCGACTGGCCGCTGAAACCACCAGCGAGACACTGCAGGCCGTCGGCGGCCTGCATATCATGCCTGCGGTCCCCCACTGGCACCGCGACCGCATGGTGCTCGTCGGCGATGCCGTGCACGCTCCGTCGAACAGCACCGGGCAGGGCGCCTCGCTGGCCATGGAGAGCGCGATTCAGTTGGCGCGATGCCTGCGCGACATGCCCGACGTCGCATCGGCGTTTGTCGCCTACGAGCGACTGCGCCGCGCTCGGGTGGAGAAGATCGCTGCGCGTGGTGCGCGGATCAGCCACGCGAAGGCTCCCGGCCCGATCGCGCAGCGGATGATGCGACTGGTGCTGCCGGTCATGTTTGCGACGATGAACGTGGAAAAGACCATGGCCACCGAACAGCGCTACACCATCGACTGGGACGCGCCGGTGCAGGAGGACACCAAAGCACTCGCATGATGTATGTCATGCGACTAGCATGATGGCCATCATGCGAAATGCCGGGACACGCGCGCAGAGCAAGCAGGAGTCGCTGGACAAAATCCTGGATGCCGCGGCGCGCCGGATTCGCGAGGAGGGGCTGGACGGGGCGGCGATCGTGCCGGTCATGCGCGACGCCGGCCTGACGCACGGCGCGTTCTACTCGCATTTCTCCAGCAAGGACGACCTCGCCAACGCAGCGTTCGCGCGGGCGATCACCACTGGCCGCCCGCAATGGATCAAGCCGAGACGCGCTGAGTCGTGGCGGGAGCGACTGACCAGCCTCGCCAAGCGTTACCTGACCACCGCTCATCGTGACGACCTGGCTACCAGTTGCGCATTCGCGGCGTTGAGTTCCGACGCCGCGCATGCGTCCGAAGGATTCCGGGCGTCGTACGAGCGGGAACTTCGCGGATCGTTGGCCGCGATCTGTGACGGTGAGAACGACCGTCTCGACGACGCAATCGCGCTGATGACGGTCTGCGTGGGCGGGATGGCTCTGGCACGCGCCGTGGCCGACCCGAAGTTCTCAGCCCGAATCTTGCGGGTGGCTCGAGAGGCCGCGGCGAAACTCGCCGACGCCCAACCGAATTGAGGAGGACGTAATGCCGGCAGCCAAACCCTTTGGGCAGCTGCAGTACAAGCAGATAAACGGCAAGCGGATGGCTTACATTGATGAGGGCCAAGGCGATCCGATCGTCTTCCAGCATGGCAACCCGACGTCGTCGTATCTGTGGCGCAACGTCATGCCGCATCTAGAGGGGCTGGGTCGGCTCATTGCCTGCGACCTGATCGGCATGGGCGCCTCGGACAAGCTCGACGACTCCGGACCGGACCGCTACCACTACGCCGAACAGCGTGACTTCCTGTTCGCGCTTTGGGATGAACTCGATCTCGGCGATCGGGTGATCCTCGTTCTGCACGACTGGGGTTCGGCGCTGGGATTCGACTGGGCCAACCAGCACCGTGACCGTGTCGCGGGCATCGCCTACACGGAAGCGATCACGATGCCGATCGACTGGTCGGACTTCCCCGGCCCGATGCGCAGCGTGTTCCAGGGCTTCCGCTCTCCCGACGGCGAGTCAATGGTGTTGGAACAGAATGTGTTTGTCGAACAGGTGTTGCCCGCTTCGATCAAACGCCAACTCACCGACGAGGAGATGGACCACTATCGTGAGCCGTTCCGCAATCCGGGTGCGGACCGTCGGCCGACGTTGTCGTGGCCGCGCAACATCCCGATCGAGGGTGAACCCGCCGACGTCGTCGCCATTGTCGAGGAGTACGGCCGGTGGCTGTCGCGAAGCGACGTGCCCAAACTGTTCATCCAGGCCGAGCCAGGCGCGCTGATCCGGGGTCGTGCACTCGACTTCGTCCGTACCTGGCCGAATCAGACCGAGGTCTCCGTGCCCGGTGTGCACTTCGTCCAAGAGGACAGCCCCGACGAAATCGGCGCTGCCGTGGCGTCGTTCGTGCGCGCAGTGCGGGCGAGCGCCTAGCTCACCGGCGACGAGCGCACGCGCCGAAAGCAATCACCACTGCGACAGCTGGCATTGCAGGTTGTAGGGCGCGTCCTGCTGCACGACGACCTGACCGTCGACGGCGATCTCGCAGTGCGGATTCGGCGCGGCCTGCCCGCCGTGCGTGGTGCTGCTGATGGTGAAGATCGCCCACTGCGGATCGGCGAGCGTGGTCTCGAACACCCACGGCGCGTCCGGCCCGACATTGACGGTCTCTCGCTTCACGAATGCGTACGCGTCCGCGTTGTAGGCCTGCTTGTTCGGCGGCTGGTTGACCAGATAGAACAGGTCGAAATCCGCCGGGCCACCCGTCGTGAGCGTGTACCGCACCTGGTGACCAGCCGGCTCAGCGCTCGCCACGCCATGACTTACTGCAATTCCGGCAGCCGCCACCACCAGCGCAGCACCAACCGTTGTCACTTTTCGCATGTCCGTCACATCGCCGCACGGTACCGGATCGTTACAGCAGGCACACGTCCACATGGCCCCCCGAAATCTGTTCACGCAGGGAACACGCTTGAAATCGATACGAAACAAGTCGGTCTTAATTTCGCGCCATGACACAAGAGCTCAGCAAAGAGCCGCTGAACGAGACTGTCGAGGCCGACCTCGACACGATGACCGCCACCAAGGAAACCTTGGAGGACTACACGCTGCGTTTCGCGCCGCGCAGCTACCGTAAATGGTCAACACGTGTGGTCGGCATTTCCGCGCTGGGCGGCATCGCCTACCTCGCCGACTTCGCGATCGGCGCCAACGTCGGCATCTCGTACGGCACGACGAACGCGCTGTGGGGCATCCTGATCTTCGCCGTCGTCATCTTCTTGACCGGTTTTCCTGTCGCGTACTACTCCGCGCGCTACAACATCGATCTCGACCTGGTCACGCGCGGTAGCGGATTCGGCTACTACGGCTCGGTGGTCACGAACGTCATCTTCGCGACGTTCACGTTCATCTTCTTCGCGCTCGAGGGTTCGATCATGGCGCAGGGACTCAACCTCGGGCTGCATATCCCGTTATGGCTGGGCTATGCCGCGTCGACGCTCATCATCTTCCCGCTCGTGATTTACGGCATGAAAGTGCTGTCGACACTTCAGGTCTGGACCACTCCCCTGTGGCTGGTGCTGATGGTTGCGCCGTTCGTGTACTTGGTGATCAGCCACCCCGACTCAGTGAGCCAATTCTTTGCGTATCAAGGTGAGAACGGTAAGGGCGGGTTCGATTTGGGTTCGACGCTGCTGGCCGCCGGCGTGTGCTTGTCGCTGATCGCCCAGATCGCCGAGCAGAACGACTATTTGCGCTTCATGCCGCCGCAGACCCCGGAGAACAAGCGCAGCTGGTGGACATGGCTGATCCTGGCCGGGCCCGGCTGGGTGTTCTTCGGCGCCATCAAACAGATCGTCGGCCTGTTCCTCGCGGTCTACCTGATCGCGAACGTCGCGGGCAGTGCGGGCATCGCCAATCAGCCGGTGCACCAGTTCCTCGAGATCTACCGCAACTTCCTGCCCAGCTGGCTCGCGATGACGCTGGCCGTCGTCCTTGTCGTCATCAGCCAGATCAAAATCAACGTCACCAACGCCTATTCCGGCTCGCTGGCGTGGACCAACTCCTTCACCCGCGTCACCAAGCATTACCCGGGACGCATCGTGTTCCTCGGCGTCAACCTGTTGATCGCGCTGATACTGATGGAAGCCAACATGTTCAGCTTCCTCAACACGATCCTCGGCTTCTACGCCAACTGCGGCATGGCCTGGGTGGTGGTCGTCGCGTCGGACATCGTGTTCAACAAGTACCTGTTGAAGCTGTCTCCGATGAAGCCGGAATTCCGCCGCGGCATGCTGTATGCGTTCAACCCCGTCGGCTTCGGCTCGATGCTGTTGGCCGCCGGCCTGTCGGTCATCGCGTTCTTCGGCGGCCTCGGTGAGGCGATCCGGCCATACTCGCCGCTGGTGGCGATCGGCTTGGCGCTGGTGTTGCCGCCGATTCTCGCGGTCGCGACGAAGGGCAAGTACTACCTGCGCCGCACGGACGACGGCATCGAGTTGCCGATGTACGACGAATACGGCAACCCGTCGGGCGAACACCTGAAATGCCATGTGTGCCACCACGACTACGAACGGCCCGACATGATGAAGTGCGAGACGCACGACGCACACGTCTGCTCGTTGTGCCTGAGCACCGACAAGGTGGCAGACCACGTCCTTCCCGCGCAGACGTAGTTTGATGTAGCGCACAGCGTCGAACCGATTCTCGCGCAGACGCGACGCTTCGGACGGCATGCTGTCGCGGATGGCGTTTGCGGTTTTGCCAACGCGCGAGCCCGTTAGCGGGCACTCTGCAATGCGTGAACACACCGACGCCACCGCAAACCCTGGCCGACACGGGCGGACTCGTCGTCACCGATGACGGCAGGCGGGTGCTTTTGTTCGACCGCCGCACGGGTGCGCTGACGGTACTGACCTTCGTGCTCGGTGTGTTCGCCCTGGTCGCCGGCGGCTTCGGTGTCGTCGCGGTCATTGCAGCCACACCCTATCGGGCGGTGGGCGCGGCATTTGTCGCCGTCGGCCTGGTGATCGCGGCCGCGGCGTTTTTGGCGTTCCGCAAGTTTCGCCGCCGCCGCAGCCAACCCCTTCACGAATGCCGGCCGGTGGCGGTCATCGACCGCAAGCTCGGGATATTCAGCTACGGCGGCGGGGCAATCGTCTCGTTGGATCAGGTGCGCTTCGCACGCAAGATGCAAATCGGTTCCAGCTCAACGAAACTCGTCGCGGTGACGCCGGGCGGCACCCACGTCTTGAAGCGCGGTAACCCGTTCGACGGTGGCGTCGGCAACGTCGACGAAGTATTGACCGCATTGGTCTCACTTAGCCGTTGAGCGCGAGCGACCGCATTTGTACGCAGTTTGACGGCGTGTCGCCGTGCAGACACGGTCGCTCGCGGAAGGGTGGTGCCAGGCTAGGCGCGGCTGAGGCGCGAAAGCACTTCGCTCAGAACGTTATCGACAGCGACGTCGACCTGCTCACCGGTCGCCAGGTTCTTCACGCCGACCGTGCCTGCCTCGATGTCGCGGTCTCCGGCGACCAAAGCGATTGACGCGCCCGACCGGTCGGCAGCGCGCATCGAGCCTTTGATACCGCGGTCGCCGTAGGACAGGTCGACGCGCACACCCGCGGCGCGCAGCCGCGCCGCAAGCACAGCCAGCGTCAGTTTGGCCTGGTCGCCCAGCGGCACACCGAACACATCGACGCGCGTAGGCCCACCGACCGTCTTGCCCTCGGCCTTCAACGCCAACAGCGTGCGGTCGACACCCAGACCAAACCCGATGCCGGACAAGTCTTTTCCGCCGAGCTGACGCATCAGCCCGTCATAGCGGCCGCCACCCCCGATGCCCGATTGGGCGCCCAGCCCGTCGTGCACGAACTCGAACGTCGTCTTCGTGTAGTAATCCAGCCCGCGCACCATCCGCGGATTGATCACATACGGCACGCCCAACGCGTCGAGATGCGCGAGCACCGTGTCGAAGTGCTGTTTGGCGACATCGGAGAGGTGATCCAACATCACGGGTGCGTCGGCGGTCATCTCGCGCATCTCGGCCCGCTTGTCGTCGAGCACCCGCAGCGGGTTGATCTCGGCGCGGCGACGGGTCTCTTCGTCGAGGTCGAGCTTGAACAGGAACTCCTGCAACAGCTCCCGGTACTGCGGCCGGCAGGAGTCGTCGCCGAGCGAGGTGATTTCGAGCCGAAACGCGTCAAGCCCCAACGAGCGGAAGCCCGCGTCGGCCACCGCGATCACCTCTGCGTCCAGCGCGGGGTCGTCGACACCGATCGCCTCGACGCCGACCTGCTGCAGCTGCCGGTAACGCCCCGCTTGTGGACGCTCGTAACGGAAAAACGGCCCTGCGTAACAGAGCTTCACGGGCAGCGGGCCGCGGTCGAGGCCATGCTCGATCACCGCACGCATCACCCCCGCGGTGCCTTCCGGGCGCAATGTCACCGAGCGATCGCCCCGATCGGCGAACGTGTACATCTCCTTGCTCACCACATCGGTTGACTCGCCGACGCCACGGGCGAACAGCGCGGTGTCCTCGAAGATCGGCAGTTCGATGTCGCCGTAGCCGGCACGCCGGGCAGCGTCGAGAAGGCCGTCGCGCACACCCACGAACTGGGCCGAGTCGGGCGGCAGGTAATCCGGGACGCCCTTGGGCGCCTGAAAATCGGTCACTAGGTCAGGCCTTCGAGGAACGGGTTGGTGCGGCGTTCGAAACCAATCGTTGTCTTTTCACCGTGTCCCGGGAATACCACGGTGTCGTCTTCGAGCACCAACAGTTTTGTCACGATCGAGCCGAGCAGGTCGCGGCCGCTGCCGCCGGGAAGATCGGTGCGCCCGACCGAACCGCGGAACAAAGTGTCGCCGGAAAAGACGACCTCTTCCGGTCCGTCGGAAATTCGAAATACGACGGAACCGCGGGTGTGCCCGGGCGTGTGGTCGATGGTCACCGTCACATCACCCACATCTACCTTGTCCCCGTCGCGGTCGAGCTCAACGACCTGTTTGGGTTCGCGGAACAGCGCGCCGAACGCGATCTGCGCCAGCCGTGGGCCGAAGTCCTTGATCGGATCGCTCAGCATGAAGCGGTCTTCGGGATGGATGTAGGCCGGGCAGCCGTACATGTCGGCCACCTTCTGGGCCGACCAGATGTGGTCGATGTGCCCGTGAGTCAACAGCACCGCGGCCGGGGTGAGGTGGTGGTCGTCGAGGATCTGGCGCAGCTGCCCCATGGCCCGTTGGCCAGGATCGACGATGATCGCGTCGGCCCCGGCTCGTTTGGCCAGCACGTAGCAATTGCACGCCAACATGCCTGCCGGGAAGCCGGTGATCAACACGGCGTCCAGTGTCCCATTTAACGTTGGCGTGGGTCGCGACCCCTGCACTCAGCAACGCCTGGCACACTCGGTGCCGACCACCCGATCATGAGGAGGACACCGGCGGTGCCGACCAATGAACAACGGCGTGCAACGGCAAAGCGCAAACTCGAGCGTCAGCTCGAGCGCCGAGCAGCGAAGGAACGCAAGCGCCGCATCTACACGATCGTCGGCTCCGTCGCGGCCGCCATCGTCGTGATCGGCGCCATCGTGGCCACCATCGTCATCACCAACAAGCACTCCGATAGTCAGACCGCGTCCGCGACGACGACGTCGGCCACCCCGACCAGCGCGGCTCCCGCAGCGGCGGGAGCCCTGCCCCCGTTCGCAGCACCGGCGAACCTCGGCGCGAACTGCCAGTACCCTGCATCGCAAGACAAGGCGAGCAAGCCGGCCAAGCCGCCACGCACCGGCAAGGTTCCGACCGACCCGCCGCAGGTCAGCGCCAGCATGTCGACGAATCAGGGGAACCTCGGGCTGCAGCTCGACAACGCCAAGGCGCCGTGCACGGTCAACAGCTTCGCCAGCCTGGCTCAGCAGGGCTTCTTCAACGACACGCCATGCCACCGGCTGACCACCTCGCCTGGCCTGGCGGTGCTGCAGTGCGGCGATCCGACCGGTCAGGGCACGGGCGGTCCGGGTTACCAATTCGAGAACGAGTACCCGACCAACCAGTACCAGCCTGACGACCCCAAGCTGCAGGAGCCGGTGAAGTATCCGCGCGGCACGCTGGCGATGGCCAATGCCGGGCCTGGCACCAACGGCAGCCAGTTCTTCCTGGTGTACAAGGATTCGGAGCTGCCGCCCAACTACACGGTGTTCGGGACCATCGACGAGACCGGCCTCGCGACGCTGGACAAGATCGCTGCGGCCGGCACCGCCGACGGCGGTCAGGACGGCAAGCCGAAGGACGACGTGACGATCAAGTCGATCCTGCTCGACTGACGCCGCGGCCATGACCACTCCGCCGCCGTACGGCCCGTACCCACCACCGCCCGGCCCGTACGCGGGGTCCTACGGCTATCCGGGATACCCGGGATATCCGCGGCCGCCGACCACCAATGCGCTGGCGATCGCGTCGTTGGTATGCGCGTTCGTGTTCGCGCCGCTGGGCATCATCTTCGGGCATATTTCGCTGTCGCAGATCCGCAAGACCGGCGAGGAGGGCCGCGGCCTAGCCATCGCGGGATTGGTGATCAGCTACCTGATCACCGTGTTCACTGTCGTGGCGGTGGCGCTGAGCGTGGTGTTCTTCGTGACCGTCGCCAATGAGCTCGACCGGCTGAACGGCCTGTCCACCGCGCCCTCGGTCACCGCAGCGCCCTCGCCGACGGTCGACAACACCCTGCCGCCGTTCAACCCGCCGAAGACGCTGGGCTCCAACTGCCAATACCCGGCGACGACGGAGCCGGGGAGCAAGCCCGTCAAGCCGCCGCAGAACGGCCGGATCGCGACCGACCCCGCGCTCATCCGCGCGACCGTCACCACGACCCAGGGCACGATCGGGCTGGAGTTGACCAACAGCAAGACGCCGTGCACCGTTAACAACTTCACGAGCCTGGCCAAGCAGGGCTTCTTCGACAACACCAAGTGCCACCGGCTGACCACATCGGCCGAACTCGGTGTGCTGCAGTGCGGCGATCCGACCGGCACCAGCACAGGCGGGCCTGGCTACCGGTTTCCAAACGAATACCCGACCAACCAGTACCGGCTGACCGATCCAGCGTTGAAGGTGCCGGTGACCTATCCGCGCGGCACTTTGGCGATGGCCAACTCCGGGCCGGGCACCAATGGCAGCCAGTTCTTCTTGGTGTACAAGGACTCTCAGCTGTCGCCGACCTACACCGTGTTCGGCACGATCGACAGCGCCGGGTTGGCGACGTTGGACAAGGTCGCCGCGGGCGGCGTCGCCGACGGAACTGAGGACGGCAAGCCTGTCGTCGACGCGACGATCAAGTCAGTACAGATCGGCTAGCGGCGAAAGCGCACGAATCCGGCTGTCGGAGTGCGGTTTTGCGTCTGCTCGCGGGGATTACTTGCTGGGCGCGGTCTTGATGTAGAACTCGACGTTTTCGCCCTCGACCTTGGTGACCTTCATCTGGGCGGTGTAGTCCTTGCCCTCGGGTCCGGTGAAGTGACACTGGAATTCCTTGCCGACCTGGGCGTCGACGCCCGACGGGCACTTGACGTCGTTCGGCTTGAAGCCGGTCTGCTTTGACACCAGGTCGACGACGGATTGCGCCGCCCCCTCGGGCTTGATCGTCGAACCACAACCGGCCAAGAGCATCGCCAGCGAAGCAACCAGAACCACCAACGCAGTGCGCATCACCGCAGTATTTCACAACAGAGCAAACGGTAGATTGCGTTCGCAGCTATGCGGCAGAAGTCACCCGGTAGACGTCGTAGACGCCCTCCACATTGCGCACCACGTTGAGCAAGTGACCCAAATGCTTCGGGTCGCCCATTTCGAAAGTGAACCGGCTGATGGCCACGCGATCGTCGGACGTCGTCACCGATGCCGACAGGATGTTGACCTTTTCGTCGGCCAGCACGCGCGTGACGTCCGACAACAACCGATGCCGATCGAGCGCCTCCACTTGAATGGCGACGAGGAACACCGACGACGGCGACGGCGCCCACTGCACGTCGATGATCCGCTCCGACTGTTGTTGCAGCGACGTGGCATTCGTGCAGTCGGTGCGGTGCACGCTGACGCCGCCGCCGCGCGTGACGAATCCCATGATGTTGTCGCCGGGCACGGGTGTGCAGCACTTGGCCAGCTTCGACAGCACGCCGGGAGCGCCTGGCACCGACACGCCGACATCGTCGGTGCTGCGTTGCCGCACCACCATGGTCGTCGGTGTCGAGCGTTCGGCGAGCTCGTCGGCGGCTTCGTCGGCGCCGCCGAGCTGGGCCACCAGCCGCTGCACGACGTGCCGGGCCGAGACGTGGCCTTCGCCCACCGCGGTGTAGAGGGCGGACACATCGGTGTAGCGCAGTTCGCGCGCCAGCGCCGCCATCGACTCGGCATTCATCAACCGCTGCAACGGAAGTCCGCTACGGCGGACCTCACGCGCGATGGCGTCTTTACCCGACTCCAGCGCCTCTTCGCGACGTTCCTTGGCGAACCATTGCCGAATCTTGGCCTTCGCACGCGGCGACACCACGAACGTCTGCCAGTCCCGCGACGGGCCTGCGTTCGGCGCCTTGGACGTGAAAACCTCGACCACTTCCCCGTTTTCGAGCTTGCGCTCGAGCGCGACCAACCTGCCGTTGACCCTGGCGCCGATGCAGCGGTGGCCAACCTCGGTGTGCACGGCGTAGGCGAAGTCGACGGGAGTCGAGCCCGTCGGCAGCGTGATCAGATCGCCCTTGGGGGTGAACACGAAGATCTCTTGCACCGCAAGGTCGTAACGCAGTGCCTCGAGGAACTCGCCGGGGTCCGCAGCCTCCCGCTGCCAGTCGAGCAGCTGACGCATCCACGCCATATCGTCGATCTCGGCGGCGGCGTGCGGATGAGGGGCGTTGCGGCCCTTGGTTTCCTTGTATCGCCAGTGCGCCGCGATGCCGTACTCGGCGGTGGTGTGCATATCGCGGGTGCGGATCTGCACTTCCAGTGGCTTGCCCTCAGGCCCCACGACGGTGGTGTGCAACGACTGATAGACCCCGTAGCGCGGTTGGGCGATGTAATCCTTGAATCGCCCGGGCATCGGTTGCCACAGCGAATGCACCACGCCCACAGCGGCATAACAGTCGCGGATCTCGTCGCACAGGATGCGCACACCGACCAGGTCATGGATGTCGTCGAAGTCGCGGCCCTTGACGATCATCTTCTGGTAGATCGACCAGTAGTGCTTCGGGCGACCCTCCACGTCCGCGTTGATCTTCGACGCGTTGAGCGTGGAGGTGATCTCGTCACGCACCTTCGCGAGATAGGTGTCGCGCGACGGCGCCCGGTCGGCGACCAACCGAACGATCTCTTCGTACTTCTTCGGGTGCAGGATCGCAAACGACAGGTCCTCGAGCTCCCACTTCACCGTGGCCATACCCAGCCGATGTGCCAGTGGCGCAATGACTTCCAGCGTCTCGCGGGCCTTGCGGGCCTGCTTCTCCGGCGGCAGGAAACGCATGGTGCGCATGTTGTGCAGCCGGTCGGCGACCTTGATCACCAACACTCGGCCGTCGCGAGCCATCGCGATGATCATCTTGCGGATCGTCTCGGCGTCAGCTGCGGTGCCGAGCGCCACCCGGTCCAGCTTGGTGACGCCGTCGACCAGATGCGCCACCTCCTCACCGAAGTCGGCGGTCAGCTGTTCCATCGTGTAGCCGGTGTCCTCGACGGTGTCGTGCAGCAGCGCGGCGACCAGCGTGGTGGTGTCCATGCCGAGCTCGGCCAGGATGTTGGCGACGGCCAGCGGATGGGTGATGTACGGATCGCCGGAGCGACGCATCTGGTCGGCATGTCGCTCCTCGGCGACCTCATATGCCTTCTGCAGCAGCGCCAAATTGGCCTTGGGGACGAACCCCTTGTGCACAGCGACCAGCGGCTCGAGCACCGGGTTGACGGCACTGCGCTGCGCGGTCATCCGGCGGGCCAGCCGGGCGCGCACGCGCCGCGACGCACTGGTCGAAACTTTGGGGATCTCCAGCGGCTGCGTCTCGGGCAACGAAGCTCCAGGAGGTGCCTGCACGGCTTGTCCCGTGCCGGGATCGTCAGCCATGGTCACCTCCAACGTCCGCCCTTCGCGCGAGCGCTCATCGCCCTACTCCTCGTCAGACTTCGAGGATAGCCCTCACACCGTGTGCAAGCTGCTGACGGCCAACGGTTTGAGCAGGTCGCGGCCACCGAGGGCAGCAAGCTCGAGAACCACTGCTGCGCCGGTGACGTTCGCTCCGGCAAGCCGAAGCAGCTTGGCCGTGGCCGCCACCGTGCCGCCGGTAGCTAAAACGTCGTCGATGATCGCGATGTTCCGGCCTGCCAACTCGATGCCGTCGGCGGGAACCTCCAGCGTGGCCGTGCCGTATTCCAGGTTGTAGGTCTCGCCGATCACCGGCGGTGGCAGTTTGCCGCCCTTGCGGACTGCCAGCACGCCGATGCCCAGCTTGATCGCGACGGCGCCGCCGAGCAGGAAGCCCCGTGCGTCCACGCCGGCCACCAGGTCCACTCCCCTTGCGACGTCTGCCAGCGCGTCGGCCACCGCGTCGAGGCCACGAGCGTCGGCCAGCAACGGGGTCAGGTCCTTGAATTGGACACCGGGCTCGGGAAAATCGGGCACCTCGCGCGTCAACGACGCAACCAGCCGCGAGATCTCGGTCGTCATTTCGACAGCTTCCAGCGGTCCATGTTCCACCCCGCGCCCCATCGAGTCGGATTGCTGCTCACCGCGTACATCTGCTTCGATGTGAGCAGTGTGCGCTGTTGACGGTAGAGCGGCAGCGTCGGCATGTCGGCCCACAGGATCGATCCGCCCTCACCGAGCAGTCGCGCAAGCTCTTTCGGGTCGGAGGTCACCGCCAGCGACGCGATGATTCCGTCGACGCGTTCGTTGGAGTAGCTCGACAGGTTGTTGCCGTTGCCGGTGTGCAGGTCGTAGGCGTCCATCGCCGATGAGCCCGTCGACCCGCTTCCCGTGGCGCCGCCGGTGCTCGCGATCAACACGTCAATCTTGTTGTCGCGCAGGCTCAGTGGGCCGGTGGAATCCGACGCCGCGTCCTGCACGGTGATACCGGCGGGCGCGCATGCCTTGGCGATCGCACCGACGGTAGCCGCCAGTCGCGCGTTCGGGCTCTGATAGCCGATGCGCACGGTCATCGGCCGGTTGTTGATCGCGGCGCGGGCGGCGTCGGGGTTGGCGACCGCGAACTGCCCGGACTGGTCGGCACCCTCCGCCGCGGCATAGGCATCCTCGGCAGTGGGGTTGAGCCGGGCGTTGGCGATCGGCACCGTCGCGTTTTTGGCGATCACGTCGCGCGGCGTGCAGAACGCAAGCGCGCGACGCGCGGGCGGGCCGGCCAACGGCCCCTGCGGGGCGAAGATGAGCTGCTCGATACCCGCCGACGGCGAGTCGGTGCGTACGTAGTCGTCGGGCAGATTCAGCGTTCCCGACGATCCGGCCGCCACGTCGACCACGTCGTAGGCGCGCTGATTGAGCTTGTCCTGGATGTCGGCGCCGCGCGGCCACACCGTGACCTTCTTGGTGACGGGCTTGGCGCCCCACCACTTGTCGTTGGCGACCAGCACGACCGAGCCGTCCTTGTTGACTGCGTCGATCTTGTAGGGCCCCGACGACGGGAAGCGCTTGGCGTCGAAGTGCCCGGGGTCCAGGTTCCAGGTGTTGTTCCATACCTGCGCGATGCGCTCGGCGGTCGGGCCGTCGTTGTTGAGCAGTGCGGTGGTGACGTCGATTCCCAGCTCGTCGGCGATGACGTGTGACGGCATCATCGACGTCGCGGCGAACAGCTGGCCGAAGTCGACGAACCCGCGGTCCTGCGCGAACGTCACCCGCGCCTTCTTCTGTCCGGGCGCACAGTCGACGGAGGCGATGTCGCTGTAACCGGCACGGCTGGCCGCGTCGAAGTCCGGCAGCCGGCCCGCCTGGGCGGCCCACGCCAGCACCATGTCGTCACAAGTGATCGGCTTGCCGTCGGAGTACACCGCATTGGCGCTGATCTCGTAGTCGAGTACCAGCGGCGCCCGCCCGACCACCGAGATGGTGCCGAAATCGTGGTCGCCGACGATCTGGCCGTCGGGTCCGTGGTAGTTGAAACCGGTTAGCACGCGGGCGAAGGCCTGCGGCCCCCCCGATGCGGCGCCCGCGACGGTGTTCGTGTTGTAGGTGACCAGCGTGCCGTCAACGGCGTAGTTCACGCTGTCGGCGGGACCGGCCGCGCATGCCGCCAGTCCCAGCCCACCGACCAGCGACAGCACGGCCGCGGGGATAACGCTCCGGCTCCCGACTGGCATCGCCGTTACCGCCGAGTGTTTCGCTTACCCGACGGGCGTCCGGTCCGGGTGGCGGTCGGCCGAACGGGCCGCGAGCCAGGCGCGGGTTTCTCTGGTGCCGGCTTGGCGGCCACCGCCGCCTCCTCAGGCTCGGCATCCTGCACGACCTCGGTGGCCTTGGTCGGCTTGCGCCGGTTGAGCACCCGCCGGGTGTGTGTGCGGACCAGATCGGTGCGCTCACGCAGCGACACCAGAAGCGGAGTCGCGAAGAAGATCGAGGAGTACGTGCCGACGATGATGCCGACCAGCTGCACCAACGCCAAATCCATCAGCGTGCCGACGCCGAGCAACCACACCGCTATCACCATCAGCGACACAATCGGCAGCACCGAGATCAGGCTGGTGTTGATCGACCGCATGAAGGTCTGGTTGACCGCGAGGTTCGCTTGTTCTGCGAACGTGCGCCGCGTGGTGTGTTCGAAGCCGTGGGTGTTTTCCTCGACCTTGTCGAAGACGATGACGGTGTCGTACAGCGAGAAGCCGAGGATGGTCAGCAGGCCGATCACCGTTGCAGGCGTGACCTCGAACCCGACGATCGAATAGACGCCCGCTGTGGTCACCAAGTCGAACACGAGCGTCGCCAGCGCCGACATCGCCATGTAGCGCTCGTAGCGCACGGTGATGTAGATGGCGGCGAGCACCAGGAAGACCACCAGGGCGATCAGCGCCTTCTTGGTGATCTGTCCACCCCACGACGCCGACACCGCCGAGTCACTGATCGCCCGTTTCGACACCTGCCCGTCGGCACCCTTGGGGTGGAACGCGTCGAACAGCGCATTGCGCAGTTTCTCGGTCTCCTCGTTGGTCAGCGTTTCCGAACGGATCTGCATGGTCGCCGAACCACCGCTGCCCACCATCACCACCGATTCGGGGGCCTTGCCCAGCGTCTTGCTGAACACGTCCTCGACCTGCTGGGTGCTGACCGTGCCGGTCTGGCCTGCGACCGGCATCGACACCTTTGTGCCGCCCTCGAAGTCGATGCCAAAGGTGAAGCCGCGCAACAGGATGCTCGCGAGGGCCACCGCCACGATGAGGCCGCTGACCGTGTACCAGAGCTTGCGGCGCCCGATGACCTCGAATGCGCCTGTGCCGGTATAGAGGCGAACGAAGAAGCCGTGCCTGGGCGCATTGGCCGCGGCGGCTTCGAGGTCGGGTGCCTCGACCGCATTGGAATCGGTCACGTCGGATGAATGCTTGGCCGCCATCTGGCTATCCCCGTTCCGTCGCGTGTGCGGCCGCTCGTCGTTCCCGCGCAATCTGCTGCACCGCGCCGAGGCCGTTGAACGCGGGCTTGGCCAGCGTCGGCGACTTCGAGGCGAGGTACACCAGCGGCCAGGTGACCAGGAACACCACGACGACGTCGAGAATCGTGGTCAGGCCCAACGTAAATGCGAAGCCCTTCACCTGGCCGACCGCCAGGACGTAGAGCACCGCGGCCGCGAGGAAGGTCACCGCGTTGCCGGACAGGATCGTCTTGCGCGCCCTTGCCCAACCGCGCGGGACGGCCGAGCGGAACGAACGCCCTTCGCGTATCTCGTCTTTGATGCGTTCGAAGAACACCACGAAGGAGTCCGCCGTGGTGCCGATACCGATGATCAGACCAGCGATACCGGCGAGGTCCAGCGTGTAGTTGATGTATCTACCCAGCAACACCAGAATCGCGAAAACCATTGCCCCAGAAGCAACTAGCGACAGTGCGGTAAGCAACCCGAGCACCCGGTAATAGAGCAGTGAGTACAACAGCACCGCCGCAAGCCCGATGGCGCCTGCAATGAGGCCGGCCCGCAGCGACGACAAACCCAATGTGGCGGAGACGGTTTCGGCCTCCGAGGATTCGAACGACAGCGGCAGCGAACCGTACTTCAGCACGTTGGCCAGCTCGCGCGCCGAGTCGGCGGTGAAGTGGCCGGTGATCTGCGTACGCCCGCCGGGGATGGCTTCCTGGATCTCCGGGGCGCTGACCACCTTGGAGTCCAACACGAACGCGGTCTGCGTGCCGATGTTGGCCGCGGTGAAGTCGGCCCAGATCCGCGACGCCTCATCATTGAATTCGACGGTGACGACGTACTCGCCGCGCTGCTGGTCGAGCCCGGAGTCGGCGTTCTTGATCTGCTCGCCCTTGATGATCGCCTTGTCCAGCAGATAGACCTGCTTGCCGTCCTGCGAGCACGTGACAAGCGGCAGGTTCGGGTCGTCATTGCCCGCCAGCACGTCCTCGTCGCCGCAGCGGGTGGCCTGGAATTGCAGCGCCAGGATCTGGATCTGCTGATCGCTGCTCTGCCGCAACTGCTTCTCGTCGGCGATGCGCTGGGCCAGAGTCTGCTTGTCCCGTGGCGGTGGGGCGCCCGGCGCCGGAGGTGCGCCCGGTCCGGGTGGAGGCGGCGGCGCCGGCGTCGGCGGCGGCTCCTGGGGATAGGGCCGCGGCTGGGGGGCCGGAGTCTGCGCAGGCGGGGCAGCAGGCGGCACCTGCTCTGCGGGTGACGGCGGTGACACGGGTGCCCCGGGCTCGGCGGGTGCGATCGGTGACACGGGTGCACCCGGCGGCATGCCCGGAGCACCAGGCGGTGCACCCGGCGGAGTACCGGGTGGTGCCCCGGGTGGAGCTGCGCCCGGCGGTTGCTGGCCCTGCCCCTGGGCCGAAATCACGTGGATGACGGGCCGGATGTACAGGCGCGCCGTCTGGCCCAGGTTGCGGGCCTCGCTGCTGTCGTTGCCCGGCACCGTGATGACCAGGTTGGAGCCGTCGATGATGACCTCGGACCCGGACACGCCCAGCCCGTTCACACGCGCGCTGATGATCTGCTGCGCCTGATTGAGCGCATCGCGCGTGGGTGCGGAGCCGTCGGGCGTCCGTGCGGTCAGCGTGACGCGGGTGCCGCCCTGCAAGTCGATACCGAGCTTGGGCTTGGCCTGCTTGTCACCGGTCAGGAAGACCAGTAGGTAGACACCGATGAGCAGCACCAAGAACAGGGTCAGGTAGCGGGCAGGGTGCACCGGCGTCGGGGACGATGCCACGTTGTCAGGGTCTCCTTCGAGATCAGTTCGTCAGCACCGCAAAGGGTACGTGCTGGTATCCGAGAAGTGCGCGAGTTGTCAGCCGTCAGTCTTGGTGTTCGGGCTCTCGGTGATCTCGGTCGCGTTCGATTCGCGAGCCTCGTAGTCGGCATCGGCGTCGTCGGTGTCATCGTCCTCGACGTCGTCGACGATGCGGTCGCGCACCGCGAGCTTCATCCAGGTGGTGACGACGCCGGGGGCGATCTGCAGGTGGACGCTGTCATCGGTGATGCCGGTGATAGTCCCCTCCAGGCCCGAGGTGGTGTGCACGCGGTCCCCGATGGCGAGCGACTCGTGCAGGTCGATGGTCGCCTGCATCGCCTTCTTCTGTTTGCGCGAGGCGAAGAACATGAATGCGCCCAAAATGATGATGAGGGGCAGGAAGAGGGTCATTTCGCCCATGGCGGAGGTGTCTTTCGTGTCGTCTTGCGGTTACGGCCCCCAGACCGCAGGTCAGGGGCCTCGTCGTTGACCAGTGTGCCATTGTTGCCGTGGACGGCCGACCCCGCGGTCTGCTGTTAGCGTCGCAAGATGCTGGGACACATCGGCATCAATGTTCCCGACCTGGACGCCGCTAGGCGTTACTACAGCGCGGTTATGCCGCTGGTCGGATTCGAATCGTTCCTCGACGCCGACGACGAGTTCGCATATCGCCCGATGGCCGGTAAGCCCGGCACGTACCTGTTCTTCTACCCGGCAGCCGAGCCGTCGACGTATTCACGCCACCACACCGGCCTGCAGCACCTGGCGTTCATGGTCCGCACGCGCTCGGCGGTGACTGCCGCGCACTCCGCTGTTGCCGACCTGTCGGCTCAGTTCGGCGGGCGGGTGTTGCACGAGCCGCAGGTCTTTCCTCAATACCCACAGCCGTATTTCGCGACGTTCTGGCTAGACCCGTGGGGCTTGATGCTCGAGGCGGTGTGTCATCACGACCGCGACTAAGCCTGCGCAACGAAATCCGTTGCACTAACCCGACCTCACCGACGATTCCGGTATTAGGTGCCGCGCTTTTCGACGGATTGGTGGGTCAACAGACTAGGCTCAGAGCGCAACGCGGCATTCGTCGAAACCACCGGAATCAGGAGCCTCCATTGAGCACTCTCGAGCAAAGCCGCTACCTCGCTACCGCGATTCCTGGGCCACGGTCACAACAGCTGATCGACCGCAAGAGCGCCGCGGTGTCCCGCGGGATCGGCAACACCATGCCCGTCTACGCCGCGCGAGCGTTCGGCGGCATCGTCGAAGATGTCGACGGCAACCGACTCATCGACCTGGGCTCGGGTATCGCCGTCACGACGATCGGCAATTCGTCACCACGTGTGGTGGCGGCGGTGGCCGAGCAGGTCGCGCAGTTCACGCACACCTGCTTCATGATCACGCCCTACGAGGGTTACGTCGCGGTAGCCGAACAGCTCAACCGACTGACGCCGGGCAGCGGTAAGAAGCGGTCGGCGCTGTTCAACTCCGGGTCGGAAGCGGTCGAAAATGCGATCAAGATCGCCAGGACCTACACGCGCAAACAGGCCGTGGTGTCGTTCGACCACGCCTATCACGGCAGGACCAACCTGACGATGGCGCTGACCGCAAAGTCGATGCCGTACAAGCATGGCTTCGGCCCGTTCGCGCCCGAGATCTACCGCGCGCCACTGTCGTACCCGTTCCGCGACGCCGAATACGGCAAGGAGCTCGCGACCGATGGCGAACTGGCCGCCAAGCGGGCGATCTCGGTTATCGAGAAGCAGGTCGGGGCGGACAACCTGGCCGCGGTGATCATCGAACCAATCCAGGGCGAGGGCGGGTTCATTGTTCCCGCAGACGGTTTCCTGCCCGCACTGCTCGATTGGTGCCGCGACAACAACGTGGTGTTCATCGCCGACGAGGTGCAGACCGGGTTCGCCCGCACGGGAGCGATGTTCGCGTGCGAACACGAAGGCATCGAGCCCGACTTGATCTGCACCGCGAAGGGTATCGCTGACGGTCTGCCGCTGTCGGCGGTCACCGGCCGCGCGGAGATCATGGATGCTCCGCATGTCAGCGGGCTGGGCGGGACGTACGGCGGCAACCCGGTGGCATGCGCGGCGGCGCTGGCCACCATCGAAACGATCGAGTCCGACGGGCTGATCGAGCGTGCACGCCAAATCGAGACATTGATGAAGGACCGCCTTGGGCGGCTGCAGGCCGAGAACGACCGCATCGGCGACGTGCGCGGCCGTGGCGCGATGATCGCGATGGAGTTGGTCAAGCCCGGCACGCTGGAGCCCGACGCGGAGCTGACCATGAAGCTGTGCGTCGGTTGCCACACCGCGGGCGTAATCGTGTTGTCCTGCGGCACATTTGGCAATGTCCTACGGTTCCTGCCGCCGCTGACCATCAGCGACGAACTGCTCATCGAAGGCCTCGACGTCCTCGCTCTCGTCCTGGCCGACCTCTAAACCAACAGGAGTTGATATGACCAAGGTTCAGAATTTCATCGCAGGCGAACTCACCGACTCCGTCAGCGGGGCCACCATGGCCCTGGTCGACCCGAGCACCGGCGAGGAGTACGCCACCGCGCCGATCTCCAACGAGGCCGACATCGACAACGCGTATGCCGCGGCGTCGAAGGCGTTCGCCGACTGGAAGCGCACCACCCCGTCACACCGGCAGAAGGCGCTGTTGGATTTCGCCGACGATGTCGAGAAGAACGCGCAGGCGCTCGTCGAGGCCGAAGGCCGCAATACCGGTAAGCCCAACCACGTCACGATGGCCGAAGAGATCCCTCCGCTGGTGGACCAGATTCGGTTCTTCGCCGGTGCGGCAAGGATGTTGGAGGGCAAGTCTGCAGGCGAGTACATGGAGAACCACACCTCGTGGATCCGCCGTGAGCCCGTGGGCGTGGTCGGTCAAGTGGCGCCGTGGAATTACCCGATGTTGATGGCGATCTGGAAGTTCGTCCCCGCGGTTGCGGCGGGCAACACGGTAGTCATCAAGCCCAGCGACACCACGCCGGTGACGACGGTGATGCTGGCGGAGATCGCGGCGCGGCATTTCCCGCCCGGCGTACTGAATGTTGTTTGTGGCGACCGGGATACGGGTGCGGCTGTGGTCGCTCATCCGACACCGGAGATGGTGTCGATCACGGGTTCGGTGGCCGCTGGCCGTGCGGTTGCGGTCAGTGCAGGCAGCCATTTGAAGCGCACGCACCTCGAGTTGGGCGGCAAGGCGCCGGTGCTTGTGTTCGATGACAGCGACATCGCCTCGGCCGCAGAGGGAATCGCGACCGCAGGCTATTTCAATGCGGGCCAGGACTGTACGGCGGCGACGCGCGTGTTGGCGCGGGCGTCGGTGGCGTCCGACCTGACTGATGCACTCGCCGAGCAGGCGCGCGGTGCGACCACGACGTACGGCAGGCCGGCCGACGACGAGGACGCGTGGGTGCCGCCGGTGAACAACTCCACTCAGCTGGAGCGGGTGCTGTCGTTCCTTGGCGATGTGCCGTCGCACGCGAAGGTCGCGGTCGGCGGACAACGCCAGGGCGACAAGGGTTTCTACATCGAGCCGACGGTCATCGGTGGCCTTCGTCAGGATGACCGGCTGATCCAGCAGGAGATCTTCGGGCCGGTGATCACCGTGCAGTCGTTCTCCGATGAGGACGAGGCGATCCAGTGGGCCAACGGCACCGAGTACGGACTGGCGTCATCGGTGTGGACGCGCGATGTCGGTCGGGCGCTGCGGGTTTCGGCCGCGCTGGACTTCGGCTGCGTGTGGATCAACACGCACATCCCGCTGGTAGCCGAGATGCCGCACGGCGGCTTCAAATCCTCGGGCCATGGCAAGGACCTGTCGGCCTACGGGTTCGAGGACTACACGCGCATCAAGCACGTCATGGCCTACACCGGGTAATTTTTCTCCCGCGAACAGACGCAAAGTGCGCCATTTCCTCGGCGTGTCGGGTCATTTTGCGTCTGGTCGGCAGGCCGCAATAGGAATTCCCGGTCGCTAGCCGGGGGGATGTAGCGACCGGGAATTCCGTTGGAGGGGCTAACGGTGTGCTGGCCGATGACCGCCGCCACCGGCAAACATGTCTCGCCAGCTGCGCCGCGGCCGGTCGGCAGTTGCGGTGCCTGCCGGCTGAATCTCCGTCACCTCTTCAGAAGGAGCCGGTTGCCGCTCAGCCGTCGCGGCCACAGGTTGCCGCTCAGCGGCCGCCAGCGGGCGTTCGTCGTAAGCGGCGACATCGCGCTCTGCATACGCGTCGCGCTCTGCGTACGCGATGTCGCGGACACTGCGAACCGACAGCCGGCCCAGCGCTATCGCGCCGAGGAAGACGATCAGCGCGCCGAGGCCATAGAAGTACGTCAGCTCCAGCCAGACCCGCTTGGTTTCGGTGTCGGCCACCGGCGAGCCGGCATCGCCAATCGCCAACGGCCCGGCCAGCGCGCGGCCAACGACGAACCACGCGCCGGCGAGCACCGTCAGCCAACCACCGAACATCGCTGTCGCGCGGTTGCCCGAGACGAGTAGCAGTAAGCCGCCCAGCGCCGTTGCCGCGCCGGGCAGAACCTCGAGCCAGCCTCGCGCAGTCGTCCAATACCACTCCTGGTCCGGAGTGAACGCGAAGTTGAAATAGGGCCCGACGAACGGAACCAACGCGCCCCAGGCACCCAACAAGATCAGTAGAAATCCGCTCATCGCGCCGCGGCTACGTGGAATTCGCATCCGTCCACCGCGCGGCCGAACTCGGCTTTCAGTCATGGTTTCCTCCTCCGTCTTCGGGGCGGGTACCCCCGTCGCCGCCTGCATAACCCGTCAATAATCAGTGGTGACAGCCGTCACAGCGTTCACAGCGAACTGACAGCCAGCAGTGGAATAAAGTTAGCTTTGCTAACGTACTTTGGATTAGGCGCAACGTCGCGCCAACACTTCCTGCGATTTGCTGAGGATTCTTGATGTCGACTGTTTCCCGTGAAGAGCGGCTTGCGCGCCGCATCTCCGATTTGTACGCCACTGACCAGCAGTTCGCCGATGCCCGACCAAGCGAGGCCGTCGCGCACGCGATTGAATCGCCAGCGCTGAGGCTGCCGCAGATCATTCAGACGGTCATCGACGGCTATGCCGAGCGGCCCGCGCTGGGGCAGCGCGCCGTCGAATTCGTCACCGATCCGACGACCGGCCGCACGTCGGCTGCCCTGCTCCCCCGTTTCGACACGATCACTTACCGCGAGCTTTCGGAACGCGTTGACGCCGTCGCGACCGCGTTGACGCAGAATCCGGTGCGTCCCGGTGACCGCGTCGCGATCCTCGGATTCACGAGCATCGACTACACCACCGTCGACATGGCGCTGCTGCGCGCCGGCGCGGTTTCGGTTCCCCTTCAGACCAGCGCACCGGTCGCCCAGTTGCGGCCGATCGCCGCCGAGACCGAGCCGGTCGCCATTCTCTCGAGCGTCGACTTCCTCGACGACGCCGTCGAACTCATGCTGACCGGCCACCTGCCCGAGCGGCTCGTCGTGTTCGACTACCACGCCGAGGTCGACGACCATCGCGAGGCGCTGGCCTCCGCGACCGCGCGGCTCGCCGAAACCCCCGTCGTGGTCGAGACTTTGGCCGAGGTGTTGGCCCGAGGAAACGCGTTGCCTGCTCACCCGGCCTTCGACGCGGGTGACGACAACCTCGCGTTGCTCATCTATACGTCGGGCAGCACTGGCACGCCGAAGGGCGCGATGTACCTTGCGAAGGCGGTCGCCAACTCCTGGCGGCGGTCCAGCATGGCGATGTGGGGCAACGAAGGCGCCACACCGTCGATCACGCTGAACTTCATGCCGATGAGCCACATGATGGGCCGCGGCATTCTGTACGCCACGCTAGGAGCCGGCGGCACCGCCTATTTTGTTGCCAGAAGCGATCTTTCGACCTTCTTCGACGACCTGTCATTGGTGCGGCCCACCCAGCTCAGCTTCGTGCCTCGAATATGGGACATGGTCTTCGCTGAGTACCAGAGCGAGGTCGACCGCCGGTCTGCCGATGGTGGCGATCGCTGGGCCGTCGAGGCCGACGTTCTTGCCGACTTGCGCCAGAACCTCCTTGGTGGACGGTTCATTTCGGCGATGACGGGCTCTGCTCCCATTTCGTCGGAAATGAGGACGTTCGTCGAATCGCTGCTCGACATTCATTTGACCGATGGCTACGGCTCCACCGAGGCCGGCGCGGTGTTCGTCGACGGCCAGGTGCAACGCCCACCCGTCATCGACTACAAGCTGGTTGACGTCCCCGATCTCGGCTACTTCAGCACTGACCGCCCGTACCCACGTGGCGAGCTGCTCGTCAAGTCCGAGACCATGTTTCCCGGCTACTACAAGCGGCCCGAGATCACCGCGGACGTGTTCGACGCCGACGGCTACTATCGCACCGGCGACGTCGTGGCCGAACTTGGACCAGACCAGCTGCAGTATCTCGACCGCCGCAACAATGTGCTGAAGCTGTCGCAGGGGGAGTTCGTCACGGTCGCCAAGCTGGAGGCGGTATTCGTTGACAGCCCGCTGATCCGGCAGATCTTCGTGTACGGCAACAGCGCTCGCTCGTATCTGCTGGCGGTCATCGTGCCCACCGAAGAGGCTTTGGCACGTCACGATGCAGCCGAGCTGAAGCAGCTGATCACGGAATCGCTGCAAGACGTCGCGAAGGCAACGGGACTGCAGTCGTATGAAATTCCTCGCGACTTCATCATCGAGACAACGCCTTTCACGCTGGAGAACGGTCTGCTGACTGGTATCCGCAAGCTGGCGCGGCCGAAACTCAAGGAGTTCTACGGCGAGCGGCTCGAACAGCTCTACACCGACCTGGCCGACAGCCAGGCCAACGAGTTGCGGGAACTGCGCCAGCACGGCGCCGACCGGCCGGTCCTGGAGACCATCAGCCGTGCCGCGGGTGCGCTCCTGGGTGCGGCGGCAAGCGAGCTGCAGCCCGACGCCCACTTCACCGATCTGGGCGGAGATTCGCTGTCCGCGTTGACATTCGCCAACCTGCTACACGAGATCTTCGAGATCGACGTGCCCGTCGGTGTCATCGTCAGCCCGGCCAACGACCTCGCGGCGCTGGCGGCATACATCGAGGCCGAGCGGCAGCCCGGCAGCAAGCGGCCGACGTTCGCATCGGTGCATGGCCGCGACGCCACCGAGGTGTACGCGAATGACCTGACGCTGGACAAGTTCATCGATGCGAAGACTCTCGCAGCAGCTTCGTCGCTGCCGGGTCCGAGCTCCGAGGTGCGCACGGTGCTTTTGACTGGCGCGACGGGATTCCTGGGCCGCTACCTGGCCCTGGAATGGCTCGAGCGGATGGACATGGTCGATGGCAAAGTCATCGCGTTGGTGCGCGCCAAGGACGACGACGCCGCCCGCGAACGACTGGACAAGACGTTCGACAGCGGCGACCCCGAATTGCTGCGTCACTACCACGAATTGGCGGCCGACCATCTCGAGGTCATCGCAGGCGACAAGGGCGAAGCCAACCTGGGGCTGGATCAGCAGACCTGGCAGCGGCTGGCCGACACGGTCGACCTGATCGTCGACCCCGCCGCGTTGGTCAACCACGTCCTGCCCTACAGCCAGCTGTTCGGACCGAATGCGCTCGGGACCGCCGAGCTGATCCGAATCGCGCTTACCACCAAGCAGAAGCCGTTCGTCTACGTGTCGACAATCGGCGTCGGCGCGGGCATCGAGCCCGGCCAGTTCACCGAGGACGGCGACGTTCGCGTCTACAGCGCCACGCGCAAGGTCGACGACACCTATGCCAACGGCTACGGCAATAGCAAGTGGGCCGGCGAGGTGCTACTGCGTGAGGCGCACGACCTCGGCCTGCCCGTCTCAGTGTTCCGATGCGACATGATCCTGGCCGACACCACATATGCCGGTCAGCTCAACCTGCCCGACATGTTCACCAGGCTGATGCTGAGCCTGGTCGCTACCGGGATCGCGCCTGACTCGTTCTACGAGGTCGACGCCAACGGCAATCGGCAGCGGGCCCACTATGACGGGCTGCCAGTGGAATTCATCGCGGAGGCGATCTCCACGCTGGGCGCCCAGGTGGTTGACGGGTTCGAGACCTATCACGTGATGAACCCGTACGACGATGGCATCGGGCTCGACGAGTACGTCGACTGGCTGATCGAAGCCGGGTTTCCCGTCGAGCGGGTCGGCGACTACACCACGTGGCTGCAGCGGTTCGACACCGCGGTCCGTGCCCTGCCGGAGCGGCAGCGTCAGGCCTCGCTGCTCCCGCTGCTGCACAATTACCAGCGGCCAGAGACGCCCATTCGCGGATCCATCGCTCCGACCGATCGGTTCCGCGCTGCCGTGCAGGACGCGAAAATCGGTCCGGACAAAGACATTCCGCATGTGACGCGCGACGTCATCGTCAAGTACATCACCGACCTGCAACTGCTCGGCCTGCTGTAAATCACTGCACCGAGCGTGGGGAATATGACGAATTTCCTCATATTCCCCACGCTCAGTTGCCGCCTCGGATCTTCGGTCACACGATCCCTTGATGAGTGCCGAGGGACAGACGTTGAGAGTTGGCGTCCTTCGCGACGCGGGCCACCGCGTGACTGATTAAGCGTCAGCCACACCGAGATCGCCGCGTCGCTAGACCAACAACCCGATCGCTAGGAGCACGACCGCAACGAGAGGGAGGGTTCCTTGCGTAATGGCCGCGCGTGCCTTGTCCGGTGATGACACCAAAAGCACCAGCGCCGCGGCGAGCATCGAACCGACCCCCGCGAACACCAATGCCGCACCCACTGGTCGGTGTCCGGCGATTACGCAGATCACCCCGACCGCGGCGACGATCGCCAGAAACAGGTTGTAGAACCCCTGATTGAAGGCGAGTTCCTTGGTGGCCACCGCTTCCTCGTGGGTGGTACCGAACGTCGCGCGGGTGCGCGCCGACGTCCAGGTCAGCGACTCCATCACCCAGATGTAGACATGGAGCAGGGCCGCGAGAACCGCGAAAAGCAAACCCGCATAGATCATTTGACCTCCTAGTCGAACAACCCTGCCTGCCCCAAGCCACTGACCCCGCTGGGCGGCGTCAGTCCGAGATGCGTCCACGCCTGACCCGTGGCGACGCGTCCACGTGGGGTGCGCGCGATCATCCCGGCGCGCACCAGGAACGGCTCACACACCTCCTCGACGGTGGTGGCTTCCTCCCCCACCGCGACGGCCAGCGTCGACACTCCGACCGGTCCGCCACCGAAACTTCGTGTCAGCGCGGACAACACGGCCCGGTCCAGTCGATCGAGGCCGAGTTCGTCGACGTCGTACACCTCGAGCGCCATCTTGGCGATGTCGCGGGTGATCACGCCGTCGGCTCGCACCTCCGCGTAGTCGCGAACGCGGCGCAGCAACCGGTTGGCAATGCGTGGGGTGCCACGTGACCGGCGGGCGATCTCGGCGCCCGCATCGGCACCCAACTCGATACCGAGGATCCCCGCCGAGCGGGTCAACACCCGCTCCAGCTCGGCAGGCTCGTAGAAATCCATGTGCGCGGTGAACCCGAACCGGTCACGCAGCGGGCCGGTCAGCGCACCGGACCGAGTGGTGGCCCCGACCAACGTGAACGGCGCGACCTCGAGTGGAATCGATGTTGCGCCAGGGCCTTTCCCCACCACCACATCGACGCGGAAATCCTCCATCGCCAGATACAGCATCTCCTCGGCGGGCCGGGCGATGCGATGGATCTCGTCGATGAACAGCACGTCGTGCTCGACAAGGTTGGACAGCATGGCGGCCAAGTCGCCCGCGCGCTCCAGGGCCGGCCCAGACGTAACCCGCAGCGACGAACCGAGTTCCGCGGCGATGATCATCGCCAGCGAAGTCTTGCCGAGGCCCGGCGGCCCGGACAGCAGAATGTGATCCGGTGTGCCGCCGCGGTTTTTGGCGCCCTCGATGACGAGCTGCAATTGCTCGCGCACCCGGGGCTGCCCGATGAACTCGCCCAGCGACCGCGGCCGCAGGCTGGCGTCGACGTCACCCTCGCCGACAGTCAGCGCAGGCGAGACCTCCCGGTCTTCGGGTTCTTCGTCGTTCTCGAACCGGCTCACTTTTTACCCAGCATCGACAGCGCCAACCGCAGCGCGCTTGACGTGGTGGCCTCCGGCTCGTTGGCGAGCACCTTGTCGGTGGCCTCTTCGGCCTGCTTGAGCGCAAAGCCAAGTCCGACAAGGGCTTCCACGACCGGAGTGCGCACCGAGTGACCGTTCAACGCCACCGCACCTGCCGGGTGCGTTGCCCCGATCTTGTCGCGCAGCTCGAGCACCATGCGCTCGGCGCCACGTCTACCGATACCGGGCACCCGGGTCAACGCGGTGACGTCGCCGTCGGACAGGGCCTGCCGCAGCGACGGCGCGTCATAAACGGCGAGAGTGGCCAGCGCGATCTTGGGGCCCACCCCGGAAACCCCGAGCAGCGTCAGGAACAGATCACGCGCATCGGCGTCAGCGAAGCCGTACAGCGTCTGCGAGTCCTCGCGCACGATCATCGCGGTGATCAGCCGGGTCTCGCTGCCGCGGCGCAGCGTCGCCAGCGTCGAAGGGGTTGCCATCACCTTGTAGCCGACGCCGCATGCTTCGATGACGACGTGGTCGAGTGCGATATCGAGGACTTCGCCGCGAACGGATGCGATCATCGTGCCGCCTTTGCCTTGGCCTTCAAAGTCGCCTTGTACTTACGTTGCTGCTCGGCGGCCAACGCGTGCGCCGTCGCCATTCTTGCGATCATCGGGGCACGCCAGCAGTGACAGATCGCCAGCGCCAGCGCATCAGCTGCGTCGGCGGGCGTCGGTTTCGTCTGCAGCGCAAGGATTTTGGTCACCATCGCGGTGACTTGCGCCTTGTCCGCGTTCCCGTTGCCGGTAACCGCGGCCTTGACCTCGCTGGGTGTATGGAAGTGCACGTCGATGCCACGCTTTGCGGCCGCCAGCGCGATCACGCCGCCGGCCTGAGCGGTGCCCATCACCGTCGAGACGTTCTGCTGTGAGAACACCCGCTCGATCGCGATGACGTCGGGACGATGGGTGTCCATCCAGTACTCGACGGCGTTGCTGATCGCGAGCAGTCGATGGTGCAGCGGCTCGTCGGACGGGGTCCGGACCACGTCAACGTCCAGCGCGGTGACCTGACGACCCTGCCCGCCCTCGATCACGGACAGGCCGCAGCGGGTCAACCCGGGGTCGACTCCCATTACCCGCACGTCAAGCCTCCTGTGAACACCTGTTCGACAGGTTAACGGCCGAGTACGACGCCTTCCTGAACGACACGCGGAAGCAGCTGCACTCCCCGATACTGCGGGGCCAGGGCACGGCCCGCGGCGAGCAGCGGCTCGGCGCTACGAAGCGTGCGGCCCAACACGAAAGCGCCTTCCAAAGCGCCGATCAGGGCAAGGGTCACCGCGCGGGCCTGCGACGGGTCGAGCCCTCGCGAGGCGAAGTACGCGCTGCCCCCGTCCACCCAGCCCTGGAACACGGCCGCAGATGTCTCGCGGAGTTCCTCGACGGTGTCGGCGATCTCGGCGGCAACGCTGGCCACCGGACACATGTTCGCGAACCCGGTACCGGCCATGTCCTCGGCGGCCTGGGTAAAGACGGCGTCGATCGCGGCGCCGAGGTCATCGTACGAGTCGACGATCGACGGGATGAGCAGCGCGTAGGCGGCACCGGCGTTGGTCAAGGCCTCACGCGCGATCTGGATCTTGCCGCGGGGGAAGTGGTGGTACAGCGAGCCGATCGGCGCGCCGGATGCCTGGGCGATGTCCTTCATGCCGACCGCGCCGTAGCCCTTGTGTCGCATCAGTTCGGCCGCCGCGGTCAGGATCGATTCTCGGGTGGACCTTGCCATCTGCGCCTCCTGACGACAGACTAGAGCATACGTTCTAGAATCACCGTTCTAATGCCGGAAGGCCGCCATGAAATCCGTCGACGTCACTGCCGGAACCATCGAATACCGCGACGAGGGCGACCCGAACGGGCCTGCCGTCGTCCTCCTGCACGGCCTGCTGATGAACGATGCGCAGTGGAACCTTGCGCTGCCACTGCTACCCGCCGGCTTTCGGTATCTGTTGCCGGTCCTTCCGATGGGCGCACACCGGATCCCGATGCGCGCGGAGGCGGACCTGACGCTGCAGGGGATGGTCGATATCGTCGCCGACTTTCTCGACGCGCTTGACCTCGCCGACGTCACGCTGGTCGTCACCGACTGGGGTGGGCCGCTGTTCCTCACCGACGCTGGTCGCGACAAACGTGTTGTGCGCCTGGTGATCTGCCCGTCGGAGGCGTTCGACAACTTCCCGCCCGGCCTGCCCGGGAAGGTGGCCTGGCTGGCCAGCCGTAACACGGCCACGGTCTTGCTGGCCATGCGGCAGCTCAAGATCGGCTGGCTGCGCAAGCAATGGCTGATATTCGGCCAAATGGCGAAAAAGCCTGTCCCTCAAGATATTGTCGACCAGTGGATGGCGGCGGGATTGGCGGACCGACGGATCCGCCATGACCTCGTCAAGTATTGCCGCACCAAGTTCGACAAGGCCGAGCTGATCCGGGCCACCAACCGGCTTGCCGATTTCGACGGCGAGGTGCTGGTGTTGTGGAGTCGCAACCCGGTGATGCCTGATGGCCATGCGACTCGACTTGCCGGGCTCACCGGCGGGACGCTGCGATACGTCGACGATGCGAACGTGTTGGTGATGCTCGATCAGCCGCAGCAGACGGCGCGGGAAATCGGGGCGTTTCTCACCGGCTGAGGGTAACGTTCTCCGACCGTGAGAACGGTGCGCAGTTTCTGCCGGGTCTGCACGTCGGTGTGCGGCATCCTCGTCGACCTCGATGGGGACCACGTGGTGGCGGTGCACGGCGACCGCGACAATCCGTTCTCGCAGGGCTACACGTGCCCAAAGGGCCGCGCGCTTCCGCAGATTCACCATCATCCCGACCGGCTGGAGCGTCCACAGATGCGGGTCGACGACACGCTGCAGGACACCACGTGGGAGGCATGCCTGGACGACCTCGGCGCTCGACTGCGCGACACCATCGACCGATATGGACCCGAATCCGTCGGGATCAATTTCGGTACCGGTGTGGGCATGGACGCCGTCGGTTATCGCGTCGCGCAACAGTTGCATGCCGCGATAGGCACGCCTGCGAAGTTCAGCCCGCTGACCATCGACGGCACCGCCAAGGTGTTGATGGCCGACCTGATGGGCGGCACGCCATCGCTGGCTGCACGGCCTGACTATGAAAACGCCACGTTCGCGATGTTCGTCGGCAGCAATCCCGTTGTCTCCCATGGGCATAGCGTCGGGATGCCGAATCCGCGCGGCGTCATCCGCGACCTGGCCAAGCAGGCCGAGGTCTGGGTGGTCGACCCCCGCTACACCGAAACCGCACGGCTCGCGACCCATCACCTGGCGCCGCGGCCGGGCACCGACTACGCGGTGCTCGCATATCTGGTGCGCGAAGTACTGCGCGACGGGGTCAAGGCGCCTGCGCAGGATTCCGACGCGTTGACAGCCGCGGTCGAACCGTTCACCGTGCAGCACGCGGCCGCGATCGCCGACGTTCCAGAAGCCGATCTCGAACGGCTACTGGGCGCGATACGCACAGCCGGCCGCATCGCGGTGGACACCGGCACCGGCGTCACGATGTCGCCGAGTGCCAATGTGACGCAATGGCTTTCGTGGGCGCTGCTGATCATCACTGATTCAATGAACCGCCCCGGCGGCATCTGGTTCCATCCCGGCTTCGGCTACCAGCTGGAGAGCTTCGAACTGCCGATTACGCCGCCGGAAGGGCGCTTCGGCCCCGGGCCGCGCAGTCGCCCTGAGACGCAGGCGTTTCTGCGGGAATGGCCCTGCGCCACGCTTCCCGACGAGATCAATGCGGGCAACATCCGCGCGTTTCTGAATCTCGGCGGCAGCATGCTCACCGGGTTTCCGAACGCGGGGTCGTTGCTGCCCGCGCTGCAGAAGCTCGACGTGCTGGTCACCACCGAGATCCTGCCGAACGCGACGACGGCGGCCTCGACACATGTGCTTCCGACGAAGGGTCAGCTCGAACGGCCCGACGTGACGCTGTGGGATTTCCTCTGCCCGCGGGTCTGCGCACAACACACCGACGCGCTGGTAACCCCCGTGGGAGAACGACGTTCGATGTGGTGGGTGCTGGCGGAGATCGGTCGGCGCCTCGGCCACGAGCTCGCCGATCCCAATGCCACCGACGAGGCGATGCTCGCGCAGCTGAGCTCGAGCGGCCGCACGCCGTACGACGAGTTGGTCGCCAACGGCTGGGCCGAGGCCGACCACGAGCTGCCTGCGCCGTGGGTGGACCGGCACGTCGAACGGCTCGGCGGTTGGCGGCTGGCGCCCCGCGTGCTCGTCGCGCAGCTGAACGCGCTGCGGGAGCCCGCACCGCTGGTGCTCGTGCCGCGACGACAGTTGCGGCGGCTCAACGCGCAGCTCGAATTCCTCGGCGAGGCCGCCGAAATCGTCGTCCATCCCGACGACGCCGCGGCGGCGGGAATCTCGGACGACCAGAAAGTCCGTGTCCGCAGTGAGCACGGCGAACTGACCGGCGTCGCGCGGGTGGATGCATCTGTTCGCCGCGGCGCGGTCTCGGTGCCCCATGGCCATGCCGGGGCGAACGTCAATCTGCTCACCAGCAAGGACGACATCGACCTGGTCACCGGGATGACGCGCTACTCCGGCGTGCCGGTCAGCCTGCACCCGGCGTGATTCGAGTACTCAGCTACTCGGTGCGTCTGCTGTTCGTCGGCTGATACTCGGCCACGTGGGTATTTCACTGAAGGTTCCGCCTGTTACGACGTGACCCCGCTGGCCATGACGCTGCGGTCGGACACTGCGGATTCTATGGCGGCCTTCGCCCGATTCGTCGGCTCGCCGGAGGACCGTGAGCACTGGAGCCACTGCATCGAAGCCATCAGGACCGGTGAGTCAGTTGTCCCGAAGCTGCGAGGAATGCCGGCCTTCGACTGGGCCATGAGCGATCCGGAACTGAGCGAAGTCTTCAACCAGGCGATGACCAACTTCACCGAGTTGGCCCTGACCGCGGTGCTCGCTGCCTACGACTTCGCCGAGCATCGGACCATCGTCGATGTGGCTGGCGGGCACGGACGGCTGCTCGCCGGCATGTTGTCAGCAGCACCGACAGCGCAAGGCATCTTGTTTGACCTCCCGCATGTGGTGGCGGGTGCCGAGCCGCTGCTGCGCAAACATCGAGTCGTTGACCGCGTCAGCATCGTCGGGGGCTCGTTCTTCGAGACCGTTCCCGAGGGCGGTGATCTGTACGTGCTGAAGAACATCATTCACGACTGGTCTGATGACAAAGCCATGCAAATCCTCAAGACCGTGCGGGCCGCGGCGGCCTTGGATTCGAAATTGCTGCTGGTCGAATCCCTGATACCCCAACACGATCGCGATTTCGCGACGAAATGGCTGGATTTGGAGATGCTGGTGGGCAATTCGGGGCGCGAACGCACCGCAGACGAGTACCGAGAATTGTTGCGAGATACGGGATTTGAAATGACTCGCGCGGTCCCGACCGCATCGCCGTTCAGTTTGGTGGAGGCCAGGGCGACCTGAGCTAGATGACGCCAATCTGTTTCATTTGCGCATAGACGTCGACGACGCCCCATGTCTCGACCACCCGGCCGTCGGCGACGCGGAACATGAACATCTCGTTGTACGTGACGGGCTTGCCCGTCGGTGCGACACCCATGAACTCGCCCTGGTGCGTGCCGGTAACGGTCGTCCTGCCGACGACCTTGTCCCCCTCGCCGATCAAATCCTCGACCGTCAGGTGGATATCGGGATAAATGCGGAGCAGCATCGCCCAGATCTGCTTCAGCGCCTCCGCGCCGTTCGTGTCGATTGGCAGCGGCGTGCGAACCACTGCGTCCGCAGCGACGAGGTCGTCGATCGTCTTCGCGAGCAAGTCGAAGTCACCGGAGTTGGCGGCATCGTGAAAGCGCTTGAACAGCGCCTTGTTAGCGGCCACCTCGGAAGTCGACATGCTGGTTGGGGCTACTCCTCGTCCAGGGTGGCGGCGACGTCGTCAGGGATGTCGACGTTGGTGTAGACGTCCTGCACATCGTCGAGATCCTCGAGCGCGTCGATCAGCTTGACCACCTTGCGGGCGCCGTCGAGGTCCACAGGCACGCTCACCGACGGCTGGAAGCTGGCCTCCGCCGACTCGTAGTCGATGCCTGCATCCTGCAACGCGGTGCGTACTGCAACGAGATCGCTTGGCTCGCATATGATTTCGAAGCTGTCCTCGAGATCGTTGACTTCTTCTGCCCCCGCTTCCAGCACTGCGGTCAGCACGTCGTCCTCGGTGAGGCCGTCCTTGGCCAGCGTGACCAGACCTTTGCGGGAGAACAGGTAGGACACCGACCCGGGATCGGCCATGTTGCCGCCGTTGCGCGTGACCGCGACGCGCACCTCGCCGGCCGCGCGGTTGCGGTTGTCGGTCAGGCACTCGATCAGCACCGCGACGCCGTTGGGGCCGTAGCCCTCGTACGTGATGGCCTGGTAGTCGGCGCCGCCGGCCTCCTCGCCCGCGCCACGCTTGCGGGCCCGCTCGATGTTGTCGTTGGGCACCGAGTTCTTCTTGGCCTTCTGGATGGCGTCGTACAGCGTGGGGTTGCCGCCGGGATCACCGCCACCGACGCGCGCGGCCACCTCGATGTTCTTGATCAATCGGGCGAAGTTCTTGCCGCGGCGGGCGTCGATCACGGCCTTCTTGTGCTTGGTGGTGGCCCACTTGGAATGGCCGCTCATGCAGGTACAGCTCTCCTTCTAACGATGCAAAGTCCGATCAACGAGTCTACGTGGAGGTTTATGCCTCACCGAACTGCGCTGGTGGGCGTCAGCGCCATTACCCGGTAGCCGACGCCCGCCGGCCAGCCGAGGTGTCCGCTGACGTGCACCTGAATCCACGTCGGGGCACCCGACGGGTCATCGGTGAACGTCGCCGCGGCGTTGACGATCGCAGCCCTTTCGCCGGACATCCGCAAGACCACAGAGGCCGAAAGCGTCGCGTCACCTCGAGCTGAGCCCGCGTGTTAATGCGTGGTTGCGGCTCCACCTCGATCATCGTCATGGCCGACCGCGGTTACTTCTCGGCTACCAGTAGCCACTCATACCGAACCGGTTGCAGGCCGTCGGATCGACCGGCGAACCACGGCGCGAATGACGCGGGATCCACGCTGGTCACCTGTCGCCAGTGCGCCTCCCGCGCAATGGTCTCCATTTCCTCGGGCTGAAGCCACGTGACCTGTGGCTCACCGATTTTGGCGACCAACTCTCGGACGAGGTGAGCGAATTCGCTTGATGCGGGTTCCATGAACTCATCGGGAACACCGAACGAAGCGACGAGTGTCGATCGCTTCGTCGAAAGCGCGGCAACTTCTGCAAGGGTCGATCGAACTGCATCAACCCTCCGATACGTGACGACCCCGAGCCAGGACCAGATCGACGGCTTCGAAGCATCGAAACCTGCACCCGTGAGCGCATCAGCGAGACTGTCGGCTGCGTTGAAGTCCACCGCCACGAAATGCATATTGGGCGGACAGGTCAACCCAACAGCATCGACACGCTGACGCTTGACTGACTGCGTGTCGGGATGGTCGACCTCGAACACGTTAAGGGTCTGGAGCAAGTCAGTCCTGCGCCATGCGAACGAACTCAACCCCGCGCCTACATCGACGAACTGGTTGACGCCGTCCGCGACCGCTCGTTCGACCGCTTCCTCGACGAACCGGGAACGCTGGCAGACGAAGAGGCGGGCCACGTGCCACAGCCGTTCTGGGCCGGCGGCCCTGAGGAACTCGACCGCTTCCAATTCGCTCATGCCGACAAGCGCCAGCGCATAGGTGTCGCTGAAGATCGGGTCCGGGTCCATGAAGTGGTGAGCGCCACGGCTGACTGCGGTCATCACTGCCGTCTGACTGGCCCCTTGCATCCCGTGAGTTTATAAATTCGCGGTTGCCAGACGGCCGGTTTGCGTGCACTAGCCGGACAGCCCGGCCTTTACTTGGCGCGTCAGGTCGTCGGCGAGGATCTCCGGCTCACCCGCGAATAGGCCATCCAAGGCGAGCTTCGCGACAGTCGACGGATCGGTCTTCTGGTCTGCCGGCGCGAACGCGGCCATGTCGGTATCCATATACCCCACATGAAGGGAAGCCACATGGACCCCGCGCGGAGCGAGTTCCTGCCGCAGCGCATCGGTCATCGCCCAGCCCGCCGCCTTGGCCGCGGAGTACGCACCCAGTGCGGGCGCATGGAACCACGACAACACCGAGAGCACGTTCAGGATCGATCCGCCGCCGTTTCCTTCGATGATCGGAGCGAACGCCCGGGTCACGGCGAGCGTGCCGAAGTAGTGGGTCTCCATCTCCAGACGCACATCATCCAGCGACCCGGTCAGCAGCGATGCGCCGGTCGACACGCCTGCGTTGTTGATCAATACATTGACGTCGCCGGCCACCTCGGCAGCGCGGGCGACGGACTCCGGATCGGTGATGTCGAGTTGCACGGGAATCACACCCGGCACGTCGATCGTCTCGGGCCGACGGGCCGCGGCATACACCTTCGCGCCGCGCTCGACGAGCTGCTCAGCGAACCGCTTGCCCAATCCGCGGTTGGCTCCGGTTACTAGTGCGGTGATCTGTTCGGTCGTCATGGCTTCTCCTCGGGGTGGGCTGATGCTGTCATCCCCAACAAGCCTGGTTTCGTACCGAATATTCCATAACGCGCTAGAGCATCTCGACGAACAGCTTGTGAATACGACGGTCGCCCGTCATCTCCGGGTGAAACGCCGTCGCGAGCATGCGGCCCTGCCGCACCGCGACAATGTGATCAGCGGCGCGGCCCAGCACCTGCACATCGGGGCCGACGCGCTCCACCCACGGCGCACGGATGAACACCGCATGCACGCGATCGTCGAGCCCCTCAAATGGAAAATCACCCTCGAAAGAGTCAATCTGGCGGCCAAAGGCGTTGCGCCGCACCGTCATATCGATGGCCTTGAGCGGAACGGCCTCGCGGCCGTCGGCGCCCGCATCCAGAATCTCGGTGGCCAGCAGGATCATCCCGGCACACGAGCCGTAGGCCGGCATGCCCTCGGCCAGCCGTGCCCGTAGCGGCTCGAGCAGTTCGAACTCGCGCAGCAGGTGACTCATCGTGGTGGACTCGCCGCCGGGGATCACCAGCGCGTCGACGGCCTCGAGCTCTGCGAGGCGACGAACCGTCGTTGCGTCGGCGCCCGCCTCACGCAACGCGGCCAGGTGTTCGCGGGTGTCGCCCTGCAGCGCGAGCACGCCGACGCGCGGGGCGCTCATGGCGTGTAGTCGCGCTTGTACCGGGTGAGGCCTTCCTGCATCACCGCCGCCACCATCTCACCGGTCTGCGTGAAGATCTTGCCCTGCGTCAACGACCGGCCACCTGAAGACGACGGTGACGACTGGTCGTAGAGCAGCCACTCGTCGGCCCGGAACGGCCGCATGAACCACATCGCATGGTCCAAGGACGCGACCATCAGATGTTTGCGTTCCTCGACGTGGTTGACCTGCGCGGAGCCCAGCAGCGTCAGGTCGCTCATGTATGCCAGGGCGCAGATGTGCAGCACGTGATCATCGGGCAGCGGATCGCGGTGGCGGAACCACACCTGCTGCTGTGACGCCTTACCGGGCAGCAGCTTCATCGCCTCGCGGGGAACGATGCGCACGTCCCACTCCGCGAACTGCGCGAAGCCTGCGTCGTCGAAGGCCCCGCCCTTGGAGATGAAGCCGGGCAGATCGTCGGGCGGTGGCGCGAAGGGCATCGAGTCCTGGTGCTCGATACCACTCTGGTCGATCTGAAACGACGCGGACATCGAAAAGATGGTCTCGCCGTGTTGGATCGCGTTGACCCGACGCGTGACGAACGAACCACCGTCGCGCAGGCGTTCGACGAGAAAAACCGTCGGCGCCTTGGCATCTCCCGGCCGAAGGAAATAGCCGTGCAGCGAATGCACCGCAAAGCGCGCATCGACGGTGCGCACCGCAGACACCAGAGACTGACCCGCCACATGACCACCGAAGGTGCGCTGGAAGTAACCCGACTCCGGACTGAAGACACTTCCGCGGTAGATGTTTACCTCGAGCTGCTCGAGATTCAGGATCTCTTCGATCGCCATGCAGAGTTGTCTACCAGCCCCGTTCAGCAAGCCTATGCGGGGCTGGCACGTCCTCCACGTTGATGCCGACCATGGCCTCGCCCAGCCCGCGTGACACCTTGGCCAACACGTCGGGGTCGTCATAGAAAGTCGTTGCCTTGACAATTGCGGCGGCCCGCGCCGCGGGGTCACCGGACTTGAAGATGCCGGATCCGACGAACACGCCCTCTGCGCCGAGCTGCATCATCATCGCCGCGTCCGCGGGTGTCGCGATGCCACCGGCGGTGAACATCGTCACCGGTAGCTTGCCTGCCCGCGCCACTTCCACGACCAGTTCGTAGGGCGCCTGCAATTCCTTTGCGGCGACGTACAACTCGTCTTCCGACAGCGATGTCAGCCGACGGATCTCACCGCCGATCTGACGCATGTGCGTGGTCGCATTGGACACGTCGCCCGTGCCGGCCTCACCCTTGGAGCGGATCATCGCCGCGCCTTCGGTGATGCGACGCAGCGCCTCGCCCAGGTTGGTCGCACCGCACACGAACGGCACGGTGAACTTCCACTTGTCGATGTGGTTGGTGTAGTCCGCCGGGGTGAGCACCTCGGACTCGTCGACGTAATCGACGCCGAGGCTCTGCAGAATCTGCGCCTCGACGAAGTGCCCGATGCGGGCCTTGGCCATCACCGGGATCGTGACCGCGGAGATGATGCCCTCGATCATGTCGGGGTCGCTCATTCGCGACACCCCGCCCTGAGCGCGGATGTCGGCGGGTACCCGCTCCAGGGCCATGACGGCCACGGCACCTGCGCCCTCAGCGATGCGGGCCTGCTCGGGGGTGACGACGTCCATGATCACGCCGCCCTTGAGCATCTCGGCCATGCCGCGCTTGACCCGCGCCGTCCCGGTCTGGCTGTTAGCCGACCCGTTCGATCCAGCTGCGCCGCTAATTCCCCGGTCGCTGCGCTCCTGCCCACCGGATTCCACTGCTATCTCCTTCAAATCGCTACTGATCCAGTCTAAAGGTGACGGCAAATACAAAAGGATCCGCAGCTTCGGTGCTGTCTCAGCGGATCGACTGCAGCTGCCGGCGCGGCACTGCGCCCCGCGCATCGGCCAGTGCATTCGCTTCCTCGAGAAGCTCACCGAGCTGCAGCGGATAGACGGTTTCACCCTTGGCGACTAGGTCGGCGATCATTGTCGCATCGCACCAGCGATGGCCGTGAATATAGGCCCGCTCCAGTCCGGTGCGACCGGCCGCCGATGGCTCGAAGCGACGGGTGCGGTGCACGAAGAACATCTCCTCGCTGCGGATGACCGACCCGTTGAAGTCGATGACGGCGTCGCGCCGCCACACCGGTCCGACCATGTCGGTCGGCTCGACGCGCAACCCGGTCTCCTCCTCGAGCTCACGCGCGGCCGCCTGCGGCAGCGTCTCCCCCTGCTGGGCGGCCCCGCCGACGGTGAACCACCACCGCGGTGCTGGGTTTTCTGACCCGGCCTCGATCGCGGGATCCGATCCGCAGAACAGCAGGACGCAGCCGTCGTCATCGAGCAGCACGACGCGCGCGGACACCCGCCGATTGACCAGCCCCACTTCCCTTGGCGAGGCCTCCGCGCGCTCGGCGATCTCGAAATACGTTGGCAGCGCGGCGGTTCCGCCAAGCCGCAGGATGCGCACCGCGGGCCGTTCCCGCAACGCGAGGGTGTCGCGGACTGCGTCGTTGTGGAAGCGACGGGCCAGCAGCACCCGCGCCTCGGCGTCGGCGAGCTCGGCGACCAACGCCACCGGCAGCGACGCCGGGTCGACAAGCGCCAACGCCGCCGACAAGTCGTTCTCGGCGGCCTCGCGCGCCGTTCGGGGTGCCCGCTCCGCGGCGTCGGCCCACGCCGCCAACCGCTTGCCGTCGGGACCACCGCCGTAGGCCTCGACTGCGACGGCGCGAGCCACCACAGCGCGCCGCGCCAACGCCCCATCCAGGGCCTGCCAGGACAGGTCGTAGCGGACGTGCAGCCGGTCCAGCCGATGCGCGGTCTGATACGCCCACGCCGCGACCAACACCACCACCACGGCCAGCGCCGCCAGCGCAGCGATCACGACCCAGGTGATCACCTAGTCCCCCCGGTCGTCCCCTGCGCTTCGCGCGTGGGCCCAGCGCCGCGGCCCGCCGATCCGGCCACCTGGACCTTCACTCCGGATCCGGCGACCGTTTCGTAGACGCGCATAATCTGTCGCGCCACCACCGACCAGTCGTAGCGATGCACGGCTTCGGTCGCGGCCGCCACATAGTCCTTTTGCAGCGCGTCGTCGTCGAGCACCTCGACCAGCCCCGCGGCCAGCGCGGCGGAATCGTCGATCGGTACCAGCCGCCCGGCCTTGCCGTCGACGAGGACGCGGCGAAACGCGTCGAGATCGCTGGCCACCACGGCGGTGCCCGCCGCCATTGCCTCGACAAGCACGATGCCGAAGCTCTCGCCGCCGATGTTCGGTGCGCAGTACACGTCGGCGCTGCGCATGGCCGACGCCTTCTCGGCGTCGTTGACCTGACCGAGGAAGCGCAGATGCTTGGCCAGTTTCCCGGCGCGCGCACGCAGTTCGTCCTCATCGCCGCGGCCGACGATGAGGATCTCGATGTCACCAAACCGCTTCGCCAGCGTCGGCAGCGCGCCCAGCAGTACTTCCATGCCCTTACGGGGTTCGTCGAAGCGGCCGAGAAACAGCACCGTCTTGCCGGGCCGCGGGTAGCCGTCGAGCAGCGGCGCGTGTGCGAATGATCCGACATCGACGCCGTTGGGGATCTCGACGGCGTCGCTGCCCAGCGCCTCCATCTGCCATCGCCTCGCGAGGTCCGATACTGCGATACGGCCGACGATCTTCTCGTGCATCGGCCGCAGAATGGGCTCAAACACGGTGAGCGTCAACGACTTTGTGGTCGACGTGTGGAACGTCGCAACAATGGGGCCCTCGGCGATGTTCAACGCCAGCATGGACAGGCTCGGCGCATTGGGCTCGTGCAGGTGCAACACGTCAAACTCGCCGCTGGCCAGCCAGCGCTTGACCATGCGATGGGTGGCAGGTCCGAACCGCAGCCGGGCGACCGAGCCGTTGTACGGGATCGGCACCGCCTTGCCGCCGGACACCACGTAGTCCGGCAGCTCCACATGCGGTGACGACGGCGCCAACACGCTGACCTCGTGGCCGCGCCCGTGCATCACCGCCGCGAGCTGCAGCACATGGGATTGGACGCCGCCTGGGACGTCGAACGAATACGGGCAGACCATGCCGATGCGCATCAGGGTTTTTTCTTCGGGCGGGCGCTCATCGTTGGGACTCCAATTTCGCCCGACGCTCGTCGGAGAGATCGGCGATCCACTGCGGTTGCATCATGTGCCAGTCGGCCGGGTGCGCGGCGATATTCCGGGCGAATCGGTCGGCCAACATCTGGGTGATGACGCCGACATCTCCGGACGTCGTATCCAGCGGGGGGCTCGTGCTGAATTCCCATCCGTCGGCGGTGTACCAGCAGTGCACGGCCAGGAGGTCGGCGCCTGTCTCGATCGCGAGCTTCGCCGACCCGGCAGGCATCCGCGTGGGTTCCCCGAAAAAGTCGACTTGTATCCCGTTGCGACTGAGGTCGCGGTCGGCCATCAGGCAGACCGGGCGGTTGGCGCGTAACCGCTCCGCCAACACCTCAAAGGGCGGTCGCTCGCCACCAGTCAGCGGCAACATCTCGAAACCGAGGCTTTCGCGATAGGCGATGAACCGGTTGTACAGCGATTCGGGCTTGAGCCGTTCGTTGACCGTCGTGAAGGTGCCGTGTTTCCACACGAACCACACCCCCGCCATGTCCCAATTCCCGCTGTGCGGCAGGGCGAGGATTACGCCGCGGCCGGCATCGAGCGCGGCGGCGATGCGCTCTTGACCCCCGAAGTGGCGGTCAAGCAACTGGCCTTGCTTCTCGAGATCCATCGAGGGCAACCGGAACGCCTCTCGCCAATACCGCGCGTAAGACGCCAGCGAAGCACGAATCAGCCCGTCCGGCACCCTGTCCGGCGAAACCCCGATGACGCGTGCCAGATTCTTGCGCAGCTGCGCGGGCCCGCCACCGCGGGCTGCGTAGTGCGCACCCGCGTCAAACACGTTGCGCGCCATGAACTCCGGCATCGCACGCACCACTCGCCAGCCCGCGGCGTAGCCCAAATCGGAGAGCTGGCCGTCGAGCGGATTCATCGCTCCCCCGGCTCGCCGTTGGCCGCGTCGGTGTTGGTCAGGGGGTCCATCGCGCCGGGCGAGGTCCGTACGCTGTGCATCCGCTGCCCGACGGTCACCAGGCTGGCCACTGCGAGCACCCACATCGCCACGTGCAGCAGCCACGGAACATGCAGGAACCACACCCCGGAGAGCCCTGCGCCGACCAACACGATGATCAGCCGTTCGGGGCGCTCGATGAGGCCGCCCTCACCAGAGAGCCCGCTGGCCTCGGCGCGGGCCTTGATGTAGGAGATGACCTGCGAGGTGACCAGACAGATCAGCGTGGCCACCACCAGCGACGTGCTCCGCAGGCCGAACGCCGCCCACCACAGCAGCCCGCAGAACACCGCGCCGTCGCCGATGCGGTCGCAGGCGGCGTCCAGCACCGCGCCGAAGCGGGTGCCGCCGCCGCGCTCGCGCGCCATCGCCCCATCGAGCATGTCGGCGAGCACGAAAATCCACACCGCGAACGCGCCCCACCAGAGTTGACCGATAGGGAACAGCGTCAGCGCGCTGAGCACGGTCCCCGCCGTACCGAGAATGGTGATGCTGTCCGGTGTGAAGCCCGCTCGCAGTGCGGCCTTCGCGACCGGCTTGGACAGCTTTGCGTAGGCGGCGCGCGTCATCAGGTAGAAGTTGCTCACGGCAATTTCGCCCACTCGGCCGCCAACAACTCGCGGGTCTCACGCAACAACTGCGGGACGATTTTCGAGCCGCCGATGATCGTGATGAAGTTCGCGTCGCCGCTCCACCGCGGTACCACGTGCATGTGCAGGTGTTCGGCGAGCGACCCGCCTGCCGAACTGCCGAGGTTGAGTCCGACATTGAAACCGTGCGGTCGCGATACCGACTTGATCACGCGAATCAGCTTCTGCGTGAACGCCATTAGTTCGGCGCTCTCTTCGGCGGTGAGGTCCTCCAGCTCGGAGACCCGCCGGTACGGGACGACCATCGAGTGTCCCGGGTTGTACGGGTAGAGGTTGAGCACGATGTACACCAGCTCGCCGCGGGCCACCATCAGCCCTTCCTCGTCGGGCATCCTGGGGATGTCCGTGAACGGCTCGGTGGACGCCGCCGAGCCGCCCTTCATCGGCGCCTCGGCGATGTAGGACATCCGGTGCGGCGTCCACAGCCGCTGCAGATGGTCGGGCTCACCGACGCCGTGGTCGACGATCGTGCGGTCGTCGGACTCCGACGTCTGCTCTTCGCGCAAGCGCTCATCGCGACTCACTTCGCGGTGCCCACCTTGAGCAGTTCGGCTGTCGGAGTGGAGTTTTCGCGGCTGGCGATCCACTCGACGATCGCGGCGACGGCATCGTCTCGGGGTACCCCGTTGATCTGCGTGCGGTCACCGAAGCGGAAGCTCACGGCGTTCGCCTCGACGTCGCGGTCGCCGGCCACCAACATGAACGGCACCTTCTGGTTGGTGTGGTTGACGATCTTCTTGGCCATCCGGTCATCGCTGGCGTCCACCTCGGCCCGCACACCGTGCATCTTCAGTTGCGTCGCAAGGCCGTTCAGGTACGGGACGTGGTCGTCGGCGACGGGGATGCCGACCACCTGGACCGGTGCCAGCCACGCCGGGAACGCGCCGGCGTAATGCTCGGTGAGGATGCCGAAGAAGCGCTCGATCGACCCGAACAGCGCTCGATGGATCATCACCGGCCGCTGCCTGGTGCCGTCGGCCGCGGTGTATTCCAGCTCGAAGCGCTCGGGGAAGTTGAAGTCCAGCTGGATCGTTGACATCTGCCAGCTGCGGCCTAGCGCGTCCTTGACCTGCACCGAGATCTTCGGGCCGTAGAAGGCCGCGCCGCCCGGATCAGGCACCAACTCCAACCCGGACGCGGCGCCGACCTCGGCGAGCACGCTGGTGGCTTCCTCCCACATGTCGTCGGACCCAACGAACTTGTCCGGGTCTTTGGTCGACAGCTCGAGGTAGAAGTCGGTCAGGCCGTAGTCACCAAGCAGTTCGAGGATGAAACGCAGCAGTGAGGTCAGCTCGTCGCGCATCTGCTCGCGGGTGCAGTAGATATGCGAATCGTCCATCGTCAGGCCGCGCACCCGGGTCAACCCATGCACCACGCCGGACAGCTCGTAGCGGTATACCGTGCCAAACTCGAAGAGCCGCAACGGAAGTTCCCGATACGACCGCCCGCGCGATCGGAAGATCAGGCAGTGCATCGGGCAGTTCATCGGCTTGAGGTAGTAGTCCTGGCCCGGCTTGCGCACGGTGCCGTCATCGTTGAGCTCAGCGTCGAGGTGCATCGGCGGGAACATGCCGTCGGCGTACCAGTCGAGGTGGCCGGAGATCTTGAACAGCTCCGCCTTAGTGATGTGCGGGCTGTTGACGAACTGATAGCCGGCCTCGATGTGCTTGCGCCGCGAGTAGTCCTCTAGCTCGCGCCGGATGATGCCACCCTTGGGATGGAAAACCGCTAAGCCCGAACCGATTTCGTCGGGAAAGCTGAACAGGTCGAGCTCAGCGCCGAGCTTGCGGTGGTCGCGGCGCTGGGCCTCCTCGATGAACTCCAGGTGTTTGTCGAGGGCCTCCTGCGACTCCCACGCGGTGCCGTAGATGCGTTGCAGGCTGGCGTTGTTCTGGTCACCGCGCCAGTACGCGGCGGAGCTGCGGGTCAGCTTGAACGCCGGAATGTATTTCGTCGTCGGGATGTGCGGGCCGCGGCACAGATCGCCCCATTCCCGTTCGCGGGTACGGGGATTAAGGTTGTCGTAGGCGGTGAGCTCGTCACCGCCTACCTCCATCACCTCGGGGTCACCGGACTTGTCGTCGACGAGCTCGAGCTTGTAGGGCTCGTTGGCAAGTTCTTCGCGCGCTTGCTCTTTGGACGCGTACACGCGCCGCGAGAACAGCTGGCCTTCCTTAACGATCTGGCGCATGCGCTTCTCCAGCGCCTCGAGATCCTCGGGCGTGAACGCCCGCGGCGCGTCGAAGTCGTAGTAGAAGCCGTCGGTGATCGGCGGCCCGATGCCGAGTTTGGCCTCGGGGAACATGTCCTGCACGGCCTGCGCGAGCACGTGCGCGGTCGAGTGCCTGATGACGCTGCGGCCGTCGTCGGTGTTGGCGGCGACCGGCGTCACCTCGACGTCAACCTCCGGCGTCCACGACAAGTCGCGCAGCCGCCCGTCGGCCTCGCGCACGACGACGATCGCGTCGTCGGCGCCCCGGCTCGGCAGCCCGGCGTCACGAACCGCTGCCCCGGCGGTTGTCCCGGCAGCGACCCGGATAGGGGCTGCTAGGGCGGAGCTGGCGGGCGCGCTCATCGGTGACTCTCCAAACTGTCGGTGAAACGGGCGGTGCGCGGGTCGGCACTGAACGCGACCATGCTATCGGTGCGGGTGGTCATGCCCCCAGGCCAATCGGGCTCTTCAGCCACTTGGCCTCGACGCCGACCAGCCCGGCCGCCCAGCCGAGCGCGCCCAGTAACCACAAGGTGCCGAGCACGACGGCGGCGGTGAACGCCGCGCCGAGCACCTGCACCCAGAGTCCCTGCGACTTGAACCAGGCCATCACCTTGTCATAGCGTTCGCGTGTGTAGGCGAGAAGCCTTCGCGCCGAGTCGAATTCGGTCGCCAGGATCGCGAGTCCGACGAACACGATCGCCCAGCCTGGCCCCGGGTACGGGATGGCCAGGATGCCCACACCGAGCACTGCAAGGCCGATGACCGCGACGGCAATGCGGTAGCCGAATTCGGCCTTCGGGCGGTCGCGCAGCCGGTCGCGCCACCGCGCCCAGCGCCGCTTGACATCCGAGGCCTTCACGGCTGGCCCGGATTCAGCTTGACGAACAGCGCGTTGGCCTCGGCCAGCACGGTATCGCCATCGAGCACCCGGCCCGTGATGAACATCTTGCGGCCGTCGACGCGATCCACACCGGCGTCGACCTGTAGTTCCTTCTCGATCGGCACGATCTTTCGGTAGTCGACGTGCAGGAACGCGGTGCGCTGATAGAGGCTCTTCGTGAGCCGGAACGTGCTGTAGCCGAGTAGTGAGTCGAAGAGTTGCGCGATGCATCCGCCGTGCACGGCACCGTTGCGGCCCAGGTGGAAGCGGCGGAAGCACACAGTGCCGACCACCCGTTCGCCGTCGGTCTTGTGGTAGTCGCCGGGGATGCTGAGCACGCTGCCGCGGTTCGGCAGGTCCATTCGCCGGCCCGACGGCGATGACCACTCGTCGGCGTCGTAGGGCGCCAGCAGCTTCGAAGCGGCCTCGATCAGGTCGGCAGCCTGGGTGATCACCTCGTCGGGGGCGTCCGCGGCGCGCGCATGGTCCTGCAGGGTGCGGACGGCCTCGACGAACCGACCGTAGTCAGGTCCGCCGTGGAGGGTGGGCTCGATCGGGCTGAAATCGCCGCCGCGATGTTCCTCTGCGAATTCCGGGACCGATTCTCCAGTCGCTTCGCTCCTGCTCTCCGTAGCCACACGGCCACCGTATTGCCTAACTCATCCGCTGGCGGACCCGGCTTTGCTCAAGGTCTCGAACTCCTCGTCGGACAGCTCGATCTCTGCGGCAGCGACGTTCTCCTCCAGATGCGCGACCTTCGACGTCCCGGGAATCGGCAGCATCACCGGTGAGCGCTTCAACAGCCATGCCAGCGCCAGCTGGGACGGCGTGGCGTGGTGGTCGTCGGCGATGCGCTGCAGCGGTCCGCCCGGCGCGGCGAGCGGCCCTGCGGCCAGCGGGAACCACGGGATGAATCCGATGCCGCCCGCCTCGCACGCCTCGAGCACGGGCTCAGCGGAGCGCACGGTGATGTTGTACATGTTCTGCACCGACACGATGGTCGCAGTTTTCTGCGCGGCCTCGAGCTGATCGACGTTTACCTCGGACAGGCCGATGTGGCGGATCTTGCCCTCCTGCTGCAGCGCGACAAGTTCGCCGATCTGATCCTCTGCGGGGAACTTGGAATCGATGCGGTGCAGCTGAAACAGGTCGATGCTGTCGACACCGAGACGGCGCAGGCTCATCTCGCATTGCTGGCGCAGGTATGCGGGATAGCCGAGTGGCGGCCATTCGTCGGGCCCGGTGCGCAGCAGCCCGGCTTTGGTGGCGATGACGACGCCGTCGTAGGGGTGCAGCGCCTTGCGGATCAATCGCTCAGAGATGTATGGGCCGTAGGAGTCCGCGGTGTCGATGAAGTCGACGCCGAGTTCCACGGCGCGGCGCAGCACGCGAATACATTCGTCACGGTCATCGGGCGGGCCCCAAACCCCTTTTCCCGTCAGGCGCATCGCGCCGAATCCCAGGCGATTGACCGTCAGGTCGCCGCCGATACCGAAGGTTCCCGATCCTTGCGCGACGCTTTGCGTGGTCATTTTTCCGACCGTACGCCGAGGATGAAAGGCTGTCCCAGTGAAGTTGCGTGACCTCGCCGCGCTGCCGTTGACGTACGCCGAAGTCGGCGCAACCGCGGGCCCGTTGCCCGCCGGGTACCACCACGTCCAGAAGGCCGCGGTGATCGGGCGGGGCCGACGCCGGTTCGAGGAGGCGGCCGACGCGGGCATGCGATGGGGCATGTTGCGCGGCGCCGGGCTGCGCGTCGAGGCGACGACCGACGTCGCCGCGGTGGGTTCAGACGTGATCGTGCATCTGGGCCCGGTGCGCGCGCCGTGTCGCGTCGTCTATGTCGTGGACGAAGCCGACCGCCGTGGCTTCGCCTATGGGACGCTGCCCGGCCACGCCGAATCGGGCGAGGAACGGTTCATGGTGCGCTACGACCCTGCTTCCGACGAGGTGCGCGCGGAAGTCGTGGCATTCTCCCGGCACGGGACGTGGTGGAGCAGGCTGGGCTCGCCGGTCACCTCGGTGATTCAACGGGTGGTCACCGACCGCTATCTGCGGGCGCTGTAACTCCCAGGTCATCCCGCCTTCTTTTATGTTGAGCTGCGCGTAGCCTTAGGCCTAGTCAAGAAGGATGATCGGATTATGACCGTGAGCGATTCCACCGGGGTGGAGGGCACCCACCTCCGCATAGCCGAACTCGTACAGCAGCTGTACAGCCGGCCGGACCCCGATTCCGACACAGTCATCGCCGAGCTGGCAGAACATGCCGCCGCGGAGATTCCGGGTGCCCAGTACGCAGGCGTCACCGTCACCCGCAACGCCAAGCACATCGACACCCCCGCGGCAACGCACAAGTGGCCAATTCTGTTGGACGAGATCCAGCAGCGCCATCGCGAAGGCCCATGTCTGACCGCGGCGTGGGAGGAGAAGACGATCCACGTCGCGGACCTGGAGACCGACGATCGGTTCCCCCTCTATCGCCGAGAAGCGTTGGAGCAGACGCCTATTCGATCTGTCATGGCGTTCCAGATGTTCATCGCGGGCGAAACCATGGGGGCGCTGAATGTTTATGCCGAAACCCCAAACGCGTTCGGCCAGGTATCCAGGGACATCGGTTTGATCTTCGCCGCGCATTCGTCGGTGGCATGGAATGCCGCGCGGCGCGACGAGCAGTTCAAGCGCGCACTGGCCAGCCGCGACACGATAGGCCAGGCCAAAGGCATGATCATGGAGCGCTACGGGGTGAACGCGGTGCAGGCGTTCGAAGTACTGCGCAAGCTCTCACAGGATTCGAATGTGCCACTGGTGCAAGTCGCTTCGGAACTTGTTGCGACCGCACAGTCAAACAGCTAGCCCGACACGGTTCGTGGCACCTCGATGCTGTTCTGCTGCACAATCACCGGATCGCCGACGTTGACCGTGTTGTAGTACCACTCTGCGTCCTCGGGACTCAGGCTGATACATCCGTGGCTGACGTTCTCATACCCAAGTGAATTGACGGCCCACGGAGCCGAATGGACGAAGAGGCCACGACTCGTGATACGGACGGCATAATCGACGTGGAGTAGATAACCGTCGGGAGCATCGACAGGGATGCCGACGCTGCTCGAATCCATCACCACGTCGCGTTCTTTGGCCAACACGGTGTAGGTGCCGACTGGCGTCGGGTATTCCGGTCTGCCCATCGAAGCCGGGAATACCCCGGGCTCACCCCAGTGAGGTCGGTGATGCGGCGAGGGCAGTGAAGTAGGCGGTCCCGCGTCGACACCGTCGATGGTCACCGTGAAGGTGTGGTCGGAGACGTTCGCGACGCCGACGACGGCAGGCCCGGTGGCAAACTCCGTCTTCAAGCCGCCAACCGAAAGCGCGACAGTGCTGTGCGCAGGCCAGCGCCGGTCGGGAATCCATTGCACGACTTCGTTGTCGAGCCATTCGAACTTGCCCGTCATCGCAGGCACGGACTTGATGGCGATCGCGCGCTCGGCCGCGCGTCTGTCAGAGATGGGCTCGCTGAACGTCACGACCACGGGGTGCGCCACACCCACGACTTGGCCCTGCGTGGGGAGAACCGATGCAATGGCGGGCTCATACGCCTGGTGCGTCGCAGCGCCGGACCTATACGACTGGTTCGCTGCCGTCATGCTGACCCCGGCCGGCTCTGAAGCCGCAATCGCGTTGAGCCCGATCGCTGCGACTAGACACAGAACAACCCCACGCATGGCTTCCGATTCCTTTGAAATTACAACAGTGTCAATTTATCGTAGGCGCAGTAATGGCTTCGATGCGCAAGTGCGCCTTAGCAATTCGATCAAGGATCTATCACGCTTTGGCCACAGCGCATGAGCTTGGCACCGATTCCTGTAGTGCCAGTGGCCGATTGGGCCAGCGGCACAGGTCCGCGTGCGGATCGGTCTGCAGCACAGGCAGATTCGGATCGGCGGCCTCAGTGCGCCGTCAGCTCGTGGGTCCCGGCCAAATTGGCTCACCAGCCACGGGTGCTCCCGGCGGCGGCGGACCAGTCAGCTCCCCCTTACCGCCGCCCGCGCCACCCATCTGAGTAACTGGAGCGCCGACGGGCACTGGCGCACCAACGGGGACCGGCGCGCCGGCTGGAACCACGGGGACCGGCGGAGCGATCGGCACGGGCGGAGCCAGCGGGACCGGCGGAGCCACCGGGACCGGCGGAGCCACTGGCACGGGCGGAGCTGCGGGAATCGGTCCTGGCAAGGCCATCGGAACACCAGCCATGTCAGCAACCGGGGCGCACGGGGCGGCCGCACCGGCGGCACCGGCTGCTGCGGGGGCTCCGCCGGCGAGCCCACCTGCTGATGACTCGAGACATGCGTAATCGTTGCCGCCGGTTACCAGCGGCGCGGCCGTTACCTCAGGGCTCAACGCCAGAGCGACACCGCACAAACCAGCGCCGGCAGCAACTACTGTGATGGTGAATCGATCAAAGACCCTCATCGACGTCGAACCCTTCATTTGCGCTCAAGCATTCCGCAATTCACCCGGCACAGCCGCATGCCGTACCGAGGCCGCCGGGAGCGACCGCGCTAATTATCAGCAGTCACTGCTGCCCCACGCACCACACCGCACCGAGCCGTATCCAAAAGGTGACGTTGGGACGCGATGTCGGCCACCGGTGATGAGCGCCTCCGAAAATCCGTCTGAGGTGCATGGATTGTGGAAAGCACGCCGGCCTTTCGAGCGTTGCCGCCCACGGACGGCTCCGCAGTTATCCAAACGTTGCGCCGGCGAAGCTCAGCCGTCACTTGGTTTCGGCTGAGCAGGCTGGGGCATCTCTATGGAATGAGTGTCGAGTCGAAGCAGGCCGCCGATCTGTCGATCGGCGAGTTGATGAGCCAGTTCTCATCACAAGTGTCACGGCTGATTCGCGACGAGTTGAAGCTCGCGGAGAAAGAATTTCAGGAGTCCGCCAAACATGCGGGTATCGGTGCGGGGTTGTTCAGCGTCGCGGGATTGCTCGCGTTTTTTGGTGCGGCCACTGTCATCGCAGCAGCGGTTGCGGCGCTGTCGCTAGCGCTACCGGTATGGGCGGCCGCGCTCATCGTCGCCGCAGTGCTTTTCATCGCAGCGGCCGTCGCCGCGCTCGGCGGACGAAGCCAAGCCAAAGAGGTCACTCCGGCGGCGCCGAGAACTGTGGAAACCGTGAAAGCCGACATCGCAGAGATCAAGGACGCGCGCCATGGCACTACCTGATCCCCCGCGCCCGGAACCTGGCCCCGACGCCGGTGTAGACGACATTCAGGCCGACATCGAACGCACCCGAAAAGAATTGGGCGAGACGGTCGGAGCGCTTTCGGACAAGTTGGACGTCAAGCAGCGCGCCAAGGACAAGGCCACGGAAACCAAGGAGCGCGTTGTCGAGACAACCCACACCCTGGGACGGGTCGCGACCCAGCCGAAGGTGAGTGCGCCGGTGATCGGGGTGCTCGTGTTCGGTGCCGTCGCGATAGGCGTTTGGGTGTGGCGGCGCCGCCGCTGATTTCGTCAGAAGGATCGCAACGCTGGCGGTGATCGCCCGTCAGGACAGCCGGACGACCGCTCGGCATATCGGCCAGGTGAGGCCGGCCTGATAGCCGATCGGCGATGAATTATCCGAGGCATGCTCCGCGAGAGCTTCCCCGCGTTACCCTTTGCCGATGATCGCAGGTGAGAAGGCACCTGACTTCACTCTGTATGACCACACCGGTTGGCCTCGGACACTGTCCGCGCTCCTTTCCGGAGGGCCGGTCGTGCTGTTCTTCTTTCCAATCGCGTCCTCACCGATCTGTACAGCCCAGGCTTGTCATTTTCGGGACCTGAGTAGCGAATTCGCCAAGGTGGGTGCCCAACGGGTGGGCATCAGCACCGATACCGTCGACAAGCAGGCCCACTTCGCCCTTCAGCGCTCGTTCGACTATCCGCTGCTCTCCGACGCGGATGGAGTGGTATCCGACATGTTCGGGGTGCACCGAGGCAAGCTCGCCAAGCTGCGTACAGCTGTCGTGGCGCATGAGGCGGCCGGGCGTAGCCGGCACACTCGGCGCCGTGGCCTGCTGGCCCGGCTGCTTCCGGTCAGACGGACCACATTCGTCATCGACACCGACCGCACCGTGCTCAAGGTCGTCTCCAGCGAGTTGCGCGCATCGGTGCACGCCGACGAGACGTTGGCGTTCTTGCAGAACATTCGGGAGAAGCACCCCGACAAGCATCGCCGGTCGAGGGGCAAGCGCGAACGGACCGACGACCGGTTCTCGGAAACCAAATCGGCAGACGTGCCGAACCTGGTCCGGCCATACGCGCTGACGAGAGGCCGTACCTACTCTGGCGTTGAACTGGCACTCGAGGCTCTGGTCGAAGTACCCCACACCACAGCGAAGCCGCCGCGCTGGCCGAGAAATGATGTTCGGGGCCAGATCCTGACGTTGTGCGTGCGCAGCCCCTCAGTCGCAGAAATCGCCGCTCGCCTGTCCTTGCCGCTCGGAGTGACGCGGGTCCTGGTCGGCGACCTCGTCAAACAGGGTTATTTGCGGGTGCACGCCACCCTCGACGACTCGATGACAATCGACGAACGGCGTGACCTAACAAAAAGGACCCTGGAAGGCCTGCGAGCACTCTGACGGGCAGGGCGCGGGCTCGACGAAGTCCCAAGCGCTGGCAGCGATTTCGTGTTGTGGTCCCAACTGGGATCGAACCAGTGACCTTCCGCGTGTGAGGCGGTTTAGCCAGCGACAAGATTCCGTTTGCGCTGGTCAGACGGCTGCGAACCGCTCGAATTGGACCCCTCAGAGCACCCGTTCTGGACGTTTGGCCGGATGGGGCCGGGCCATGTTTCGTAGGCGTAGTCGATGCTCGGCGCATCCGCTTCCTTCCGCGGGATCGGTTTATGGGATCCACACTCGCCCGGCTTCTTCGCATCGCATGAGCGGTCTTCGTCGCCACAACTACGCGTTTCACAATCTAAGAGCCATCGACTATTGACCGAGCGACCGCTCACTCCCGTTGGTATCCCCGCCGCCGCAGTTCCCCCCGGCCTTAACCTCGATCCACCGATGAAATGTGTGGGGTTCGGGGTGTTGATATGAGGAAAGTGCCCTCTGAACTCGGGTGATTGATGTTCCTTACGCATTAATCGCCCGAGTTCGGAAAGGCACTTCCGGTGCAAGTGTCGCACAACTTCATGCCCACGTCGGCGGTGTTCGATGATGAGCGTCTCGTGTCGTGCGCCGGGCTGGTCCCGGTGATGGAGCTGGCCACCCAGACCGGGCTGGCTGATCTGTTGGCCGAGAAGGTCCATATCGCCGAACCGAGGATCAAGTCGGGGTCAGCCAATCCATCGCCGAAGCTGACGACTGTGATCGCCGGGATGTGCGCCGGCGACCGCCAGCTCAACTGCTGTCTGCACACCATGGCCATCACCCAGATCGGCCGAGACACTCCAGGACGGGCCTACTACCGACGAAAGCGAGCAGCCGGCAAGAGCCACCGAGAAGCCTTGCGCTGCCTCAAACGACGCCTCTGCGACGTCGTCTACCGACAACTCATGCGCGACGCGACAAGGTCAATAGAGGCAGGCCCGGCGGGACATGTGGGGGCCGACTCTAGCGTCCAGCGCGGCCGGCTCACACCCCATCACCAGCACTTCGGACAAGTCACTCACCGGGCCAGCCAACCGTCACCCTACAACCGGCGACCGCAACGCTTGACACAGAGAGGCGCTGTCTACAGCGGCGGCTATCACCTTGAGCTGACGGGCCGGACGCGCCACTGATAGCGGTGTTGACCGCCGGTTGTCTGTTCTCTTGTCGATGTGCGTTGGAGCGGCGGCTGCCGACCCACCAGGCCTCTGGTTCGCCATTGGCATGAAATCAAGCAGTGTGTCACATGCATTTCGGGTTCATCGTGCAAGCCAACATGTTCATCGGCGCCGTGATAGCCGTACTGGCAGAGGGCTGAGTACCCGGGACTACGCGGAGGCGCAATCCGTTGGCATTTGCGCTACACATCTCGCTCGAGCGGATGAGGTCACCTCATTCACGCGAGCAACCGATGCGGTTCATCGCCGAGTTGATCCGCAGACTGTGGGCCGACGCGCGCGATGCGCGACGAGCACCTGTGAGCAGGCCGCAGCCCAGCCGATCGGCTGACCGAGCTGATGGCGCTGCCTGATATGGACGCCATCACCGAGGCGAAGTATGTGCAACGTTAGCAGAAGTTGCTGGGGCAGTAACTATTTCAGTGATTTTCGGGCAACTCGCGGTCGGTCTACGCGAGATGCCCGAGATCGGCTGGACTGATTTCAGCCGCATCGAGGCGAACACTATCGCGGCCGACAGTGGCGGGCATGGATGAGTCGCGTCGGGTTACCCGTCAGGTGTTTCGCAGCGTCGGCCAGTATTGTCTCGCTTGCCTTCTCGGCGAGCATGTAGATGGAGGTGACGATGAAGAACCCGGGGATGCGGGGAAAAACCGAGGCGTCCACGACGCGCAGTCGCCCGACGCCGTGCACCCGGAAGCTGCCATCGGTCACCGCGCCGTCAGCGCGCTTTCCGATGGGGCATGTGCACGACGCATGATGACCCCAGGCGTTGTCGCGGATCCATTCCTTCAGCTGGTCGTCTGTCTGCACCTCCGGGCCGGGTGAGACCTCCTCTGCGACGGCGGTGCCGGCGCGGGACATGATGTCGCGGGCGATGCGCACGCCTTTGACCACCGCGTCCAGATCCTCGCCCTTGGTATCGCTGCCTTCCTCGAAATAGTGAAAGTCGATCACCGGGGGATCGCGGGGGTCAGCGGAACGCAGCCGCACCTCCCCAGCCCGGTTCTCGGTGTGCGCCTTGAGGATTGCCCAGGTGAAGTAGTCGCGGTGGTGTTCGAGCTCGCACGAGTATCCCGGATAGTAACCCTCAAACCGGGCCGGCAGGCCGAACACGAACAGATCGGGGGCGGCGCGGCCGTAATCTGATCGCCTGACGACGCCGACCACCGTGCCGTTGGTGGCGTAGACACCCTTACCGCACCAGCGCCACCGGCGATACGCCGGATCGGGCCGCTCGCCGGGAAACGGCGGGCGAAACCTGTTGCGGCGGCTGAGCAATGAGAAGTCGCGCGTCATCCGGCTGACGACGGCGACTTCGTAGCGGTCCCGCAGGTTACGCCCCACTCCTGGAAGCTCGACGCGCGGCTCAATGCCGAGGGGTCCGAGTTCGGCGGCCGCGCCGATGCCCGAAAGCTTCAGCAGCTGCGGAGAATTGAACGCCCCCGCGGCCAGGATGACTTCTTGGGTCGCGCACGCTGTTTGCACCGGCGGCATGGGACCGCGCGCCGGGCAGGGATCACACCAGTAGGCGTGCGGGGCGTGGATGTACTCGACTCCGGTGGCGGCCGGCTCCTCATCCAGCAGCACGCGGGTGACCAGGCAGCCGGTGCGCACCACCAGACGGTGCGGCAACCGCCGGGCCACGTCACGAATCCGTTCGCGGCTGCCGTTGCGCCGGCCGCGCTGCACCGCCATCGGGATCTCCCACACGCCGTCGGGGCTATCACGCAGCCGCCAGTCGTTGGGGTCGAGCCAGCTGCGCGGACCGGCGAACAGATCGCCTCGCCGCTGCCAGAACTCGGCCACGTTGGCTTGCGCCGCGTCGCCGAGCAGGGCGCAGATCTTCTTGTCTTCCAACGCCATCAGCGGGTCGGCCAGCGCGGTGTGCAACCAGCCGCCGAAACCGTGCCGGGCGTCGTTTCTGAACCGATGGTTCAGCAGCGGCAGATGGGTGGCGAGCGCGGCGAGCAGCCGGTTGGCCGGCAGCCGCCACGGCCGCCAGCGATACCCGCAGTCCTCGAGCCGCTCGAAATAGGTGCGCATGTTCTCGGCGCGCCACGACTCGTCGCCGGTGAGTTCGTAGATCTCGTTCCAGTCCTCGGCGTGCGGGTAGATGGTGATCATCGCGTTGTGGGCGGTGCAGCCGCCGAGGGCCGCGGCGCGCGGGTAGAACACCCCGTCGCGTGCGGCGACGAACTTGGAGTCGCGCTCCTGCTGCTTGCGGTTGGCGTAGTGGCGCACGAAGTATTGCCAGCTGGTGGCCGGGTCCTCGGTGGCCCGACCGTGAAAGGCGGGTACGGCGTAGTCGTCACTGTCGTGATCGGCCAGCCCCTCGGCGCCCGCTTCGAGCAGCAGCACCCGCATGCCAGCTTCGGCCAGCCGGGCGGCCAGCGGACCGCCGCCCGCGCCCGATCCCACCACGATGTAGTCGAAGCTGTCGTGATGCCCGCTAGCTGTCATCGCAGGACTCCTGGCGTCCACTGGCGCAGGGCCGCGCGTTGGGTGTGCACGACGGCAATTCGGTGATGCTGGTGGGTTCGACGCGCGGTGCGTTGTTCTTCCCGTGGCGGAATTCGCTAGACGCGTCGTACACCTTGGCCTTGAGGCGGTTGATCGACCCGAGCGGGGTGTGAGCTTGCATCGCGGTCCACGAGTTGAACGACAGCACGTCGTCGGCGTAGACCCGGGCGCAGAAGCAGTCCGACATCTGTTGGTCGAAGACGAGTTTGGCTACCGGCTGCGACGGTCCGGTCCATGGCATTCTGGCGTCTTCGATCACGCGCGGATCGGTGCACAGCTGCACGTGCATCTCATATTCGGCTGAGTTCGCGGCGAAGAATTCTTTGATCAGCAGCCGGTGGGCGTCGGAGCCGCCGCGGCGCGTGATCAGTGCTCTCATCAATTTCAGCACCGACGGCGAGGACGGCACGAGGCTGATCTTGGCCACGTAGTCGCCGTAGCGCAGCGCCGAAGCGGTGGAGAACGTGAAACCCAGGATGTGATAGTTGGGCAGGATCAGCAGTCGTGCCGCCGCGGGCAGCGGCAGGTGAAACACGGCGTCCAGCGCGGCGAGGGCCTCGGTGGACGGTTTGAGCAGACAGTCGGGAACCCGGGTCAGCATCCAGGCTGCCGCCATGCCTTGGCGCAGATAGCTTTTGGCGCCGGCGTAGGGGAAGGTGTCGTGGTTGACCAACACGAAGTCCTGGTTGCTCGCGTTGTCGGGGCGCGCCCGTGGGTCGTCCACGCCCAGGACCTTCAGCGCGATGGCCCGGATGCCGCGGATCTGATCGCTTCGGATGGTGGGGAAGGTGCTTGAGATGCGCGCGATGACGTCGTAGGACTTTCCCGGTTCGGCGAATAGGCCCTGGGCCAGTGGCGGATCCAGGTGCTCGTCGACGATCAGGGTTCCGCGCAGAACGGCGTGGCTTTTGGAATGCGCGTCGCGCAGTCCGTGCCCGAACTTCTTGAAAGTCCACTCGTTGTTCGTGCGCAGCTTGGCGATCAGTTTGTCGATCACATGAGCCTCGTCGCGTCCTGGCTGCAGCAGATCGAGGTCGAACAGTATCGGCGTGCTACTCGCGGCATCGCTAAGAGTCATCGCAGTTGATCCCTCCCCGTTACGGCGTCACGGGCGTTGGTGACGACGCCCGTGCACCGCTCAACTGTCGTGAATCAAGTGCAGTCCCTGGGCCCCCGGCCGGTGGGCCGAATGCGCAAATTGGTCCCGGATCCACAGCTGATCTCAAGGTCGTGCGAGAGGACCGGGTGGACGGTCGAGCCGCCACCCGGTCCCCGGTGTCGCCCGCGCCGCGACCGCGGCTAGGCGAGCTGGGCTGTCCCGTTGGTCGACGGGATCGGCTGTGCGGCTGACGGCTGCTGCGCCACCGCCGGTTCGGATCCAGCGGGAGTTGGCGCGGCCGGTGTGAGCAGTTGGCTGCCGTCGATGACCGGCGCGGTGAGTCGGCGTGCGGTCCGCCGCCGCCGCACCAACAGCGCCCCCGACAGCGCCAGCAGGACCACTGCGCCCGCGCCGCCGACGGCCACCCACGTCCACGGGAACGGTTTCGCCGGGACGGCCGGAACCACCAGGTGCACGCTGTTCTTCTGCAGGAACGCCCGCAGGGCGGCGGCATCGGTGATGAAGTTGAACGGCTGGTTCTCCCCATTGAGAGTGAAGTCGTTGAGACCCACCACCTCACCGGTGGCGTCGTCGACGGTGGGACCGCCGCTCATCCCCGGGGAGATCGCCGCGCTGATCTCGGTGCTGGCCGCCCCGCTCGGGGTGACCTGCTGGCTGGAGGCCGAGCCGTCCTTGAAGCTGGGCTCCTGTAGCCGCGACAGGTCCATGGCGTCACCGACGTCGCCGGGGAAGCCGGCGGAGGTCAGTGCGGTGCCGGGGTCGGGAGCCTTCTCCGCGATCGGCATCGCCGGCAGCGCTGGCTCGTTGGCGACTTTGATCAACGCGTTGTCGCCGTCGGCGGTCTTCTGGAAGTCGACCACCTGAGCGGTCACGAAGTGATCGATGACCCGGCCCTGCCCCTCGGGCTGAATGACCGAGACGAAACGGTCGATCGGCGTGCTGGGCTGCTTGCCCTCGACCAGCCACTCCGCGCTGACGGCGTCCTGTGTCCTGCGCTCCGCGGTGGCTTGATCGAAGCCCGCTTTGAGGAACAGCTGCATCAGGATCGACTGCTTGATGCCGGGATTGGCGGCGTCCACGCAGTGCCCGGCGGTGGCGATGAAACCGGTCGGGTCGACGATGACCCCCGAGCACGACGTGTAGACCTTGATCGGATCCGACCAGTAGGCCTGGCCGTTGGTCGAATCCGTTGCCGGCACAAGCACATAGCCGTCGTATTCGGTCTGGATGTATACCAGTGACTGCTTGACCTGCTGGTCGATCTGCGTCTGGTTCTGGGCGGCCGCGCCCGGCATCCCGCCGACCAGACCGAGCACCGGCAGCGCCAGGCCGACCACGGCGAGCATTCCGCGCCGGACGGCGGGTGGCCTTGGTAGTACAGACATTTCATGTTCCCCTTCATGTGGTGATGCGCGTCCGAGGTGGACACGCCAGAAACGTAGGGCGCGGCCATGCGGGGAATCTGGAGTAGTGATTACCTGCTTTCGCGCTCCAGCTCCGGCGGGAAGTGAAGTACGAGCGTCAGATCGCTTGCGGTCGCGGGCATTTTCAGCAATATCACAGGTAGCGGTGCGGTGCGCTGGAGGTGAACCGCTGCGACGGTTTGTGCGGCTGAGTGGCCATGTCACGATTTCCTGGCACATTGCTGAGAAAAGTTGCTCGTCCGTCGATTTGTCGGCGGTGCGCAGTGGGGCTACTTAGACTTTTAGTGCATGGCGGCCCGCGGTTGGCAGCTATTGGAGCGCCGCTACGAACACGACTCGATCCGCTCGGCGCTCGTGTCAGACCACAGCGCGGGCGTGGTCGTCGTCGGTGCGGCCGGCGTGGGCAAAACGACGTTGGCGCGCAACGTGACTGCGTCGCTGCGGTCGAATGTGCAGTGGGCGGTGTGTACCGAATCGTCGCAGCGCATTCCGCTCGGAGTGTTCGCGGCGCGGGTCGGCGTTTCGGCGTCCCGTGACCCCGCGGCGTTGATCGCCGCAGCGCGGGGATCGATCCTGTCCGGCGAGGACACAGTGATCGGTATCGACGACGCGCATCTGCTCGACCACCTGTCGGCGACGCTGGTTCAGCAGATCGCCGTCGACGGCGCGGCGCGGATCGCCGCCACGGTCCGCAGCGGCGAGTCGGTGCCCGACGCCGTCACGTCGCTGTGGAAGGACGGCTATCTGCAGCGCGTGGAGCTTGCGCCGTTCACTAAAGAGCAAAGCGTCGCGCTCGTCCAGTCGGTTCTGGGCGGGACGCTGGAGGGCCTGAGCGCCGATGTGTTGTGGGAGGCCTCGGGCGGCAACCCACTTTTCCTGCGGCACCTGATCGAAGGGGCGTTGGAGGCGGGCGCCTTGACCGACGTCAACGGGGTTTGGCAATGGCGCGGACGCATGGTCGTGCCGTCCGGGCTGGCCGCGCTGCTGGAGAGCCGTGTTGACCGGATGGCCGGCGACATCGTCGGGGTGCTGAAGCTGCTGGCGCTGTGCGAGCCGCTGGACATGGATGCTCTCTGCGAGCTGGCCGGTGTGGAGGCCGTCGATGCCGCTGAGGTCGAGGGACTGATCCGCGTCGTGCACGAAGAGGACGACATCCTCAACGTCCGGTTCAGCCATCCCCTGTATGGCGATGTGATCCGGCGTCGCGTCGGAACCGCACTCGGGCGCCGCTTGCGTGGCCGACTGGTGCAGGTGCTGCGCGAGCGCGACCTCAGCTCGGCGGCAAGCCGTATCCGGCTTGCTCAGCTCTACATCGCCAGCGATCAGGCCGTCGACACCGACCTTCTGGTGACGGCTGCCAAGGACGCGATCCTGCTCTCCGATCTGCCGCTCGGAGAAAGACTGGCGCGCAAGGCCTTTCAGCAAGCCGGCGGGTTACGTGAAGCCGCGCTGCTGTCGCGCGCCCTTCTCTGGCAGGGTCGCCCGGCCCAGGCCGACGAGATCCTCACCGGCTTCGATCCAGCAGAGCTGGACGAATTGCAACTCGTGCAGTGGGGAGTTCCGCACCTGTCGAACCTGTTCTGGTCGATGAACGAGGTGGACCGGGCGCACGAGGTGATGGCTCTGCTGCGGCAGCGGGTGAGCCATCCCCGGCTGCGGCTGATCGTCGATGCGTCCGGCGCCGCGTTGGCCGTGCACGAAAACCGGATCGCAGACGGGCTGCCGGTCGCCGAGCGGGTGCTCTGCGATCCCACCTCACCCCGGCAGGCGTTCGAATTCGCCGCGTTCACCGCAGGTCTGACCCTGCCGGTCGTCGGCCGCGGCGACGACTTCGAGCCGATCGCGGCCCGCAGCCGTGCCGAACAGAAGGCCAGCGACGGCATGGTCCGCGTCATGGTGCGGTACTGCGACGTGCTGGCGCTGACTTATATGGGCAAATTGGACCTGGCCGACCAACGTGTCGCCGAGTACGCCGAGTTCTCCTCGGCGGGACAGTTTTTGGGCTGGGCGATCGCAAAGATCATGGCCGGTCTGGTCGCCACCTACCGGGGCCGGTTCCCCGATGCGGTGTCCTCGATCGAGCAGGCGCTGGCCGCTTTGGACGCCGAGGCGCCGCTGCCGTGGCGCCTACCCGCGCGATTGCTGCTGGCCAGGGCGTACGCGGCGTTGGGGAGCATCGAGCAGACGCAGCGGGTGTTGGAAGACGCCAAAGAGCACCATGGACGCTCGGTGTCGCTGCACTATCCGCAGCTGGTGATCGCGAAGTCGTGGCTGGCCGCCGCCAAGGGTGCCCAGCGTTCGGCAGCCGAGCTCGCGCTGGCCGCCGCGGACTGCGCGCGCGACGCAGGCCAGAGCGCCGTCGAGGCCGAGGCGCTGCATCACGCGGCTCGGTTCGGTGACGGCACGGTGGCGGCGCGGTTGGCGTCGGTGGCCGAGTGTGCGCACGGGCCGCTGGCCGGGCTTTATGCCGATCACGCTGCGGCGCTGGCGGCCCGTGACGGCGACGCCCTCGACGCGGCTTGCGCCGCGTTCGAACAAGCCGGCTTGCTGCTGTCCGCGGCTGACGCGGCCGCCCAGGCCGCATTGCTGCACGACCACGCCGGGCAGCGGCGTAGCAGCACCGAGTCGTCGGCGCGCGCGCTTCGACTGGCCGAACAGTGCGGCGGGGCTTCGACGCCGGCGATCCGGTCGGCCGCGCACCCCTTGCCGGTGACGTCCCGGGAACGCGAGATCGTCGCGCTGGTGGCCGAGGGATTGACCAACCGGGAGATCGCCGAGCGGCTGACACTGTCGGTGCGCACGGTGGAAGGCCATCTGTACCGGGCGTCCACCAAGCTTGACGTCGCCGACCGCGACGCGCTGGCCAAGGTGGTACTGCACCATTCGGTGAGCTAGCGCCCTACTTCATCTCCGCCGCGCAGCGAGCGCGCAATCGAGTACCGGCTACCCGCGCTATTGGCGGGGCTCTGCGCGAACGTTTCCGGCATGGCGGTCATCCGCACATTCAAACGCCCCGGCGGCGACGCCGCAGCCCTGCGCGTCCGGATGCGCCTGTGCGGGAGAGGCTTTGGTGGCGCACCGAGTTTGACCGGTCTCGGCGCGCACCGCAACGGCTGCTGCATGGAGTCCGGCGACCCCGTCTACCAGTTGACCGATCGCCTGCGCCCCGCCCGCACGGTGCGGGTGTCGGCAGACGAGCTGCAGGCCACCGTGTCGACGTGGCTGGCCGAGCTCGGCGCGGCCAGCCCACTTGCCGGTGATCTGGCCCGAGCCGTGCGGGCGCGCGACTGGCCGACGGTGCACTCGGTGTCTGAGTACCTGTCGGTGGAGGTGACGGTGGCGGGGTAGCGACTTCGGCCGGAGTTTGGCCGGATTTTGGCCGGATGGTTTTGGTGAGCTAGCTGACGGCTGCGGTGAAAACTGCCGCTGATCTGCGCTTTTGATGGTGGTCCCGACTGGGATCGAACCAGTGACCTTCCGCGTGTGAGGCGGACGCTCTCCCCCTGAGCTACGAGACCGGGGAGCCCGACCGAATTGGTCGAACGACGTCGAAGACTAGCACGTGAGCGCCTTGTGACCCGAATGCCCGAGACCAGACCGGAGTCACACGCTGCGGGTTATGTTCGCGCGATGGGCCCCGTGTTCTTGCGGCCGGCCCCGGTCGCGGATCGCACGTCGCGATGTCCGCACCGGCCATGGCTTCTCGATCTCTCGCGACGCGTACCGGCTGCTCTGGCCGCGCTGAGCCCGGCGATCAAACGGATTTGTGCGGCTACACTTTGGTGGACTATCGTCGTCCTTCGCGACGGGCGACCAGTTGTTCGTGGCGCGCGGATGTAGCGCAGTTGGTAGCGCATCACCTTGCCAAGGTGAGGGTCGCGGGTTCGAATCCCGTCATCCGCTCGAGGTGCAGTCGCATCAACCCCAGCGGTGGAGTGGCCGAGTGGTGAGGCAACGGCCTGCAAAGCCGTGCACACGGGTTCGATTCCCGTCTCCACCTCCACGTTGGATCCGCGCGATTAGCTCAGCGGGAGAGCGCTTCCCTGACACGGAAGAGGTCACTGGTTCAATCCCAGTATCGCGCACCAGTGTTGTTGCAGCTCAGGCATGGTAGCTAGATCAGCTAACGGTGGCTTGCACCACATACGCACCACATCGGCCAGGCACGACCTGGCCCCGAGTGGACGCCTGCGCCATCCCCGCGACACGCCAGGAGTCGAGGAACCACCCGGCGTTGTCGGATCCCCCACTAGGGTTGCGGACAACAACACAATCCCGGGCGACGGGATCTCGGCCAGCATGTCCTGCGAAACGGTACAGGCTGCGCGATGGCAGAGGTCACCTGGACCCAGGAACATACAAGCTTGACCAGCGGGTAATACGGGACTCCCCGTCGGCCTTTCGGTGGCCACTATGACCCGCATTCGCTAATAAACATCTAACGAGCGGCCCCAGCGTGTCTTGGGGCCGCTTTTTCATGCCTAGAGAGGCACAACTATGGCTAGAGAAAAGCAATCCCTTCTGCCCGCGATGCTCACCATTCAGCAGGCAGCCGAGGCATTCGGAACATGCGATAAGACCATCCGTCGCCGCATCGCAGACGGCACGCTGTTGTCCTACCGAGTTGGTCCACGCCTGATCCGTGTGGACCGTGACTCGCTGTTGGCGCTGGCGCGTCCGATGGCCGGTGCCGCGTGATGACACAGGCGAAAACCGTCGTTCACACCACAACCACAGGAGAAATCGCATGACCATCACCGAGCACGACATCCAACACATCGAGAGCTACTGGACCGAGTACGACGAGCACCAGGTGGCCGACCTTGCCGCCGCAACCCTGGCACGACTGCACGACCTCGAACCCGAGGTGTACTACCTAAGGCGGCAACTGTGGGCGCTCATTGAATGGGCTGCGGAACATCGTCCCGGCTTAAGCACGGGAATCCTTGAAGGCGTCGCGAACCTAGCGCTCGGTCAGATCGAGTCTCGCTACCTGGCTGCGCAGGTCCAGTGCATCGTCGCAACACTGCCTCCACCGGACCTGGTGCATCACTAAGGGCGGAAATGCCGGAATGGGGGCAACTAGTTGCCCCCATTCCACAAGCATCAGTTACTCGCTGAATAGCGCCTTTAGTAAATGGTCCTTATAAGCGGCCGAATTGGTACACTAAAAGGGGAAGTAATGGCAAGACCAAGCACCATCATTAAGCGGACATGCTTCGTTGAGGCGGATTTCCACGTCGGCGATAACGGCTCGGTGAAGTTGGTTGACCCGCCTAATCGGCGGCTGACGCCCGGCAATGTCTGCGGCAACCCAACTGTCAGTTTTGCGGGGCGCACCTATTTCGTGGCCGATCTAGTTGCACGAGCGCACCTGGCGAGTAAGTACGGAATGATCCTGTTCAGGGATGGCGACCCGGAGAACTGCAAGCCCGGCAATATCGTCGTCATTGAGGACCCGTATGCCGACCGCTTCGCGGCACTGATGAGGCGGAAGCGCGAAGGTGTGCCGCTTCGCGGAGACGGGGACCGCTTGTGGTGGCGCGAGGACCTCCGGACACAACAAGCGAAGGGGAGGGCATGAGTCCTCAGTGGGCAAAGCACTACCAGCGGGAGTGGGAAAACCGCGTGGCGGACACCACGCTGCCGGTGTGGCTGAGGCTTGCTTGCCTGGCATACGGGCGGCATGAAGCCAACGGGCATGCGACATTTCGGCGGGGCCAACTGTCATGGATTCTCGGTACGCCTCCGACATCCGGCCAGCCTTTTAAGCGGCTCGACAAGTACACGGTTCGCGACGCGATCAAGCTGGCCGTCTCCCACGGATGGTTAGCGGACGGTTCCTGCTCCGAGTGCCTTATTGTCCCGGCCCATGCCATCGAAGGACCCCAGGGCAATCCCGCAAAACCATGCGCCGTCCATGAGCGCAAGATTGCTTCCAAGCGGAAGAGCAGGCTTCGGCTGGCCTCATAATCGGCCAACCAAAGTCCTGAGAAGACTCAAGAGAGCGCCATTGAAATCGCTGCTCACGGCGTCCTCGGTGGGTACTAAACACCCACCAGGTGGGTGCTGAACACCCCACCATCGCCCCGGAGGTGGCGTACTGAGCACCCACCTTGTTCAGCGAACTCCCCACAAGCATCAAATGGACCCCGAAACCGCGCGACCCAACAAGCACCGTCGGTTAGGTCGTTTCGTCGCTTCACCAATTACTGCGATAAGCGCAATGACCCACCTACTCGACTCGAAGAAAGTAACCACATGAATGACGAAACGACTAACACTCCAATGCAGCTAGACGTCCAGGCAATCGACCTCGCTTTGATGGAGGACGATAACCGCGACGAATTTGTCGTAATGCGCCTAATCGACGCCACCGGCCTAGTCCTAGACGTGCCGATGGCCCGCCAGCAGGCAGAGGCATTCGGCGAATCATTGCGGGCTTATGCCAGCGCCGCACACTTGCCGACCTGGCTGCCGCATGCCGTCTCACCTGCTAAAGCGAGACTCATGGCCTTCCCGATAACGACTAAGGGACTGAGCGCGGTGGGATAGTCTCCGGCACCATGGAGCGGCGAACGGCAGTGATTCCGCTGGCGGCGATGGCACTTCTGACGGTGGGCTGCTCAACGATTCCTGTGGCGTCCGGACTGCCCGCTTACACCACCCCGCCGCCGGACACGCAGGGGAATCCGCCATGCCAGTTCGGGGTTGGCTGGTCGACCCATTACGGCGGTTCCGGTGGAGTGGACTCAACTCGTGTAGTGCTCGACAAGACCGGCGGGTTGGGTGTCAACAGTTCATTTATCGTGCTGCCGGACCATTATGTCGTTGTGGTGCAGACCAAAGACGGTCACCACCACACCCAAGAGGCGTATGTCGGGAGGGAAGCAACGGGCAACTGGGACACCGTCGCTGAGAAGGACTTCCTGTTCCCGGACATCGACCCCGCCGACGTTGCACACGTCGTAATGACCACCAGCAAGGGAACGTGTTGGGTCGACGGTTCACCCTAACGAGATCACCGCGCGGCCCGATTGGATCGTCTGCACCCGCACCTTCTGTGAGTATCGGCGGTTTCTGTCCGCTTAGCCGGCAGAGGGTAAGACGATAGCTTCGTGACGACTCCGCAAGGCTGGTATCCAGACTCACAAGTTGCTGGGATGTTGCGCTATTGGGACGGCAGTCAGTGGACCGCCCATACTTCGCCAGTTCGCGCTGCCCCGCCCCCGTCATCGCCGCCCAATCCCACCGCGTCGGGCAGGCATGCACAGCCGGATTCAGACAGCAAAGTTCCGCTATTCGGTGCACGGAAGCTCGCCGAGGAATTGCAGGAGCAAAACCAGGAGCTGCAGCGGGAGAACGAGGAGCTTCGGGCGGCGTTGGCTCGCGTGCACGCGATGGAACTCGTGGACGTTGAAGCGGAGGTTAAACGCCAGGAAGCTGAGGTTCAGCGGCTCCGTGCGGAGAAAGCCAGTCTCGAGAGTGAAATAGAGCAGGCACGTTCAGACCTCGTCGAAACTCAAGGTCTTGTCCAGCTTCAAGATGTTGGCCTGTACGACTATCACCACCCCGCTGAATCGTCGGTCGCGCTGCGCGAACAGCTCGATGCCGTTCGTGGACGCATTAAGCAGTTCGCCAATCCCAAGTCGGCGATCATGGCGAACCACAACTTCACCTTCAATAACTCTGCCGCGCAGGGCCGCAGGTTTGTCGACCAGATGTCGCGAATCATGCTGCGTGCGTACAACGCTGAGGTCGAGAACTGCGTCAAGACGGTTAAAGCGGGAAACCTTCCCGCCGCCCAGGCGCGTCTCGCCAAGGCGGTTCAACAGATCGAAAAGCAGGGCACGATGATCGACCTGCGAATAACTCCGGCCTACCACGAATTCCGGCTTCTCGAACTCCAACTTGCAGCCGACTATCAGATGCAACTGAAGCGCGAGAAGGAGGCAGAGAAGGAGCGCATTGCCCGCGAGCGTGAAGACCGGCTAGCGCAGCAGGAACTAGAACGGGAGCGCGAACGGCTAGAGAAGGAACACGCGCACTACTCCAACGTCCTCGAGAAGTTGCAGGTTAAGGGTGACGAGGAAGGGGCGCAGCGGATGCAAGAGAAGCTGGCCGACGTGCAGCGCGCCATCGAAGACGTAGATTATCGCGCCGCCAACAAGCGCGCCGGATACGTCTACGTCATCTCCAATATCGGCTCGTTCGGCAGGCACATGGTCAAGATCGGTCTTACCAGACGACTTGAACCCATGGACCGCGTGCGGGAGTTGGGCGATGCCTCAGTGCCGTTCCGGTACGACGTCCACGCACTTTTCTTCGCTGACGACGCAGTAACGGTGGAGCACAAGTTGCACGAGGCGCTGGAGGCCAAACGGGTGAACAGGATCAACGCCCGTCGCGAGTTTTTCTATGCATCGCCCGATGAGGTACTGCCGCTGCTGAAGTCCACAGTCGGTGAACTTGTCGAATACACCGTGACTCCCGAGGCTGAGGAGTATCGGCTCAGCCTCGGAACGCCCGACACCACACTTTAAAGTCCGCAATCAGACCTCAGGAAAGCCTAGCGGCTTGACCTGCGGCTAAGTTGCCCCAAACCCCTTCTGAGCCGGGCTGACACCGGGCCGGGGGTGGGTTCAACAATGAGCGCCGCGACGCGGATGACCGCTCGTCAGGCGCTTAAAAGTCGGGACACGTTTTCGAAAAATAATGAAACTGGCCTAAATGACCTGTTCCCTTCCCTGCGCGACACGCATTTACCCAATCAGACCTATTTGAGAGTGTCAATTGGGGCACGGTGGTGAACATCGCTTTGCCTAGACACTCTCATTCCTCCCTATTCAGTAAGCACAGGAGCCACCACAATGATTACCGAGGGTAGTTATGCCACCCGGCTCTAAGCCGCTAACTCGGGGCCTATCGCTGATACTGTCACAGCCATGAGTACGAGCGAACTCACAGCATCGTCTCTGCCCACGTCACGCAAAGTGCTCTGCATCGTCTACGGGGTGATCGCCGTCGCCGCGATCATTGGCACCTGGAGCCACATGGGCCCTTATCTACACAGCTTCACAGACTTTGTCGGCACCTTATTTCGCGACACTAAGGTCACACCGGGTTCGCGGGTCGTCACTGTCGACGCCTTGATGCTCAGCGTCTCCGTCGCGATTTTCATGGTCATCGAGGCGCGAAAGTACAACGTGAAGTTCGTTTGGGCGTACATCGCCGCAGGCTTCTTCGTCGCGGTAGGCGCGGCCTTCCCGCTGTTCTTGATCGCCCGCGAATTGCGCATGGGCGGCTCGGAGACGCCACAACTCCGGACGGTTGACACCATCCTGCTCGCGATGTTGGCCTGCGCGTTGGCGGGCTTGTCGGGCTGGATCGACTTCGGGTAAGGCGGGGAAGCAAATCGCCTGCTTTGTTAAATCGTTCATCATGGCCCATTCCGCGATTCTCGCCGACGCCTGACGAGACTTCCCCCGAAAATCGGGGGCGAATTACTGCAATTACAGTAATTTCCGGGACTTCTAACCCGTCAACCTAAGCCGCTTACTAAGCCGCCTAAGGGTCCGTCTACGAGACGATCCCTTACCCGCTGAACCTCCGGTTAGCTCGACCGCTTAGCGATCCCATGCACAACCGCAAACCCCTGCAATTGCAGGGATTTCGCCGCTCCACCTGTGCCGCCTCTCCGCTCCCCACCCGGACCCGTCAGACCGGCACGACCAGCCGCACGACCAACGCCGCCGACCCGCAATCGCAAATTAGTCTCGCAAGACTGATTTGCCGTCACCGGGTTTCCCGCCGCCGTCGTCCCGCAGGTGAATCACCGCCGCGCCCATTCCGGGCCGTGGCGCTCACTCACATGCAAAGAAAGCAACAGCTGAATATGAATGAATCGCAGATCGAAGCGGTACGCCGCCAGATCAACGAGGAAGCCGCCGAACTCGACCAGCAGATCGGTCAGGCCATCGCGACTAAGAGCTTCGGCACCCTTCCGGGTCTTGAGGCCCGGGTAGAGAAGCTGGCCGCTAGCCGCGCCGAGCTGGACGCCGCCGAGGTCCGCGCCAAGGCATTTGCCGCACACCCGCTAGCCGGGGCTGGCATGTTCGCCGCCAGCGTGGCCGACGATGAGCACCGGGCCGACGCGCCCGCCGACAACCTCCGCCTGGCCTTTAACGCCAAGATGGCTAAGGGCCTGGTGGAGCGCAAGAGCCTTGCAGCTTCTGGTGCCGCCGTGGTTGGGCAGGAGTTCCTACCCGATCCGATTGCACTTGGACAGCCAGCGACCGGCCTTTTGGACGTTCTGCCGACCGTCGGTCACGGCAGCCCCCTCTACGCCTTTTTGCAGCAGTCCACCCGGACCAACAACGCGGCGGTTGTCGCTAGTGGAGCGGTCAAACCGACGTCGGTTTATTCGGTCACTCGCGTGGAGCAGTCGCTAAGCGTCATCGCCCACCTATCGGAAGGCATCGACCACTATTGGATGGCGGATAACGCCACCCTTGAGCAGTTCATATCCGGCGAGCTGAATTACGGCTTGCAGCGCGCGGTTGAGGCTAAGGTTCTCGCCGACATCAACGCCACGAGCGGGATCGTTACGCAGGCATTCGCCACTAGCATTCCGGTCACTCTCCGCAAGAGCCTTACAGCGCTTGAGGTTGCGGGCTACACGGCTAGCGCGATTGTCTTGCACCCAAGCGACTTTGAGGCGATTGAGCTTCTGCTTTCCACAACCAACGCCGTGGAGCACCTGTCGCTGCCTTACAACCCGGCTCAGCGCCGCTTGTACGGCGTCCCGATTGCAACGACCATCTCCCAGGCTGCTGGTGTGGGTCACGTGCTGGCTAGGAACGCTGTCGCTGTCGACACTGACCATCTGGGCGTGCAGCTGACCTGGTCGGAGATGTCGAACGCCGACGACTTCAGCCGGAACCTTAACCGTGCCCGCCTAGAAGGCCGTTACGGCACTTCGGTGTACCTGCCAGGCGGCGTGGTCAAGGCCACACTGGCGAGTTCCTAATGGCAGCCGCAGAGGCTAAGCAAGCGGAGGGGGTTGCCGGTGATCCCGGCACCCCGCCGCTTGTCTTCGTCGTTGTGAACCCGCCGTATCAGGCCGTACATCACGGCATAGTGTTCGGTTCTGGCGAGACTGCCGAGGTGCCGGAACATGTTGCAGAACAATGGATTGCGTGCGGATGGGCGGTCGCGAAGTGACCGAGTCAAAGTCGGCAACGGCAAGCATCAAAGCGCTCGCGGACGACAGCCCGAACGGCACATTTGATCTGCTGCTAAGCAGCGCTGCACTCGACCGAGACGGCGAGATTCTGCTACCCGATCAGTGGCAGCAGCCCTTCCCGGCGAGCGTGCCGATCAATGCGAACCATAGTTCTGACGTGTCCGACATCGTTGGTTCTGGCCGACCGTGGATGGACGCCGACCGTAACCTTCGGGTGTCGGGCACGTTTGCATCAACGCCAGCCGCACAACATCTAAGGTCGCTCGTAGCCGAAGGCCATCTCCGGTCTGTCAGTGTCGAGTTCATCCGCACTAAGGGCGCTAACGGCCCCGCTCATGTCCTTATAGGGGGCGCATTCGTGAATGTCCCGAGTAACCCGGACGCCCGCGTTCTCAGCGCTAAGGCGTTTCAGGACGGGCTTGATGCCATCCTGTCGGGTAAGTCCTTCGGTGGCGACGGCGCGATGTTGCAGGCCATCCATGACGCTTCGGTGCATCTCGGCGCTGACTGTGTTGACGGCATTGTGGGCCTGGACGATGACCTGTCCGAGGACGCCGAGGACGGTTCGTCCGAGGGAGCGAATAAGGCTGTCGCGCTAAGGCTTCGGCTTAAGGGCCTTAGCCGCTGAGTGCGTGCCGGACATGCACGTTGGCTCGTGCGTGTCCGGTGGGTTACGCCGCTTCCGGCGGGGGGTGTTTTTACCTTTCTACCGCCGCCGGGAGCGCGTGACCGTTGGGTGGTCGGTTGCCGAACGGACGGGGCGACCGGCCACCTTGCTGGGCGGGTGTGGGAACGATTTCCCCGCACTCGTTCAAGCACTTCAAATTACGCCAACTGGCGTAATTTCATATTCCTGCAATTGCAGGAATCTCCAAAGCTTCGCCCGCTGCCGCCGACCGGCCTCCCACTCCTGGGGCCGTCGTGTGCTCGCGCGGGCGTCGACCGCTTAGGTGTGCGCCTTGGGGTGAGCGCGCCACCTTAAGCGGTCCCGGGCCGGGATCGCGGCGTCCTCTCCTCCCCCCGCCTCGCGTGCCCGAATGCAGAAGACGGCCACCGAGATGGTTGCCCCGATGGCCGTCTCCCTACTTTCCTGCTACGCCGCGCGAACCCTGATCCGTGTACCTTCGCTGATCGCGGTTGCGATCTTGGTCAGCTCAGGATCGGTGATGTCCGCACCGCCGCGCTTGAACTCGCGCTTGAGTGCGTCCTTTACGTCCGGCACAGACTTTCCGGCGTGACGCCGAAATACTGTGTCGAACATCTTCTGAAAGTGACTGTTCACCTGGCGTCCAATCTCTTCGCCGAAATTGGGGTTCATCTTGAATCCTGATGCCATGTCACACCCGCTGCGTGATTGTCGTATTGGGGTGACGCTTGGCTGTCGATTCTTTGACGAACCGGCCAGATGCCGCCGAGCGATTGACCGCTGTCTTGTTCGACGTGCCACGACCTACTGACTCGGTGGTGGTCGTCTTCGGGTTGCTACGCGCGGTAGAACCCTTCACAAAACGCCCGGTTGCGGCGCTCCTACTAACTCTGCGTGCCACGAGGGCACCTCCTGACAGGGCACTTAGCCCATATAACGAGCACCCGCTAGGAGATGCGCTACAGTCTGTGGTCTAGTTGCCGAACTACCCATCAGCCCTGGAGCGATCCCCACCCTGTGGGATTTCCCAGGGCTTTTGGTGCTCTTGAGGGAGTCTAGAGTTCGCTGGCCCAACAAGAAACCCAATGAACTACACCGCTGTAAGTAGGTTTTGGCAAACATTGTGAGCTAGCTAACCCAGCTTGTGGATAACTCGCGCCAATCGAGGTCACAACCAGTCATTACCCGGTCAGCGGGTAGAAGTCCGCAACCCACGTAGCTAAGAATCTTTAAAAAAGCCTAAGCCCATTTCTTAGGCGATTTGTGACCCACGCCACTAGCTGAGCGGAGCGCGTACCGCCCACAACCAAGCGCCCCCCAGCGGGCGCTTAGCGTTCATGTAACCCGACCTCTCGCCCCTTTTACGACACCGCAGCCAGGGGCGTCACGTCGGGCTGTGCCAGCTTCGAGAGCGCCGCCGCGAGGGCCTTATCGCGTCCATCGGTGGCGTGTTGATACTTCATTGCGGCCTGCGGGGTCGTATGCCCCAGCCGGTTCATCAGTTCGGCCAGTGTCGCCCCGGTCTGGGCTGCGAGCGTCGCGCCTGTGTGCCGCAAGTCGTGAAATCGCAGATCGTCGCGACCCGCCGCCGTGCGCGCCCTGTAGTAATGCCGGTAGAACGTGGACGGCTGCAAGTGCCTGCCAGATTTCGCCGGGAATAGCAGCGCATCCTTACCAGGCTCGACATGCTCCAGATGCGCCTTAACGGCGGGGAGGATATGCGGCGGGATCGCCACATCGCGCACACCCGCGTCCGACTTCGGTCCGCCGACGCTGTGTCCACCGGACACCCGCGAAACACCCCGCGTGATGGACACCACGCCGTCTTTGACGTTGACATCTCCCCGGCGCAGCTCTGCCAGTTCTCCGAACCTCATTGCGCACCAGGCCGCCAGCAGAACCATCAGCCGCAGCCCCTCTGGCATTTCAGCGGCAACGGTGCCCAACTGCTGGAGGGTCGCAGGCTTCGGAGTGATCACGCGCGTGACGCTCCCGGCTCCCCGAATCATGCACGGGTTGACGTCGATGAGCCGATCACGGGTGCGCGCCGTCTCCAAGATCGTTCGCAGCAGCGAGTAGGCGTGTGCCCGGACGGTCGGCGCATCCTTAGCCGTCTTGGCGTACCAGCGGTCAACCGACGCCATCGTGATGTCGCGGATCGGCTTGCCCCGGAAGGTCGGCAGGATGTGCCGACCCAGCAGCTTCTCGTAGTGCTCGCAGGTGCGCGGCCTAAGCGGCCGGCCCTTCACGGTTCGCGCCTCTAGCCACTTCTTGGCGTAGTCGCCGAAGGTTTGGGCCGCCGCCTTTTTCCGCTGGCCCGCCTCCTTCTTCTGCTCAGTGCTGGCGGGGGGTGACCACAGTTCACGGTCGATCTCGCGGCGGCGATCAGTAAGCCACGCCTCTGCGTCGACCCTGGCCGCGAACGTGTGCTCAGCCTCGTAGAGGTTGCCGTCAGGCCCCGTATAGCTCGCCTTCCATCGACCCGAACGGAATTGACGAAGCCGCCCGAATGCGCGCCGCTCGGACCTTGGTTCCTTTTTCCGTGACGCCATTACTTTGCACGACTTTCGCACCACATATGCACCACATACATGGATATTTGAGGGTTGCTGTGTCCATTTAAGTACCTCTGTGGACCTGAGTTGTTTTCTCCCATAACCCCAGTATATGGCACCAAATGCTCAGCTCACGACCTCAACACGCATATTTGCTAGTGGCAAGTTCAATCCCAGTATCGCGCACCACTTTGTTTGCAGTTCCCAGACACTTTCTGAGATCGGTTTCGGACCACAGGGGCCAGATATGGGCCAGTCGATTGCGGCGCTAGGTTCTGAACTCTGGTTTAGCCGCCCCTGGCGCGAGGAACGTATTCATCAGCGTCGCTTTGAGGTTGGTCACGTCTTAATTCGGCGTTAGGCGATCGACGGGGTGACCCTGAGAGTTCAGCAGCGAGCCTGGCCCGCCGCCCGCCGTACCCGCCCCGCCAGGCGCCGTGGGGGGATACGTGTCTGGCGGGGCTCCCCTCGGCGCCCCGGGGGTGAGCGTCGGACCGGAAAGGGGTCGGGCCACATAAATTGTCCCACGTGTCAATAGCGATATGAATCTTTCTAGCAAGGCTATTTAGCTGCGCTTGCATCAGCAACAACCATCGCGCTTCGAGAACGGCTGGAAGAACGAGCGCGCGCGAACGCTGACCTTAGCCGACACCTTCCCCGTTCATCACTGACGAAGTTAGTGGCGCCACTAGAGTGACAGCAACCAAGTCTCTTGCACTCCGGAGGGATTGTTTATGCGTAGCAACCTCTTTTCGCCCGACAACGCCGAGGCTCAGACTCAACAGCCAGGGATGAAGCTGCAGAACGGCAAGATGCTCAAGATTGCGCTCAACGGTGACATGCTGGTGCGCCAGGGCTCGATGGTCGCCTACCAGGGCAACGTGCAGTTTCAGCCGCTGGGCTCGGGCGGCGTCGGCAAGTTCCTCAAGCAGCAACTCACTGGCGAGGGCGTGCCGATCATGAGATGCACCGGTGTCGGTGACGTGTTCCTCGCCGACCTTGCGGCCGACGTGCACCTCATCGACCTCGACGGTCCCCACGACTCTCTCACCATCAACGGCAAGAACGTGCTCGCGTTCGACCCGACGCTCACCTACGACATCCGCCGCGTGCAGGGCGCTGGAATGTTGTCGAATGCGGGCCTGTTCAACTGTGTCTTTGCCGGCCAGGGTCGCATCGCAATCACTTCGAAGGGTGCCCCGGTAGTGCTCAACGTCGACCAGCCGACATACGCGGATCCGCAGGCCGCGATCTGCTGGTCCACGTCGCTGCAGACGGGATTCCACCGCGCCGACCAACTTGGCTTGGGCACACTCATCGGTCGCACCACTGGCGAGGCGTTCACGATGTCGTTTCAGGGCAACGGTTTCGTCGTCGTTCAGCCCTCCGAGGAACTGCCCGGGTCATTCATGGGCGGGAAAGGCGGCGGTCAGCAGGCCGGCGCCAGTGCGGCCAGCGTCGGCGGGATGATCGGCAACATTCTCGGTCGCTAGCCGAGAACGCGCGAGCTGCTAAGCGGGCAAGTTCGACTTGTCAGCCTGGACGCCGCTCCAACGCATGGATCAAAAGCGTTGTGCGACACCGCGCACCGATGGTGGCCGGTGGATGGGTTGCCGGCCGCAGGGCCACCATCGGGTCACTGTTGGTCGGCGCCCACGACGCCAGCGGACGGTTTGTGTGCTGCGGTCATGTGGCTTTCGGATTCACCGGCCACCTTCGCCGCCAGTTGCGCCCGGTTGACCGAAATCGCATGTAGCACTTCGCCGTTCAGCGGCTTGCGTAGCGGTGAGGGTGTCAATTGGGTTGAGCCTGGCGTCGTTATCAACGTCGACTACCGAGAGTTTTCTGGCCAGCTTCGGCACCCGCCGCTTAACGGGCATCGCCCTCGTGGAAGCGCCGAGCGTCCTGCCAGCGTGGTCGTGAACCGAGACTCCGAGCGGCAATGGCTGTCGTCGTTGCGCAATAGGCGCGTCATGTGCTGGGCGACCTGGTGCGGACAACGATGGGCAATTGGATATCGTGACGTGCACGCCAAATCGTTCGCGCAGCGCCCCGGCCGCAGCCGACTTACTCGCCAACATGATCACTGTTGTGCAATGCCGCAGCATGCGCGACACGGTTTCGCAACTAAGCAGGTAATTTGCGGCATTTGAACAAGCGTTGCGCGAATCATGGGTCTAACTGGTCTGATCAGCTGGAGCCCACATGAACCCTTACGGCTGTACCCGCCAGTGCGACTGCAACCATCCGAGTGAATGCATTTTCAAGCAGACCGCACCCGAGCGGCCGAGCTTCGCGGTGGTGTGGATCGTCGGCGCGATCGCCGTCGCGGCGATGGTCGTGGTGGTCCTCATCCTGGTCTGATTCGCCCGACCGCCAAGGCGCTCCCTATATTGCTGCGCGATATTGCTGCGCGCACGATTCCCCTTAGTGCATTGACCAATCCAGTTTGCCCCGACGTTTGCTGTGACTTACGGTAACTTCCGTGGCATGCGGCTAGCCGGAGCCTTCTTCGCCAACAAGGCCGAGGTTGTCGACGAAAATCCAGTTTCCCAGCGCGATGAAGTTCATGGTGCTGACGCAGATCACGCTGCCCATCGAGCCGGGCGGCGGGCGGCATGCGTACAGCCGCCGCGTCGACGGGACCCACGAGCGATTCGACATCCCGCTCGATATCGTCGTGCAGTGATCCAACGCGTCGAGCAGTCCGCTCCAGGAAAACGTTCACGGCCCAGACCGCACCCGTTAGGCTTCGCGAAGGCCAACCGGTCAGGACGACCAAGGGGTGGGACATGATTCGCGTACTTTTCGCCGCCGCCGCGATCGCGGGTGCTGCCGTGTGCACGGCGCCTGCCGCTGTCGCCGACAACGACAACATGTATTTCGACCAGCCGGGGCACTACGCCACCGACGTGCCCGGCATGAACTACGACGCCCACCTCGCCGCGCCGTGCGACAACATGGACTTCTTCACGTTCGGGCGCGGGCCCGGTGGCGAGGCCCTGCAATGCCGGTGGATCGCGAATCAGTGGCCCCCGGTCACCACCGGTTTCTGGGTGACCACGTACGAGTTGTTCGGCGTTCAAGAGGTCGGCTCGCCGTGCCCGAAGCCGCAAGCCGCGGCCCAGACCCCGGACGGACGCCCGCTGTTGTGCCTCGGCGAGCAAGGTTGGCAGCCCGGTTTCTTCACCCGCGACGGATTCTTCCAGGGCTGACGCTTCGCCGGGCTACGCCCCGCGCAACGTCCGACTCGGCGGGGTTCCGAACGCTTCGCGGTAGGCGATGCTGAACCGGCCCGCGTGACTGAACCGCCACCGGCCCGCAATGGCCATCACTGTGTCGACCGACGGGTCGGCGGCCAGCAGATCGCGATGTGCGCGATCCAAGCGCACCCGCCGCAAGTACTCCAGCGGTGTCGTGCCGAGATGACGGCGGAAGGTGTATTGCACCGACCGCGGGGTGACGTTGATCGCGGCCGCAATGTCGCTGAGCCCGATGTCGCGATGCGCGTTTTCGTGGATGAACGTGATTGCCCGGCGCAACGTCCTGGGTTGCGCAGCAGAGGTTTCGACATAGTTCCGCATTAGCCGGTCACATACCCGGCGCTCAAGAACTCAAACCGCCCCGGCACAGGTCTGCGCCCTGACACGATCTGGCCCATGACCGAACGCATCGAAGTCCAGCGCACCATTGACGCACCGGCCGCCGACATCTTCGCCGTACTGTGTGACCCACAGGGCCACGTCGCCATCGACGCCAGCGGCATGCTGCAGGACGCCGAAGGAGACCCCGCCCAAGCCGTCGGCGACAGCTTCGTCGTGCACATGGATCGCGAGTCGCTCAACGACTTTCCGATGGGCCGCTACGACGTGACCGTCACCATCCGCGAGTTCGAAAAGGACCGGCTGATCGCGTGGACCATCCTCGGCCGGATCCGGCCTCAGATCGGGCACATTTACGGCTATCGGCTCGAGCCGACAGACGGCGGCACCCTCGTCACGTCCTTCTACGACTGGTCTGACATCGATCCGCAGTGGCGCGAGGCCAACATCTTCCCGGTAGTGCCGGAAAGCGCGCTGCGCGCCACCCTGGGCATCCTCGACCGCACGGTGCGCCGCGGTTACCCACGCGCATAAAGCGTCAACCGACGGTTGACGAATTCAGCGCGTCAACCTAGAGTTGACGCCATGACCGAGCCCGCCAAGATCTCCTACCCCGTCCGCCTCGACGACCTGATCACCGTGATCAAGCAGGTGCACGAGGAACCGCTGGAGCAGCTCACCGACGCGGTGCTCGCCGCCGAAACGCTCGGCGAAGTCGCCGATCATCTCATCGGCCATTTCGTGGACCAATCCCGCAAATCAGGGGCCTCGTGGACCGAGATCGGCAAGTGCATGGGCGTTACCAAGCAGGCCGCACAAAAGCGGTTCGTGCCCAAGGCGGACGCGGCACTCGATCCCCAGGCGGGCTTCGCCCGGTTCACTCCCCGAGCACGCAACGTCGTCTTCGTCGCGCAGAACAAAGCCGGCGAGGCCGGCAACAACGAAATCACGCCGGACCACTTGGTTCTCGGGCTGGTCTCCGACCCGGACGGCCTGGCCGCCAAGCTGCTCGCCGGTCAAGGACTCAATGCCGACAAGGTGACCAAGGCCATCACGCTGCCGCCGCGCGTCGACGACAGGCCCACACTGATCCCGTTCAACACTGCCGCCAAGAAGGCGCTCGAATTGACCTTCCGACAAGCACTTCGGCTCGGGCACAACTACGTCGGCACCGAACACCTCCTGCTGGCGCTCTATGAGGCCGAAGACGAGGACGGCACGCTGCACCGCCTCGGTGTCGACAAGGACCGCTTCGAGCGCGAACTCGTCGCGGCACTCGAGGCGTATTCCAAAGCCTGATCTCACAGAACTGATCGCCGCGGCGTCTGCATGATGTGAAGGTGCGACCGTTCGAGGACGTAGTGGCCGAACACGGCGCGACGGTGCTGCGGGTGTGCCGTGGCGTCGTCGGCCCGGTCGACGCCGAGGACGCCTGGTCCGAAACGTTTCTATCGGCGTTGCGGGCCTATCCCGACCTGCCCGCCGACGCCAACGTCGAGGCGTGGCTGGTCACGATCGCCCACCGCCGCGCTATCGACGTCGGACGCGCCCGAGCGCGACGCGCCGTGCCGACCGACACGATGCCCGAGCGACCCGCCACCCATGCCGACCCTGCAGCGCGTGACCCCGATCTGTGGACCGCACTGCAGCGGCTGCCGACCAAACAACGCCAGGCGGTGGCCTACCGCCACCTCGCGGGGCTGCCGTTCGCCGAGATCGCCGACCTGCTCGGCAACTCCCCCGACGCCGCGCGCCGCGCCGCCGCAGACGGACTCAAGACTTTGCGCAAGTACTATCGTGAGGACGAAACAGGATGAATACCAACATTTTTGACGAAATCGACGCCGACGACGGCGCACTGACGCGGCTCCATGAGCGACTGGAACGCGCCGCCGAGGTCGCCGATGTGCTCGACGTCGCCTATCGCACCATCGACACGCCAGTCGGCACGCTCCTGCTGGCGGCCACGACCGCAGGACTGGTCCGGGTGGCCTACGACGTCGAGGGCCACGACGCGGTGCTCGCGGGCCTGGCCGACCGCATCAGCCCCCGCGTGCTGCGCGCGCCGGCACGACTGGATGCCGCGGCGCGACAGATCGACGAGTATTTCGCCAAGCGCCGCACCACCTTTGAGGTTCCGGTCGACCTTCGGCTCGCGGAAGGCTTCCGCCGCAACGTCATCGAGCATCTGCGCGAGATCGGCTATGGCCACCGCGAAAGCTATGCGACCGTCGCTGCCGCGATCGGAAGCCCGCGGGCGGTTCGGGCCGTCGGCACGGCCTGCGCCCACAATCCGCTACCGGTCGTGATTCCGTGCCACCGCGTCGTGCGGTCCGACGGATCGACGGGCCAGTACGTCGGCGGGCCGCTGGCCAAATCGACGCTGTTGAACCTTGAGGCCGCCTGAAAGCGGGAATTTATCTGCGGGCGCAGCGGTAGAACTGGAACATGAAACTCAACGACGCCGCTCGCGAGCTCATCGGCGAAGGCACCGACGCGACGCTGGTGACCATCAACCCCGACGGCAGTCCGCAGGTGACCGTCGTCTGGGTGGCGCTGGAGTCGACGCCCGACGGCGACGAACTCGTCTCCGCGCATCTGGCCGAGTACCAGAAGACCCGCAACATCCGCCGAGACCCGCGCGTCGCCGTCACGATCCTGTCGACGAAGCATCCGCAGCAGCAGACGCCCTACCTCGCGATCACCGGGACGGCCCGAATCGAGGAGGGCGGCGCGCCCGCGCTGCTGAAGAAGCTGGCCAAGACGATGCTGGGCAGCGACGAGCACTTCCCGCCGCCGAACGCGCCGGAGGGATTGCTCACCCGCATCCGGATCGAGAAGGTCGGCGGCTTCGGGCCACCGGCTTCCTAACAGCCAACCTGCTGTAACACGTTTCAGTTTGTGCCATCATGCGTGGATGCACCGCTGCTTCGTGCTCCTGATCGCGCTGCTGGTGGCCGTCGCCGGCTTCGTCGCCCCACCCTCGTCGGCTGAGGGGACGCCAATTGGCAATCTCGGCGATACGCTGCGCGTCGAATTCAAGGGCATCGTCGCCGACGTCACCGTCCACGATGTGCTCCCAGTCGACCCCCCACCGCCGGGGTATGCGGCCACCGGTTCGCCGCGATGGATCAACCAGGGCGGGCCGTGGAAGGCAGTGGTGACGATCCACGTCGTTCAGGCGCCCACGCCCTTCGCAATGGCCAAGTCGTTCGCGTTCGACGGCGTGACGCCCTATGCCGACGCCTATCAGCCGAAGAACACCGACGCCCCGGACGAGCTGATGGCCGCGCTGGTGAATGCCTCGGCGGGGGCAACGGTCAACGGGGCCGTGTACTGGCAGGTCTATCGCGCACTCGTGACGAACGTGGTGCTGCTCGATCGCCAGTCGGGTGAGCACCTGGCGCAGTGGAACATCTGGCAGCCAGGAGCACCGCTACCGTAGAGCCGTGGCCATTGCCGTCACCCCGGCCGTCGAGGCCGACCTGCCAGAACTCACCGACGTCGCCGCGCGCACCTTTCCGTTGGCTTGTCCGCCGTCGGTGACGCCGGAGAACATCGCGGCGTTCGTCGAGGAGAACCTGTCGCAGGCGCGCTTTTCCGACTATCTTGCCGATCCCGACCGCGCGGTGCTAGCCGCGCGCGACGATGGCCGAATCACGGGCTACGCCATGCTGATTCGCGGGTTGCCCGACGACGACGATGTCCAGGGTGCGGTCACCCTGCGGCCCGCCATCGAGTTGTCCAAGATTTATGTGCTGCCCGGCAGTCACGGCGCGGGCGTCTCCGCGGCACTGATGGCCGCGGCATTGCAATACGCCAGCGATGTGGGCGCCAAATGCGTGTGGCTGGGTGTCAATCAGCGCAACCTTCGCGCCCAACGCTTCTACACCAAGCAGGGCTTTACGATCAACGGCACCAAGACATTTCGGCTCGGCGCCGGTATCGAAAACGACTACGTAATGGTGCGCCCGCTCTGACCTGCGGCCGTCAGCGCCAACAGCCGCGACGTCGCCCGCAGGTACTTCTTGCGGAAGCCACCGGCCAACATGTCAGCGGAGAAGATGGTGTCCAGCTTGGTCCCGGATGCCACCACCGGAATGCCCGCGTCGTAAAGCCGATCGGTCAGCGACACCAATCGCAGCGCAACGTTTTGATCGTCGATCGGATGCACGCCGGTGATGAACACCGCGGTAACTCCCTCGATCAACGTCAGATAGCGCGACGGATGCATGGTGGCCAGGTGCGCGCACAATGCGTCGAAGTCGTCCAGCGTCGCGCCGGGCATCTGGGCTGCACGCGTCGCCACCTCGTCATCGCTCGGCGGTTCGGGCGCAGGCGGCAGATCGCGATGGCGGTAGTCTGGCCCGTCGATCCGCACCGACGTGAAAATGCTTGACAGAGCCTGGATTTCACGCAGAAAATCCTGCACGGCGAAGCGGCCCTCACCGAGTTGATCGGGCAGCGTATTCGATGTCGCCGCCACCGACACTCCGCGGGCGACCAGTTCGGACAGCAGCCGCGAGATCAGCGTGGTGTTGCCTGGATCGTCCAGCTCGAATTCGTCGATGCAGACCGCGGTGTAGTCAGCCAACAGCTCGATGCATTCGACGAAGCCGAACACCCCGGCCAGCTGGGTCATTTCGCCGAACGTCGCGAAGGCCTTTGGCCCGGGCAGCGCAAAGTACGACGACGCGAGCAGATGTGTCTTGCCCACGCCGAACCCACCGTCGAGGTAGATGCCCACCCCGGGCAAGACCTCGCGCCTGCCGAACAACTTCTTCTTGCCTGCCCGCCGCGCGACGGCATGCTCGCAGAACTGTCGGCACGACTGCACGGCGGCCGCCTGCGTCGGCTCGGCCGGATCGGGCTGGTAAGTCTCGAAGCTGACGTCGGAGAAAGTCGGCGGTGGGATCAGCTGGGCGATCAGCCGCTCGGGGGTGACGCTGGGCTGCCGGTCGACCAGATGCGCGACATCGCCGGACCCGTGCATGCACGCACCTTAGCGGCGTGCTGCAATTTCCCCTATGCCTGACGACGCTGCCGGGATACCGCTCACAGTGCTTGGGTCCGTCGACTCAGTGGACGACGGCCGGCTCGCCGACTTGTACGCCTATCCCGACGATCTGCAGTCGTGCTGGGTGCGCGGCAACATGATCGCCAGCCTGGACGGTGGCGCCACCGACGACGGCAAGGCAGGCGGCCTTGCGGGTGCGGGCGACCGCGCGGTGTTTTCGCTGATGCGTCACGCTGCTGACGTGATCCTCGTTGGCGCATCCACCGTGCGCATCGAGAACTACTCCGGCGCGCAGCTGTCCGTCGCCGCGCGGCAAGACCGCCAGCACCGCGGGCAGGCCGAGGTGCCGGCCATCGCCGTCGTCACCCGGTCGGGCAACCTCGACCCGAACGCACTGCTGTTCACCCGCACCGAGGTGCCGCCGCTGATACTGACCACCAGCCGCTTCCATGATGACGCACGACGCCGACTCGGCTCGGTGGCCGAGGTCATCGACGCGTCAGGTCTTGAACCCGAGTCTGTCGACAATGCGACGGTCCTGAAAATCCTGGCCGATCGCGGGCTTTACCGCGTGCTAACTGAAGGCGGCCCGCTATTGCTCGGCGCGCTGATCGAGGACGGCCTGCTCGATGAGCTGTGCCTGACCATTGCGCCGATCCTCGTCGGGGGCGGGTCCAAACGCATCGTCACCGGGATGGGCAGCGTGCACACCAAGATGCGGCGCACCCACCTGTTGACCGACGACGACGGCTACTTATACAGCCGCTACGTCAAGGGTGTCTAGGTCGCCCACGCGCGCATGCGCGAGCAGCAGCTACGGCGTCAGTACATTGGTCAGCATGCATCGGCGTCGTCAGGTCGCAAAAGTCCTGAGCTTGGCAGCTGTTTTGGCGTTCGTCGCTGCATGCGCGCCCGGTCTGGCCGCCAATCCTCGGTACGCGACCGACTCCGGCGCTGGCCCGCAGGGCGCGCCGCAGACCACCAAACCGCCGACCGGACCGCCACCGATCGAGGCGCCGAAGAACGACCTGGCTTGGCGGGACTGCACCTCGCGCGTGTTCAACGACGCCGCCGTACCGCCGCTGCCCGGGGTCAAGCTGGACTGCGCCAGCTACGACGCCGACCTCGATCCGATCAACGGCGCCACCGGAACGGTGAGCATCGGGGTCGTAAGGGCCACGTCGGCACAGACACCCAAAGACGCCGGGCCGTTGGTGATGACCACCGGATCGGACCTGCCGTCGTCGACGCAGTTGCCGGTGTGGCTGTCACGGGCGGGCGCCGATGTACTCAAGACGAATCCGATCGTGGCGGTCGACCGCCGCGGCACCGGCATGTCGGGCGCGCTGGACTGCCGCGACCTGTTCGACCGCCAGGAGATGATCGACCAGGCGCAGTTCCAGTCCGGCGATGACCCCGTCGCCAACCTCGGCGCCATCACGCAGACGGCAACCACCAGCTGCACTGACACCATCGCGCCCGGGGATTCGGCCTACGACAACGGGCATGCCGCAGAGGACCTCGAACGGCTGCGCAGCACGTGGGATGTGCCCACGCTCGCACTGCTCGGCATCGGCAACGGCGCTCAGGTCGCGTTGGCCTACGCCGGATCACACCCCAACAAAGTGGCCCGGCTGATACTCGACTCCCCGCTGCCGCTGGGCATCGCCGCCGAGGCCGCGATGGAACAGCGCATCAAGGGTGAGCAGGCGGCGCTCGACGCGTGGTCCGCGCAGTGCGTGGCCACCAACTGCCCGCTCGCGCCCGACCCGAAGGGAGCGATCGATGCGCTGCTGACGTCGGCGCGCAACGGCAGCGGGTCCGCGGGCGCGTCGGTGTCGTCGGTGGCGGATGCGATCTCGACGGCACTGGCCTACCCGCATGGCGACCGCGTCAACGCCGGCAACGACCTGGCGGCGGCCGTGGCCGCGGCTCGCACCGGCAACACGAACCAGATGACCAACCTGATCACCGCCGCTGAGACGATGCGCCAGACCGACGGACAATTCGTCAACGGCTGCAGCGACTCACTGAACAGACCGACACCCGACCGGGTCCGCGAGCTCGTGGTCGCGTGGCCCAAGCTGTACCCGCAGTTCGGCGCCGTCGGCGCGCTGAGCCTGGTCAAGTGCCTGAACTGGCCGAGCGGAACGGCGCCGCAGGATCCGAAGAACCTGAAGATCCCCGTGATGCTGCTCGGTGTGCAGAACGACCCGATCGTCGGCAACGAGGGCGTGGCGGCCGTCGCCGCGACCGTGATCAACGCAGGCACCACCAGCAAGCGGGTGATGTGGCAGGGCATCGGGCATGGTGCCAGCATCTATTCGGACTGCGCGCTGCCGCCGATCATCGGCTACCTGGACAGCGGCAACCTGCCGCCGACCGACACGTACTGCCCTGCCTGACACGGACCGCTCGGACTGTCGGTGTACGGTGCGCTGGTGGCGGCTCCCGACTCCATCAGAACCGGCCTGCTGAAGGCGTTTGCACCCCGCACCTCAGCCCCAAGCGTCGCAACGGTGCTGCGGTCGATTCTCTGGCCGATCGCGATCCTGATGATCATCCACCGCAGCTACGTGCTGGCCACCAACGGCTACATCACCGACGACTACGGCCCGGTGTACCGCGCGGTCGTCAACTTCAAGCGCGGCTGGGACATCTACAACGAGCACTTCGACCAGGTCGACCCGCACTACCTTTACCCGCCCGGCGGCACGCTGATCATGGCGCCCTTCGGCTATCTGCCGGTCGACGCGTCGCGGTACTGGTTCATCACGTTTAACACGATCGCGATCGTCATTGCGGCAGTTCTGCTGGTGCAGCTGTTCAAGTTTTCGTGGACGTCGGTGGCGCTGCCCGCTCTGCTCGTCGCGATGTTCTGCACCGAAAGCGTGGTCAACACACTGGTTTTCGGCAACATCAACGGCTGCATCCTGCTACTCGAGGTGTTGTTCTTCCGCTGGCTGCTCGACGGCAAGGTCAATCACCAGTGGTGGGCAGGCGTGGCGATCGGACTGTCGCTCGTGGTGAAACCGCTTCTGGGACCGCTGCTTTTGTTGCCGTTGCTGAACCGGCAGTGGCGGGCGCTGGTGACCGCTGTGGTGGTGCCGGTCGTGTTCAACGTCATTGGCTGGTTCATGGTGAGCGATCCAATGAACTTCGTCCGCGGCACGATTCCGTACATCTTCTCGATCCGCGATTATTTCAACAGCTCGATTCAGGGCAATGGGATTTACTACGGGCTGCCAGGGTGGCTGATCTTCTTGCTGCGCATCGCGTTTCTGGCCTTGGCGATCGCCAGCCTCTGGCTGCTGTACCGCTACTACCGCGCGCGTGATCCGCTGTTCTGGATGGCAACGTCGTCAGGTGTGCTGTTGATCGCGTCATACCTGGTTTTGTCGCTGGGCCAGGGCTATTACTCGATGATGCTGTTCCCGTTCTTGATGACGGTGGTCCTGCCGAATTCGGTGATTCGCAACTGGCCGGCGTGGCTGGCGATCTACGGGTTCATGAGTGCGGACCGGTGGCTACTCGGGCACTGGCCGACGACCGGTCGCTTCCTGGAGTACATGAAGTTCACTTACGGCTGGTGCTTGATGCTGATCGTCGTCTTCTGCGTGCTCTACTTCCGCTATCTCGATGCGAAGGCCGACGGCAGGCTCGACGACGGTATCGATCCGACATGGGTGACGCCGAAGGAGCCCGTGCCGGCTTAAACGCCAGTGTGTCTGCCATCCCGACGACCTCGGGCCCGGTATTAGCCCTGATGGAGCCCTGATCTCGTAGGATTGATTCGCTGGCGGGGGGCGCCACGGGGAGGCGAAGCGTATGCCGAGGATTCCAGTCGATCCCCAATCTGTAACGCCAACCTGGCTCAGCGAAGCACTGCAGGCTGACGTGCGGGGATGTGAGATCAAGCAGATCGCGATCGGCGTCGGGCTGCTAGGCCGGTTGTTCCGCGTCCATCTGCGTGGCGGACCGGACGTGCCCGCGTCGGTGATCGTCAAACTGCCCACACTCGACAACCAGGTCCGCTTGAAAATTTGCGAAGCCGCCGACTTCTATCTCCGAGAGGTCCGCTTTTACGAACAAGTTGGCATCGCCAATCCCCTGCCACCCGCGCGCCCACACTTCGCCGCCTTCGACGAGGCGACCCACGATTTCGTCCTTGTGCTCGAAGATCTGGGTCGGCTTCGGCTCGCCGACCAGACCGTCGGATGCAGCGCGGCGGACGCCGAGATCGTGATCGACGCGATCGCCCGTCACCACGCGTACTGGTGGGCCAACGACCGCCTGGCGTCGCTGCGGTGGCTGACGCCGTACAGCACTCCGCCGTTCCCGGACGTCGCCATCGGCAACTACACGGCTGGCTGGCCAGTATTCCTCGAGCGTCTCGGGTCGGATCTTTCCCCCACTTTGCGTGACTACGGCGAAAGGCTCCCGTCGCTGATGCCCTGGCTCCTAACCGAACTCACGCGCCCGCCCCACACCTTCCTGCATGGAGACCTCCGGCTCGATCAACTATTTTTTGCGGTCGACGGTGGCGACCCACCGGTGACCGCGCTGGACTGGCAGATCACCGCGAGGGGCCGTGGCGCGTATGACGTCGGCTACTTCCTGAGCCAGAGCCTCACCGCTGAAACTCGCCGCAGTTGCGAAGATCGGCTACTCGAGCGATACGCCGAGCGTCTTTCCGAACACGGAATCGACTATCCCCGAGAGCAATTGCGGCGCGACTACCGGCTCACTATGGCGTGGTGCTTCGGCTACCCGGTGATCGGCGCCGGCCGGATCGACGTCGCCAACGACCGTCAACTCGATCTGTTGCGCGTCATGCTCGATCGCGCCGCAACGGCAATCGAAGACCACGACGCCATTGCGTTAAGGCCGGACTGACCATGGTCGAGCACCGCCGCACCTGCGCCGCCTGCGGGACACCGAATGAGGAGGACGCCCGCTTCTGCGAGGGCTGTGGCGCGTCACTCGCCCGCGAGTGCGCCACATGCGGTATGGAAGCCCGCGCAAGCGCGCGATTCTGCCGCGGGTGCGGTGCACCGCTGGACAGTCAAGTGCCACAAGGTGTTCCGGCTGCAGGACCGGTCCGCAAGACCGTGACTGTCATGTTCGCCGACCTGGCCGGTTCGACCGGCTTCGAGGAGCAGGTCGACGCGGAGACAGCGCGCGAGGTCATCGGCCGCTACCACGACCTACTGCGCTCGACCGCAGAGCACCACCGAGCGGGCCTGACGAAGTACATCGGCGACGGCTTCATGGCCGTCTGGGGTGTGCCCGAGATCGGCCCGGACGACGCCGCTAAAGCCGTCGAAGCCGCTGTTGAGTTGCAGGAGCATTTCGTCGACCTCGCAGCCATGGTCATCGAAATCCATGGGGTCGAACTCGCGCTGCGCGTTGCGGTGAACACAGGCGAGGTCGTCGTCGGGGCGGGCGATGCCGACCTCGTCGGCGACGCGCTGAACGTCGGAGCCCGACTCGAGGCTGAATGCCCGCGCGGACGGGTCGTGGTCGGCGAGGAAACCTGGCGGTCCACACGAGGACGGCACGGGTACGAGTCGCTCGGCGCGGTGCAGGTGAAGGGGCGGAGCGCGCCAGTTGCGGTGTACCAGTGGCTCGGCCGCCGGTCGGACACCGATGCCACTCCATTCGTCGGCCGGGCCGAGGAGGCGCGGCGATTGCAGGCGGTACTCGACGAGGTCGTCGCCGCACGGGCGGCGCGGATGATCACGGTCATAGGCGACCCCGGTGTCGGAAAGAGCCGGTTGGCAGCGGAGTTCACCGGTGCGCTAGGCGATGCGCGCACCATCCCGGTCCGGTGCGACGTCGCGGGGACGGTCGCCCTGGCACCGATCGTGGAGGTGCTGAGGTCCAGCGATCTCGAAACCGATATTCCCCCAAGCATTCCCGAGCGCGACCGATTGCTGCGCGACCTCAATGGCTTGGTGACGGGCGTCCCAGGCTCGGTCGAAGAGAACTTCTGGGCACTGCGGCGATTCGTCGAGGTGCTGGCTTCCGATTGCCCGGTCATCTTGGTTCTCGACGACATTCAATGGGCCGACGCACTTTTGCTGGATTTCATCGAGCACCTCGTGGAATGGGTGCAGGAAGCGCCGATACTGCTGTTGGCCCTGGCACGGCCCGAACTCCGCGAGATCCGGCCCGACCTCGGCACCGTTAGCCGGTGGGTAACCGGGGCAGTGCACCTTGACGGCCTCGACGCCGACGCAACGGCCGAACTCGCCGCCAAGGTGCTCGGAGCGACTGCGCTGCCCGCCGAACTTCTGCACCGGCTGCCGTCGTCGACCGGAGGCAATCCGCTGTTCGTACGGGAACTGATCGGCATGCTCGCACACGACGGTGTGCTGGTGCAGGAGCCGACGGGCTGGCGGCTTGCGATCGACGTCGACGCGATCACGATCCCGCCGACGATCCACGCCTTGCTCGCGTCACGACTGGAACGGCTCAACGCCTCCGACCGTCGCGTCCTGGAAGTCGCATCGGTAATCGGCAACGACTTCTCGCCCGAGGCGGTGTCCGCCCTCGCCCGTGCAAGCGCAGCGGAGATCATGGTGTCCCTCAACCGGCTTCGACGCCTCGAACTCGCGCAACCCAGTGGGGCCTACGTCGGCGACGAGCCGGTCTGGCGCTTCCACCACGTCCTCATCCGCGACGTGGCCTACCGTCGACTGCTGAAGTCTGACCGCGCGGATCTGCACGAGCGGCTGGCCGATTGGGTCGAAGCGGGCGGCTCAGGCGTGGCGTTCGAATCCGACGAGATCATCGCCCGGAATCTGGAAGCCGCGCACTCCTATCGACTCGAATTGGGCACCCCCACTGGCGATCTCGCCCTGCGGTCGGCCCACCGCTATGCCGCATCGGCGCGGCGGGCCCTCGATCGCGACGAGCTGGTCTCTGCGGGCACCCAGGCCGCTCACGGTGCAGCGTTGGCGGCCGCTGACGAATCGCTGCACGCCGAACTGCTGCTGATCGGTTGCGAGGCTTTCCTTTCGGCGGGCGACGTGGCCGCCGGAGGGCCACTGGTCGATGAGCTCGACCGCATCGCAGGCGACGCGCTGGCGCCATGGGCGACCTGCTATCGATGCCAGTTCGTGGTCTACACCTCCCCGGAGCGGTTATTGGAAGTCGACACCCGCCTGCAAAGCGCCATTGACGAGTTCAGCCGCCGCAACGATCCGGCAGGTTTGGCGAAGGCGCATCGGGTGCGGGCGGGCGCGCGGGCCCGCCTCGGTCGGATCGGCGACTGCGAAGGCGACCTGTTCGAGGCGCTCATCGCAGCGCGCCGAAGCGGGGACCACCGACAGATCACTGCCGCCCTTGGCGCCGCGCCCGGGGCCGCGCTATGGGGGCCGAGCCCCGTGCCGAAGGCCGGCGGCCGTTGCCTCGACGTGGTTCGGATGCAGCGAATGACCACGGCCGCACCGTCACTCGAGGCAACGTCGCTGCGCTGCTTGGCAGTTCTGGAAATGTTGCGAGGCCGGTCGAACAAGGCCCGCACGATGCTTGCCGACGCCCGGCAGGTGGTCGCCGATCTCGGCCTGCGGCACGGGCTGATGGAGACCGAACTGTTCGCAGGCATCATCGAGTCGATGGAAGGCGACCCGATCGCCGCCGAACCCCACTTCCGAACTGCCCTCGAGGGTTTGGATGCGCTCGGGGTAGGCGCCGATGCCGGTCAGGCCGCAGCACTTCTCGCGAGATCGGTACTCGTCCAAGGCCGGCTTGACGAAGCCGACCGGTACGCGACAGAGAGCGAGCACCTCGCAGGCCGGAATCTGAAGACGGCCATCGCATGGCGGGCGGTGCGCGCCGAGATTCTTGCGACACAAGGCCGTCACGACGAGGCCGCCGCGATGGCCCGCGATGCGGTTGCGGTCGCTGCGGGCACCGACCTGGTGCTTGACCACGCAGAAGCTTGTCTCGCATTGAGCCGAGTGCTGGCCGCTGCCGGAGATGCCAAGGGCGCCAATGCTGCTCGCGCGGAAGCTGAATCACTGTACGCGGCTAAGGAAGTGGCGAGTCCGATCGACCGCGGCCTGGGGCCCGCCGTTGCAGCCGCGCCAGCATCTGAGGCAGGTTCGGAAACGTCACGTCTGACATTGAGGAACCGGGCGAGCCAGACGGTGGAGGATCTCGTCAAAGCGATGCTCACAAGTGATGTCGACACCGCCATCGGATGTTATTCCGACCCGTTCGTGTCCGACGATCGGCGACTCACCAGCGGTGAACCTATCCCCGACAACACCGCAATGCGCTCTGCTCTCACACGAATCCTGCTGCACTACAGCCGATTCGACAGCCACGTGCTCGCGGTACGCGGTGAGCGTTTAGTTATGAGTCTAGGCCACGTCTCGAATGACGCCGGCTACGAGTCAACGTATTTGCTTGTGCACGAGATCGACGAAAGCGGACGGCTAGCCTACGAGGGCCGTTTCGACGAGGACGACTTCGAGAGCGCCTACCGCGAGCTCGACCGCCGCTATTACTCCGGAGACGGGGTGGTCTCCGCAGACGCGGGAGGCGTCATCACGGAGTGGTTGGCAGCGCTGAACCGGGGCGACTTTGACCGGGCGTTCGGAGAACTCATCAGTTCAGAAGCACACTTGGAGAATCGTTCCCGCGCCCCCTTCACCAACGACTACGCCACCGAGATTCGCACCGGCTTTGAGGGGCTCAACGCGATGGTGGCATCGGCGCGGTTGTGGAACTCCGCGGTGATCTGGCTGTCGCCGACCGTGATGGTATGTCGATTCGAACGCGAAGCCATCGGGCCGGACGGCGAGAATTATGCGTGGGCATGGTTCAGCGCGGGCGAGATTCGCGACGGTCAAATCGCAGCGGTCTGCAGCTTCGACCTCGAAGACGAGACCGCCGCCTTCGCCTACGCCGAGACCCGACTTCGCGGGACCACGAGCCGCCTGGCGATCACAAACGAGTCGTGCGAGTTTTTGCCTGCGTTCATCGAAGCGACGCGGGCCCATGACGTCGACGCCACGCTCTCCGCCTACGCCGATGAGTTCGTCTACGACGATCGGCGACGCCTTAGCGGTGACCCCATCGTCACCCGCGATGCGATGCGCACTGCAATCGAGCGCGTCTTCGAGCATTACACCCGGTTCGAGTTTCGCGTTCTGGCGGTGCGCGGTCAGCGATTGCATCTCCTGTGGAGTCGTTGGTCTGACGACGACGGTAACCAGACGCCGACCCTCTACATAATTGAAACCGACGACGACCGACGGGTAAGCCATTTCATCCGCTTCGATGACGACGATTTCGAGGGCGCTTACCTCGAACTCGAGCGCCGCTACTATGCCGGAGAAGGTGCGGCATTCGCCGAACCGGGTGCCACTGTCACCGATTGGGTGATGGCCCTGAACCGGGGTGATCTTGACCGCATCCTCGGCGAACTCAGCACTCCCGACATACGCATCGAGAACCGTTCGCGCTCAGCTCTGCCAGATCTGTCCGCCGCGGGGTTTCGCGAAAGCATCGGTGTCCTCGACGCGATGGTCACATCAGCGCGGACATTACTGCAGGTGCTGGTTTGGTTGTCACCGACAGTGGTTGTTGGATGCTTTGAGCGCGAGGCCATCGGCCACGACGGCGAGCACTACTCATGGACTCGACTCCACGTCAGCGAGATCCGCAACGGTCGGCTTGTGTCAGCCTGCCAGTTCGATGTGGAAGACGAGGAAGCGGCGTTCGCCTACGCAGAAGAACGTGTGCGGTCAACGCCCAGCTGGCTTGCGGTCAGCAATAGCGCCAGCGACGCCACTGGGATGACTTGGCGCGCAATGCAAACACACGATCACGACGCCGTTGTTGCGGCCTACGCTGATCCCTTCGTGTACGACGATCGCCGCCGCTTCCGGGGCGACCCGATCGAGAGCGCTGACGCAATGCGGACTGCTGTGGAGCGCATGGCCGCGCAGTATCCGTACATCGAGTGGCGCACGTTGGCCGTTCGAGGTGAACGCCTGGTACTACACCAGAGTCGGTTCTCGGACGACGCAGGCAATGAAACTGCGTATCTGCACGTGCGAGAAGTTGACGACGACGGCCGGGTGACGTATGACGGCCGCTTCGACGAAGACGACTTCGAGGGTGCCTATCGCGAACTCGAGCGCCGTTACTACGCAGGCGAGGGCGCGGCATTCGCCGAGGGGGGCGCCATAGAGACTGAATGGGTAGTCGCGTTGAACCAGGGCGACTTCGGCAGATTGTTCGGTGAGCTCACCGCCCCCGATATGCGCGTCATGAACCGATCACGATCGGTCTTCGTCGATCGCTCGGCGGCTGAGGTCCGCGGCGCTTTTGATGAGCTCAACGCGATGGTCACCTGGTCGCGGTCGTGGAATTCGGCCATGTGCTGGCTGTCGCCCACCATTGTCGTCCTTCGCTTCGAGCGAGAGGCATCGGGACTCGACAGGGAAAAGTACACGTGGACATGGCTTCACGTAAGTGAGATCCGCGAAGGGCGGTTCGCTGCAGCATGGCGTTTCGAGCTCGACGACGAAGACGCCGCATTCGCGTTGGCCGAGGAACGGGTGCGGGCCACCACCAGCAGACTCGCTGTCACGAACAGGGCGACCCAGATGGTGGATACGTTGTTGCGGGCGATGCAAGGCAATGATGTCCGCGGTGCCGTTGCGCTGCATTCAGAAAACTTTATGTACGACGATCGCCGCCGATTGAGCGGTGATCCCATCGAGAGCACCGCAGAGTTATTCCAGGCATCGGCGCGCCTTCTCGAGCAGTACCCACACATCGAGGGGCGCGTGCTGGCCGTCCGAGGTGAGCGCTTGGAATTGCGCTGGACTCGATGGTGGGACGACGACGGGAACGAGGCGACGTACCTAACCGTGTTCGAAGTGGACGACGATGGTCGGATCGACTATCACGGTCGCTTTGACGGGGATGATTTCGAGAGCGCGTATCGCGAACTCGAACGCCGTTACTACGCAGGCGAAGGCGCGGCATTCGCCGCCGGGGGCGCAGTCGGCACCGAATGGGTGACTGCGCTGAATCGAGGCGATTTCGACCGACTCTTCAATGAGCTCACCGCCCCCGACTTGCGCGTCGAGAATCGGTCGTTGTCGGTTTTCGGAGATCCCACTGCAGCCGAGTTCCGCGCCACCTTCGAGGAACTGAACGGCATGGTCGCCTCGACTAAGTCCTGGAGCTCCGCGTTGTGCTGGTTGTCGCCCGAGTGGGGCATCGCCCGCCTCGAGCGGGAGGCCATCGGACAAGGCGGCGAAAAGTACACGTGGGCAAGGCTTCACGTAACCGAGATCCGCGACGGGCGGCTGGTCTCGCTCTGCCGTTTCGAGCTCGAGGATGAGGCGGCGGCGTTCGCCTACGTCGAGGAACGCGTGCGGGCGACTACCAGCCGGCTCGCCGTCACGAACAGAGCAAGTCAGGTAATCGATATCTCAGTGCGGGCGATGCAAACTCGCGACGTCAACGGTGCACTCGCACTCTCATCGGATCGGTTCGTCTACGAGGACCATCGACACCTCAGCGGCGACCCTTTCGTCGGTCTCAGCGCGATGCGACGTGCGCTCGAGCGCCTCCTCGCACAATATTCGCACCTCGTATCGCGCACGCTGGCCGTCAGAGGTGAGCGGCTGGAATTACGCTGGAGCCGCTGGTGGGACGACGACGGCAATGAAGAGACCTATCTGACGGTGTGCGAGGTCGACGATGTCGGACGCGTTGAGTACCAAGGCCGCTTCGACGGAGACGACTTCGTGGCCGCGTACCGCGAGCTCGAGCGACGCTACTACGCCGGAGAAGGTGCAGCGAGTGCCGAATCGGGCGCTGTGACAACGGAGTTTTTTGCCGCCGAGAACCAGGGCGACCTCGATCGTGCGTTCGGCGACCTCACCTCCCCCGGCTTTCGCGTCGAGAATCGGTCTCGGTCCGTTTTCGGAGATCGCTCCGGGGTGGAGTTTCGCGCCAGCCGTGAGGAGTTCGGCTCTATGGTCGAATCAGTGCGGTCTTGGCACTCGGCGATTCGCTGGCCGACCCCGACGTCGATGGTCGGTCGCTTTGAGCGCGAAGCAGTCGGACTCGACGGCGAACGGTATGTCTGGAGCTGCATCACCTCACTGGAGGTTCGCGACGGTCAGCTCGAATCGACGTGCATTTTCGAACTCGAGGACGAGGAGGCCGCCTTCGCCTACGCCGAGCAGCGGGCCCGTACGGCCACCACCCGGCTACCAGTCGTAAACCGCGCCAGCCAGACATGGGATGCCGTGGGCGGAGCCGCTCAGGCCCACGATGTCGACGGCATGGCGGCGTGCTACTGCGATCAGTTCGTGTACGACGATCGACGGCGGCTGGGCGGAAATCCACTCGGCAGCGTGCGATCCGCCGTCGAAGGCATCTTGGCCCAGTACAACCAGTTCGAGAGCCGAACGCTCGCGGTCCGGGGAGAGCACCTTCATTTGGGCTGGAGCCGCTGGTCGAATGACGCGGGATATGAGACGACATACCTGATCGTTCATGAGGTCGACGAAACCGGGCTGTTCGTCTATGAGGGCCGCTTCGAAGAAGACGACTTCGAGGGCGCGTACCGCGAGCTCGACCGGCGTTATTACTCAGAGGAAGGCGCGGCGTTCGCCGACGCAGGTGCGGCTCAGACCGAGTGGCTGGTCACTCTGAACCGCGGCGACCTTGACCGCTTGTTCGGCGAACTCACCGCCCCCGAGATGCGCTTCGAGATGCGGTCGAGCTCCGCGTTTGCGGACACGACGGCCACGGCGGCTCGCCCCTTCATCGAGGATTTCAACACGACGGTCGCCCGGGCACGAACATGCCATCGGGCCGTTCGCTGGGTATCGCCGACATGTTGCGTCAGCCGCACGGATCGCGAGGCCGTCGGTCAGGATGGCGAGCAATATGTATGGACACGGCTTAGCGTGACCGAGTTTCGCGACGGACAGATGACGTCAGAGCGCGAATTCGACCTCGACGACGAGGCCGCCGCGTTTGCTTACGCCGAGCAGCGGGCTAGCGTGGAATCATGACCACACCCGCTCCCAAACTGCAGCTCACCGACGACGAGTGGCGCAAGAAGCTCACCCCGGAGGAATTCCACGTGCTTCGTCAGGCGGGCACCGAGCGGCCGTTCACTGGCGAGTACACCGATACCAAGACCGAGGGCGTGTACGAGTGCCGGGCGTGCGGCGCCGAATTGTTCCGCAGCAGCGAGAAATTCGAATCCCATTGCGGCTGGCCGTCCTTCTTCGACCCGGCCGACTCTGATGCGGTGATCCTGCGGTCTGACGACTCGCTGGGCATGCATCGTGTCGAGGTCCTGTGCGCCAACTGCCATAGCCACCTCGGCCACGTCTTCGAGGGCGAGGGCTATCCCACTCCGACCGACCAGCGTTATTGCATCAACTCGATTTCGCTGCGGCTGGTGCCCAATAGCTGATCGACGCGCCATCCACCAACCACGGCGGTGCGTCCGCCGGGTTGTGGCTGCACCCACAGAATCCGATAGAGCGTTGCATCGGCGTGTGCGCTGATCGCGCGGCCCGGCTCGACCACGACAGTCGGGCAGAAAACGCGCAGCGACGCATGACTCGGCGAGCGCATCGTCGATCAAATCTCACAATGGCTCGAGATCCAATTCCGGATCGCCGGACACGTACGGGATGCCATGTCGCCACCGATGTTCCCCAAGTCACGCAATCCGCCGCACCGCTACTGCCCGGCCACGCTGATGTCGGGCACGTAGGTGCGCTGCGCCCACTGGAATACCTGCCACGCGGCGACCTCGTCGAGCTCGTCGTGAACCCGCCGAGCCGACTCGTGCCCGATCGGGCGGGCGTCGCGGGCCTTCATCTGGACCTCGGCGCAGCGTTCCATCAATAGGAAGTAGCCGACCGCTGCGTCGACGCTGGCACCGACCGTCAGCAGACCATGATTGCGCAGGATCACCGCGCGGGCACCGCCGATCGCCGCCGCGATCCGCTTGCCGCCGTCGGTCGACCCGATGTTGACCTCCTCGTCGTCGAAGATCTCGTGATCGCCAAAGAACGCACACGACTCCTGCGAGATCGGCTCGAGCTTGATGACGTTCGCCGAGAACGGCGTCCCGTAGGGCGTATGGCAATGGGCGGCGGAGACGATCTCGGGCCGTGCCTCGTGCACCGGCGCGTGAATGTAGTACGCCGCCATGTTGATGTGGCCGTCGCCTTCGATGGTGCCGTCGCCACGGACCAGCACCAGGTCCTCGGTTGTCATGTACCGGAACGGCACACCATAGCGCCCGAGCCAGAAGCAGTCGGGTCGCTCTGGGTCGCGCGCGGAGATGTGTCCATCGCCGAGGGACCCCCAGCCCATCGCGCCGAACACCCGATAGGCCAGCGCGAGCCTGCGCTTGCGATGTGCTCGTAGCTCGGCGGGATTAGTGATATCGGGCTCGTAGGTCCCCGGGTCGAGAAAGTGACGATCGGTCGTCATGTCAGGCATTGGTGTTTATTCTCTCACTACTCAGCGGATATATACCTTTTCGATATACTATCGAAAAGCATTCCTATGTAGCCGTAATTGAATGGAGCAGCCGTGCCGGATTGCCCCCGCGTGCTCGTCCTGATCGAGCCCGACCCTGACGCACCGCCGCCTCCGCTGCATCTGATCCCCGGCGACATCGAGGTAGTCCAGATCGACTCGGCCCCCAGCCACGAGGAACTGGCAGGCGCGTCGGTGCTGTACATCTGGGACCACCGCTTCGCCGACCTCGCTCCGCTGCTGCGCCGGACCGACGAACTGCGCTGGGTACACGCTGCGTCGGTCGGGGTAAACCGGCTTATCTGCCCGGAGCTGGAGTCGATCGTGCTGACCAACTCGCGCGGTGTATTCGACACGTCGATTTCCGAATGGGTGCTGGCGGCGTTGCTGGCGCACGTCAAGGGGCTCGCCGACACCTGGGCCCTGCAACAGAAGAGCACCTGGCAATACCGTGCCACGGGGCGGCTCGCCGGGGCCCGGGCGGCGGTGTTGGGCACCGGATCGATCGGCCGGGCCATCGCCGACCGCCTCGCCCGCCTCGACGTCCACGTCACCCTGATCGGTCGCACCCCTGACCTCGACCCGGACTTCGGGCCGATACGAAGCTCGCACGACCTCGTCTCGGTGGCTGCGGACGTCGACCTGCTCGTGCTGGCCGTTCCGCTCACACCGGCCACCACCGCGCTCGTCGGAGCCGAGGTGCTAAACGCGCTCGGGCCACGCGGGTACGTCGTAAACATCGGGCGCGGACCAACCGTCGTCGAGGCCGAGCTGATCGACGCGCTTCGGGCCGGGACGATCGCCGGCGCGGCACTGGACGTGTTCGAGGTCGAGCCGCTGCCGGCCGGCTCGCCCTTGTGGTCGATGCCGAATGTGCTTGTGTCGCCCCACATGTCCGGCGACTACGTCGGGTTCGAGGTCGACATGATGACCGTCTTCACCGACAACCTGCAGAGGTGGCGGCGCGGCGAACCGTTGCACAACGTCGTCGACGCGGCCGTCGGCTACGTGCCGGGCTGAGCGCGCCAACCCCCATTAGCTGACCTCATCGACCTGTTGGTACCACCGCTTGCGGGTGCCGACCTTGGCCCGCATCTTCCAACGCCGGGACTTGGGCGCCTCGGCCAGGTGCGCCCGCAAGGTCTCGATCTGTGTCCGGACCCGGGCCGCCAACACCGGGTCAACACCGTGCCGCTGCACCGAGTCGTGCAGCAGTGCCAGGTTCAGGTCGGCCGAGTACCAGAATCCCCAGTCGTCGCACAGCACGTCGCGGATGCGGTTGAGGTCGATCTGTCCGGCCGACTGCAACCCGATCCGGTGCTCACCGAGCAGCACGGTGAGGTCGATCAGGTCGTTGGCCGTCATCTCGTGGATCTGCAGCTTAGAGAGCAGCAGGTCGGCCAGCGAGATGCACGGGTCGGCCAGTTCGAGCCGGTCGGCGAACTTGATCGAATGCGCCATTACCAGGGTGTCCATGAAGACGTCGATCTTGATGCCCGTTTCGGGGTGGGCGAAGATCTGCCGCTTGATGCCCCACTCTCTCAGGCCACGCGCTGCCGGGTCAGCGAGGTAGCCCTGCGTCAGGAAGAACGTATCGATTCGCTGGTGATCGCGATCGCGTCCCCAGAAGTCGATGTCGTAGAACGGACGTCGGCCAAGCGCGCGCATCAACGCGTTGTGCCGGGGGCAGTGCAGATGCACGGCCACCGAGCCGGTGATCCGCAGCAGCAGCGATTGCTCCGCGGCGGATCCGACAAGGCGGGCGGCCTCGGCGGGTATCCGCTCGGCGCGCAAGAGAGTTGCGGCGTCCGTCCCGTCCATTACTCGACCGGAATCTCACTGAACTGGCCCTTGATGTCGGCCCCCTGCCGGGCCCGGTAGATCCGGAACGCCGCATACCAGGTCAGCGCGAACACCGTGACGGCCACCGTCATGACTTCGGAGAGGTGGTTGTTGGCCCCGTAGGCGGCGTCGATCAGCAGCCGGTAGAACACAAACACCACGCAGACAAGCGCGATGACGCCGATCACCGAGATCACCGGTACTTTGCCCACCCGGTAGGCCACCGGCGAGGACTCGAACTCGCGCTTGCGCCGGAACGGGAAGATGATCGCGGCCAAGCAGACGCCCATGAATGGGATGCATTGGCCGAGGAACCCGCCCAGCACCAGGACAGAGCTGGTGAATGCGTAGAGGCAGACCCAGACGAAGGCGATCGCCGCCGATAACGCCAGGGCCCAGGTCGGTGTGTGGAACTTGGCCGAGACCGACGAAAACCACTTCGGGGCCATCCCGTCCAGCGACCATGCGAGCATGCTGCGGGTCGAGACAATCAACGAGCTGGCGCCGACGAAGAAGAGCAGCGAGAGCACCCACAGGCTGTTCACCACCGTGAGCACCGGATTGCCGCCGGCAATACCCGTATAGAGGTTGACGTAGGGGTCCGCGTCGAGCGGGAACTTATCCGGCGTCACCTCGGTCGAGGCGAGCATGAACGCGCTGCCGAACGCTGCGCGGTACAGGAACATCAGCAGGATCATCGCCCCGCCCATGGTGACGATGGCCAGCGTCATGCCCCGGAGCTGACTACGCTGCCCGTCCTTCACCTCGCCGCCGAAGCTAACCGAGAGAACCGCGAACCACAGCGAGAACGCCGGCCAGGCCGCGAAGAAGATGCTCTGGGTCAGGCTGAACGGGTGCTGGGTGTTGCCAGCCGCCGCGATGACGTTGTCGTAGGCGCCCGCCCCTGCAGCCGCGTCGAAGTTGTGGTGGAAGTCGAGCACGCCGGTCGCCGCCAGCGCGAGGGTGACGAACGTGACCAGCAGGCTGACCGCCGTGATGTAACTGGCCCACCGCTGCACCTTGAAGTACACCCCGGCACCGCGGTATTGGACGAACGAGAAGGTGCCGATCACCAGGACGCCGCCGAGGAACAGGCCCCATTTGCCTGCGAACCAGTTGCCCGCGTTGATCAGGGCCGCATTGTGTTCCTGGACGCCCAGCGAGCTGAGCATGGGCGCAATCCCGAACTTGGAGAGGAACGCCCCGTTGACTCCGGTGTAGAAGAGCTGCCAGAAAACCAGGGACATGCTCAGTGCGATGCCGGCGACCGGATGCAGGATCCTCGACATAAAGACGTAATCGCCGCCCGAGCGCGGGTAGACCATGCTCAGCAGCCCGTAGCAGCCGGCGATGAAAAGCCCTGCGACCGTGGCGATCAGGGTGGCCAGCTCCATGGACGCGCCCGGGTAGAACTGCCAGGCCGCGACGATGAAGATGATGTAGCCGAGGGCGATCTGCTGCCATCCGTAGAACATCACGTCGTCGGTGCGGACCTGGCGGACCAGGCCCGAGCTGGCTCGAGTGAATACCCCCGTCGCGGTCGGCACGCCAGTGTTGAGTGTCGGTGCAGCAGTCATTGGATCAGCCCCTTACCAGGCTCGTGTTGACAAGGCCGTGTCGTTCGTCGAGATCGATCAGCAGGCCACCCAGGACCCCCTCGCTGTACTCGCTGCCCGGGTTGCCGATCGGCACGCCGTCCAGGTCGCGGACTCCACGGGATTCGTGGATGTGTCCGTGCACGCCGAGCATCGGCGTGTACTTGGAGATGGCGTCGCGGGTGGCGGTGCTGCCGACCGGGATCATGTGGGGGCCGCCGGACGTGACGACCGCGCGCAGATCCCCGTCGAGCTCGGGCGCATAGTCCAGTCCCGAGGCGTACGGCGGGACGTGCAGGCTCATGATCGTCTTGCCGGGGTCGGCGACTGTGGCCATCACCTCGTCGATCCGGCGGCCGAGATCCTCTTCGGACACGTCACGGGGGCACGCCCACGGCGTGATGTTGCCGTAGCCCATGCCCATGATCTGGAAGCCGCCGTCGAGTTCGATGACCGTCCCGTTGGGGTCCTCGATCAGGCTCGACCGGCTCAGCATCTCGTCGACCTCGAAGTAGTCGTCGTTGGCGCCACTGATCAGGACCCGGACGCCGGTGCCGGCGAGGCGGTCCTCGGCCATGTCGATCCATCGCTCGACGCGCTTGAGGA